>CAJGDP010000001.1 GCA_904502235.1 uncultured Bacteroidaceae bacterium
AAATCGCTCACTGAGCTTGATGATTTGCTCGAGAGTCTGAATCTTTCGTTTGGAACAGATATTTCAAAATATAAATTAGACAAAGAATAATTATGAGACATAAGAAATCTTTTAACCATTTGGGTCGTACTGCATCTCACAGAAACGCAATGCTTTCAAATATGGCAGTTTCTTTGATTATGCACAAAAGAATCACTACGACTCTCGCAAAGGCAAAGGAACTCAAGAAGTTCGTTGAGCCACTTATTACAAAATCAAAGGACGATACAACAAATTCTCGTCGTGTAGTGTTCAGTTATCTCCAGAGCAAGGAGGCAGTTACTGAGTTGTTCAAGGAAATCTCAGTAAAGGTTGCAGAGCGTCCTGGTGGTTACACACGCATCATCAAGTTGGGTACACGTTTGGGTGACGCAGCTGAAATGTGTTTCATCGAACTTGTTGATTACAACGAGAACATGGCTAAGACACAGGCGAAGAAGACACGTCGTCGTCGTTCTACAAAGAAGGTTGATGCTCCTGTAGCAGAGGCTACTGTTGCAACAGAAGAATCTACACCCGCTGTAGCAGAATAATAGAAATTACTTACTTAATAGATGTGAGAGGATATCGTGAGGTATCCTCTCATTTTTTTTGCACTTTATCTGCAAATTATTAAAATAATTTAAATCTTATTCGTGGAAATGCGGAAATTTTTCTCTAATTTTGTAACGGATAATGTATTAACGTAACTCAATTTATATGCACAGAGTCGTAAAAATTTCTAAGGGATTGAATATCAATCTGAAAGGTGCTCCGGTTGCTGAGATGACATCGGTTAAGGAAGCAAAGCTTTATGCTTTGATGCCTGCTGATTTCACACGTGTTACTCCAAAGGTGGTTGTTAAGCCCGAGGATAGCGTTAAGGCTGGTGAGCCATTGTTTGTTGATAAGGCAAATCCCGAATTGCAATTTGTTTCGCCGGTGAGCGGAAAAGTTGTTGCGGTTAACCGCGGTGAGAGAAGACGCGTTCTTAGCGTAGTGGTAGAGTCAGACGGTAAGTTTGAATCTGTAGAGTACAAGGCAAAAGATGTCCTTTCATTGTCTGCCGACGAGGTGAAAGCCGACTTGCTTAAAGCAGGTATCTTCGCTTTTATGCGTCAGAGACCTTATGATGTCATTGCCGATCCCAAAGATGCACCTCGTGCAATCTATGTATCTGCATTCGATTCAAAACCTCTTGCTGTAAACTTCGAATATGCCCTTGCAGGCAACGAAGAGGATTTTCAGACAGGTCTTGATGCACTGTCTCGTATCGCTCCCGTTCACTTGGGTATCTGCGCTTGTCAGAAGTCAACTGCTTTGCTTGTTGCAAAGAATGTTACAACAACTATCTTCAAGGGACCTCACCCTGCAGGTAACGTAGGTGTTCAGATTAACAAGACTGCTCCTGTAAACAAGGGCGAGATCGTTTGGACAATCGGTGCCGAAGAGGTAATCTTCATCGGTCGTCTGTTCAACAAGGGTAAAGTGGATTTCACACGTACCGTAGCGCTTGCAGGTAGCGAGGTAAAGAATCCTTCGTACAGCAAGGTGGTTCTTGGTGCACAGATTTCAACACTTGTTGAAGGCCGTCTCGAGAATAATCACGAGCTCCGTATCATCGATGGCAACGTGTTGACAGGCAAAAAGACTACTACCGAGGGTTTCCTTGGTGCTTTCTCAACAGAGATTACTGTTATCCCCGAGGTTATGGGCGGTGCAGAACTCATCGGTTGGGCTGCTCCCCGTTTTGGCATGTACAGTACAAGCCGTAGCTACTTCAGCTGGTTGTTCCCTAAACGTAAGTATGCTATCGATGCACGTATCAAGGGTGGCGAGCGTCACATGATCATGTCAAACGAGTACGACAAGGTATTCCCAATGGATATCTATCCTGAATATCTTATCAAGGCTATTATAACAGGCAATATCGACAAGATGGAGCAGCTCGGTATCTACGAGGTTGCGCCCGAGGACTTTGCACTTTGCGAGTTTGTTGACTCATCAAAGCTTGAGTTGCAGCGCATTGTACGCGAAGGCTTGGATAAACTCCGTGCCGAGATGTGCTAAATACGAGGTTTAGTGGAAACACAACAACCGAATTTTAATGCAAAATAAAATCCAATCGTATGAAATTTTTGAGAAATTATTTGAATAAGGTTAAGCCCAACTTTGAAGAGGGTGGCAAGCTCCATGCTTTCCGTTCTTTGTTCGACGGTTTCGAAACATTCCTGTTCGTTCCCGATGAAACTTCAAAGAGTGGTGTGAATATCCATGATGCTATCGACAGCAAGCGTATCATGTCTCTTGTTGTTATAGCTCTTATGCCGGCATTGTTGGTTGGTATGTACAATATCGGTCTTCAGAATGCCATCGCAAATGGAGCTGCGGCTACAACTCCTTTTGACAGTTTTGACTTTAGCTATTTTGTGTACGGTCTTTTGGTCATGTTGCCAAAGATTGCCGTTTCTTACATCGTGGGTCTTGGTATCGAGTTTACCGTGGCACAGTGGAAGAACGAGGAGATACACGAAGGTTTCCTTGTATCGGGTATCATCATCCCTATGATTGTCCCCGTCGGATGCCCATTGTGGATTCTTGCTTTGGCTACTGCATTTGCAGTAATCTTTGCCAAGGAGGTGTTCGGTGGTACAGGTATGAACATTGTCAACGTGGCGCTTATCGCTCGTGCGTTCATCTTCTTCGCTTATCCTTCCGTAATCTCTGGTGATTCAGTATGGGTTGCAACAGAGTCTATCTTTGGCTTGGGTGCAAATGCTGTTGACGGTTACACATGTGCTACAGCACTTCAGCATGTTGCCAACGATATTGCTCCAATGGGTGCTGCCGGTGCAGAACTCGGTGTTTGCGATATGTTGTTCGGCTTTATGCCCGGTTCAATAGGTGAAACAAGCGTTGTAGCCATTGCAATTGGTGCTGCTATTCTCCTTTTGACAGGCGTTGCAAGCTGGAAGACTATGCTCAGCGTATTCGTGGGTGGTATAGCAATGCTTTTCGTATTCGCTGACAAGTTGCCCGAGGCTATGCCTCTCTGGCATCATCTGCTTCTTGGTGGTTTCTGCTTTGGTGCAGTATTCATGGCTACCGACCCTGTTACATCAGCTCGTACAGAGTGTGGTAAGTACATCTATGGTTTCGGTATCGGTGCAATGACAATACTTATCCGTGTATTGAATCCCGGTTATCCCGAAGGTATGATGCTTGCTATCCTTCTTATGAACGTAACAGCTCCATTTATCGATTATTGCGTAGTGCAGTCAAATGTGAAGGCACGTGCAAAACGTCTAACTAAAAAGAACTGATAGAATATGGCAGCAAAGAAATATGTATGTAAAGTGTGCGGATACGTACACGAAGGCAAAGAGGCTCCTGCTACCTGTCCGGTATGTAAGGTTGATGCTTCAAACTTCGAGGCTGTAAAAGAGGGTAAGAAAGGTCTTGATACAAACAGCGATATCTATGCTATCATCTATTCAGCAGTAGTTGTCGTTATCGTGGCATTCCTTTTGGCAGGTGTTTCATCTCTTCTCAAGCCTATCCAGGACGAAAATATCCGTCTTGACAAGAAAAAGCAGATTCTTGCTTCTCTCAATATCAAGAATGTTGCTGATGCGGCTGCAGAGTATGACAACGTAATCAAGAGTGACCCTGTTGTAAATGCTACAGGTAATGTAGTTAAGGAGAATGGTGGTTTTGAGGTTGCAAATGATGCTGTAGAGGATTCTAACCTTCCTCTTTATATAGCAGAGGTTAACGGTGAAAAGAAATATATTATTCCTATGACCGGTAATGGTCTTTGGGGTGGTATCTGGGGTTACCTTGCTCTTAACGACGATTGCAACACTGTATACGGTGTATACTTCTCACACGCAGGTGAAACTCCGGGTCTTGGTGCTGAAATTGCGGCAGACAAGTTCCAGTCGCGTTTCCCCGGTAAGCAGGTTATCAGAGACGGTGAGGTTGCTCTTTCTGTAGTTAAGAAGGTGCAGGATGATGCTGTTGAGGTTAATGCAGTTTCAGGTGCAACAATCACATGTAACGGTGTTGATGCAATGCTTAAGGAAAAGATTGCTCCTTACAAGGCTTACCTTAAAGCAAATGCTAATGTTGAATCAAATAATTAATGGAGGAATAAATAATGGGACTTTTTTCTAAGAAAAATAAAGAGGCGCTCAACACTCCTCTGTTTAAGGAAAATCCTGTAACAGTGCAGGTGCTCGGTATCTGTTCGGCATTGGCTGTTACAAGCAAATTGGAGCCTGCTATTGTAATGGGTCTTTCAGTAACCATTATCGTTGCTATGGCTAACGTGATTATCTCTCTTATCCGTAACACAATTCCAATGCGTATACGTATTATCGTTCAGTTGGTAGTTGTGGCAGCTTTGGTAACATTGGTAAGTGAGGTTCTTAAGGCTTTTGCATACGATGTCAGCGTTCAGTTGTCGGTATATATCGGTCTTATCATTACCAACTGTATCCTTATGGGACGTCTTGAGGCGTTTGCTATGCAGAACAAGCCTTGGCCTTCGTTCCTCGACGGTATCGGTAATGGTTTGGGATATGCAATGATACTTGTTATTGTAGCTTTCTTCCGTGAGTTCTTTGGTTCTGGTGCTCTTCTTGGTATTCAGATTATCCCACAGAGCTTCTATGATGCCGGTTATATTAATAACGGTCTTATGCTCATGACTCCTGCTGCGTTCATTCTTATCGCATGCATCGTATGGTTCCAGAGAGCAAAAGACAAGAGTTTACAGGAAAAATAATTTTAGATACGGTAAAGAAAAATAATTATGGAACATTTCATTAGTTTGCTTGTCCGTTCGGTTTTCGTGGACAATATGGTATTTGCCTTTTTCCTTGGTATGTGTTCATACTTGGCTGTATCTAAAAGTGTAAAGACAGCTATCGGATTGGGTATTGCCGTTATATTCGTGCAGGTAATCACTCTTCCCGTAAACTATCTGTTGCAGACAAAGGTACTTGCTGCGGATGGTATTCTTGGAGTTGATTTGACATTCCTCGCATTTATCCTTTTTATTGCAGTTATTGCAGGTATTGTTCAGCTTGTAGAGATGATTGTTGAGCGTTTTGCTCCTGCTCTTTACAGCCAGTTGGGTATATTCCTTCCTCTTATTGCTGTTAACTGTGCCATCATGGGTGGTTCACTCTTTATGCAGCAGAGAATCGGTCTTCCTGCAGACAATTCACAGGCTATCACATGCTTTGCTGATTCAATAGCTTTCGCTATCGGCTCTGGTTTTGGCTGGATGGTTGCAATTGTGCTTTTTGCTGCAATTCGTGAGAAAATGGAGTACTGTAACATTCCTAAGCCTCTTCGTGGTCTTGGTATTGCCTTTATCACTGTAGGTCTTATGGCTATGGCGTTCATGTGCTTCTCAGGTATTAAAATGTAATAAATAAAGGATATGAATACACAGCTGATATTATCAAGTATAGCGGTCTTCCTTGTAATCATCCTCGCATTGGTGGTTATTCTTCTGTTGGCAAAGCGTTTCTTGTTGCCCGGCGGAAATATCAAGGTTAAGATTAATGGAGAAAAAGAGGTTGAGGTTGCTGCAGGTGGTGCTCTTTTGGGTACTCTTGCCGAGAATGGTATCTTCTTGCCTTCGGCTTGTGGTGGTAAGGGCTCTTGTGGTCAGTGCAAACTTCAGGTAACAGAGGGTGGTGGTGAGATTCTTCCCTCTGAAACAAGTCATTTCACACGTAAGGAGCAACAGGCACATTGGCGTCTTGGCTGTCAGGTGAAGTGTAAGAACGATATGGAAATCAAGGTTCCTGAGTCTGTTATGGGCGTTAAGGAGTGGGAGTGCGAGGTTATCTCAAACAAGAACGTCGCTACTTTCATCAAGGAGTTTATTGTTGCATTGCCTCCTGGTGAGCACATGGACTTCGTTCCCGGTTCATACGCACAGATCAAGATTCCTGCATACGACATGACCTACGATAAGGACATCGACAAGTCTCTTATCGGTGACGAGTACTTGCCTGCATGGGAGAAGTTCGGTTTGCTCGGTCTCAAGTGCAAGAATACAGAGGAGACAATCCGTGCTTACTCAATGGCGAACTATCCTGCAGAGGGTGACCGCATCATGCTTACAGTACGTATTGCAACACCTCCTTTCAAGGCAGACCGTTCAGGATTTATGGATGTACCTTGTGGTATTGCATCATCATACATCTTTACATTGAAGCCCGGTGATAAGGTTATCATGAGTGGTCCTTATGGTGATTTCCACCCAATCTTCGATTCTAAGAAGGAGATGATGTGGGTAGGTGGTGGTGCCGGTATGGCTCCTCTCCGTGCTCAGATTATGCACATGACAAAGACTCTCAAGACAACCGACCGTACAATGACTTACTTCTACGGTGCACGTGCGTTGAACGAGGTATTCTATCTCGAGGACTTCTTGCAGTTGGAAAAAGAGTTCCCCAACTTCACATTCCACCTTGCGCTTGACCGTCCAGATCCAGCGGCTGATGCAGCAGGCGTTAAGTATACCGCAGGTTTCGTACATCAGGTTATCTATGAGACATACCTCAAGGATCATGAGGCTCCTGAGGATATCGAATACTACATGTGTGGTCCCGGTCCGATGTCTAAGGCTGTTGTCAACATGCTTACAGATCTCGGTGTTGAGGAGAAATCTATTATGTATGATAACTTCGGTGGCTAAAATGTAAAAGGCTAAAAAGTTAACTTCTGCGTTATGCTTGCCTTCGAAATCCTCATTTACTTTTAGTAAACTGCGGTTTCTCAGGCGTCGCAAGCCTTGAATTTAATCTTTTTATCCATTTCCATATAAACGAAAAATGACGACTTTAGGTCGTCATTTTTCGTTTATGATACCGGTGAAAATTCTTCCTGAATTTATTCCCAGCCGTCGTGCCGAGAAGAAATCCTTATGCTGTTTGTATGTGCATATTCCGGCAATGGAAATGTTTTCTTCTTTTATGCCGTGGTCAATCATCTGCAGACGGTTCGCCTCCCATAGGTCGATATGCCATTTTTCGTTTCCATCGGTGCAGGGGTAGCGCTTCGCAATCTTTTCCATTAGAAACCCTGCCTGTGCAAAGGCTTCGTAAACCTCATCACCCACTTCAAATGAGTCTATAGAAATCCCCGGTGCAATGATTGCCTTGATATCGCTTGTTTGGCAGTGATATCTATTACACATTGTTGTAATGCATTTTTGTGTTATGAATGCAACTGTACCGCGCCATCCTGCATGTACGGCTGCTATAATACCTTTGGCGTTGTCGTATAATAGCACGGGTATGCAGTCGGCAGTGGATACTCCTATGCATAGATGCGGTATGTCTGTTATAACAGCATCTATGCCTTGCAGTAAAGCATTTTGCTCTATTGGTGGCATGGCGATGAACTCGTTGTCTATGCAAAGCACCTTGTCGCTGTGTGTCTGCCTTGGCAAAATAAGTTCATTATCTTCAATGCCGAGGTTTTTGCATAGTTCTTTACGACATTCAGCAACATGTGCTTCTGTATCGCCACAGTAGTGTGTTATATTGAATCCTCCATAATTACCGGAGCCTTCCCCACGGTATGTGGAAAAGGCTCTGATGTTACAATCTGTATTGTATTCCAGTAATTTCATCTGCAATGTCCTTATAGCACTTGCAATGCCTGCTCGATGTCAGCAATGATGTCCTCTACATCCTCGATACCCACTGACAGACGTATCAGGTCGGGGTTTATGCCTGCTTCCTGCAACTGTGCATCGCTCAGCTGTCGATGTGTGTGGCTTGCCGGATGCAGAACGCATGAACGTGCATCGGCAACATGGGTAACAATGGCAATGAACTTAAGGCTGTCCATAAAGCGTATTGCATCTTCCTTGTTGCCTTCAACGGCAAATGCCATTACGCCGCAACCGCCCTCGGGAGTATATTTCTGTGCAAGTTCATAGTATTTGTCATCCTTCAAACCGCTATAGTTAACCCATTTTACTTTGGGGTGTGCCTTAAGGAATTCTGCCACCTTCTGTGCGTTGGAACAGTGGCGTGGCATGCGCAGGTGAAGTGTCTCTAAACCAAGGTTCAAAAGGAAGGCATTCTGTGGTGACATCATTGCACCAAGGTCGCGCATAACCTGTGATACAAGTTTGGTGATGTATGCCGCATTGCCGAAGTTTTTGGTATAAATCAAACCGTGGTAGCTCTCGTCAGGCTCGGTGAGGCATGTGAACTTGTCGTGCTGGGCTTCCCAGTCGAAGTTACCGCTGTCGATGATTGCGCCACCAACTGCAACAGCATGACCATCCATGTATTTTGTGGTGGAGTGTGTTACGATGTCAGCTCCCCATTCAATTGGGCGGCAGTTGATAGGTGTTGCGAATGTGTTGTCGATGATAAGGGGTACACCGTTCTTGTGTGCGATATTGGCAAACTTTTCAATGTCAAGGACATTGGCTCCGGGATTTGATATCGTTTCACCGAAGAGAGCCTTTGTATTGGGGCGGAACGCCTTCTCAATTTCCTCTGCCGGAGCATCTGCATCAACGAATGTAACCTCAATTCCCATTTTCTTTAGTGTAACGGCAAAAAGGTTGTATGTACCACCGTAAATAGTAGTTGCCGAGACAAAGTGGTCGCCACTCTGGCAGATATTCAATATTGCATAAAAGTTTGCTGCCTGTCCCGATGATGTCATAACTGCACCGACACCGCCTTCGAGCGCCGCAATCTTGGCACCAACGGCATCTACTGTCGGGTTCTGCAAACGGCTGTAGAAATAACCGCTATCCTCAAGGTCGAACAGGCGTGCCATCTGTTCGCTTGTCTCATATTTGAATGTCGTACTTTGGAATATGGGCAATACACGTGATTCGCCTTTCTTGGGCTGCCATCCACCCTGTATGCAGATGGTTCCTATATTCTGTTTCTTTGTCATGATGCTTTATTTTTAGTTAATTTCTGCGAAGATAGTGATTACGTCGGAAAAAAGGAAAAAGCGAAATCGTTTTTTATCTTAAAAAATGTTGTAAGGGGTGTCGACAGCAATATTTGCCGTTTGCATAAAAATGTTAATAATAAACAATCTTATGCTTTTTTTTCGTAATTTTGCAAAATATGCGCTATTGCGCATCAACGTGTTGCATTGTTTTTGGGTAATGCGCATTTTTTGAAAAAAAGTAGTAAAAATATAAAAACAATAAAATGAAAAAGTTATCTGTGAATCTGTTTTTGACGCTGTTTCTGTTGCTTGGTGCAACAAATGTTATGGCGCAGTTTCAAAATGGTAAAGTCTACCGCATTGTCTGCAGTGGAACAACATCTGTTTCGTTGGGTGCAACAGCTCTTTCTGATGTTGCAGCCGTGTCAACAAGTGAAACCGACAAGGCACAGCAGTGGTATGTAACGGTGAGTGGAAGCAACTATACATTCCGTAACCTCGCCAATGGTCGTTACCTCCAGGGTAATAACACTACTTCCGGTGCGTGGGGCTTGACAGAGGAGAGTAATAACTTTACTGTCTCTACTGTAAATAACAATTATTGTATTCGTGGTGCATCTCATACCAACGGTTACGGATATATGCATAAAGACGGCAGCAGCAACATAGTCAGTTGGGAAACAAGTGCTGCAAATTCACAGTGGACACCTATCGAAGTCTCTTATACATCAGACCAACTTCAAACAATCTGGAACGATGTAGAGAAACTTGTCGTGCCGTCTGCAACAGTTACATCTTACAATACAAAGCTTGCAGCAATGTTTACCGATGGTGCTTGTACAAAGCTGAATTCCACCTATGCGGCAAAGAGTCTTGCTCAAATAAAATCAGATGCTAATTATACAGCCCTTCCTGCAGTGTTGCAAGCGATGGTGGAGAAGGTGTATAACGAACAGGTAAATAAAAGCACAACTGCATGGACAGAGGCTAATGCCGTGTCAAGCAAAAAATCTTGGGATAACGACTATGCCAAGAGATTCCGTGTGCAGATGTATGAGCCTTACAGTATCGAGGGCGAGATAACAAGCTACTTGCGTATCAATGCACACTCTAACATGGATAACCCGACTGGTATCTATGCCAATGCAGGTCAGGCAATCTATATTATGGTTGATGCAGAGAAAATACCCGATGGTGCAGAACTTTGGTTGGCTCATCAAGCGGGCTTGGGAGCAACCGGTTACTACAATGGTGCTGCTTATACTGAATTGCATGCAGGTTTGAATATTGTACCCAATTTTAACGAAGCCGGTACATTGTGGATAAATTATGTTGTCCACACATATGATGCAAACGGAAAAACAATTGCCGAAAAGTTCCCTCATAAGATAAGCGACTATGCTCCTTTGAAGATTCACATTGAGGGCGGTTATATCAATGGCTACTACAATGCCATTGGTGACTTCCGTGCAGCCGATTCGGGTACAGAGGATTTGTGGGGCGAGGTTGATAACGATGACGATTGGAATTACTACAAGGTGCGTGCTCCGCTGAATGGTACCGATGCCGTTAACCGCGATTTTCCATTGCTCGGTCACAGACAGACACTGCTTTTCCCATTGGGTGATCATCCCAATGATGCAGGTAATACCGAAAAGGGATTGCTTTATCATCTTGACAATATAACCGTACTCAATGCCCCCAACTGCTATGCCGGTGGCGCATCTGCTACATACGCGGCTCAATATCCCGGTATGGGACTCGACAAGGATAATGGTAAAATCAATATCATGATTGAGGCTTGGGATAGAATAATGTATTCTCAACTTGCCACAATGGGTGTAGTCAGCGTATCGGATATGGAAAAGATGAACAATCTCTATCCACGCTGGACCAGCAAAGGCACTCCTGCCGAAATCTATAATTACGGTAATGCAACAGTAAATGGTGTTACACAAACCTATCAGCAGTTCTGCCAGGGAATCGATTACAGCGAATATTTCAATCATCATGGTGCCGGTGTCGGTGCCGGTAGCGGTTATATGAGCGGTGGATGGCGCGTATGTAACTATCACTATGAGACAATGGGTAGTATCATTGGTAAGATTTCTGCCGAAGCTGGTCCTACATGGGGACCTGGGCACGAGATTGGTCACCAGCATCAGGCAGTCTTTAATCTAAATGGTCAAACCGAGGTAACCAACAACTTCTTTGCCAATGTGGCAGTGTGGTACATGGGTATGGGCACATCGCGCTACAACGGTGGCGAAGGTTCGTTGGAGAGTGTGCTCACAGCGTTCAATACCGAGGACAATAACCTTTATTCAAACAATATCTGGGCTATAACACATTTGTACTACCGTTTGTGGTTGTATTATCACCTTGCCGGTAACAATACACAGTTCTGGCCACGTCTGTTTGAACTATGTCGTCAGGAACCTATAATCAATGGTGGTCAGATAAGCGGTGAAACATCGTTGTTGCGTTTCTATAAGCATGCTTGTAATGCGGCAGGTGAGGATCTAACCGAGTTCTTCCGCGCCCACGGCTTCTTTGAGGTTATGGATAATGTTCTCATTGGCGACTATTCTAATGGAACATACAATGTAACCCAGCAGCAGATTGATGCGGCAATAAACGATATTAAGTCAAAGGGCTATCCTGTAAATTATGCAGCCTTGCTCATCAACGACGGAACAAAGGAAGCTACTCTTAAGCACGATGGTAAAACATCTCGTGCATTGTGGGATGGCAGTGCAACAGCCGAACTGGGTTCTGTAAATGATTTCATTGATGGCAATGTAGATGCACTTGCGGGATACACAGCAACAGTCAGTGCCGATGGTACTGTAACAATGACCGGTGGCGAAGGCGGTATCGGTTTCCTGGTGCTCAATGAAAATGGCGAAATTGTTTCGTTCAGCAATAAGACAACATTCGAACTTAACGACGATGCAAAATACCAGCTTGCAACAGGCAAGACAACGGTGGTGGCAGTTAATTCTGATAGTGAAACAGCCGAGGTTGAAGTAGACCTTACACCAATGCAACGCGACCTGCTTGGGTCTTTCATTGCCGATGTTGAGGCAATGCCAATAGATTTTGATGGTACTTACAGTCGTGTCGGTTGTTATACCAAGGCTTCGGCAACCAATTTGTTGGCGGCACTTGCGAACGCAAAAACAATCTTGGAGGCTGGCAATGGCGGTTATGCCGCTGCATACGAAATGCTTTATGCTGAAAGAGAGAAACTTGTAAACTCGGACAATGCTACATTTGTGCCGTTCGACCCGTCGATGACATATACAATCACAAACTATGCATATGGTACTACTATGCATCTAAATTCGGGTGTGAAGGTTTCTGAATCGGCAGACAAGAATGCAAATACAGCAAAATGGCAGTTCAAAACAACCTCAACCGATGGTGTTTACAATTTATATAGCCTCGCGGGATATTATCTGCCTGCAGCAGCAAAGAGTGTCGCTCTTTCTACAGTAAACGGCCAATCTTCTGCAGCTACATATACTTTGACGGCGACAAACAGGGTTGGCGCGTGGGCAATCACAACACCGCAGACATCAACCTCGGGATATGGCTCGCTTCATGCAGCAGACGGTGGTAAGGTAGTGGGCTGGAGCAGTGATGCTGATGCTTCAAAGTGGTATCTCACGGCAATTGAGGGTAGCAATAGCAACGCATCATCTGCAACAGATGAGTTACAGGCACTTATTGCAAAAACCGAGAGTCTGATGGATGTTGTTGGAGTGGCAATCCCTTGCACTTTGCAAACTACGGATGCTAAAGCACCATTCTATCTGTGGTGTAATGCCAATGTAACAAGTGGTGGTGATGCTTCAATGCCCGAGCGTGGCTACAATATTCTCGATGGCAATGACCAAACATTCCTTCACACTGTTTTCGGCAGTGCTACTTCACAGGATGGCTTGAACCACTATTTGCGCCTTGATATGGGCGAGGGTAATTCATTGAGCCAGGTTCAGTTCTCATACAAGACACGCCACAATGGCGATTCTAAATCGCATCCAAAGGTGATAAAGGTTGAAGGAAGCAACAACTTGAGTGCTTTTGAGGAGATTGCAACAATCTCAGAGGGCTTACCAAATGAATATAGCAAAGTTTACACTTCCGGTATGCTGTCAAACGGTAAATCATATCGTTATATCAGGTTTATGGTAACCGATACCTATGGCACAGCAACCGATGGTAATGGTCACGAATATTTTTATATTGCGGAATTCTGTGTTCCCTCTTTGGGCGATTTGTATGTAAATATAGACCCCGAATATGACTATGTGACAAAGAGTGCTCTAACAGCAGCCTACAATGCCGTGGTCGCTGCAGAAACGGCAATAGAGGAAGGCGCGACCGATTTTACCGCTGTGAAGAGCACTTTGCAGAGTGCTTACGATAAACTCTATCTCGAGTACAACAGCCCTGCTGTTGAAAAAACAGCCGAATTGCAGGCTCTGATTAACGAAACAAAGGAACTTGTAGCCCTGGTGGGAACAGTTACAAACAATAAGGAAGAGGCTGTTGCTTTGTCAACATTCAATGTCTATTGTAATGCAACGATTGCTGAGGGTGAATTGGGCAATATTTTTAAAGATGATAATTCATTCATGCATACGCAGTGGAGTGGAAAATCGGCCGATAGTGATTATCATTATCTGCGAGTGGATATGGGTGAGGGAAAATCTATTGGTGAGTTCTATTTTGTCTATACAACGGCAAGCCGCACATATCAAGATATGCCAAAGACTATAGTTGTTGAGGGTGCAAATAAAATTGACAGCGATAACAGTACAAAGGATGCATTTACTGAGATTGCCACATTGACAGCCGAGAGTGATGGTTTGCCACAGGCTACCGGAAAAAACTCAGAGTTTGAATCAAAAGTTTTGGGTAGCGCTTCAACACCATATCGTTACTTGCGTTTCCGTATTACGGCTATCGGTCGCGGTACAGATACCGGTGATATTGCCGATGATAACGGTTATCCCTACTTTACAATGGCTAAGTTTGGTCTTACAAAGGCTGCTTGCACAACAGTTACTATAAACGATGCCTATAAGAATACAAAAGTCACGGAAGAGTTGCTCATTGCTACAGACAGCAAGGTTGTCGATGCCGAGACATTGATAAGTAACACAGCATCGATAGAACTGCTTGATGCTCAGATTGCAACATTAAGTGCTGCGAAAGATGCGCTCGAAGAGGCAATGGGCTCTAAAGAAGATTTAAAGACAGTGTTGTATGAACTTTTGTCCGAGGCACAGGTATTGTATGTAAAAATAGCCGATGAGAATAACGGAGTCATCGACGATTACTATAAATCCGTAATAACTCAGTCTGATTTCGATAGACTTATTACTGAAATATCAGAGGCGGGGCCTCTTGTTGGTAATGGCGCAACTCCTACCACATCGGAACTGGAAACTGCAATAAATGAACTTGGAGCTATATGTGAAAAGATTGATGAGATTATTGCGGATGATTTCGCAGAAAATGCAAGAACCGGCATGACTGAACTTGTGGCGAAAATGGAAGCATTGCTTGGTGAAGTTGCAGATAGAACTGAGACAAAAACTGCCATCGCATTGCAGACAATGGATGCCGAGAACAGTTTCTATATCTGGTCAAATGCAACAGCTTGGGATTGCGACGGTATTGGTGCTCTGATTGACAAGAACGATGATGGAACTGCAAAAACAGGAACTTTCTTTGGAACAACATGGGATAGCGGTACTACTGTGAATAATTACGACCACTATATCGAGATTGACCTTGGCGGCAAGGTCGCAATCAGCGATTTGTCGTTCGATTACACAACCCGTAACAGTACTCATGCCAACCAGCGTCCTACGGCAATTAAGGTTCTTGGTAGCACAGACAAGGGTGCATATACCGAAATTGCGGAAATTTCCGAAAGAATGCCGGTCGGTCAGAACGTGAAGTGGGAGATGTCTTCTGCTGTTGCATTGAACTGCTATTATCGTTACATCCGTTTTGCTGTTGCTGCAGAGGCTGGTTACTTCAATATGTCTGATTTTAATCTCTATGCCCACAATGCGGCAGAGGTGAATAGCAATTATTCTACATCCGGCATAACTGGTGAGCAGATGTTTGCAATGAATACTGCGTTGATGGCTGGTATTGATGCAAGAGATAAGTTTGTGACAGAGGAACAATATAATACGGTTCTTGCTGTTCTGCAAGCGCAGTACGACGAATTGCTTCGCATAAAGAATGCAAATGTTAACGATAAGACTTCGTTGACAGAACTTATTGATGCAACAAATACTCTTATTGCCGAGGTTGCAACTATTAATGAAGAAGAAACTGCAATTCAGTTGCAGGCAACCGATGCTAATGCACCATATTACATCTATTGCAATGCGCCGGGTACTACAAATAACTACAGCGGTGATAATCTGGGCGTGTCGGCGTTGCTCGATGTCGACGATAACGGCGAACCTATTACTGCGACATTCCTGCATACTTCGTATGTAAATGGTAGTCACGACGATGAACTTGACCACTATCTGCGTGTGGATATGGGTGAAACAAAGGCATTGGCTGCGTTCAAGTTCCGTTATACCCCACGAATCGGTAATACGGGCAATGCTCCATTGGTGATGCTCATAGAGGGTAGTAACGACTGCGTGAACTTTGAGGAGATTACAACACTCAGCAATATGTCTACCACATACCAGTCGGGCGAGATTACCAACGGTAAGGCATACCGTTACATCCGTTTTATGGTAAAGGATACTCATAACCATAGTGTGCACGATGGTCATAAGTTCTTTGCAATGAGTCATTTTGAAATGACCGCTTGCAAAACTGTTGCTATTGTCGAGGAGTATACTTCACCAAACTTGTCTTTGTCAATAGTGGTTGATGCATATAATGAGACAGTAGATGCCGGTGTAATAAAAAATCAATACTATGTTACACAAACAGTATACGATACAGCGCTTGCCGAGTTGCAGACGGCCTATAATGCTCTTTCTGTTGCAGAATCGTTTAAGACTATTCCGGTAAGGATTACAACCGATGTAAATAATCCAGTGCTGTATAAGATAGAGATAAACCGTCCCGGGGTTCCCGTACTTGAATATGATGGTGCAGAAAGTTCTTCTTCGATGAAGGTTGCGGTTATGGACGAGTGTCCCAACCATTATCAGGCGTGGTATTTTATGCAGGGTACGGACGATACAAGTCACGACGATATACAGATATTCCCATATTACCATAATGGCGCAAAAAATACTACATTCAGATTGGGCGTAGAAGAAGTATCTAATGGTCCTGGCAAAGTAGTGGCTGTGGATGGCACAGACAGCAAATATAAGACAAACTGGTATATTACATTCAAGACCGAAACAAAAACCGATGAATCCGGTAATAAAACAGAGGTGAATGTAACGGCAGAGGGTTGGTGGAATATCCAACCTGTGGGTATGAACAATTATTTCAGTAATTTTGGTGGCGTGTCCGAAAAAATGGGATTCTACAATGACGCTTCCGACGGAGGCTCACAATTCCGCTTTGTTATGGATGAAACCGACTATGGCTTGTCTGTTGCATATTATGCGCTTTATAACAAACATATTGCGTGTGGCGGTGAAAAAGTTGCCGGTAATGCAATAGGACACTATAAGACAGAAGGAATCGATACATACAATAATCTGTTTGGTGAGGCAAAGGAGATGTTGGAAACAGCTAATTCAACTGATGAGGAATATATTGCCATGCTTGCTGAACTTACAGCCGCATTCGATGCTCTTGAGCGCAACATGCCGGCTGAAGGCAAGTTCTATCGTTTGCGTTCAGCATATACCGGATATAGTGCAGATGCATTGGCGTATGTAGGTGAGCAGAACGATATGTATTTCTCAAAGGATTATGATGAGGCTTCTTCGCGTGCAATATGGCAATTTGAGCTTGTTGACGGAGGTTATCGTCTCAAGAGTCTGCATACGGGTGATTATGTAAATAACTTTGGATGGGCGACACATGTTTTCTTAAATGAGAGTCCTGGTAAGATAACATTAGAGGTTATTGACGAATATAATGCGATACTGAAAATCGTTGCCGGTCATCCTATGCACGCTGCAGCCGGTGGTAATATTGTCGGTTATTCCGGAGGTGTAAATACTGCTTCGGCATGGTATATCGAGGAACTTGCCGATGACGAGATTGAAGAAATCAACTATCCATACACATTGAACGCTATAGGATATGGTACACTTATGCTTGGATTTGATGCCGTAGTACCCGATGGTGTAACAGCGTATTATGCTGAGAATGTGGTGGGAGTCAACATAGATATGGTTGAAGTTGGCGATATCCTTTCTGCGAATACTCCGGTTATTTTAAAGAGTGAAAACACTCTTGCTGACAAGCTGGATTTGTCGTTCAAATATAGTTCAGTGGCAGGAACTGCGGTTTCTGGCAACATGCTTGGTGGTACACTATACAAAAAGGTTGTCAAATGCGATAGCGAAAGCGTTAACAATAATGTATATGTGATGCAGGTAAAGAACGGCGTTGTGAAAATGTATTGGGCATACGAGAATTTCGGTGCCGACGGCAAGAAGGTGGCTGATGAAAACGGCAGTTACAACAACGACCTTGGCGGTTATATAATGAACTCCGCCAATAGGGCATATCTTGTTGTTCCGCAAAATGTGGCACAACAGGCTTCTATGTTCAATCTACGTTTTAATGTCGGAACAACAGCGGTTGACGATATCTGTGAGGATGATTCTGCTTCGCCTGTGATTCACGACTTGCAGGGACGTAGATTAAAGGAAGTGTCCACATCGGGTATATATATAGTGAATGGCAAGAAGGTGTACATAAAATAACCTTGGTTTCCTATAACCGGAGTCTGATGGCTCCGGTTATTTTTTAACATATATCGAATGGTATTTTATTAAATTTTTCGTATCTTTGCAACGAATTTCGGGGGGGCTTCTGTCTTGAGCCTTTCTGTGCTGTTGAACCCCTTGAATATTAATGAAATAATTAAAATATAGCGATATGAAGAAGTTTTTATTGTTATCATTAATTTATGTTTTTTGTGTTTGCAACTTGAATGCACAGAAAACTTTTATGGAACTGGTTTCTGACGTGGCGTACAGCATGGGTGTTGAACTCCCCGAAAACGTTACTGAAGAACAGTTGCTCGGCTATTGTAACGACGTAATCAAAAAGCATGGTGTGAAAAAAGAGGAGACACCTGCGACCTTTTCTCTTAGATCTGTACAACCCAGCGATCACGACAGATTCGTAAACCGTGTCCGTCTGCCAGATTTATCAATATCTGAAAATACTTCATCTATTAAATACTATCACATCAAGAATGTGAAGACCGGGCAATATCTGCACATGGTTGATAAAAATTCTCCTTTGGTGACTGTTGCAGAAGAAGAACTTACAAGCAATTCAATGTTCTACTTTTATAACCGTGGAATCTTGGGTGGTATAAATTATGAGGTGTTGAACCGCAATTCCGGTGGTGATGTTTTCTATGGCCCTGCAAAGAACAAATGGGGTCTGGAGTCAGGCTATATTTTGGCAAGTAACAGTCACCCTAAATTCTATTTTAATGTACTCGAGGACGGAAGTGGATTCTATATATCTGATGTTGAGCAAAAAAAATTCGGAAGTGGTGGCGAAAGCCTGGGCGATGTCTGGACCTGCGTGCCTCTTACTTACGACCCGGAAACAGGTGACACTCTTACTTACGAACTGACATATTCTGACGAAATTGATGAGTATGCAGTTTGGGTTATTGAGCCGTTTTATGCAACAAGCCTCAATATCAGTAATGCTTCAGATACCACATGGTATGTTGTAAGGAATGTCGACAACGGCCAGTATTTGCATTATAATGGTGCCGACCAGGCAATGAGCACTGTTGTGGCTCCCGATACATGTTCGCTTTTCTATGGTCTTTCCAATGGCACATTCGGAAATTATGCGGCCGGCAATGATTTGCTGTGTGCCGGAGTAGATAGCTGGAACAGTACCGGTCTTCCTTTCTATATCGATTATGCCGCTGGAACGGGTGGTACTGAATTTTATATTACGGAATATGGCAAAACAGCCTATTGGACAGTTGACGGTAATGGAACAGTCGGTGTATCTCCTACTATAGGAAACAACTCAAAATGGCAGTTCGAAGAGATTGTCAATTTTAAGGAAATCTTTGGAATGGGTGGCAACTGGGCAAATGTAATGGTTAGTGATTTGTTGTTTGATTGTCTTGGAGTACTTGATTCTGAAAAACTCACCCAAACCCAAATTTATACAAGTTTTATAGGAGTTATTGCTTCAATGTTGTATGGTGCGGGTTCTAATTTCGATGACATAAATCAGGTTGTTCAGATTCAGAATATGCTCAGTACGTTTGGAGGGGTTGTCCAAACTTCTGACAAGCTGTTGAAGGAGATGAGTCTTTTCAATGCCGATTATATAGATGTTAATGAGTTGACAGGTCAGATGACCGTTAAGGGTCTTGCAACGAATACAACTTCATTGATTGTCAACGATATGAGTCTTGTTGCAGAAAGCGCGGATGAGTCATATCTGTCGTTGGCGAAAAAGGCAGATCAACGACATACCAATATGTGGCAATTCTATATAAAGGGCTTTGATATAGAAGTTGACTCTTTGACGCTTGATGTCACTCTTGTGTCGGATGACGTATATTCGGTGTTCTATAATACGGCAACAAGAATGTATGTATCTGCTCCATACCTCAATGAAAAGGGCGAATATTCTGTTACAATGACCTCTGATGAGTCTAGAGCCGGCAAATATTCTACTGAATATGCGAGCAATGTATCTACAGGTGACGACGATATCGAGATTGACGAGCTTGTGAGTATGCTTGACGGTTATTATGGTGCATTGCAATTCCAGTCATACGATGTTGAGAATTGTTATCTCTATTTGGCTTCTCCCGATGATATAGCTCTCTCGTGCATCGTGACAGAAAACCCCGATACGTTGCCGGGTATAAATTGGCTCTATGTTGCCGCAACATCTGTTATTGATGAGAAGGTCTATAACCATGCACAGGATGCTGTGAATACTTATCCCGGATTCATTCAGGAGAATTTCGGACTTGTTACAGAATGGAGCCGTTTCACAAGTAACTATCCTTTGTTGAATGAGAACTCTTCGTATGCAAACATCATGGATAATGATTTCTATTCTGCATTCTGGACAAGTGATGAAGGAAATGTGAATCGTGAGGCTCATTATCTGCAGGCTGATTTGGGAGAAGACGGTGCTGTATCGGGTTTCTCATTCTTCATTAAACCGAACCTGAACGAATATCTCAATGTACCTGTAAGCATAACTGTTTCGGGTAGCAACACCCCGGATGGCGAATTTGTGGTGTTGGCAGAGAATATTGAGATGCCTAATCTGTTGTACGATATGTACTACTTCTCTGACAGTATAAACGTGGGAGGTACGGAGTACCGTTATCTGCGCTTTACTGTAGACTGTGTAAATGCTGTAAAGGAGGGTTGCAGTGAACGTGAATTTACATTGTCGGAATTTTATATATATCCATGCAACGATGCTGTAAAAGATGCAAAAGAGTCTCTAGACGGTTTCTTTGATGAGGAATATCTTGATATGGAGATTATCGACCCCGCTGTTGTGCTTATGAAGCAGAAGGCAGAATATCTGCTCGAGGTTAATAAGGACAACCATTCGACGGAGCCTACGGAAGGTCAGTATCCTACAGCAACATATAATGCTTTGAAGGCTGCTTGTGATGCTGTGGATTATCAGAATCAGGAAACAATAGACACGTTGTTCGAGGCTTTGGAGGCATTTATAAATTCAAAGGTTGAGAAAAACATACCGGCAATTTTTATTATAGAGTCGGCATGGGACGACAGTGCAGTTCGTGGAAAAGCCATTGATGCATCTACTGCAACAATGCAGGACGTTAATCCATGGTGTATGTATCAATGGGTTAAGGCAAGCAAGGGTGATGATGAAAACAATCCCTATGTAATTGCTCCTTTTGTAGGGGAGAGCTATCTCAATGTAAATATAGATGTTGTAGACGGTTGGACACCATCATATAACGATTCAAGAGAAGCGTATAACTTTTATGCTTATGATGAAAGAGATGGTAAAAACTATTATTTCTATGTTCAAAAAACTGAGGATGGAACTCTTGTCCCAACAGTATCTTCAGACGTGCTTGCAAGCGATGGATGTGCAACTTGGTATCTGACTCCAATTTCGGAAGAACCATTGGACTTTGAGGTAACAACTGAAATGGTTGATGCTATGGCCGAGTTTGGTAAGACAATGGCTCTGGCAAAATACTATTACGAGGGTGAACAGGCCGGCAAATTTGTTTATGTAGGCAATGATGGCTTAACAAAAGAAGGTTTTAATGCGCTATACAATGGTATGATTGACTATTACGAAATGGGACCTCTTGCTGTTATGGAAATGTACCAGAATGGATATATCGGTGATGATGATGTTGAGTATATTATGTCTATGGTTGAAAACATCAAGCTGCATTTCCCCAACTTTGTGTTCTTCAATGGTTATTTCCGTTTGCGTGGTAAGGTTTCCGGAAAATATATAGTATCTCAACCTAATGGAACATTTACTTTGGCTGATAATTCAGACAATTCATTGAATGTAGGGCTCAAGTCAATCTATTATACACAGCCATGTGCAGATATGCAGAGTGTGAATGTTATTTCATACGAGGACGGACGTTATATAAAGGCTGAAAACGGTGTGCTGAAGTATGATAATATTCCTGTAGATGAAACGTCGCAAGACTATCAGACAGCTTTTTGTTCATTAAATGATAATTACCTCGGTTTGTATAATAAGGATGACACCAACCATTATTACTTTATCGATAATGAAACAGGTGTATCAGTATCATACAACTACGATAATTTGGCAAATTACAAATGGAAGATTGAAATTGTAGAGGAGTTGCCGGTTGTTATTTCTAACGTGAAATTCGCTACATTCTATTGCCCTATGGAGTTGCAGATTCCTGACGGAGTGGTGGCTTATGTGGTTTATGACGAGGATAAGGCAAATGGTTTGGACTTCAACCTCTCTACAGGTAATCTGGTGGAGAAGAATGCCGATGTGTTCAAGGTGGCTCCTATAGAGGGTGGTGTGTTGCCTGCAGGAACACCGGTTATTCTTAACGCAGTGAGTGCTGGAACATATTACTTTAAGATTAACTATATTCCTACATTGAATACCGAGGAGCAGAAACGTGCTACATACGCCAAGGCTGATGACGGTGTTGTCAACTTGCTTGATGGTCGTCATGCCGCAACATATATTCCTGAGCGTACTGATGCTACACACTATATTCTTGCAAACAAGGATAAGGGCGTGGGAATGTATAAGGTTGCGACTTATGAATCACTCACAAGCAAGGATGGTGTAACAACCAACTTTGAAACAAAGAGCTTCTTGAATAATGCACATCGTGCATGGTTGCCAATGGCTAATGCAAGATCAAATAGTGCTTACGGTTATGTTTTCTCTTTTGGTAACGGTTCTGGTGATACAACCGATATAGATGATGCTGTTGTTGAGGAAAATGTTGCAGAAGATGTTATTTACGACCTTCAGGGACGTCGCTTGAACAGAGTAACAACTTCGGGTATATATATTGTCAATGGTCAACGTGTTTTTGTAAAATGAATAAAGCTGTGAATATGAAATATAAGAAGATGTATGTTGCTCCTGCGGTGGAGATGGTTGTTGTTGCTACCGAAGGAATGCTTGCAACCAGCCCAGGTAATGGTATAATCATTGGCGGTGGCGATGATAAAGTTGATAGTGAAACAGACCAGTTGAGCGCAAGACAGCGCGGAGAGTGGGGTAATCTCTGGAAATAAACAGTAAGGATATAAACGTATAGCAGGGGAGTCGTTAAACGGCTCCCCTGCTATACGTTTATTGTATTCAGAACGACAGCTTATCTATTCCTGTGTATACGAAACTGCATATACCGAGCAACAGTATGCCTATAACACAGATAGATAGACTTATACGTGTATATGTGTTGCATTTGATGCTTGCTACCGGTTGCTCATTCTCCTTCATATACATAGCTTTTACAATAAGCAGATAGTAGTAGAGTGATACAACGGTGTTTACAAGTGCAATGAATACCAGGATGTGGAACCCTGCTCCGAACGCACTCATGAATACAAAGAATTTGCTGAAGAATCCTGCAAAAGGCGGTATGCCTGCCAGTGAGAAGAGTGCCAATGTCATTATGAGTGTCAGTTTGGGATTGGTGCTGTATAAACCGTTGAAAGTATTCCGTTCCACAACACCGCGTGTCTCCCATTCGATTGTTTCGATAATGGTGAAAACTGCCATGTTTGCCATCATGTATACAATAAGGTAATACACCATGGCTGTCATGCCATCAGCCTGTCCGCCTATTACTGCCAGTATTATATATCCTGCCTGTGAGATGCTGCTGAATGCCATGAAGCGTTTAAGTACAGTCTGTTTGATTGCCATCAGGTTGGCAAGAGTGATACTTGCTATTGCTGCGATGTATATTATGGTCTGCCACTGGGGCATCATGGGCGCGAACACCTTTGTAAGTACAATGAACAGGGTGAATACAGCCGCGCCTTTTGATATTACCGACATGTATGCGGTTACCGATGTGGGGGCACCTTCGTAGCTGTCGGCAGTCCATAGGTGGAAAGGTACAAGCGATATCTTGAAGCCGAGTCCGGCAAAGAACATCACAAGGGCAAAAATCTGTATGGGTGAACCATTGATTCCGGCAACCATATCGGTGAAATAGAGTGTTCCTGTGGTGCCATAGAGGAATGATATTCCATATAGCATTATTGCCGAAGAAAAGAGTGATGTGAGAATATACTTTATTCCTGCTTCTGCCGAATTGTGGCGGAACTTGTCAAACGCTACAAGGCAGGCTAGTGGCAACGATGCCAGTTCTATGCCCAGGAAAAGCAAGAGGAAATGGCGTGCACTGAGCATAAAGAACATTCCTACAAGTGTGCTCAGCATCAATACGTAGAATTCTCCCTGTTTGTTGAAGGTGTTTTCGTCGTGCAGCCATTTTTTAGCCTGCATCACCACCAGCATGCTTCCAAAGGTGAGTATGGCTTTCATTACCACAATCATTGCATTGCTTTCGTACATGCCGCCGAATAGTGTGAACGACGACATGTTGCTAGTAACCATAAAACAAAGTGCAACCATCAGCACGCATGCAATGGGATGGAATATCTTGCGCTGACGTTCACCGGCAACAAGATCGAAGATGAATAATATCAGGTATATTCCAAGAAGTGCCGCTTCGGGGCGCATTTGAAAGAATTGCAGGTAATTCATATGTAATGTAATATGTCTTAATTAATGTATCATGTTGGCAAGTATGCTGCCTACACCGTCGTTTATAAGGTTGCTCATCCACATTGGGGCTATACCGAGTGCCGCAACGCATATCACAAGGCATATTATGGTGAATTTCTCGTGCCATGTGGCATCGCTCAGTTTCTTGTGCTCTTCGTCTTCGGGTTCTCCATACAATATTCGTCCCACAACGCGCAGTATGTATACTGCTGTAATCACAATGCTTGTGCATGCTATGATTGTTACGCTCCTGTGGAAGATGTCGTTTACTTCGAATGCTCCCACGAAAATGCTCATCTCTGCCACAAATCCGCTGAAACCGGGCAGGCCGAGGTTTGCCAATCCGGCAATAACATACCCAACGGCAAGGAAAGGCATTATCTTCATCAGTCCTCGCATCTGTCGTATGTCGCGTGTGTGGGTTCTGCCGTATATCATACCTATTATGGCAAAGAACAGTGCTGTCATCAGACCGTGCGAGAGCATCTGCATTATGGCTCCTGTGCAGGCTGTCTTTGTCATCATGAGAATGGCAAACAGTACAAGTCCGCAGTGTGATACCGATGAGTATGCATTGATGTATTTCAAGTCGGTTTGGCTTACAGCACTCAATGCGCCATAGACAACACTTATGGTTGTGAGTATTATGAATATCCATGAGAGGTCTTCTGCCGCCTGTGGCAACAGGTACATGGCAATTCTGAAACAGCCGTAACCTCCCAGCTTCATAAGTACTCCTGCGTGAAGCATGGAAACCGATGTGGGTGCACAGGCATGACCGTCGGGGCTCCATGTATGGAACGGGAACAATGCGCCAAGAACTCCGAATCCGATGAATGTCAAGGGGAAGAATGTATACTGGATTCCGACAGGTATGTTGTTCATTGCAGCTATATCGTGGATATTCATTGTTGTTGCACCGCTTCCGAAGTAGATGCCGAGAATACCCATGAGCAGGAATGCCGAGCCACCCATAAGCATGAGTGTCAGCTTCATTGCCGAAGACTCTTTTCTGCCGCTGCCCCATACTCCAATCAGCAGATACATGGGGATTAGGGCTGTCTCATAGAACATGAACATTGTGAAAAGGTCGGTGGATATGAAGAATCCGTACACTCCAAGCGTCAGCAGGGTATACCAAAGGAAAAACTCCTTTGTCATTGGTTTCAGGTTCCACGATGCAAATGTTCCTGTGAACACTATTATTGACGACAACAACAGCATTGCAACAGAAATACCGTCAACACCTATTGAGAATGCTATGTTGAGTGGAGTATACCAATCCCATGTTGCGGTATACAGCATTGCTGCCGTTTCACCGCTGTTACGCAGGTGAATGAAATCAACGGTGAGGTATATCGATGCAATCAGCAACAGTGATGAACCTATAACCATTACTGCGCGTGATTGCTTTATGTTGCGGCTTCCCCATAATGCAGGTAGCATTACAAACGGGATAATGATAAACAGAAGCAGTATATTCATAATTCAAAGTTCTTTCTCTTGTTATACAAAATAGAGCAGTAACAGGACTATTGCAATGGCTCCGCTCAAAAAGAAGATACAATACGACTGGACATTGCCGTCCTGCAGAGGTCTTACCCATGTACCCATCTTATGGGTGGCTTTTGCAAGCATGTCGAATGTGGCATCTATTATGTTGCGGTCGAACCACGCTATAGGTCGGCTTATGCAGTTGAAGATAACCTTTTTTGTGATGAACATCCACACCTCGTCCATATAGAAACGGTGGTATGCCGCCTTAATGGGTGCTTTCAGTACGCGATTGATTGTAGCTGTTATTCTGCTATCACCTTTTAAGTACATTGCTGTTGCGCATGCAATGCCTGTAATGGCAAGCAATATGCTTGTTGTGGCAACTTTCAGGTCGATGTGAATGGCATACTCCTTGCCGTTGCTGCTTATGAATTCTCCGAATGGGATGAAACCTGCAAAACATGTTATAACGGCAAGTATTATAAGAGGTGCTATCATTGTTGCCGGAGCCTCGTGTGGTTTGTGTGGCTTTTCCATTGTTTCACCGGCGTTGTATTTTGCAAGTTCCTCTTCGTAGTGGCTTTTGCCCCAGAAAACAAGATAGTAGAGACGGAACATGTAGAATGCGGTCAATGCTGCCACCAGACTCATGAACACTCCCATTGGGGTTGAGAAAGAATAGCATGCCGCCAATACCTCATCCTTGCTGAAGAAACCGCTGAATGGCGGTATTCCGGCAATTGCAAGACATGCAATAAGGAATGTGATGTTGGTGACGGGCATGTATTTGTGCAAGCCTCCCATGTGGCTCTTCTCATTGCTGTGGACTGCGTGTATTATTGCTCCTGCTCCAAGGAACAACAAGCCTTTGAACATGGCATGTGTGAACAGGTGGAACATTGATGCCATATAACCGAGTCCTCCGTTGTGCGGATTGGTGTTTGTACACACGCCCAAAGCTACCATCATGAATGCAATCTGTGATATCGTTGAAAATGCAAGCACACGTTTGATGTCGGTCTGTGTGCATGCCACAATGGCTGCATACAATGCCGTGAATGCACCGACGTATGCTATTATGTGCAGAATGTCGGGAGCGTATCCTACAAATAGTGGAAACATACGTGCCACAAGGAATACACCGGCAACAACCATTGTTGCGGCATGTATGAGCGCAGAAACCGGGGTAGGACCCTCCATCGCATCGGGCAACCATATGTGCAAAGGAAACATGGCACTCTTGCCTGCACCTCCGATGAACATCAGTAATAGGGCTGTAGGCAATACTGCTGCTGCATTGACGAGCATTGCGTCATTTGGCGTGAACGAGAATGTCTGTGTATAGTATCCGTATATAAGTATACCGATAAGGAAGAACAGGTCGGCAAAACGTGTTACTATAAATGCCTTCTTTGAAGCCGCTATAGCTTCGGGCTTGGTGTAGTAGAAACCTATCAGCAGGTACGATGATACACCCACCAGCTCCCAGAATATGTACATCTGGAATATATTGGTCGCTACCACAAGTCCCAACATCGAAAATGTAAACAAGGACAGGAATGCATAATAGCGTTGGAAACCCTTCTCACCCTTCATGTATCCGAGTGAATATATGTGCACCATAAGGCTTACTGTTGAAATTACAATCAGCATCATCACCGAAATCGGGGTAAGTGATATACCCATGTCGATGCTCAAGGTTTCACCCAAGGGAAGCCATGTGGTGTTGAAGGGAGTTATTTCCGGGAATATCCCGTCGGCGTTCCTGCCTGCTGCGAAATAAGCAAAGGCTGTGCAATACGACAATATGGTAACAACTGCAAGCGATGCAGTTCCGGCAATTCCTGCAACATGTTCTTTTAGCTTGTAGCCGGTTAATGCAAGCACCAGAAAAGAAATCAGTGGCAGTGCAAGTATAAATATCGTGTATCCCATACTTCTAGTGTTTTAGATTCGTCAACCTCTTTATGTGTATCGAATGTATATTACGGTACACATTTATTATAATTGCAATGGCAACAGCGGTTTCTGCCGCAGCCACTCCGATACCGAAGATTGAAAATATGTATCCTTCCAGGTGGCTGGGATGACAGTAGGCATTGAATACTGCAAAGTTGATATCCAC
Organism: uncultured Bacteroidaceae bacterium; assembly: GCA_904502235.1. Lineage (GTDB taxonomy): Bacteria > Bacteroidota > Bacteroidia > Bacteroidales > Bacteroidaceae > HGM04593. The sequence goes on from CAJGDP010000001.1 coordinate 28,064, forward strand.
CGCGTTCAGCATAAGCTCTGTGCTTATGAGTAGCGATACAAGGTTGCGGCGTGTCAGGAATCCGAAGACTCCTATAAAGAATAGCACAGCCGACAGAATGAGCATATATTCTACAGGTATATTCATGGCAATTATTTTTTACGTGCTATCATGATGGCTCCCACGGTACATGCAAGCAACAGGATGCTCATTACCTCAAACGGGAGTATGTAATTGAATTTTTCTGTTCCCATAAGTGCCAGTCCCAATGTCTTTATCTCCACACCATCACCGGTGAACTTGTCGCCTGCAAAATCGGTGTTTCCTATAAGGTAGATTGTGAGCACCATACCAATCAGAGCTGCTGCCATACTTGCAAAATATCGTCGTATGGATGTCTGTGTGACATCAACGCTTCCTTTGCCGATGAGCAGTATCGCGAATATGAACAACACTACAATGCCACCGGCATATACGGTTATCTGAACGGCTCCAAGGAATGTGTAGTGAAGGATGAAGTATAGTCCGGCTGTTCCGAACAGTACAAACAAGAGCAGGGTGGTGGCACGCATTATCTTGCTCGACGTAACGGCAAGCAATGCCGATATGATCATAACGGCAGCCAATCCTGTAAAGATGATTAGATTGAAATCCATATCCTATCTGTTTAGCTTTATTATCAGTTTATTACGGTCGAACACGGCATTCTCGAAGTCATTGCTGAATTCAATGGCGTTCTTTGGACAGGCGTTTACGCATAACTGGCAGAACATGCATGCACCAAGGTCGTAGATGTAACTGTCGAGAACTTTCTTGCTCTTTCCGCTCTCCTCGTCGGTAACCGTTCTTGTGGTTATGGTGATAGTGCCGTTAGGGCATGCCTGCTGGCATAACCCACAGGCAATGCACCTGTTGTTGCCGTCTTTGTCGTGCGGCATTGTGAGCATGGCTCTATGACGCTCCGAAATTTTCAGTTCTTTTCTGTTTTCCGGATATTGCTCGGTTACCTTACGGGTGAAGAACTCCTTTAATGTGACTTTCATTCCTGTCAGCAACGAACCGGTTGCCGAGAGTATACTTCCTATGTATGTATCTTTGAATTTCATGTCGGATTATTTGTTAGAAGGTCCATCCCATAACTACGCATATTGTCATTATAAGCAGATTCAGCAATCCTATGGGTACAAGATATTTCCATTCAAGTACAAGTACCTGGTCGATACGCAGACGCGGAAATGTCCATCTTATCCACATCAGAAGCCATATTATAAAGAATGTCTTGCCTAGGAACCATACGAACCCCGGAATATATGCCATTACTTCATTGAAGCGGTCGAGCCCCGGTATATACAATGGAGCCCAGCCTCCAAGGAATATTGTAGAGGCAATTCCGGCGATGATGAATAGATTCATGAATTCAGCCACATAGAAGAAACCGAATCCCATGCCCGAATATTCGGTGTGGAAACCGGAAGTAAGTTCCGATTCTGCCTCGGGAAGATCGAACGGGGCACGGTTTGTCTCGGCATTTCCTGCTATCAGGTATATGATGAATGCGATGAATGCCGGGATATGACCTCGGAATATGAACCATCCCTGAGTCTGTGTCTCCACGATATCGCTTATCTGCATACTGCCGCTCAGCACCACAAGTGCGAGCAGACTCAATCCCATGGACAATTCGTAGCTTATCATCTGACCACCGCTTCGCATTGCTCCAATCATCGAGAACTTGTTGTTGCTGCTCCATCCGCCAAGCAGAATACCAAGAATTCCGAACGACGAAGCGGCCATTATAAAGAATACACCGATGTTGAAATCCAGTACCTGCAACCCCTTGTCGAACGGCAGGCAGCTGAATGTGATCATTGAACTCATTATCACAAGGAACGGAGCCAGATTATATAGTGCCTTGTCGGAATTCTTTATTTCGATGATTTCCTTTATGAGCATCTTGAAAACATCGGCAAAAACCTGTAACAAGCCCCATTTACCCACTCGCGTAGGTCCCAGACGGCATTGGAATGCCGCGCACACCTTTCGCTCCATGTAAATCATTATTATTGCGAAAACAAGATAGGCAACAATCACGCACAAGGCTATCAGGGCGCATTCAACCAGTGTCGCCAGCGAATGTGGCAATACCGACTGTAAATAGCTGTCGATAGTTGTTGTTATGTTTGTAAAATCGAACATCTTATATGCTTTTTATCTGTCAATATCGGGTATTACATAATCAAGTGACGCACCAATGGTGATGAGGTCGGCAATCTTTCCGCCTTTCATTATCTTCTGTGCAGCCGCTATCAGCGGAATTCCCATAGGTCTGAACTTCATGCGGTATGGCATCTTGTCGCCATTGCTCTCGATAAAGACTCCGAATTCGCCACGCGAACCTTCTACTGCAGTGTAGTATCTGCCTTCGGGAACTCTGATGACAGGCTTTGTCTTGGTGCGGAATTCACCTTCGGGTATGCTGTCGATAAGCTGTTCAATGATTCTTATGGATTCCAGAATCTCTTCCAGACGTACAAGCAGACGGGTGTAGCAGTCGCCATCAGTGTGGACGATTTCTTTGAAATCCACTTTGTCATACATTGCGTAGGGGTGTCGCTTGCGTACGTCGCACGCCCAACCCGAAGCACGTCCTGTTCCACCGGTTGCTCCAAAAGAGATGGCATCTTCCTTCGACAGCACTCCCACGCCTATTGAACGTGTGCGGAATATTATGTTGTTTACGAATACGTCGTAATATTCGTTCAGTTTCTTTTTCTGCTCGTTGCAGAATGCTTTGACCTTCTCGGCAAATCCCGGTGTTATGTCTGCCTGCACACCGCCAATGATGTTGTAGTTCTGTATCAGTCGCCCACCGGTAACCTCTTCCATTATGTCGAGTACCTTCTCGCGCTCTCTGAAACCATATATGAACGATGTTATGGCACCCATATCCATTGCCATGCACGAGAACATAAGCAGGTGCGAATCTATACGTTGCAATTCGTCCATTATGGTTCGTATGTACTGCACTCGTTCAGTGACTTCAATACCCATGGCTTTTTCAATGCACATACATAGTGCATGTCTGTTCTGATGTGCGCTCAGGTAGTCCAGACGGTCGGTAAAAGCAAGCGTTTGAGGATATGTCTTGCTTTCGCATAACTTTTCTATTCCACGGTGGATGTATCCGCACTTGATGTCAATCTTTCTTACAACCTCACCCTCTACCGACAGACGGAAACGCAGAACACCGTGTGTCGCAGGGTGCTGAGGACCTATGTTTACGATATATTGGTCGTAGTGCAGGATTTTCTGCTTTTCTACAATCTCGGCAAGCTGCTTGTCTTCTCTTACCTCATATTCACGTATGAGGTCTTCTTCCTGTTCGCTTTCGAGCCTTATCGGGTTGATTGCTTCGCTGGGGTCATAATTCTTTCGCAGGGGGTGTCCCACCCAGTCGTTGCGAAGGAACAGACGGCGCATATCGGGATGTCCGTTGAACTCGATTCCAAAGAAATCGTATACTTCGCGCTCATACAGTTCCGCTATTTTCCAGATATCGCTTACTGTGGGCAGTTGGGGCTTTGTCCTGTTTGTGGTCTTTACGCATACTTCTGCACATTCATGGGTGTTGCTGTTCTCTAGAATGTATATTGCACCAAGTCCTTGCTCTTCCCAGTCCATTCCCACAATTTCGCGTAGGAAATCCATGCCTTGTCCATGCAATTCAAGCATGTATTGTCTGAAATCCTTTATGTCAACATCCTTTGTATTCATGACTCCTGGTTTTCAAGATTCTTTTCAATGGGGTAATTCGTTACAATTATGGGTTCTGCAGGCAAATCCCCCGGTTTTTGATGTCTGTTCTTTCCGCCTAGGAATTTTTCTACCTTCACTTTACGTTGCAACTGCATCATACCGTAAAGAATTGCCTCGGGGCGTGGGGGACAGCCCGGAATGTATACATCCACGGGTATTATCTTGTCTATTCCGTTGAGTACGTGGTACGATCCCTTGAACGGACCTCCGCTGATGGCGCATCCGCCTACGGCGACCACATACTTGGGCTCTGCCATCTGGTCGTACAGACGTTTGAGCACCGGAGCCATTTTATGTGTGATTGTTCCGGCGCACATGATAAGGTCGGCTTGACGGGGTGAGTTTCGTGTAACCTCAAATCCGAAGCGTGCAAAGTCGTAACGCGATGCACCCACCGACATGAACTCTATACCGCAGCAGCTTGTTGCAAAAGTAAGTGACCACAGAGAATTGCTGCGGCCCCAGTTTATCAGATCGTCGAGTTTGCCGAGCACCACATTGGTGCGTTCCTTGTTTATTTCGGCAATCAATGACTCAAGGCTCTCGTTGTCCTTGAATTCATCGTACGGAATTGATTTTATCTCAGGCTTTCTCATTTCCATTCAAGAGCTTTTTTGCGCCATGCATATGCAAGGCCCAATATAAGGAAAAACAGGAAGAACAATACTCCCACCAATGCACTCATTCCAATTTCCTGCACTATGGTAGCCCATGGAAAAAGGAAGATGGCTTCGATGTCGAACATCAGAAACAGAATTGCGAAAAGATAGTATCCCGCCTTGAAGTGAATCCAGGTCTGACCTTGTGTGGGAACACCGCATTCGTATGTCTCACCCTTCTGGCGGTTGAACGTGCGCGGTGAAATCCAACGGGTAACAATCATCGCGATTCCTACAAAAGCCGCCGAAGCGACAATCATTGTGAAAAGCAGTATCAAGTTCATTTCCTATGTTTTTTTGTTTGTTTTATGCGAACTCACAAAGGTAGCCAAACCACAAAACGGGTATTGTCCTTTTTGAAATCAGTTTTGTCCTTTTTTTATCCTATCACAACATCAAGTGTCATCATAAGTACAAATCCCACAGCGAAGCCTATTGTTCCCACATTGCTGTGCTTGCCGGCCTGCGACGACGGGATAAGTTCTTCTACAACCACATACAGCATGGCACCTGCGGCAAAGGCAAGAAGTATGGGCATTGTTGATGCGTTCTCGCCAAGAAAGAGTATCGTCGCTATGGCGGCAACAGGCTCAACCAGTCCCGACAAAGCACCCCATGTGAATGCCTTAAAGCGATTCTTGCCCTCGTTGCGTAGTGGAATCGAGATTATTGCGCCTTCGGGGATGTTCTGTATTGCCATGCCTATAGACAACGCAAGTGCACCCGATATGGTTAAAGCGGTATCTCCGCCAATTACTCCGGCAAATACCACGCCTACAGCCATACCTTCGGGAATGTTGTGCAGAGCCACAGCTAGTATCATTTTTATGGAGCGTGGCAGACGTGAATCGGGACCTTCGGGCTTGCTGTCTTCGATATGCTGATGTGGTATTACCGTGTCAAGCAGGAGTAGAAAGCATATTCCGGCAATGAATCCTGCAAGTACGGGCCATGCATTGCCAATTCCATTGCCAGCCTGCTCAAGAGCCGGCTGTAGCAGCGACCAGAAACTTGCCGCCACCATAACGCCCGAGGCAAATCCGAGCATGGCTCTGTTCGTTAGATCTGAAATGTTGTTGCGCAGCATTAATACCATAGCCGCGCCTATGACGGTTCCCAAAAACGGGATGCTCAATCCTATAAGAAGTTCCATATCAATTTGATGTAATATTATCGCAAATTTAGAAAAAACAATTTTTCAACAATTGATTTGGGACAATAATAATTCGCTTTGGCAACAAATCTTCTTAAAATTTCCAAAATATTATTTTTATGGTTATCTTTGCGCTTGGTGCAAGGACTGCACATGTCCTTGCGTAGCTTTTAAATTGTATAAAATTTACAAACACTAATTATATGATTTACTTTTTCACTACCTCAAGCCGCACGGTTATTGCAACCCAGGTGAATGAAGTATTGTCGGCAAACGACATTGAAAAACTTTGTTGGCTCTATGGCGAAGCTACACCGGTGGAGACAGAAACAATGGAGGGCTTTTTTGTAGGTCCTCGTCGTGAAATGATTACACCTTGGAGTACCAATGCTGTGGAAATAACACAGAATATGGGTATAGAAGGTGTTGTACGCATCGAAGAGTATTATCCCGTAAAGGATGAGAATGCCGAGTACGATCCTATGTTGCAGCGTATGTATCGTGGTCTCGACCAGGCAATATTTACTGTAGATATTGAACCTAAACCGATAGAGTTTATCGAAGACCTTGAAAGCTACAACGAGCAGGAAGGTCTTGCTCTTTCAAAGGAGGAAATCGACTACTTGCACCGCGTAGAGGGTGAGCTCGGTCGCAAACTTACCGACAGCGAAGTGTTCGGTTTTGCCCAGATTAACTCGGAGCACTGCCGTCATAAGATTTTCGGCGGTACATTCATCATCGATGGCGAGGAGATGCCTTCATCGCTTTTCGCAATGATCAAGCGCACTACAAACGAGAACCGCAACAGCATTATTTCGGCATACAAGGATAACGTTGCATTTGCACAGGGTCCCGTTGTTGAACAGTTTGCTCCTGCAGACCACTCAATTCCCGATTATTTCGTAATCAAAGATATCGAGACAGTTATCTCGCTTAAAGCAGAAACCCACAACTTCCCCACAACAGTTGAGCCTTTCAACGGTGCTTCTACTGGTACAGGTGGTGAAATCCGCGACCGTATGGGTGGTGGTAAGGGCTCATGGCCTATCGCAGGTACTGCAGTATATATGACATCATACCCACGTACATACAACGACCGCAAGTGGGAAGAGGTTCTTCCTGTCCGCAAGTGGTTGTACCAGACACCTGAACAGATTCTTACAAAGGCTTCGAACGGTGCTTCAGACTTTGGTAACAAGTTCGGTCAGCCACTTATCTGTGGTTCTGTCCTTACATTCGAGCACAAGGAAAACGACGAAGTATATGGTTACGACAAGGTAATCATGCTTGCCGGTGGTGTAGGTTATGGTACACGTCGCGACTGCCTCAAGGGTGCGCCAGAAAAGGGTAACAAGGTAATCGTTATGGGTGGTGACAACTACCGTATCGGTCTTGGTGGCGGTTCTGTATCTTCAGTTGATACAGGTCGTTACTCTTCGGGTATCGAGCTTAACGCTGTACAGCGTGCAAATGCCGAGATGCAAAAGCGTGCTTACAACGTGGTACGTGCGCTTTGTGAGGATGAGACAAACCCTGTTGTTTCAATCCATGACCACGGTTCTGCAGGTCACGTAAACTGCTTGTCGGAACTTGTTGAGGAGTGTGGTGGCGTAATCAATATGGCAAATCTTCCTGTAGGTGACAGCACATTGTCGGCAAAGGAAATCATTGCCAACGAATCACAGGAGCGTATGGGCTTGCTCATCAAAGAGGATGCCATTGAGTATGTACGCAAGGTTGCAGAGCGCGAGCGTGCACCGATGTACGTTGTCGGTGAGACAACAGGTGATGCTCGTTTCGCATTCGAGCAGGCTGATGGCAAACGTCCTTTCGACCTCTCTGTAAGCCAGATGTTCGGCTCATCGCCAAAAACATATATGGTGGATAAGACCGTTGAGCGTCATTATAAGGATGCTGAATACAATGTGGAAAATATCGAAGAGTACTTGACAGATGTTCTTCGTCTCGAGGCTGTTGCATGTAAGGATTGGTTGACAAACAAGGTTGACCGTTCTGTAACAGGTAAGATTGCACGTCAGCAGTGTCAGGGTGAAATCCAGTTGCCACTCAGCGACTGTGGTGTAGTGACACTCGACTACCGTGGAACAAAGGGTATTGCAACATCTATCGGTCATGCTCCACAGGCAGGTCTTGCCGATCCTGCAAAGGGTTCTGTGCTTGCTGTTTCCGAGGCTTTGACAAACATCGCTCTTGCTCCTCTTGCCAACGGTATCAAGAGTATTTCACTCAGTGCCAACTGGATGTGGCCTTGCCGCTCACAGGAGGGTGAGGATGCACGTCTCTATCGTGGTGTTGAGGCTCTCAGCGACTTCTGTTGCGCATTGAAGGTCAACGTGCCTACAGGTAAGGACTCTCTCTCAATGACACAGAAATATCCCGACGGAACAAAGGTAATCAGCCCGGGTACTGTAATTGTATCAGCAGGTGGTGAGGTTTCTGATATCCGTAAGGTTGTTTCTCCTGTAATGGTCAATGAGCCAAAGAGTGCCTTCTATCATATCGACTTCAGCTTCGACCATTTGCGTTTGGGTGGTTCTGCTTTTGCTCAGACACTCAACTGCATCGGTGACGATGTTCCAACAGTGGCTAATCCTGAATATTTCGCTGAGGCTTTCGATGCAGTACAGCGTCTTGTGAAAGAGGGTATAGTAATGGCGGGTCACGACATCTCTGCCGGTGGTCTTATTACAACATTGCTCGAGATGTGTTTTGCAAACACAACAGGCGGTATGGAAATCGACCTCAATACTGTTGTCGAAAAGGATATTGTCAAGCTGTTGTTTGCCGAGAACCCTGCACTTGTCATTCAGGTTGCCGACAAGGATAAATGCCGTATGCAGGAGATCCTTGACGATGCAGGTATCTGTTTCGTGAAGATTGGTACTCCTTGTGAGAAACGTCATATCGCAGTTGCAAAGGATGGTCGTACACGTCTGTTCGATATCGAACACTACCGCGATGTATGGTTCGACAGCTCATATCTTATGGATTTGAAGCAGAGCTTTAACGGCTGTGCAAGCGAGCGTCTCAAGAACTACAAGAACCAGCCATTGCGTTACCGCATGCCGGCTCGTTTCGGTGGTATGCTTGCCGATTACGGCATGTCTGCCGACCGTCGCGAGAAATCAGGTGTACGCGCCGCAATCATCCGTGAGAAGGGTACAAACGGCGAACGTGAGATGGCATACGCTATGCACCTTGCAGGCTTTGATGTAAAGGACGTTACAATGACCGACCTTATCAGCGGTCGCGAGACACTCGATGAGGTTAACTTCATCGTATTCTGCGGTGGTTTCTCTAACTCCGACGTTCTTGGTTCTGCTAAGGGATGGGCAGGTGGCTTCCTCTTTAATCCTAAGGCAAAGGCTGCTCTCGACCGTTTCTATCAGCGCGAGGATACATTGTCACTCGGTATCTGTAACGGTTGCCAGTTGATGATGGAACTCAACCTCATCAATCCTGAATATGCAGAGCGCGGACGTATGTTGCATAACAACTCACACAAGTTCGAGTCTTCGTTCGTGGGCGTGAATATCCCACAGAACAACAGCGTACTCTTCGGTTCGCTCTCTAACAGCCGTCTTGGTGTCTGGGTTGCTCATGGTGAGGGTAAGTTCTCATTGCCATACGAGGCAGAAAAGTACAATATCGTAGCTCAGTATGCTTACGAAGGCTATCCTGCCAACCCTAACGGCTCTGACTACAATGTCGCTGCTCTTGCAAGCGCCGATGGTCGTCACGTAGCTATGATGCCTCACCCCGAGCGTGCAATCTTCCCATGGCAGTGTGCTACATATCCTGCTAACCACTTGGCAGATGATGTTACACCATGGATTGAGATTTTCCGCAACGCATATAATTGGGTGGCTGAAAAAACTAAGTAATGGTAATTATGTATAGACCAGTTGGTCTATGAATAAAAAATATCTGTGGCAGGCAAAATTGTCTGCCACTATTTTTAATCAGATGCAGACAACACTTTTCGAACTTTTCAGAACATTCTTCCGCATTGGACTCTTTACCTTTGGTGGAGGATATGCCATGATACCGCTTATAGAACGCGATGTCGTGCAACGACGTGCCTGGATAAACCCCGAGGAATTTACCGATTTGCTTGCTCTTGCGCAGTCGGCTCCCGGTGTCTTCGCCGTTAATATGTCGGTATTCGTCGGTTATCGCATGCGCGGTGTGGCAGGTGCAATTGCGTCGTCTTTGGGGTGTGCCTTGCCGTCGGTTGTGATAATACTGCTCATTGCGCTGTTCTTCCGTAGGTTTCGTGAAATTGATGTGGTCAACAATGTCTTTATGGGCTTGCGTCCCGTTGTGGTGGCATTGATTGCAGTCCCTGTGTTCAATGTGGCAAAGAGTGCGAAGATAGGGTGGAGCACATTGTGGATACCTGTGTTGTCGGCTCTTCTGATTGTTTTTGCAGGGGTTTCGCCTATATATGTGATAATAGTAGCCGGTGTTGCAGGTTATCTGTATGGCAAATTGAAAGGAGGTAAATCATGATGCTGTTTGTTGAACTCTTCTATACTTTCTTCAAGATTGGTCTTTTCTCCTTTGGTGGTGGCTACGGAATGCTCTCTGTCATACAGGGCGAGGTAGTAACACGTCATGGATGGCTATCGGCAGCAGAATTCACCGATATTGTGGCTGTTAGTCAGATGACTCCCGGTCCGATTGGCATCAATTCGGCAACATATGTCGGCTACACTGCTGTACTCAATAGCGGTGCACCGTCATGGCTTGCCATTGCAGGTTCGCTTACAGCGTCTTTTGCCGTGATGTTGCCTTCTATTGTGCTTATGCTTCTTGTCAGCCGATTCTTTATGAGGTACAGCAGACATCGTAGTGTCGAGGATGTCTTTAGGGCATTGCGTCCGGCTGTCGTGGGACTGATTGCCTCGGCGGCATTGTTGCTTATGACCAAAGAGAATTTCGGTTCGCCGGTGGATACGCCTTTGCAGTTCTGGGTGAGTGTGTCGCTGTTTGTTGCCGCTTTCGTGGCAATGAAGTTCTTTAAGGTAAGCCCTATACTCCTTCTTCTGCTTGCCGGTATGTTTGGTGGAGTCTTTTATGGAATAATACAGTAAATGCAGGAGTTCTCCTGCATTTGCCGTTTATATCATGTTCTCTATCTTGTAATAGAAGAATATTGCCGCTGAGATAGAAATTATTCCTATTGTACCATATATCCAGCGTGCGCCTTTGCGCCCGAATTTTTCAACAACAAATCGGGCATTCTCGGCGGTGAACAACCAGTCCTTGTTGAACATAGATGCCCATAGGGTAACAATTCCCACTATAAGGAATATACCTTGGACTATATGGTGCATTATCATGCCTGCTCGCTTTGTGGTGTCCAGCCTTGTGCCTTCAGCTCCATTTCCACGCCGTCGCGTGTTATAAGGGCAAGTCCCATGCTGTCGCTTACAATATGTCCAATTACGCGGACATCCTTCATTGCGGCAACTTTCTCATGGTCGGCAATGGGGACAGTGAACAGTAACTCAAAATCTTCACCGCCATTGAGTGCACATGTTATGACATTGAGATTCAGCTCTTCCGCCATAATGGCTGTCTGGTAGTCGATGGGGATACGCTCTTCGTATATACGGCAACCTACACCGCTCTGCTTGCATATATGCATGAGCTCCGAAGAAAGTCCGTCGCTTACGTCAATCATAGCTGTAGGTCTTACATTTTCCTCTCTTAATTTTTCCAGAACCTCTTTTCGCGCTTCGGGTTTCAACTGGCGCTCAAGGATATATTCCTTGCCCTGGAAGTCGGGCTGCATGTCTTTGCCTGCTGTTGCAACCTTTTCGCGTTCGAGCAACTGAAGGCCCATGTATGCCGCACCCAGGTTGCCTGTAACGCATATGAGGTCGGTCTCTTTTGCTCCGTTGCGCTTGACTGCCGTTCCTTTGGGTGCAGTACCTATGGCGGTGATGCTTATTGCCAATCCTGTAAGTGATGAAGATGTGTCGCCACCTACAATGTCAACACCATACTGTTCGCATGCAAGTCTCATGCCCGAATAGAGTTCTTCTATATCCTCTATGCAGAACTTGCGGCTCAAAGCAATGGATACGGTAATCTGTTTGGGAGTGCCGTTCATCGCATATATGTCCGAAATGTTTGCGACAACAGCCTTGTATCCAAGGTGCTTGAGCGGAAAGTATGTAAGGTCGAAGTGTACGCCTTCCATCAGCATGTCTGTGGTTACAAGCACCTCTTCGTCGTTACTGAACTGCAGGATGGCCGCGTCGTCTCCGGCTCCCTTGATTGTCTCCTTATTGTTTGCCTTGAGTTCCTTGGTCAGCTGTTCTATAAGCCCGAACTCGCCAAGCGATGATATTTCTGTACGTTTTGTTGTGTTCATTGCTCTTTATTATTTATGCTCTGTTTATTATTTCACGGAAAATTGTTGTCATTTTAGGTTGTGCTGCATCAGCGGCTCTCTGTACCTCCTCGTGACTGCATTCAACCACCACACCCTCAACACCAAGGTCGGTTATTACGGAGATTCCGAATACGCGTATTCCGCAATGGCGTGCCACTATAACTTCGGGGACGGTTGACATACCTACAGCGTCGCCTCCCATGCGGTGGAACATACGGTATTCTGCCGGTGTCTCAAAGGTGGGGCCTTGTGTTCCAAGATATACGCCCTCTACAATGCGTATCTCCTTCTCCTTTGCAATCTCTTTTGCCTTGGCGATAAGTTCTCTGTCGTAGGCTGCACTCATATCGGGGAAACGGTCACCGTATGGGATGTTCTTGCCACGCAACGGATGTTCGGGGAACATGTTAATGTGGTCGTTTATTATCATAAGGTCTCCGATTACAAAATCGGGGTTCATGCCACCTGCCGCATTTGATACAAAGAGAGTCTTTATGCCCAGTTCGCGCATTACACGTACGGGGAACGTAACCTCTTTCATTGAATATCCTTCGTAGAAATGGAAACGTCCCTGCATTGCCATAATCTCCTTGTTGCCCAATTTCCCGAAAATCAGTTTGCCTGAATGTCCCTCGACTGTGGATAGGGGAAAGTTCGGGATATCCTTGTACTCAATCTCGTATTTCTCGGTTATCTCATTGACAAGACTTCCCAAACCTGTGCCAAGGATAATGGCTGTTTCGGGTGCTGTTGTCATCTTCCCTTTCAGGAATTCAGCGGTTTCTTGAATTCTCTGTAACATAATCCAATATTATTTTGTTAAACAATTCCTTGTTGTCCGGAATCTCGACCTCTATAGGCATTACAAAGGTGTTGTCCTTTATTATCTGCGGAGTGTCGTGGTTCCCTATTATTCTCGTGGCATCCTTTTCGGTGGTTACAATAATCTTCTCCGTGGCTTTCATGCCATTGTAACGCTCTGCAATCTCCTTGAAATCAGTTGCTGTGAAATTGTGATGGTCGGCATAGGTCATCATTGATACTTTGGCGCACTGTTTCTCAATTTCCAGCTTTAACGGTTGTGGATTTGCAATACCCGTTACGAGCAGTACCTCCGTTACGGTTGTCATTCTGTTATCAGAACAACCGCATAGAGAATAAAGTTCGCCATACCGCATGTGTGAAAAGAATACCGGAATATCCTTTATTCCTTTTATATAATCAATGCAGAACTGTTTCTGTTTTGGTGTAATGCCGTCGCATTTTGTGATTATGGCAATGTCGGCACGTCTTAATCCTGTGGCGCTTTCGCGCATGCGGCCGAATGGCAGTATGCAATCGTGCCAGATAGGACGGTTGCTGTCTATAAGTACAATGTTGAGTCCGGCTTTTACATGCCTGTGCTGGAAAGCGTCATCGAGCAGGATGACCTCTGTCTCTTTCAGTCCTGTGGTAATCATTTCGATGCCCGTTACGCGCTTTTCGCATACAGCAACATCGATGTCGCGGAATTTGCTCTTTATCTGGAACGGTTCATCGCCTATCTTTTCGGCAGTGGCAGTGCTGTCGGCAAGTATATATCCTTTGCTCTTACGCCCGTATCCACGGCTCAGCACCGCGGTGCGGAACCTCTCTTTCAACAATCTTATAAGGTATTCGGTGTGGGGTGTCTTGCCTGTTCCGCCTACCGATATGTTGCCTATACAGATTGTGGGGATATCAAAAGAATGGCTCGCTATCAAGCCGTTGTCGAACAGCCTGTTTCTTGCCGCAGTTATCCATGAATATGGATTTAAAATGTCGGCAAACCCTCTTAATATGCCACGCTTTTTGTCTTTCATTGTGCTTATGCAAAAGTAAATAATTTATTTGGTTTACTTCTTAAACTTTCTCTCAGTTTTGGCTTTTTTTAAGTGTTTTAAATGTTAAAAAACCTTATAATTGACAAAATATGCGTTTTGATGCAATCATTTTGTAATAAATGTTTAATGATTTGAAAAAAAAAATTACTTTTGCCGTGAAATAGAGTGCGGTTTCGCAAAAAAAGTTGTAACTTGCACCCCGATTAGCTACAGGCTGTTCCAAAGGAAAGATGCTCGAGTGGTTGAAGAGGCACGCCTGGAAAGCGTGTATACGTCAAAAGCGTATCGGGGGTTCGAATCCCCCTCTTTCCGCTATGATTGAATGAATTAACTTAAAATACTAATTTAAAAAATTACACACAATGAAAAAACTTTTTGCAATCGTTGCAGTGTTGGGTATGTTCACATTTGGTTCAACCCAAGTTTTTGCTCAGGATGCAGTAGAAACTGCTCCTGTTGAGAATGTAGAACAGGAAGAGGCAGTTGAGGAAACTGCTGCAGAAGAGGCTGCACCTGTTGTAGCTGAGGAATCAGTAGGTGTTCATAAGAGTCTTAAGACTAAGTTTATCGAGGGTGGTGCCGAGTTTATGGCATTGGTAGCTGTAGCTATGGTTATCGGTCTTGCATTCTGCGTAGAGCGTATCATCTATTTGAGCATGGCTAAGGTTAACACAAAGAAACTTATGCAGGCTATCGCTGATGCTCTTTCAAACAATGACACAGAGGCTGCTTTGAATATCTGCCGTAATACACAGGGACCTGTTGCTTCTATCTGCTACCAGGGTCTTCTACACATGAACGAAGGTCTTGAGACTGTAGAGCGTACAATCGTATCTTACGGTGGTCTTAAGTCTTCAGAACTCGAGAAGGGTTGCTCATGGATTACATTGTTCATTGCTATGGCTCCATCACTCGGATTCTTGGGTACTGTGATCGGTATGGTTATGTCATTCGACGAAATCCAGCAGAAGGGTGATATCTCTCCAACTATCGTTGCAGGTGGTATGAAGGTGGCTCTTATTACAACTATCTACGGTATTGTCGTAGCTCTCGTTCTTCAGGTATTCTACAACTTTATCCTTACCAAGATTGAAGGTTTGGTTGCCGATATGGAGGATTCTTCTATCAGCCTTCTCGACCTTTTGACAAAATACAACCTTAAGAAGTAATAACAGCTAAATAAATTTATAAATTATGAAAGCTGATTTGTGTTCAAAGGTTTCAAAAATTTCATTCTACGTAACAATGGCGGTGTCGTTGCTTATCATCGGCTTGTTCTTTACTGTAGGATTCGGAAATACTGAAACCATCAATAACAATGATATGCGTGCGCCTCAGTTTACTGACGCATTGATATATTGGATATATGCCTTGACTGCTTTGGCAATTGCGCTTGTGCTTGTCTTTGGTATTATGTCTTTTGTAAAGAATTTCATGGAAAACCCCTTGGGTGCTGTTAAGGGCCTTTTTGGTGTGCTTGGATTAGTCGTGCTCCTTGTTATCGCTTATTTCTGCGCTTCAGGAGATCAGATTATTGTAAACGGCAAGCCTTTGTCCGATTCAGACGGTAATCCTATTGGTGCTTCTGCTTATATTTTGACCGACGTGGTAATTTATGTACAGTATGCATTGTTTGCTATATGTGCATTGGCTACATTGTTTGGCTTGACAAATTACTCAAGACCGGTAAAGAAATAATAACGAATAATTAAAGTAACAAAATGGGAAAAGGTAAAAGAAAAGTGCCGGGAATCAACGCCAGTTCAACTGCCGATATCTCGTTCATCTTGCTAATCTTTTTCTTGGTCGTGACTTCAATGAACTCATCTACGGGTTTGAATGTGCGTCTGCCGGAGCCTCCTGAGGACGAAGATCTTCAGAATCCTCCTAAGATTAAAAAGCGCAACAGCCTTATAGTATTGGTTAATATGGATGACCGTATCATGATTACTCAGGGTGAGAAAGCTGCTTATGAAATCAGTATCTCTGATTTGCGCCAGTTGGCTAAGGAGTTTATCTCTAACGAAGAGAATCGTGCCGATTATCCCGAGAAGCATGCCGAGGATGTTGTATTCGAGGATGGCGGTGTTGAACATGTACTTCCCAGCGGACGACAACAGAATATCACAAGCAAACACGTGATATCTTTGCAGACCGACCGTGGTACAAGTTACAATACATACTTTGAGGTTACCAGCGAGCTGTATCATGCATACGACGAATTGCGCGACGAGTTGGCGCAGAAGGAGTTTGGTAAACCTTATAACAAGTTGGATGCAACTCAGCAGATGTTGTGTCGCTTATATTACAAGACAATGATTTCAGAGGCTGAGCCTCGTGCAATTGGAGGATAAGATTATGAGTAAGTTTAATGATAAAGGAAAGGCAGAAATGCCTGAGTTGAATACCTCGTCACTCCCTGACTTGATATTCTCTATCCTGTTCTTCTTCATGATTGTAACTTCAATGCGCGAAGAGGAGGTTAAGGTGGAATATACCTTGCCAAAGGGTGCGAATTTGTCTAAGATTGAGCGTAAGTCTGCTGTTGTGAATATCCATATCGGTTCACCTTCGAGACAGTATGTATCTCAGTTGGGTTCAAGTGCACGTATTCAGTTGAATGACCGTTTTGCGAACGTAAAGGAAGTAGCTCCTTTCGTTATCAACGAGCGCTCATTGATGCGTCAGCAGGACCAGGCTGTGATGAAGATCGCTCTCAAGACCGACCAAAAAGTTCGAATGGGTATCATTACTGACGTTAAGATGGAGTTGCGTAAGGCGCGTGCCTTGTCGCTCATGTACTCTGCCGACGAAAGAAACAAACAGTAATTCTACTACATAAAAATTCACCGCAATCTTATAAGGTTGCGGTGAATTTTTTATTGTCTCTCTTTTACTTGTTCCGTTTCAGATATGTTACAAAACGGTACTCAAAATTGTGCTTCTCATCTTTTGTGTGCGCTTCGTTCTCAATGACTTCCCATTCGCTCTTTGTGAATTCCGGGAAAAAGGCATCAGCCTTTTCGGGAGTGTCGTCAATCTCGGTCAGGCATAGAATGTCCGCAATGGGCATTGCTGTGCGATAGAGCATCTCGCCACCGATGACATATACGATATCTTCATTGGTGCAGTTGGCAAGAGCCTCCTCCAAAGACTTGAAACTCTCGGTGCCGGGGAATGAACTCTCCTTGCGCGAAAGTACAATGTTCCTACGGTTTGGCAATGCGCCCTTTGGCAAGGAACGGAACGTGTTGCTGCCCATGATGATGGTGTGTCCTGTCGTGAGTTCCTTGAAACGCTTCAGATCGTTTGGCAACCAGTAAATGAGCTTGTTTTCCATGCCTATCGCATTGTTTTTTGCGATTGCGGCAATAAGTGCTATCTTTTGCATCTCTTTTATACGGCTACTACGCCTTTTATATGTGGATGTGCATCGTAATTCTCAAGAGTGAAATCTTCGAACTTGAACGAGAAGATGTCTTTCACGTCGGGGTTTATCGACATGGTCGGCAGTTTCTTTGGTTCACGTGTCAACTGCAGGTTCACCTGTTCAATGTGATTCAGGTAAATGTGTGCATCGCCCAATGTGTGGATGAATTCACCCGGTTTAAGACCGGTAACCTGTGCCATCATCAACAAGAGCAATGAGTATGATGCAATGTTGAACGGTACACCAAGGAAACAGTCGGCGCTGCGCTGATAAAGTTGCAGGCTAAGTTTGCCGTTGGCGACATAGAACTGGAACATGGCATGGCATGGTGGCAGGTTCATATTCTTTATGTCGGCAACGTTCCATGCATTCACAATTATACGGCGTGAGTCGGGGTTGTTCTTTATGGTCTCCACAACCTCCTTGATCTGGTCGATGTGCTCGCCGTCGTATCCGGGCCATGAACGCCATTGGTATCCGTAGATGTGTCCAAGATCGCCGTTCTCGTCAGCCCATTCATTCCATATTCTCACTCCGTTGTCCTGAAGATACTTTACGTTTGTATCACCGTTCAGGAACCATAGAAGCTCATGGATGATTGATTTCAGGTGAAGCTTCTTTGTGGTGAGGCAGGGGAAACCCTCTTCAAGGTTAAAACGCATCTGGTGGCCGAATACACTCAAAGTCCCGGTTCCGGTGCGGTCTTCTTTCTTTGCTCCTTCGGTTATAATCCTGTTGAGCAGGTCAAGGTATTGTTTCATCGTTTACAGTTTTTCTTAAATTACATGCAAATATATAATTTAGCATTTTCTTTTCCTAACGAAATGTTCGTTTTGTCTTGTATAAAAGCAAAAATGCTTTCTATTAGTTAAAATTAAGTATTATTTATAATAAATATTATATTATAGGGCGATATTACGATTTTAAAGTGCTATATTTGCAAATTAGGAAACGTATGTAATGCTATTTTATGGAACTTAAAGCTGATTTTATAAGCAGGACAAAGTCTCTTTTTGGAGAAGAGGCTTATGCCCGTTTTGCGCAGGCTCTCGATTCGGAGCCGGTAGTCAGCATACGTCATAATGAGCAAAAACATGCGTCGGACAATTATTTGAACCCTGTGCCTTGGGCTTCAAAGGGAGAGTATCTTCAGGAACGTCCTCTCTTTACGGCTGATCCGCTCTTTCATGCCGGTTGCTACTATGTGCAGGAGGCATCTTCCATGTTTGTGGAACAGGTTGTAAAACAGTATGTCCATGAACCTGTGAGAGCACTCGACTTGTGTGCGGCACCCGGTGGAAAGTCAACGCATCTGCATTCATTGTTGCCGAAAGGCAGTATGCTCGTTTCGAACGAACCTATGCCTTTGCGTGCGCAGATACTTGCCGAGAATATCACCAAATGGGGTAATCCCGCTTCGGTGGTAACAAGGAATATGCCTGCCGATTTCGTCTCTTTCAGGGAATTCTTCGACTTTATTCTTGTTGATGCACCCTGTTCTGGCGAAGGAATGTTCCGTAAGGAGCCAAAGTCGGTGGAGCAGTGGAGCATTGCAAATGTGGAGATGTGTGCAGAGCGTCAGAAGGAGATCCTTTCCGATATATGGAACTCGTTGCGTCCGGGTGGTTTGCTGGTTTATAGCACATGCACCTATAACAGCGAGGAGAACGAAGAGAATGTTCGTTGGATTGCAGAAGAACTTGGTGCAGAGCCATTGGCTCTGGAAATCCCTGCCGATTGGAACGTAACAGGCTCGCTAGTGGATGAGAGCTTGCCTGTATACCGTTTTATTCCCGGATTCACCGCAGGTGAGGGTTTCTTCCTTGCCGTGCTCCGAAAGAACGGCGATGGTTCACTACTGCAACCCCGCCAGCCCCGATTGCAGAATGCGCCGGCAAAAATAAAGAACGAGGTTGAAAAGTATCTGAACAATCCGGAACTTTTCAATTTCATACAGACCGACGATGTTATTACAGCAATGCCCAAGGAACATACTGCGGCAATGGTAGCCCTGCAACAAAAGATGCATGTGCTGCATTGCGGTGTTCCCGTAGCTACAGTTAAGAACAACAAACTGTTGCCAATGCACCAGCTGGCAATGAGTACCGCTTTGTGCAAGGAGGCATTCAATGTTGTTGAACTTGAGCTTGAACAGGCATTGATGTATCTGCACCGCGAAACTTTGACGTTGCCTTCGTGTCCTATGGGATACCTGTTGCTCACATACAGTGGCGTGCCCATCGGTTTTGTAAAGAATGTGGGAAACAGAGCAAACAATCTCTATCCTGCCGAATGGAGAATACGTAAGAACCTAACAGATTTATAATTAAAAACTATATAAGATGAAAAAGATTTTATTCTCATTGTTGTTGCTGATGACAACATTGAACATGAGTGCTCAATTCGGAAATATTGAGCCTGTAACATTCGAGGAGAACGTCGTTGTCAATGGCGCTGACGGCACCATTGAGTTCGAGGCGTATATCGAGGACGGTTATCACCTCTATTCGACAAATATTCCCGAAGGCGGACCAATTCCAATGAGCGTATCATTCTCGGTTGTTGAGGGTGCTGAAATTGTGGGTAGTCTTGTTCCCGGTGAAGGTGCCGTAACAGAGATGGATGCCATGTTCGAAATGATGGTCTCTTATTACAGCGAGAGCGCATTGTTTACACAGAAGGTAAAATTCCTTGGTGGTCAGTATCGTATCAAGGGTACTTTGCGTTTCCAGTCGTGCAGCGACTCCAACTGTGTTCCCGGACGTTATGATTTTGATATCACCGGCGAGACTGTTGTGGAGAAACCTGCTGTAAAGGAGGAGGCAAAAGCAGAGCCTGTTGTAAAGAAAGAAGAAAAAACAGCTGTTCAGCCTGTTAAGAAAGAGACTCCCAAACCTGTGAAAAAGGTTGAAGAACCTGCAAAGAAAGAGGTCGTGGCAGAGCCTGTTGCCGAGGTTAAAGCCGAAGAGAAAGCAGAGGAAGTTGCAGTTGCAGAACCAGCTGTTGCTGAGCAGAAAGAGAACTCTTTGTGGACTCCTGTTGTAGACAAACTCGCAAAGCAGAACGAGTCGGAGGATACAAGTAACCGTTCTATCTGGATTACATTCATCCTTGGATTCGGTGGTGGTCTTTTGGCATTGCTTACTCCATGTGTATGGCCAATTATTCCAATGACAGTAAGTTTCTTCCTCAAACGTTCCAAAGGACGCAAGCAGGCTATACGCGAGGCTGTCATCTATGGTATTTCAATCATTGTAATCTACCTTGCACTTGGTTTGGCAGTAACACTTATTTTTGGTGCAGGTGCTTTGAATGCTTTGTCTACAAACGCTGTGTTCAATATTATCTTCTGCCTGATGCTGCTCGTGTTCGGTGCTTCTTTCTTAGGTGGTTTCGAGATAACATTGCCATCGTCATGGACAAACAAGATTGACGAGAAAGCAGGCAATACAAGCGGATTGCTCAGCATCTTCTTTATGGCATTCACATTGACATTGGTGTCGTTCTCTTGTACCGGTCCAATCATCGGATTCCTTTTGGTAGAGGTTTCAACTTCGGGTGAAATCTTCGGTCCGGCTGTGGGTATGTTGGGATTTGCGCTTGCATTGGCATTGCCATTCACATTGTTCGCTCTTTTCCCATCATTGTTGAAGCAGACTCCACGTTCAGGCGGTTGGATGAACACAATCAAGGTTGTTCTTGGTTTTGTTGAAATAGCCTTTGCATTGAAGTTCTTCTCGGTAGCCGACCTCTCTTATCACTGGGGCTTGCTCGACCGCGAGACATTCCTTGCATTGTGGATTGCTCTGTTTGCAATTCTCGGTCTGTATCTGCTCAAGATTGTGCGCCTGCCACACGATGACGAGAGCGACAAAAAGGCATCTGTTCCCGGTTTCTTCATGGGATTGGCATCATTGGCATTCGCAGTTTACATGATACCCGGTCTTTGGGGAGCACCATGTAAGGCAATCAGTGCATTTGCTCCACCAATGAGCACACAGGATTTCAGCTTGTACGACAATAGTTTCCATCCACATGTCGACGACTATGAACTTGCTCTCGAGAGAGCTCGTCGCGAAGGCAAACCCGTGTTGCTCGACTTCACAGGTCACGGTTGTGTGAACTGCCGTAATATGGAGGCTTCGGTATGGAGCGACGATCGTGTAATCGATATCATGCGCGAAGACTATATCGTAGCTTCGTTGTATGTCGACGACAGAACACCGCTTGCTGAACCTTTTGAGGTTGAGATAAACGGCAAGATGGTTATGCTTGAAACTGTAGGCGACAAATGGACCTATCTCCAGGGACACCGTTTCGGTGCCAACGCACAGCCTTTCTATGTGTTGGTTGATGCCGACGGTAATCCATTGTGCGGTTCATACTCGTTCAATCTTGATGTTGAGGCCTATATCGATTTCCTCGAGAAGGGACTCAAGAACTTCGATAAATAATATAAAGTCATGAATCTAACGCCGATAGCGAAACCTGTATTGAAGCATAGGGTAAAGCATATTTCAGAATATGCTACCTATGCTGAACAGATACAGCGTGATGTGCTCAGGCGTCTTATTGATACAGCCTCTGCAACGGAGTGGGGTGTAAAGCACTCCTACTCCGACATTGCATGCTATGAGCAGTTTGCAAAGTCTGTTGCCGTTCAGGATTATGAGAGTCTGAAAGGATATATAGACCGTATGCGCCATGGTGAAAAGGATGTTCTTTGGAAAGGCAGATGCAAGTGGTTCGCAAAATCGTCGGGAACTACAAACGACAAGAGCAAGTTCATCCCGGTAACTCCGCAAGGACTGAAAAATGTTCATTACAAGGGTGCTTTTGATGTGGTTGCCCAATACGTGGCAAACAATCCGTCGAGCCGCATCCTTTCGGGTAAGGGACTTATACTTGGTGGCAGTCATGCCCCGAATTACAATCTTCCCGATTCGCTTGTCGGCGATTTGAGCGCAATACTTATAGAGAACTGCAGTCCGTTGGTCAATCTGTTCCGTGTCCCGGGTAAGGAGATTGCACTTCTAGGCGACTTCGAAGAGAAGATGGAGAAGATTGCCTGTGTTGCATCTACAATGAATATAACAAATCTCTCGGGTGTTCCGTCGTGGATGATGGCTGTGCTCAAGCACATGCTCGAAATCACAGGGAAGACTTCGGTCGAGGAGTTATGGCCCAATCTGGAGGTGTTTTTTCATGGCGGTGTAGCATTCACTCCTTATCGTGAACAGTACTGTCAGATAATAAAGAGCCCCGACATGAAGTACATGGAAACATATAACGCAAGTGAAGGTTTCTTCGGAATACAGAACGATCCCTCTTCCCCGGCAATGCTTCTCATGATAGATTATGACATCTTTTATGAGTTCATACCGCTCGAAGAGCTCCATTCTTCCAATCCCACAGTGTTGCCGCTTTGGGAAGTAGAGATAGGCAGGAACTATGCAATGCTCATATCTACATCGTGCGGACTATGGCGTTACATGATAGGTGATACAGTGCGTTTTACAGGTAAGGATCCTTATAAGTTTGTAATTACCGGCAGAACAAAGCATTTTATAAATGCGTTTGGAGAAGAACTTGTGGTGGATAATGCCGAAAGGGGGTTGCTGAAGGCATGCACCGTCACCGGAGCACAGGTGCTCGATTACACGGCTGCGCCGGTATTTATGGATGCAAAAGCCCAATGTCGACACCAATGGCTTATTGAGTTTGCAAAGATGCCCGAATCCGTGGAGGATTTCGCGCAGATATTGGATAGCGAACTCCAGTTGCTGAATTCCGACTACGAGGCAAAACGCTACAAGAACAAGACCATGCAGCAACTCGAGATAGTGGTTGCAAAAGAGAATCTGTTCAACAACTGGCTTAAGAGCAAAGGTAAACTCGGCGGTCAGCATAAAGTACCCCGTCTGTGCAACGACCGCAATCATATTGATGAACTTTTGGCAATGAATCAGGTGAAATGAGAATATACGAGAACATATTATTGGCAGTTACGCTTTTCGTGTTTCTTGCTTGTGCAAGTATGGGAACGCCCGACGGCGGTCCGTACGACGAGGAACCTCCTGTACTCATGGAGGCGAAACCTGCTATTGGAGCAACGAATGTAAAGAGCGGAAAGATAACACTTGATTTCGATGAGAACATCAAACTTGTCAATGCGTTTGAGAACGTGGTGGTATCTCCACCGCAAATGCAGATGCCCGAGGTCAAATATTCGGGCAAGCGTGTAACCGTGGAACTCATGGATTCGTTGATTCCAAACGTAACATATTCCATCGACTTCGGTGATGCTATAGTCGATAACAACGAGGGAAACCCATACGAGGATTTCGCTTACTATTTCTCAACGGGAGATGCCGTGGATACTCTCGCAGTTTCTGGTACAGTCCTGAATGCGGAGGACCTGGAACCCATCAAGGGTATTGTTGTCGGTCTGCACTCATGCACTCACGACAGCGTATTCACAAGACTTCCGTTTGAAAGAGTGTCGCGCACCGATTCGCGAGGACACTTCGTAATCAAAGGTATTGCACCGGGCAACTATCGTGTATATGCCTTGAGCGAAGCGAACAACAACTATCTCTTCGATCAGAAGAGCGAAACCGTGGCATTTATGGATACCTACGTTTCCCCTTTTGCCACTCCTGCAATACGCCCCGATACCGTTTGGCGCGACAGCGTTACCGTAGATACCATAAAGTATGTACCTTACACCCGTTTCCAACCCGACGATATAGTGTTGCGTGCCTTCAAGGAAGATTTCTATTCACAGTATCTGGTGAAATCGCCACGCGACAGTCATAACAAGCTCACGCTCTATTTCTCTGAGCCAAATGAAGAGGTTCCTGTAATAGAAGGACTGAATTTTGACAGCGACGGTGCATATATACTCGACAACACAATAAACAACGACACCATAACCCTTTGGTTCAAGGATTCTACGGTATACCGTGCCGATACGCTTTCTCTTAAGGTAACCTATAATGTTGCCGATTCGCTCGGAAATATGGTGGCAAAGAGCGATACGCTGTATGTCTCGGCAAAACGTAGCTGGAGCAAGATTCAGGAACAGCAGAACGAGAAATTCGAGAAAGAGTATAAGGAGTTCCTTAAGAAGGCAAAACGCAAGGAGGATTTCGATGAGAACAATCCACCGCAATATGTTCCGCCCACCAAAGAACTGAAGATACGCTTTACCGGTTCGTCGTCTATGGATGTCAATGCAAACATAAGCTTCATTTTTGATGAACCGCTTGAATCGCTCGATACTTTGGGAATATCCCTGTCGAAGAAGGTCGACACATTGTGGGTGCCGGTGGAACATTATTTGCTTCCCGATGACAATATAAAGAAGTATAACCTGTATGCCGAATGGCGTCCCGGTGAAACATACCGCGTGGAGGCGGATTCTGCAGTGTTCAAAGGAATGTACGGCGGTATTTCCAACAAGTTTACTCAGGAAATGAAGTTCCGCTCGTTCGAAGAGTACGCGGTGCTTTATCTCGATATCCCCGGAACAGACAACCAAGGGTATGTCCAGCTCATGAACAAAAGCGGCAATATAGTACAGACCGAAAAGACCGAGAACAACCGGTGTGCCTTCTATTTTGTACGTCCTGGTGTATATTACCTACGTCTGTTCATCGATGAGAACGGCAACGGTAAATGGGATACAGGTGAATTTGAAAAAGCACGTCAACCCGAAAGGGTATATTACTATAACCGCTCACTCGAACTGAGAGCCCTGTTTGAATATTCACAGGACGACTGGGATATAAATTCACCGCTCAACACACAGAAACCGCTTGAGATAACAAAGCAGAAACCCGATAAAGAGCGCAAGAAACTGAACCGCAATGCAACGCGCAAGTTCAAGACAAAAGAGAAAAAGTAAAGAATAACAAAATACAGTAACTATAAATATATAATAATATGGAAAACAAGTTCATGATATATAATACGCTGTCGCGTAAAAAGGAGTTGTTTGAGCCTCTGCATGCACCCAATGTGGGAATGTATGTCTGTGGTCCCACAGTATATGGTCCTGCCCATTTGGGACATGCCCGTCCTGCAATAACCTTCGACGTGCTGTTCCGCTATCTTCAGAATCTCGGTTATAAGGTGCGTTATGTACGCAATATCACCGATGTAGGTCATTTGGAACATGATGCCGACGAAGGTGAGGATAAAATAGCAAAGAAGGCACGTCTGGAGCAGTTGGAGCCAATGGAGGTGGTACAGCACTACACCTTGCACTATCACAAGGTGATGGAATCGCTTAACGTGTTGCCACCAAGCATTGAACCGCATGCTTCAGGTCATATAATAGAACAGATAGAACTCGTAAAGGAGATTCTCGACAATGGTTTTGCATACGAGAGCCAAGGCTCTGTATATTTCGACGTGGCAAAATACGATAAGGCTCACCACTATGGAATCCTTTCGGGCCGTAATCTCGACGATGTACTCAACACCACACGAGAACTCGATGGTCAGAACGAAAAGCGCAATCCTGCCGATTTCGCGCTATGGAAATGTGCTCAGCCCGAACACATCATGCGTTGGCCATCACCTTGGAGTAACGGCTTCCCCGGTTGGCATTGCGAGTGTACAGCCATGGGACGCAAGTACCTTGGCGAGCAGTTCGATATCCATGGCGGTGGTATGGACCTTATATTCCCACACCACGAATGTGAGATAGCACAGGGTATGGCGGCTATGGGCAAGCACGTCGTGAAGTATTGGATGCACAACAACATGATTACCATCAATGGAACAAAGATGGGTAAATCGTTGGGCAACTTCATTACACTCGATGAATTCTTCAACGGCACACACAAACTGCTTGCGCAGCCATATTCGCCAATGACAATCCGTTTCTTCATCCTTCAGGCGCATTATCGCAGTACAGTGGATTTCAGCAACGAAGCATTGCAGGCAGCTGAGAAGGGTATGCAGCGTCTGCTCGAGGCATACAAGACACTCGGAAACCTTGTCGCATCGGGCGAGACTACTGTTGATGTGGCACAGCTACGCACAAAGTGCTACGACGCAATGAACGACGATATGAACACTGCATTGGTTATTTCTCACCTGTTCGATGCATGCCGTGCAATTAATCAAATTGCCGATAAAAAGGCTACAATCAGCGAGAGCGACCTTGCAGAACTTAAGGAGGCATTCAAACTCTTTGCATTCGACATTCTCGGTCTCAAGGAGGAACGCGGTTCCGACAGCGGACGCGAAGAGGCTTTCGGCAAGGTGGTTGATATGCTGTTGCAGCAGCGTCAGATTGCCAAAGCCAACAAGGACTGGGCTACAAGCGACAAGATTCGCGACGAACTTGCGGCTCTTGGCTTTGAAATCAAGGACGGAAAAGAGGGTTCTACCTGGAAACTGAATCGATAAGATGAACTGGATATATCTGTTGTGTACATCATTGTTGTTTATCTGTTGCGGAACATCATCGGGCAAGCAGCAGGGTGTTAAAGAGGAACAGCCACAGGAGAAGGTTCAGACTGTTGTCGAACCGGCTGTGATAGTGCCTATATTCGATGCCGACAGTGCTTATAGTTTCATTGAAGCACAGGTGAACTTCGGTCCGCGTGTGCCAAGCACCATCACACATCGCAGATGTGGCGACTATCTTGTCTCAAAACTGGAAGGCTATGGCGCAGCTGTCGTAACACAGGATGTAGAACTCAAAGCCTACAACGGTGACTTACTCAAGGCACGCAATATAATAGCGCAGTTCCAGCCCGAAAAGCAAGAGCGCGTTATGCTTTGCGCCCATTGGGACACACGTCCTTGGGCAGATACCGACCCCGATAAGGCAAACCACTACAAACCGTTGCCCGGAGCAAATGACGGAGGCAGCGGAGTGGGAGTACTCTTGGAGATAGCACGTCATCTGGCAACTGTTCCCTCAAACGTGGGTGTTGACATAATCCTCTTTGATGCCGAGGACTACGGTTTGCACGAGAACGATTCGCACTTGTGGAGCAAGCACCGACACTCATGGGCACTCGGCTCACAGTATTGGTCCATAAATCCGCATATTCCGGCATATAATGCCCGTTATGGCATATTGCTCGATATAGTAGGTGCGCCCGGCTCAAAGTTCCTTTATGAAGGCTATTCCACACACTTCGCCCTTGAAATAGTAAACAAAGTGTGGCAATGGGCAGGTAAATTGGGGTACGGTAACTATTTTGTGAATGAAGAGGGCGGTTCTATAACCGACGACCACTACTATGTGAACAGCATATTGGGATTGCCATGTATAGATATAATCAACTGTGACCCCGACAGTCCCAACGGATTCGGACCATATCACCATACAATGAAGGATGATATGCAGTGGATTGGCAAATCCACCCTTAAAGCTGTGGGACAAACAGTATTAACCGTAATATATAACGAGAAATAATGGCTGATATCAAAGAAATACAGGACGAGATAATAGATGAATTCACCGGGTTCGACGATTGGCTCGACCGTTATCAATTGCTTATTGATTTAGGTAGCGAGCAGGAACCTTTGCCCCAGGAGTACAAAACCGACAATAATCTCATAGAAGGCTGTCAGAGCCGTGTCTGGTTACAGGCCGACTTTGTCGATGGTAAGATTCTCTTCCGTGCCGAGAGCGATGCCCTTATTGTAAAAGGAATTGTGGCTCTGCTCATAAAGGTGTATTCAGGACATACCCCCGAAGAGATACTCGATAACGAACCATATTTTGTTGAGGCTATAGGATTGAAGGAACACCTTTCACCCACCCGCAGCAACGGATTGGTTGCGATGATAAAGCAGATGAAACTCTACGCCTTGGCGTTTAAAGCAATAGTAAGTGTTGGTTAACCAACACTTACTATTTTATATAACTTATCGCTTGGGCGAACCTTGCATGGTACTTTGAACGATACCCGTTCGCCTTTGTGAACCGTCTCCACTTTCTCAAGATTCACACGAGGCTCATCAAGTTCCAGATAAACAGCACCTGTTGTGGGGCCTGTGATAAGAATCTTGTCGCCGGCATTCACTTCGCCTGCCTCTATGTGGAATTCTCCCACACCCAGGTTCGAGAAGTGCTTTATGGCTTTGCCTATATAAACCTTGCGCTCGGTTGCCTGTGAACCGTATATGTTGCTCCATTCACCAAGTTTCTGTCCCTGATAGTAACCGTCCCAGAAACCGCGGTTGAAAACAGTCTTGAGCCTTTCGTCCCATGCGTCCTTTTTCTCTTCGGTGAGTTCGCCGTCGAGATATGCCTGCAAAGCCTCGTTGTAGCATCCCGCAACGGTGCTCACATACTCCGCTCCGCGTGCACGACCTTCAATCTTGAATACACGCACTCCGCTTTCAATCATACGGTCTATGAAACGTATTGTCTTAAGGTCTTTTGGCGACATAATATATTTGTTATCAACCTCCAGCTCAATGTCGCTCTCGCGGTCCTTTACAATGTAGCCCCTGCGACACACCTGCATGCACTCGCCACGGTTTGCACTGCGTCCCAACTGGTGCAACGACAGGTAGCACTTGCCCGATATAGCCATGCATAATGCACCATGGCAGAACATCTCGATGCGCAGAAGCTCGCCTTTTGGACCGCAGATATTCTCGTCTATAATTACCTTGTGTATCGCAGCTACCTGGTCCATATTGAGTTCGCGCGCCAGCACCACCACGTCGGCAAACTGTGCGTAGAACTTCATTGCTTCGCTATTGCTGATGTTCAGCTGTGTAGACAGGTGCACCTCAACGCCCACCTTGTTACAGTATTGTATAACAGCCATATCAGCGGCAATCACCGCAGATATTCCGCTCTCCTTTGCCGCATCCACTATGCTGTGCATCATCTCGATGTCGTTCTCGTAGATTATGGTGTTTACGGTGAGGTAGCTTTTTATGTTGTGCTCGTCACAGATTTGTGCAATCTCGCGCAAATCGTTTATGGAGAATGCGCTTGCCGAATGGGCACGCATGTTAAGATGTTCAATACCAAAGTATATTGAATTGGCTCCTGCCTGTATTGCAGCCGCAAGGCTCTCGCGCGAACCCACAGGTGCCATTATCTCGAAATCACTTCTCTTGTAGTTCATGGATTGTTTGTATTTTGCCTACAAAGATATATCTTTGCAAGCAAATAACAAACTGATAGCAGATTATTAGACCATGAAGATAGCCAATATAGAATTCGGAAAATATCCCATCTTTCTTGCGCCTATGGAGGATGTAACCGATGCCGCGTTCCGCTTGCTCTGCAAACGGTTCGGCGTGGATATGGTATATACCGAATTTGTTTCGAGCGATGCCCTAATACGTGATATAAACAGCACTGTGCGCAAATTGCAGGTTTATGACAAGGAACGCCCGGTTGCAATTCAGATATACGGCAACGAGGTAGAGCCCATGGTGGAGGCTGCAAAGCGCGTGGAACTAGCAAAACCCGACATTCTTGATATAAACTTCGGCTGTCCGGTAAAGAAAGTGGCACGCAAGGGATGTGGTGCGGGTATGTTGCAGAATATTCCCAAACTTTTGGAGATAACTAAGGCTGTGGTCAATGCAGTGAATATTCCTGTTACCGTTAAGACACGTTTAGGTTGGGACGAGAACAGCAAATGTATAGTGGAACTCGCCGAGCAGTTGCAGGATTGCGGTATAGCCGCTCTCACCGTCCACGGACGCACACGTGCCCAAATGTACACAGGCGATGCAGACTGGTCGCTCATTGGTAAAATCAAGGAGAATCCGCGCATGCATATTCCCATTATTGGTAACGGTGATGTACGTACTCCTGAACGTGCAAAGGAATGCTTCGACAAATATGGCGTGGATGCAGTGATGATTGGACGTGCCAGCTTTGGTCAGCCGTGGATATTCCGCGATGTAAAGCACTATCTCGAGCATGGTGAGCCTGCCGTGCCGTTTACATTCACCGAGTGCATGGATATTCTGCGCCAGCAGGTTAAGGACAGCGTAGAATGGCTTGGCGAACGCCCCGGAATATTGCATGTGCGCCGCCATCTTGCGGCAACACCGTTGCTCAAAGGGCTTGCCGATTTCCGCCCCCTGCGTATCGAGATGCTCCGTTGCGAAAAGGTGGACGAACTGATGGCAATCCTCGACAGGATTGTTGAGATATACGGCAATAATGATACAGTACTATGATTTCACGAAGTTTTTTTTTGATTTTATTTTTGTTTTTCTGCACGGCATTTTCTTGCCTTGCTCAGGAAAAGACGGTTATAGAGCCTGAACTGCAACAGTTGTTGAACAATGCAGGCAGTGAGAAATATTCTATAATAATAGTAATGAAATCCCAGGCTGAGGCTTCTGCCGTTAAGGCAAAGGTTGCTGCACATCGTGATAGAGGGGTGCAAAGAACTGCTGTTGTGAATGAGTTTAAGGCCCATTCAAATGCGTCTCAAATATCACTGTTGACGTTCCTGCGTGCTGAAGAGCAAAAAGGTAATGTGGCGAATGTGACACCGCTTTGGATTGCAAATACGGTATGTTGTGATGCTACTCGCGATATTATTATTCAACTTGCGGCTTGTGACGAGGTTGCAATTATCGGTTGCAATAAAGAGGTGCAGATGCTTTGCAATTCGCAGGAGAATGTTTACCTGCAGACTGCAACTGCTTCCAGAGCCGGAGTTACACCGCATGTGATACAGGTTAATGCATCGCAGGTGTGGGAACAGGGCTATACGGGAAAGAATGTTGTTGTGGCAATACTCGACTCCGGTATCAACGATGAGCACACCGACCTTAAGGACCACCTGTGGCAAGGGTACGCCGATACTGACGGCGATGGTGAGGCTGATGACATAATCCATGGCTGGAACTTTACAACAAAGGATGGAAAAGGCGATGCTGACATAAAGGATGAATATGGACATGGAACGCATTGTGCCGGTATAATATGCGGTGATGGAACTTCGGGTAACATTACCGGTATTGCGCCCGATGCTACTCTTATGACTCTTAAGACAATAAACAGAACCGGTGGAGGCTCGCCTGCAAATATGATGAATGCAGTTCAGTTTGCCATAGAGAATGGTGCTGATATCCTGAGTATTTCATCGGGCTTCAAATCGAGTCAGATAAGTGCCAGCGAAAAGGAGGCTTTGCGAAGAACTTTCGTGAACGCCCTGGAGGCTGGAATAGTTGCTTTTGTGGCTGCGGGTAACGATGGCGATAGCTATGGTGTCCCCGACAATGTGGATTATCCGGCTGTATGTCCTCCGCCTTATTTGCACCCTCATCAGCAGGAGAATGCCGGTGGTTTGTCGAGCGTGGTTTGCGTGGGAGCGGTAAATGCCGATGATGAATATGCAAGCTTTTCGTCGCAGGGCCCTGTAACATGGCAGGGGACTGCATGGAACGACTATCTGCTCGATGAGACTCATATAGGCCTTATACGTCCTGATATCTGTGCTCCCGGTGATATAATATATTCGCTTAAGCACGACGAGAACAATAAGTATAAAATCAATACGGGTACATCGCAGGCAACACCGTGTGTGGCAGGTGTAGCAGCTCTTATGCTTGAGAAGAACAGTACTCTCGCTCCTGCGGATATATGCCGTATAATGGAGAATACGGCAAAAAAACTGTCCGACAGAAAGAATAATCTAACAGGCTCGGGACGTGTGGATGCTTTGGCTGCGGTGGATGCTGTTGAGGCTACCGATGGAGAACCTTATTTAAAGTTGTCATCTTTTGCCCCTGAATACGTGGCGCAGGGTGCTGACCGTGAGTTGCGTCTTGTTGTAACAAACAGCGGAAGGGGACGTTGTTCTGCCGGTGCAGCAATATCGTTCTATACCACAGATAACAGTGTCTCAACTCCAGCAACGCCTATATTGTTAGGAAATCTGGCTTCCGGAGAATCAAAAGAGGTGGTTGTTCCAATTGATATCGCTCCCGATGTCGCTAATGGACACACTGTATATTTCAAAGCTGTAATGACAGATAGGGAATATTCATGGACCGAAGAATTTGCTTTCAGAGTAAAATCCTATGCCAAGATAATGGGTGGCGTGGATACTTCAACAACGGTTACAACCGGGGAGAATATCTCTTTGGATGTGGATATCGTAAACGAGGGTAATGTAGCAACCACCGCTGAAACCGAATTGACTTTGAAGATTTCGGGCAAGTCGGCATCTTACGTTACATTCGTAAGCGACAAGGCTACATTGGACGTAATTGCTCCGGGAGAGACGCAGGTTGTTACATTCCTGTTCAATGTGAGCGAGGATGCACCCATAGGTACAAATCTGCAGTTCGACCTGTATGCGGTTCCCGATAATTACACTGAATCCCAAAATCTTATATATGGCTTCGAACTGCACACCGACCAATATGGCTACCTGGAGGACGGCTTCGAAGGATGGACCACCTTCGATGCAAGCAACGACGGTCGTAAGCATCCGTGGTGGCACTCGTCTCTTTCTGAAAAACACAGGATGCAAAAGGTGGGCAGTAACTATTCGGGAAAAGGACACGCTGTAAGTGAATCATATTGTATGGCATCGCTCATGGAATACACCATTCCTGTAGACAACTATCTTGTCTCTCCAAAGTTCAAGGCTACGGCAGAGAGTGTTTTCAGTTTCAAGGCGCGTGTTCACTCTTCGGGCTACTATGGCGAGCACTTCGGTGTTGCTGTATCGGAAAACGGAAATAGTGATGCCGCATCGTTTACCACAATCAAGGAGTGGGTTATAAACAGAGAGCAAGGAGACGGTTGGTTGGAATTCAGTACCGATCTGTCGGAATATGCAGGAAAGGAAATCTATGTGGCAATACGTCATTTCTTTACCCAGGCAGAATGGGATGCATCGTATAACGGTTACGATTTCTATGCGCTTCATGTTGATGATGCCATGTTTGCGAATGTCATAGATATGTCCACCAATTTTGTGTACGACAACTATAGTTATTTCTCGGTGAAAGTAGCTGAGGGTAGTGGTGAGGATACGGCAATAAGTGGCATTGATACCGGTGTGGTGGTACAGCATTGTGGTGATGCCATTGTGGTTACGGGAGCACTTGAAGAGTGCGTTGTGAGTGTTTATGACATTTGTGGATGCGAAGTCTTCAAGGTTGCCGGCGGAAATGGTTCGTGTCTAAGTATTGATTCGGCATTGTTCGGCAAGGGAGTCTACCTTGTAAAGGTTGTAACTCCAGACGGTGTTACGGTTCGAAAGGTAATCTTACAATAACAATTTAGCCCGGTGTGAACCGGGCTAAATTGTTTATTTATTTTGTTGCTTCAAGGTAGTTTATTACCGGGTTTGCGTACATCTCGAGAATCTTTGTACGGCAGAACTCGTCATCGCGTTCAGGCAGGTCGATTTTCTCGATTTGTCCCTGCATGTAAGCTTCGAGCTTTGCCTTGTCTTCGGCAGTGTATCTGTCGGCAAATTGTGTGTCGCCGGTCAATAGCTCATAGAAGTAGTAGTTGATGGGCCAGAACTTGTAGTTGCTGTGTATATGTTTGTCTATTATGCGTGCCACAGCGGCAGTCTTTTCGTTCTTTCCCAATGCGCGGTCAATCTTGTCTATTTCATCGTTTATGCAGTCGGCAATATGATAGTGTATTCCGCCCTTGTATCCGAGTACGCCAACCTTCATGTTCTCGAGGTCGTCGCCGGGGGCTTTCTTGTGTTCCGGATTGTCGCGCTTCTGCTGGAACTCTTTTGCCTTAAGGTAATCGCATGGGTCAAACTCGTACGAGATGGTTGTGGGTGCAATGTTCAGTTCAAGGAGTGCATCAATGATATCGCCACCGCTGTACATTGAGAGCATCTTTATCAAACCCTCCTGTGTGCGGTCGTTGCTGTCCTTGGCACGTCCTTCGCGCTGTGCCAACCAGATAGGCTGATGGCGTTCTGCAATGGTGTAGTGCATATACGAAGACAAACGCTTTGACGATGCAAGCATCTCACGTATCGATGCTGAACGCTGTACAATGAAACTGCGGTTCAGGCGCACCAGTTTCTTTATCCATGGACGGATAAGCAGGTTGTCGCCTATGGCAATCTCCACGGTGTTGCCCACCGATTCAATGAACACCACACAAA
Organism: uncultured Bacteroidaceae bacterium; assembly: GCA_904502235.1. GTDB lineage: Bacteria > Bacteroidota > Bacteroidia > Bacteroidales > Bacteroidaceae > HGM04593. Next base: position 62,507 of record CAJGDP010000001.1, read on the forward strand.
GCAATGCGGAATCCATGATTATGTCGCGGTGGTTGGATATGCAGAGCGACTTGCACAGATTCTCCTTATTCTCGATTGAGACAGTCAGTCCGCTCGACAGTTTCTTCAGCACCTCCTTAAGGAACGGATAAATCAATGCTTTCTGGAACTCTACATTGTCCTTTGCCGAACGCATCTGCGCAGCAACATACTCAAACGGAACGTCTTTATAGATATAACCGATAATGGCTCTGAATTCAGGGTCTGCTAACAGTTCTTCGCAAATCTGTGGAATCTCTTCTGCTACATAGGGGCGGATTTCATCGTATTCTGCTGGAATCATCATATTGATATTTTTTAGATACATGATTTTATTATGGATAAACCTTATCCTTATGCAAAGAACGGCAAAATATTTCAAAAAGCAAACAACAACTCTCTTTTTTGCTCCATTTTTATGTTCAACAGAACAATTTCTTCTTTAACGATGTTTTCAGGTAAAGGTCTTGTCTGTCTTGCACAGGTATGCATTGGTGTTGATATTTGTGGTGACGTGGGCATATCTGTGTGGGACGACGGCTTTTTTCTCTCATTTGCCGTGGTTGGAGTTTGCAGTCTTGATTTTTAAAATTATTTTTGCATCTGAAAATCACAAATCTATTATATGAAACCTCGCAGAAAACTTTTTAGGAAAATTTTCGGTTGGATACCTGCAGGTGTGGTGTGTCTTGCCATATTCTTTCTGATATTCGGCTATCTTGCTTCGCAGATGGGTACGGCGAACATGCTCAACACCATTATGAAAACAGCGCACGATCTGTTGCTGAACACGGTATTCTATCTTATGGCAATATGTGTAATCACCGGTGCCATAGGTAAAATCTTTGTGGAGTTCGGTGTCGTCAATATGCTGGAAAAACTATTGCGTCCGCTCATGAAACCGTTGTTCAACCTCCCGGGTGTGGCATCGCTCGGTGCTGTGCTAACATTCTTGTCCGACAATCCTGCGATTATATCACTTGCTCAAGACAAACGTTTTGCCACATATTTCAAAAAATACCAGTTCATTTCGTTGACAAACTTCGGTACAGCATTCGGAATGGGATTGCTCGTGATTGTCTTTATGGTGGGACAGGAATATTATGCCGAGCCTTTCATAGGTCTTTTCGGAGCATTTGTTGGCTGTATAGTCTCTACACGTCTTATGCAACGTTTTGTAATCAAGGCTTATCCGCAGTTCAAGACCGAGGATGCCGCTGTTGCCGATGATAAGGTTGCCGATGATGATACCCATTTCAAGAAACCGATGTTCCAGCGTATTCTGGACTCACTGCTCGATGGCGGACGTACGGGTGTGGACGTGGGCTTGGCTATCATACCGGGCGTGCTTATAATCTCCACACTTGTGATGTTGTTTACTTTTGGACCTTCTGCCGGTGGTGAATATTCAGGTACCGCATACGAGGGTGTACAGCTCTTGCCTTGGGTAGGCGGAAAGTTGGGTTTCCTGTTCGAGTGGCTCTTCGGATTCACGGACCCTCATCTTATTGCATTCCCCATTACTGCTCTTGGTGCTGTGGGAGCCGCGCTTGGACTTGTGCCCAATTTCGCATCAGCAGGATGGATTGACGGCAATGCCATTGCGGTGTTTACAGCCATTGGTATGTGTTGGAGCGGTTATTTGAGTACCCACACAGCCATGCTCGATGCAATAGGTTTCCGTAGGCTCACCTCAAAGGCTATTCTGGCTCACACTGTTGGTGGTCTGGTTGCCGGAGTTGTTGCCCATTGGGTTTATGTGTTGTTCTCTTTGATATGATTGAATGTATGAAGATAGGTGTATTGACTGCAATGACATCGGAATACGAGCAACTGGCTTCGTTGCTTACCGATGCTGTGGAGTGTGAAAAAGGTGGTATCTCTTACCTTATAGGACGTATCTCCTCAAACGAGATTATTCTGCGTCAGTGCGGAATAGGCAAAGTGAATGCGTCAGTGGGCACAGCGGAACTTATCCGCTCATTTAAGCCCGATGCTATAGTAAGCACAGGCGTTGCCGGTGGTATCGACTGTTGCTTGGATGTGATGGATGTTGTGGTGAGTTCATCTATAGTGTATCACGATGTGTGGTGCGGTATGGGATGCGAATATGGTCAGGTACAGGGCATGCCGGCAATCTTTTCAGCCGACAAGAAACTGTGCGGTGTGGCTGTTTCGCTCAACGATGAACCTGAGAATATTACGCGCATACATGCCGGTCTCATATGTACAGGCGATCAGTTCATTACAAGCCGTGATGAACTCGATAAGATAAAGGGCAACTTCCCTGCAGGTTTGGCTGTTGATATGGAGTCGGCGGCAATTGCGCAGACATGCCACATTTATGGTGTACCTTTTGTGAGTTTCCGCATAATAAGCGATACTCCGGGAGTGGACAAGCATATAGAACAATACGAGAACTTCTGGGGCGAAATGGCGAACCGTTCATTTGCCGTAACACGCAGTTTCCTCTCTAAAATCTGATTTATGGAAAAGATACCGAGTTTTACAATAGACCATCTTCTGCTCAAGCGCGGTGTATATGTTTCGCGCAAGGACAATGTAGGTGGCGAGGTGGTAACCACTTTCGATGTGCGCATGAAGGAACCGAACCGCGAACCGGCGCTCAGCCCGAGTGCCATTCACGCAATGGAGCATCTTGCAGCCACCTTTCTGCGCAATCATCCCGTGTGGGCTGACAGGATAATCTATTGGGGTCCTATGGGATGCCTTACCGGCAATTACCTTATTGTAAAGGGTGATTTGACATCTGCCGAAATCCTTCCTCTTTTGTTGGAGACATTCGAATTCGTAGCTTCTTATGAAGGTGATGTTCCTGGTGCATCGGCACGCGACTGCGGAAATTATCTGCTCATGAACTTGCCCGAGGCACGTTGGGAGGCACGTAAGTATCTGGTAGAGGTGCTCTGTGTCGCTACCGAGGAGAATCTTAACTATCCTGCTTGATTCAACATATATATATAACAAAAAGGTCAGCGCAAGCTGACCTTTTTTGTTGTCCTACCCGGATTCGAACCAGGACAAACAGAACCAAAACCTGTTGTGCTACCATTACACCATAGGACAATCCTTAATACTCTCTTTTGAAGAGCGTTGCAAAGTTATGTTATTTTGGCGGAAATGCCAAATTATTTCATCTGTTTTTATAAATGGCTCTCTTATGCCTTGAATGAATTGACGGCATGTATGACTCTTGCTACCTCATCATCACTCATTGCCGGGTGGCATGGCAGGCTCAGCTCCTGATTGTGGATACGCTCTGTTATAGGATATTCAAGATTGTTGAATTCTGCCAAAGCCTGCTGCTTGTGCGGTGGTATGGGGTAGTGTATGAGTGTCTCGATTCCGCTTTCATGAAGATGCTGTTGCAACAGATCTCTCTGCTCGCTGAATATTGGATATATGTGGAAGACATGCTCCTCTCTGTTGTTGTATTCGGGGAGTGTTACAAGTGGATTGCTTATCCCGGTATTGTATCTTGTGGCAATGTTCCTGCGTCTTTCATTGTCTTCGTCCAAGCGTTGCAGCTTTACCGCAAGAACGGCTGCCTGTATCTCGTCGAGACGGCTGTTAAGTCCTTTGTATATGTTTACATATTTCTTCTGTGAACCATAGTTGGCTATAGCGCGTGCAGTGTCGGCAAGTTCCTTGTCGTTGGTGGTTATTGCTCCGCCATCACCTAGTGCTCCAAGATTCTTGCCGGGGTAGAAACTGAATCCCGACGCATCGCCAAGGTTGCCGGTGCGTCTGCCGTTAATGGTTGCACCATGTGCCTGTGCACTGTCCTCAATGATTTTGAGAGAGTGCTTCTTCGCAATTCTTTCGATGCTTGTGATATCGGCGCAACGTCCGTAGAGATGTACTGCCATTATGGCTTTGGTACGTGGAGTGACAAGTTCTCCTATCCTGTCGGGGTCTATATTACAGCTCTCCCATCTGGGCTCGCAAAGAACGGGTTTTAATCCGGCCTGCAATATTGAGAGAATGGATGCTATGTATGTGTTTGCAGGTACTATTATTTCATCACCGTCCTGCATAATACCCATCTCCTTATAGGCGAGCATTATGATGGTAAGTGCATCCAAACCGTTACCTGTGCCTATGCAGTGTGCGCAACCGCAATATTGTGCAAACTGCTGTTCAAAGTCCTTGACCTCGTTGCCCAAGATGTACCACCCCGAACCGACAACCCTGCTTATGGCTTGGGAAATCTGTGGCTCGTGGCTTTCGGTAACCTTCTTGAGATCGTAGTACTTTATCATTTCTTGCTCTTTATATACTCCTGGAACTCTTCGTATGAGTTTATGTATGTGTCGGCGTTGTAACCGTGCGATGCCAAAACAAGCAGTACGGCATCGGGGGAGAAATTCCTGAGTTCGTCCCATGTGTCGGGTGGAATAAGCAACCCTTTGTCCTTGGCGTCGAGATGATATTCGCGTCTGCCGTTTATATCTTCGAGGGTGATGTCGACGCTACCGTTTACAGCTACCACATACTCGTAAATCTCCTTGTTGGAGTGTTTGCCACGCTCTTCGCCTTGCGGAACATTGTGTATCCAATAGACACGCTGTATCTCAAAAGGGATGTCGTGCCCCTCTTCCACTATGGTGAGGCTTCCGCGTTTGTCGGTGTATGTTTTCAGCTTGTCCATTGTCATATTTATGGTTTACCTCAAAGGTAGTAAAAAAAACGTAATAAAAATGAATTGCCGTCTCTTTCTATATGAATATACCGCATTTTTGGGCATTTTGTGCCGTCTGCATTGCGAGTTCTTCTGTGGAAATTCCCTTGTTTTCCGCAATGTTGCGGTATATTTCATGAATAGGCAGGTTGCTCTCGTCGCTTTCGACAAACAGTTTTTCCACGGGTGTCGATTTGAGGCTTTCTGTGTTGAACTTCTCACCAAAGGAAAGATAAAATCCGGCCTTTGTAAGTTGTTCTGTCTGTTGTGGCTTGCCTCTGAAGCCGTGTATTATCCATGCCTGCACTGGATTCAGCTCCTTATGCAATGCAATCAGTTCGTCGAACCCCTTTAAACAATGTATTATAAGCGGTTTATTTACCTCTTCGGCAAGTATGGCATGGGCTTTGAATATTTCTATTTGTTGTTCTAGGCCGGCAGGTGATTTCAACTTGTCTATTCCACATTCACCAATGGCACGCACATTCTCTTTGCGTGCATGTTCCTTTATCGCAGTAAAAAACTCTTTCCAATCGTTGCTGATGTTCCAAGGATGTATGCCGATGGAGATATTCCTCTCTTCGATATATATATAGCTGTTGTATATCGATGAAAGGTTGTTGCTGTCGGCTTTGTGGGTGTGAATATCGAGCAGTTCCATTATGGTACAGGGTCATAACCCGAGCCGCCCCATGGATGACAACGCAGGATGCGTCTTATTGCAAGATATAGCCCCTTTATGGGACCGTGCTTGCGTAGGGCCTCGATGGCATATTGTGAACATGTGGGCGTAAAACGGCACGACGGGGGAGTCATGGGCGATATTACACGTTGGTAGAACCTGATTGGAAGTACAAGTATGTAGACGATTATTTTACGCATTCCATTCCTGCTTTTGACAGAATCCCGTTCAACAACTTCTCCATTTTGCGTTTGATGTATTCGGTGCTGCTCGGTTTGTTGTCTATATACATTATTGCAACAGCCATCTTCTTGCCGTTGTTCCGGAGGGTGTCAACGAAATCGTGTTTGCCAGTGCGGTATGCTTCGCGTATACGGCGTTTCAGCAGGTTGCGGTCGACGGCATGACGGAAGCGACGCTTTGCCACATTGATGAGTATTGCCGCTGTGGGCTCCTGAGTGTCGGGCTGTTCAAGGAATACGGCACGTAGGGGAAATGCGCTCACAGATGTTCCCTTGTCATAAAGGTTGTCTATGACACTCTTGCTCTTCAGGTGCTCCTTTAAGGGGAATGTGTTTCTTTTCATCTGTGTTGCATTTAAAATGTTCAGCCCCGTCTTGCGGACGAGGCTGAAGGAATATTCTGTTATTTGTTGTTCGCTGTCAGGAATGCGTCCAAGGCTGCCGGCATGTTCGTTGCTGCTGCCGATGGAGCTTCAAGGTCCAATCTCAGACCGTTGTCTTTGATGCACTGTGCGGTTACGTTTCCGAAGCATGCAATCAGCTGCTCGCCCTGTACGTAGTCGGGTACATTCTTCTTCAATGATTCAATTCCGTGAGGGCTGAAGAAGATAAGCATGTCGAACGACTTGATATAATCAGCTTCGATATCGGTGCTGACAGTGTGGTACATCTCAGCCTGTGAGTGTGTAATCTCGTATTTGTCGAGCAGAGCATTTATCTCGCTGTTGTGTACGTTCGATGTGGGGACAAAGTATTTCTCGGTCTTGTGCTTTGCAAACAAAGGCTCAAGATCCTGGATATGACCGTTGCCGAAGAATACCTTGCGCTTGCGGTACTGTACATACTTCTGGATATAATGCGAAATGGTCTCCGACAGACAGAAATATTTCATATCATCGGGGATTGTTACTCTCAAATCCTTGCATAGCTTGAAGAAGTTGTCGATAGCATGACGCGAAAGGAATACAATGGCAGTATGGTCTAAGATGGAAACCTTCTGCTGTCTGAACTCCTTTGATGTAACCCCCTCAACTTTTATGAACGAACAGAAATCAATCTGAACCTTATGCTTCTCCGCAAGATCAAAATATGGAGATTTTTCTGTAGCCGGTTTTGGTTGTGAAACCAGAATCTTACTTACCTTCAATGTCCTAACTTTTTATTGTTAAAAATCCACTCACTTGTAGTAATAATTTCCACACAATTCCCATTGGTAGAAATTCAAGTGCGCAAAGGTATAAAAAAATATCCAAAAAATTGCGCTTTTGTGTAAAAATGATTTTAAAAAGCCCTGTAAAAATGGTATATACGTATGCGATGAGCACCAATAGTAGATAAATTTTCACAATATTGAAGGATATTCCGGGCACGAACAAAATAGCGATTACGGCTGGTGTAAAGGCAAATCCGAGCAGCTTGATTGTAAAGAAATAGAAATTTCTCCACTCGGTTATTCTTTTCCTCTCAAAGAGGATGGCATTCACTGCATCGTAGCTTATAAGTTTGAACAGCATCGCCAGAACGAATATCACAGCCAGCGTTCCCGTCAATGGTAGAATTGTCTCTTTTACCGTGTATCCTCCATCTTCAATAATGAACTTGGATGCAATTATGGTAAAGTAGAACAGTGTCTGTGCATAGAGCAACAGGTTGCATATTCTGTTTATATGTGTCCTGTTGTTGAAAGGTGTGTTCTTGCTTTCGTAATAGAACATGCATTTCAGACGCTCCATTATGCCTGCACCGTTCATAAGGAATACATACGATATGCCGATGATGTTCAGAATGAATATCATCATTATTGCATTGTCGTTCGTCATGCTGTATGGAGCTTCTCCGTAAATCATAGTGCCGCGTATTTTCTTACTCCGACGTCCCAGCGTGGAGTGTTTCTAATTATTTCTATCGCTTCAGCCGGTGTTGTGGCCACACTCCATATCTTTCTGTGTATTTCGCCCATGAAGTGCTCTTCCAGAGCTCTTTCGAGTTGTGCTATGAAGTGATCGTAATAACCGTTGATGTTGAGTATCACTATAGGATTGAAATAAAGCCCGAGCTGTTTCCAGGTTATTATCTCGCTGAGTTCCTCTATCGTTCCGCAACCTCCGGGCAAGGCAATGACGGCATCGCTCATCTCTGCCATCATCTGCTTGCGCTCATGCATATCTTTTGTTATATGCAGTTCGGTAAGTCCTGTATGATGCCATCCCTGTTCCACCATGAACTGTGGAATGACACCTATCGCTTTTCCGCCGTTCTCAAGAGCACCGTCTTCAACCTTTCGCATAAGACCGATGCTTCCTGCTCCGGTAACAACCGAAATCCCCTCTTTGGCAAGAGTGGCACCAAGTTCGTAAGCAACTTCACCATAAACAGGTGCAACCTTGTTGCTCGATGCGCAATATACGCAAACAGTATTTATTTCCATATCTGTTCTGTGGGGTTTATCAGTTACATAGAATGTCGTAGTCAACCTCTCCGCAGATGAGTCTTTTGCGTTCTTCGTTGAAATTCTCGTCTATAAGGTTTCTGCTTTCGTCATACTCTTCGCATTTTATTCCGGCAAGGAACAATAGAAGGTGTGCCAGGTCGTCTGTCATGAATGGTCTTTCTGTTGAGGCTTCTATCATCCTGCAGATATCGTTGTGCTTTTCTTTGTATGACGGTGAGCAATATATGGTAAACGGTATGTCGTACTGCGGTGGAACAACTGTCTTTTCAAGTTGCAGCTTTCTGCCGAACAGCGTTGTGTTGTCATATACAAGTTCGCCGTGGTCGGGAACATGTATTATTATTGCCTCGCGCTCCTTGAAACAATGCACAATGGAATCCACCACAAAATCATTGTATAGTATTGCATTGTCGTATTCGGCAATTGTCTGTATCTCTTTTGTGTTCAAATCCTTGCGTATATAATCCTCAGCGTCGAATTTTGCGAATTCCGGCGGATATCTTTTTGAAAATTCAGCATGCATTCCTATGAAACTGAATATAACAAGCTGCGGCGCTGATGATGCAGTGTCGCAGAGTTGCTTGTATTCATCTATAAGTCCAAGGTCGTATTGGCAAGTCTTTGCATTGCGCTTGTCGAACATGTGCTTGCTCAACTTCTCGTTGTTTATGAACATGTCGTCTATTATTTCGCTGAGCGACGACCTTTTGTCAAGGCAGAACTGGTTCGAAAAGAAACTCACCTCATATCCTGCTTTTCTGAACAGCGTGGTTACCAATGGGTAGTCATACCAATTATGCTTTTTGTCGTAATTGTACAACGAAAGCATGTTTTGGAACGATTTGAAGGTGAGATTATACGACGATATCACATCGTTGAACCTGTATAATTCGCCATTGTTGAACATCTGCTGCTGTCTGGGTGTTGTCTCTTTGTCGTATCCGTATAACGATGAATGATGTCTGTTGTAGCTTTCGCCGATAAGCAATACGATTATTGGAGAATCAAAACTGCATGAATCTATCTGTGCGGTCTCCATGTTCTTCTCAAGGGATTCTCTCATATTGGAGAAACGGCTAATCTCTTTAACAGAGTATAGTAAACGGTAATGTGGAAGATACTCGCGCGAGATTTCCTTGTAATCGCATACCATCACCATGGTATCATCTGTCTTAAGCGCATGTGTCTTGTATATGTATATCTTGTTCTCGATACCGTATACAGTTGAGATTATGGTGATGCCGGCAATGAACAGTGCTATGTGTCGGTTTATTGTGAATCCTATTCTCTTGAGCCACCATATACATAATGGTAACAGAAGAAACAGTATCGCAGGCGATATGAGTACATATGTGATGTATGACGAAAAGGCTTCAAAAGCTTCGTTGCTGTTTGTCTGCAGCCATGTGGTCATTATGTTTGGAGAGATGGCTATGCCTGTTGTCTTGTAGCAGACCATATCTATCATGCCTATCAATGTGAAGAGGGCAAAGAGAATGTGTTTTGCGATTTTCTGCCATTTCTTGGGCATCAATGCAACAATGAGAGATACAGCGTATGCATCAAAGAAAATCTCGAGTATTATGCTTTTTCTGCTACCATAATACTGCACGAACAGAGCCGATATGCCAAACAAGGCAAGCATTGCAATGTAGAATATGCAATGCTTTCTTATTGGTGCTATAAGTGCGTTTATTATCTTTTGTATCATGGTTGTCCTAATTGTATCACTTATGTTCCCCAATTTTCACGGTCCAGGTTGCGGTAGCCAATTGCTTCGGCAATATGCTGGAACTGTATGTTTTCGCTGTTGTCGAGGTCGGCAATGGTGCGGGCTACCTTGAGTATGCGGTCGTATGCTCGTGCCGAAAGGTTAAGGCGGTTCATGGCGGTCTTGAGCATTGCAAGGCTTGTCTCGTCGAGAGCTGCATATTCTGTTATGAGCTTCGGCGTCATCTGTGCATTGCAGTAGATGCCTTCCTGGTTCTTGTATCGCTTCTCCTGTATCTTGCGTGCCGCAATTACGCGCTTGCGTATTTCGGCACTTGTCTCACCCGGCTTGGTATTCGATATATCTTCGAAGGGTACGGGGACAATCTCGATCTGCAGGTCGATGCGATCGAGCAGCGGACCGCTTATCCTATTGAGATAGCGTTGTACCTGTCCGGGACTGCATGTGCATGGTCGGCTAGGGTGATTGTAATAACCGCAAGGGCACGGGTTCATTGATGCCACAAACATCACTCCTGCCGGGTATTCCACCTTGTAACTTGCACGTGCCACGCAAATCTTGCGGTCCTCCAACGGTTGACGCATCACTTCGAGTACATCGCGACTGAATTCGGGCAACTCGTCAAGGAACAGCACGCCGTTGTGTGCCAGCGAAATCTCACCCGGCTTTGGGTTTGCTCCGCCACCACAAAGCGCTACCGATGAAACAGTGTGGTGAGGGCTACGGAACGGGCGTTGTGTGATGAGCGATGTGCTGTCGGGCATCATACCACTCACAGAGTGTATCTTTGTCGTTTCAAGGCTCTCCTGCAAGGTGAGCGGAGGCAGTATGCTCGGCAGACGCTTTGCCATCATTGATTTTCCGCTTCCGGGAGGGCCCACCATTATCAGATTGTGTCCGCCTGCCGCAGCCACTTCAAAGGCGCGTTTCACGCTCTCCTGTCCGCGCACCTCGCTGAAGTCGAATGGAAAATCGCTCTGCTTTGAATAGAAATCCTTTTCAATGTCAACAGTGTTGGGTGGAATCTCCAGCTCGTTGTTCAGGTATTTTATTACCTGTATCAGATTGTTTGCGCCAAGAACCTCGATGCCGTTCACAACGGCGGCTTCTGCGGCATTGCTGTCGGGCAGAATAATGCCTTTGTAGCCCAGGTCTCTTGCTTTCAAAGTGATGGGCAATGCTCCTTTTATGGGCATTAGCTTGCCGTCGAGCCCCAATTCGCCCATTATAAGATACTGGTCGAGCTTATCGCTTTTTATTACTTCGTCTGCCGCGAGTATGCCTATGGCTATCGGCAGGTCATATGCCGAACCCTCCTTTTTTATGTCGGCAGGTGCCATGTTTACGATAATCTGCTTGCTCGGAAAACGCAGACCATTGTGGTTGAGAGCTGAATTTATTCGTTGCTGGCTCTCTTTAACGGCATTGTCGGGCAGTCCCACAAGGTAGAACTTTATACCTCTGAGAGCATTCACCTCAATTGTTACGAGTGTTGCGTTTATGCCTTGTATTGCGGCTGCAAGTACTTTTACAAGCATTTCTGTATATTACGGTTAGCTGGTGGAGTATAGGTTGGAGCCTTTTTGCTCTTTGTCTTGATGGGCTTGTTTGCCTTTTTCTTCTTTTCCTCTTTTTCCTTCTCGCGTTTTTCGCGATCCTTCTGACTCTTCTCGTGCTTTGCTACAATGGAGTCAATCACTGCAGCGTCTTTCTCAAGGTCGACGTCGAGTTTAATAATTCGTTGATACGGATTAAGGAGCAAGGAGTAGGGCAGGGTCTTTATCTTGAATTTTCCGGCAATTTCACCGCTCCATGCATCTTCGTCGCATACATTGTAACCAGTAATGCTGTCGTTTTCCACAACTCTTTTCCATTCTGTGGTGTCGTAGTCGAGTGCAATGTTCAGGATATCGAAATTTTCGCTGTCTACAATACTGTCGATACGTTGCAGATGCTTCAATTGCTTGCGGCTATCGTCGTTCCATGTAGCCCAGAAGGTAACAAGCAGATGCTTCTTGTTGAATGTGTTGTGAGTGATTTCCTTGCAACTGTCGGCGGTCGTATATGTGAACGACGGGAATTGCTTGTGTGCTATATTGCCCGATTTTTCGTCGATATTCTTCTTGGTGAGGGCAAGATATTCATTGTCCTGAAGAATTCCTCCCAGTTTTGATATGAAATTCTTTATCTGTGAATAGTCGGGTTCGGGAATTTCTATTATGTATCTGCGTAGCAGTTCAATGTTTACCTCGCTTACAGGGTGTTCCTTTATGAACGATTCAATCTTTTTTGCCTTTTCCTTTTGGCTTTTGCAGGAGTCTATTGCAAGCGATATGCTGTCGTGCAGCATCTGCAATGCACCGCTGTTGCCTATGGAGTATGCTCCGGTTGTGGCATCGTATGCAATTTCAGCCTTGGTGTTCGGTTCTGCAAAAAGAGTTATTCTGTTGCCGTCGGGCATCATCAACATCATGGGGATAACAGTGTCGCACTCCATTGTATAAGAGAAATGTCCCTTTCCGTCGGTTCTTATGGAGTCCACGTCCTGAAACCTTCCGTCAAGTCCGAAAATCAGAATGCTTGATTTCTCAAATTCAGAATCTCCATTGACGGTGTATTGCAAAACTGTCTCCTTACTGTCGCATGCGACAATAAGGAGCAGTAAAAGCATATATGTGATTATGCGTCTCATTTATTGTTTGTTGGCACGCTTGCGCTCAATCTCATCAAGGATAATCTTTCTCATGCGCATCGATTTTGGAGTAACCTCAAGATATTCATCCTCCTTGATGTATTCCAAAGCCTCTTCGAGCGAGAATATTATCGGTGGAACAATTCTTGCCTTGTCGTCAGAACCGCTTGCGCGCATGTTGGTGAGCTTCTTACTCTTGGTAACATTTATCACAAGGTCGTTCTCGTGGATGTGCTCACCCACAACCTGTCCTGCATATACATCCTCTTGCGGACTGATGAAGAACTTGCCACGCTCCTGCAATTTGTCTATTGCGTATGCAAATGCAGTTCCGCTCTCCATTACCACCAGAGAGCCGTTTGTTCTGCGTTCTATGTCGCCCTTGAATGGCTGATACTCCTTGAAACGGTGCGCCATGATGGCTTCGCCGGCAGATGCTGTAAGCACGTTTGTACGCAAACCGATGATACCGCGCGAAGGAATGTTGAACTCAATGTTCACTCTGTCGGCCTGTGCTTCCATCGACAACATTTCGCCCTTACGGCGTGTAACCATATCGATAATCTTGCTCGAGTAGTCGGTGGGCACGTTTATTGTAAGTTCCTCTATAGGCTCGTGCTTTACACCGTCAATCTCCTTGTAAATAACCTGAGGCTGACCCACCTGCAATTCATAACCCTCGCGACGCATGGTCTCAATAAGAACCGAAAGGTGCAATACACCACGTCCGAAAACGGTCCATGCATCCTCTTCGGGGTCTTTCTTTACGCGCAGAGCAAGGTTTTTGTCAAGCTCCTTGTCAAGACGCTCCTGAATGTGGCGCGATGTAACGAATTTACCCTCTTTGCCAAAGAATGGAGAGTCGTTTATGGTGAACAACATACTCATTGTCGGTTCGTCTATGGCAATAGGAGGCAGTGCTTCGGGATTTTCGAAGTCGCAGATAGTATCACCGATCTCGAATTTCTCGAGTCCCACAATGGCACATATATCGCCAGAACTTACGCTGGCAGTCTTCTTTCTGCCCAAGCCCTCAAATGTGTGTACCTCCTTGATTTTCATCTTGCTCTGTTCGCCGTTGCGGTTCACAAGAGTGATGTTCGAATTTTCGGTGATTGTTCCGCGGTGTACACGTCCTATGGCGATACGTCCTGTATAAGGTGAGTAATCAAGCGAAGTGATAAGCATCTGCGGTGTACCCTCCAGGTGCTCGGGTGCAGGGATGTGCTCAAGGATAGCATCGAGCAACGCGGTGAGGTCTGTTGTCTCCTTGCGCCAGTCGGTGCTCATCCAGTTGTTCTTTGCGCTACCGTAAAGAACTGGGAAGTCGAGCTGCTCCTCTGTGGCATCGAGCGAGAACATAAGGTCGAAAACCATCTCGTACACCTCCTCGGGGCGACAGTTGGGCTTGTCAACCTTGTTTACGACAACAATAGGTTTCAAACCAATCTGCAATGCCTTCTGCAATACAAATCGTGTCTGTGGCATAGGACCTTCAAAGGCATCCACCAACAGGATGCATCCGTCTGCCATGTTGAGTACGCGCTCAACCTCGCCTCCGAAGTCGCTGTGTCCCGGAGTATCTATTATATTGATTTTTGTATCCTTGTACAGGATTGATACGTTCTTTGAAAGAATGGTTATACCTCTCTCTCGTTCGAGTTCGTTGTTGTCGAGTGTCAGCTTGTCGTTGTCCTGCTCCTTAAGAAGGTTGCCTGCCAACATCATTTTGTCAACGAGAGTTGTTTTTCCGTGGTCAACGTGTGCAATGATTGCAATGTTGCGAATTTTCTGCATATGAATCTTTTGTTTCCTTTGTTTAAAGTATCGGTTGCGACATGCATCGCTGTGAGCAGTCGCTAGCGACTGCAAAGTTACACAAAAATAGCGAGAAAATCCCCATTTGTACACTCTTTGTATATAATTAATTGATATAAGGGATGTTTAGAACGCCTTTATGCCGGATTGCTTTAAAAAAAAAGTGAAAAAGCGATTGCCGTTACGGAAAATAGTTGTACCTTTGCAACCGCGTTGGCAACATAGTGCGTTTTTACGCATTCATTTGTCGGCCAAAAGATATTTTTTAACCCTTTAAAAACTTCAAATTATGTATTTGGATTCAGAGAAAAAGAAAGAGATCTTTGGCACATACGGAACGTCTAGCACTGACACTGGTTCAGCTGAGAGCCAGATTGCTTTGTTTTCATACCGTATTGCACACTTGACGGAGCACCTCAAGGCTAACCGTAAGGATTATAGCACACAGAGAGCTTTGACAATGTTGGTAGGTAAGCGTCGTTCACTTCTTAACTATCTTAAGGACCGTGACATCAACCGTTACCGTGCTATCGTTGCTAAGCTTGGCTTGCGTAGATAATCTGCGTAACAGACAAATAAGCGGGATTTTCATTCGAAAATCCCGCTTATTTTATTTCTTTCTCCTTGCAAGAATAGAAAACACAATCATCACTCCAATAAGCATAGGGTAGTAGAGATGCGGAATAATCTCCAATGGCGAAACCTTTGCAAGTCCCGATGCTATGAGCAGTTGCGCACCATAGGGAATGATGCCCTGAATAAAGCACGAGGTTGTGTCCATCAAACTTGCGGCGCGACGTGGCTGAATGCCGAACTTCTTTGATATGTCGCGCGAAATGTCTCCCACTGTCAGTATTGCAATGGTGTTGTTTGCCGTGCATATATTGGCAAGGGCTGTCAAGGCTGTTATTGCAAGCTCTGCTCCACGTTTCGAGCGCATGCGCAGTGTTACAATGCGTATAAGGTAGTCTATTCCGCCATTTATTCGTACAATCTCCAACAGTCCCCCGGCAAGCATCGTTACAAGAATAAGCTCTGTCATTCCCATTATTCCGCCGCCCATCTCTGTGAATATGCTTATACCATCGACAGTGCCAAATATCAATCCCATTGCTCCGGCAATTACAATACCGGTTATCAGCACCAGCAGTACATTCATTCCGCAGAGGGCGCAGATGATAACAGTGAGGTAGGGAATACATTTCAGTATATCACTTATGGTAACAGCGTTGCTTTCAATCTGCTCGATGTTGTTTCCGCTGAAGGCATAGAGCAAAAGTGTAACCACTGCCGCAGGGGTAACCAGTTTTATGTTGGTTCGGAATTTACTTCGCATGGAGCATCCCTGTGTCTGTGTGGCTGCAATGGTTGTGTCGGAAATGAACGACAGATTGTCGCCGAAGAATGCACCGCCCACAACAATAGCCACAAGCCATGCCGTCTCGCAGTTCATTTGCCCGGCAAGGGCAGTAACAACAGGTGTGAGTGCCACAATAGTACCCACCGATGTTCCTATGGATAGTGAAATAAAGCAGGCTGCAATGAAAATACCTGCCGGCAGGTAGTTGCTTGGAATAAGGTTCAGTGTCAGTTGCACCGTAGCGTCAACCGCTCCCATAGCCTTTGCAAGAGCTGCAAAAGCACCTGCAAGTACAAAAATCCATATCATATACATTATGCGTGGATTGGCAGCACCCTTGGAGAAACTCTCTATACGCTCATCGAGTGTGGTGCCGCGTGTAATGGCTATTGCGTAGATTGATGCAGTCATGAATGCAACAGCAATGGGAATGCGGTAGAAATCCCCTGCTATAATTGAACCTGCAAGGTAAATGGTCAACAGTACTATAATGGGTGATAGCGCGAGCACCCCTTGGCGTGTATTAATCTTTTGCATAGAGTTGTTTATTATCTTGCGCGAAGATACAAAAAAAGCAGTGCGCCTGCAAAGGCGCACTGCCGATAAGTTATTTAAAGTGCTTGAATTACTTTACAAGTACCTTAGCCGAACGCATTACGTTGCCAAGCTGCATCTTAACAAGGTAAACACCCTGTTCAACCTCAACAGCTGTTGGGTTATTGTTTGCATACTTAACGAACTTACCGTCAGCTGTGTAAACCCATGCCTTCTCAACATTGTTGAAGAGGATTGCGCCCTCTGCACCTTCTGCTGTAGATACTGCATTTGCAACAGCTTCTACTGATGTTGGGTTCTCTTCTGTACCACCTGCAAGGCAAATTGGCTCGTCAGCTTCGCCCTGGTCGCGTGTGTCAACTGCTACACGACCTGGGTTATCACCAAGGATTTCAACACCGAAGTCAAGTGTGAAGCCCTTTGCATGCAAGCCTGTTGGGTTGAACATACCTGCAAACCAAGCGTCAGAGAACACGATACGCATACGGCTATCACCAGGAGTTGCATCCTCTGGAATCTTGAAGTTGAATGTCAAACCGCTAGCCTGCTGGAATTCTGGGCTTGCTGCACGAATCTTACCGGCGAAGAATACGCGCTCACCTTCTGGATCAACATCTGTCTTACCATCAGCAATCTCTACTGCTGTACGCTCTGTTGGGAGTGGGTGGTCAAAATCACCACTTGCATTCAAATCCATCCATCCACCAACGAAACAATATTTCAAACCATCGCCAAAGTCAGCGGCCTTGATTGTCATTGAAATTTCCTGTCCCTGGTTAACCTTGAGAACATGGTCAAGGCATTTTGCATACTGTGAACCGTCTGCAACAGGACCGTTAGCTGTGTAGTTAAGATCCTGTGTAGCACCTGTTGTCTTAACCCACTCAACATAACGCTGCTCACGTGCAATGTTTGCACCCTCACAAGCAGGGTCCATAGCACTTACACCGTATGTATCCTCAACAACCTCCTCAGGAAGTGTGTTCTGGTCGCCACGTGGAACCTCAACCCATGCAATTGGAGAGTAGGTCTTGAGGTCTGTAGAAACGGCACGTACACCGATGAATGGAACGTCTTCTACCTTGTCGAATACGATGTTAGAAACGATTGTAGCCCACTGTGATGTTGTACCAACCTGAGCAACCTTGCCATCCTCACCAATCTTTACAAGGATTTCGAAGTGGTCGATGTTGGCCTCGTCGTTGTAAACCAAGCCCCATTTAGCACGTGTAACAGCTGTTGCGTTAACATCCCAGTGGAGCTTAACTGTCATCTTGTTCTTGTACTCGTTCTTAACCTCTGCTATAACGTCCTTAACTGTTGCAGGAGTTACAGCTGCACTGTAGTCGTTTAGCTCGAGCTTACCAACATACATCTGGTAGTCGCTGTTGCTACCCTTTACGCGCAAACCGATGCGCTCAACAACATCACCATTTTCAATACCTTTGAGGTCGAATGCCTTCTCTTCCCATGTGTTGCCTGCAACCTCACCGTATGGATACTCCAACCAGTTGTCGCTGCCAGCCTTCTTAACAATAAGGTAAAGGTCTGAGTTCTTTACATCCTTTACAGTCTTTACAGCCAACTTAGCATAAGCGCTTGCGTTTGCCTTGAGGTTTGTCTTGTAAAGGATAATATCTGTACCTTCTGCAGTAGCAGCACCTGTAAGTTCTATACATGAACCACCTGTATAAGCATCGAGGTGAGTGTAGTTAACTTCGATATCGTTGCTTACATTGGTAGTGTTGCTCTTGTAACGCAACCAACGGTATGTAGGAACGAGGTCTTGTGCACCCATATTGTACCAGCTGCTTGCGTGTGCCATCTTACCATTGTAGTAGTAGCGGTCACCGTTACCAAGTGTAAAGTGTGTGCGGAAGTGCAAGTCGCCCTGGATTGCTGAACGCTCAGGAATCCATGTAGCCATACCGGCAAATGTCTGCAAAGGAAGTTTGTCTGCTGTTGCTTCCCAGTTGTTACCTGTATTGCTTACAACGGGACGCTCGGCGGGGTTACGATAACCTCCTGAGAATGCACGCTCAAGCAATCTCTGATAGTTGCCCTGAGTGTCAAATGGTCCATCACCGCTGTTGTAGCTCATGAAACGGCTCTGACCGTGCTCACCCCAAAGACAGATACCTGCTTTGTGTGCCTGTGCATCTTGGTCGAGTGCAGTCCAACGACGGTCCATACCTACAATCCAAACACCTGTATAAACACCATCAGCTGTTCCCATAACCTGCTCTGCTGCAGAAACTGTAGAACCAATCTGCCAAGAGAAGTCACCATTTGCATAGTTAAGCATGGTGTCGTGTGTCTTACCGGTCTCTTTTGTACCAAAGAGAGCATCTGCATTGCCTGCAGTAAAACCAGACTGTGCTGTATAAATACCACTGTGATAGTTGTCGTAACCGCATTCAGCAGCATACTTGTAGAGCTGCTTGTGGAAGTTTACGATATCGGCTTCTGTATAAGAGTTGTCCTCCCAGTTGTAGTTGATACCGTCTGCACCAAAGTACATCAAACAGTGGATAAGTGGCTTAACATACTTGAACTCGCCGTTTTCCTTCTGTGTAATCATTGCACTATAAGTAGCATCACCGTCGCCGGTCCAGCTCTCAAAGAATGCGATACCGCTGAAGATGTCAGAACCGTTGCGGTGAGCTGCGTCAACCCATGCACCCGGTGCCTGGAAGAATGAGTGGTTCCATGAACCGAAGAGGTTTACATACTGCCACATAGAGAATACGTCGGCAGTAAATTTGTCATTAGGATAACCACCAAGACCGTCAGAACCCACGTCCATAGGAATGTTTGTCCATAGGTTACGTGTTTCGTAAGTTGATGGAACAAGACGGTCGGCGCGGCTCATGATTTCTGCGCGGCGAACGTGTGAACGAACGAATGCTATGTCCGATTCTTGAATACCTGCTGCTGCGAATTCTTCCATTGTTGGATAAACTCTGCCCTGCTTGTGTACATCATAGAACAAATCGAGCATCGCCTTTGTGTCAAAACCTGAGAAATCATAGATATCCTCAGTCTGAGCAGACACTGGAGAAGTCAAAAGAGCTGCTGCCAGTGCCAATCCTGCGAAGTAACGTTTCTTCATAATTACAGAATTTAGGTTAGTTAATAAATAAAATAATTTAAATAAAGTCATTTCTCTTGCAATTGTTGTGGAAAGATGTTCAATGGCTTACAAAATGTAATTTTGTTTATTTCGCACATGAACATCGTTTGAGCAAATGTAATAATATTTTTGGAATATACACGAACTTCGAGAAATAAATTTTGACATTTATTTTTTTGTTTCGAGGCTCTGGAAAAGAAAAATGGACTGCGCTCGGGCGCAGTCCATTGATGATTATGCAAGATGTAAATTACTTGTTAAGGAGCTTGACACTCTTCAAAAGTTTTCCGTCCTTTTCTATAGTAAGTATATATACACCTTTTGTTCCCATGGTGATTTTTGCAATTTCGCCTTCAGAAACGTTGATGTTGTTCTCGACAACCTTCTGACCGTCTGCTGTGAACAGTCTTATGTCGTAATTGCCACTTTCGGCAAACTCAACAATTGCCATTCCGTCAATGGCGTATGCAGCAATATCTTCCATGTTGGTGTTGTCGATACCCTGCGCAGCGCCGTTAACCTTGATTATGCCGAATGTGCGTTCATCGCTACCAAGGGAGTTCTTTAGTGTCAATGTTACTGTGTAGTCGCCTGCATAGTTGTAGGCGATTGTTGCAGAACCTTCGGTGTCGTTACCTGTACTTGTCTCAACGACTCCCTTCTTTGCTTTCCATGAAGGAGATGTTACAACGGGGAATGCAGAACCGCTGATGAATGGACATCCAGAAGTGTATTCAGGAACAATCCAACCGAATGCACCCTGGCCTTCACCTCCTTGCGCAGTATAGCTGTGCATACCTGCATCGACACCGGCTTTTGTACCAACAGATGCAAATGTGGTGCTTGCCGCTTTTTCTTCAAAGTCCCAGTATGATGAAAGTCCTGCAGGAAGGTTGTTCGGGTCAATATCACCCATAGATAAAGCAACATCTTCGGCGGTCATTACCTTATTCCAAATCTGGAAGTTGTCGATGATACCATCGATACCGTTGCGGTCGTGTGCTGTACCACCCACAGAGAGCACTTGACCATTGGTGATCTCATAAACATTTCTCTGGAAACCGGGGTCGGTGGTGTAGTAAGTGTCTCCGTCGTTTGTGCGGTTCCATTTGGTACGTTCCTGTTTAACGCCGTTCATGTAGTATTCGGCATGGAGGTAACCCGATTCATTGTATTCAAAGATGAAAGCAAGGTGTACCCAAGAACCTATAGGCAATTTGGTATTCTCGAATTTGTAACGCAACTCGTTGTTGTTTGACAAGTCTGTTCCACGGAATGTGAAGTTATCCATAGAGCCGTCTTCCAGAATAGTTGTCCAAATCCAGCCCCAGTCGGTCTTTGGCCATGAATCAACCTTATTTGCAACAGCAAGCAACTGTGTCTTGCCCGGAGAAAGTTTGTTTATCTTAAGCCAGAATGCTGTAGAGAAACTCTTTTTGCCAACAAGGCCAAGATCTGCACATTTTACACCAAAACGCTCTTCGTTTAGATTCAAGCCCTGTGAACCTGCACCATCTGCCTCGCGTCCTGTATATGCAAAGTCTACTTTTTCTCCGGTCTCTATTGTAACATCCTGCTCGCCATTGTTTGCTGTCAAGGTCAGAATCTTTGGCAGTGCACCCACACCCATGCTTGTAATCTGAATATATCCTGCGTATTTACGCTCTTCAACCACTCGCATACCGTTGGCATCATATACGGGTCCTGTTACATAAAGGTCGTAGCTGCCTACAGCGGGAAGACCCTCGTTTGCGTAGATTTTCTTTCCTTCTTGCTGATACAGTGCATTACCCTTGCTGTCGGTTATACGCCAGCTTGCATCCTCGTGGCGTGGGTCGACCAGTGAAATTTCAAAGTCTTCGCCCGGTTTGATGGTGCTCTTGTTTATTTGGATATCATCGTCATAAACGTATGTTCCTGCATTCATATATTCACTCCAAACTATTTCAGAATCGTGCTTCATATCAAGTGATACTGCTGAAACGCCAAGACGTACATAGTCTTCCTTATCGAGTTGCATAGGAATGTTATAAACCAAAGCAGCCCAAGATGTGGTGATTGTCATCAGAACAGGTTCACCATCTTTCTGCTGTGCATAAATCTTGAAGAGCGATGTGTTGACATCAAGGTTGTAGCATGGTTCACCTGCGGCCTTGTTGTTAGGCATGTTGAAGATAATCTTTGCATCAACGCCATACTTGCTGAATGCAAGGGTCTTTGTGCTTGCTATTACAGGCTGTGCCGGTGCTGCAGTCTGGTTACGTACTATCGAGAACTCTCCAAGATAGAGGTTCATGTCTTTTGCATTTTCGAACTGCAACGCTACAAGTGCTATATCACTTGCATTAATATCTTTACCTACTGTAAAACTCTTTTCAACCCAAACGTCTTCGTCGGCAACATCTGTGGCATTGCATACACTGAGTGCACAGAGAGGCGTACTCTCGCTACCCACAGCTGTAAGCACCAACTTTATGTCGGCATTACCTGCTGCAAGTTTATAACGGAATGTTACAAGGTCGCCGTTTTGAATATTGTATTGTGTCTTGAACAAATGGAGGTACTCTTTGGCTGTAGAACCGTATATGCGTACAGTAGAACCACCTACCCATGCGTCGTCCCAAATGAATTCTGCGTCAAGACCGTTTGTAGCAACATCGCCGGCTGTGCCACCCAACAATTTTGTTGCAAACCACCAACGCCATGTAGGCAGATAGTCCTGAACACCTATGTTGTACCATTCACCATTGTGCTGACGCTCGCCGTTCCAGTTAAAGAAACGTCCGTTGCCAAGATTGAAATATGTGATGAAAGGTTCTGTTGCAAGATCCCATGCAAGTGTACTCTTTGCAGTCATGAACGAAGACATTCCATGGAAAGAGTAGTTATCGGCATGATACTTCATGGAGTTTGTTACATCAGGGCAGTTTGCCGGGTTGCGTGTACCACCGGTGAACCAACGTTCTGTACGTAGCATGTATGTTCGTTGTTTAACCTCGGCAGAACTACCTTTCTCTCCGCGGCTCTCCCAGAACATATTCGAACTGTGTGCGCCCCAAAGACCTATAGATATTGGGTAGTTCTGCAATAATGGCCAGTTGTTGCTACCAGGCTGTGCACCCTGCATGTTCACACCTGCATATATGTTGATTGGATTGTAGCCTATTTGGTTTGCATAGTTTACACTGTTGGATAGAAGTGAAGAATAGTTCCAATTGTAGTTGAAGAAGAGTGAAGCACCCTCTGCAATACCATCGTTGTGTGTGCCGAATCCATTGTCGAACGTGATATAACCATTGTCGTTGGTTCCGTCGTACCAGATATTTTCAAACAAGGGATTCTGTGGCTTGGCTGCTGCAACAAGGGCGTTGTGGAACGGTATAAGTTTATTTACGATAGAATAACCGCCCGAGAATTCAGAATTGTATCCAAGTCCGTCGACACCGTAATAACGAAGGAACTGTGCTGTTTTTTCTGCACCGGCATCAATAACATCTTCCATAGCCTGCTCCCAACCGTTACCATAAAGACCACCATATGGGATACCTGCTACCGAGGATACTGCAACACCGTTCTTGTGTGCAACGTCGGAGAAGTTGCCCGGGACACGTCCTTGAGGTGCAGTCCAGTTACCATAATGTGAAATGTATTGCCACATATTGAAGACTTCGGAGTCGTATACACCGTTCGGTAATGCGTTTTCTCCTTCGTCGTCAAAAGGTACCCACATAAGTATCTTCTTGTCGTTGCTTTCGTTGAGTTCTGTGCGTACCTGTGTGGCAGCATTGCGGAAGCGTTCTTTTGGCTTGACGCGGGAAATAAAGAAGTTGTCATCCTCGGTAACCTGCTTGCCCGGTTGCCATTTCTGCAACGTCGTACCGAACTGTTGGGCAAATCCGCCCCATTCTACATAACCTTCCTGATACTGCTGTGCCATAAGTGTTGTAGAGGCAAGCAATGAAAGGCTAAGAATTTTGATTTTTTTTGAAATTTTCATATAGTTTATGGTTTTAAGTTATAGTTAAAACCGGTATCTCCTGAAAAAACAGGAAATACCGGTTTTTTTATATTTTTTTAGAAGTTGCCCTTGTCAACGTCCCACCACAAGCGTGTTGCCTGCTCATCGGGACCGCCGAGTGCGGGGATACCGCTGTTTTCAACCTTGTTGATTGCAATGGGGTCTGTTGGAACCCAAGGAATACGGCGAATCATCTCACCCTGCTCGATAGAACCGTCGCCATCGTCGGTGTTGAGTACTGGGAAGAGTTTAGGATAACCTGTACGACGCATTTCTGCCCATGCCTCTGTTGAAAGTGGGAACAATGCGATGTACTTCTGTGTGATAATCTTCTCGAGTTTAATCTCTTTGTCATCCTCTTCGTTCCATTTAACACCAATCTTGGTTGTACTCTCCCAAGGTGCACCGTCGCCCATTGGGTCTACGCTGACATAAGGATTGCCATTCTCATCGGTCCATGGAGTCTCCTGTTCCATGTATGCATCAACAAGATAGGTGTATGGTGAACCCGGTGCAACAATAGGATCTTCGATGTATGCATTTCTGATACCACGCTCATAGAAGAATTGTGCTGTACCGCCCATGTCCCAACCGCGGAGTGCTCCCTCTGCGCGCAAGAAGTCAACTTCTGCCCATTTGAGGAAGTATGTAGGACACAAATTACCTGCAATTACAGCATCGTCGAATGTTGAATATGCCTGACGCTGGTTGAGCGCGTATGTCTGACCGTCGCCTACGAGTATACCGGAACGGATACCGCAGATACGTGTACCGGCAGCCATTTTCTCACCTGTCCTTTTATTTGTAATCTCCTGGCTGTTTGGCAAGAAGAGATACTTTGTGTATGGATGGTCGAGGCTCATAAGAAGGCTCTCGAACGAAGCACACAAACGAAGGTCGCCCCAGCTGTTTGCAATGTCAACAATAGGGTGTGTAAAACCACTCAACATAGGGTACAGAGCCTGCTGCTCGTCAGCGTTTTCAACGACACCACCTCTTACTGCGTCCTCAGCCCATTTTTTTGCAGTTACTGGTTCTACCTTTACAATGTGCATAGCCATACGAAGTTTCAGGGAGTTTGCAAGCTTTATATATGAAGCCATGTAGTCTCCTGTATATCCGTTAAGCATATCGCGGCTTGTCTGGCAATACTTCTGCATAATATTCTTAATCTCATTCTTGTACCAATCGGGACGTGTCTCGTAGTTCTTAAGACATGCTACAATTGTGTCGAGGTTTTCAACGATACCGTAGTATATGGTCTTCATGTCGTTGTAAACCTGGGGGGTGGTAGAGTTCTTTTTGTCCTCGAGGTATGTAAATGGACCTGCAAGGTCGGCATTTTCCTGAGCAATCAAACTGTAATAAAGAAGGTTAATTGCCTTGATTTCAGGAATTGAGTCAACCATAGGGTGGTTAAGCATAGGCATGATGGCGTTCTTTGCCATTGTGTATGCGCCCATAGGGTCACCGTTGAATTCTGCCGATACGTTGTAGGTAGATGTCAATGTTCCGTACATAAAGTCCTTGTGAGGAACTGTGAAGTACTGTGCATAAAGGTCGGGACCAAGGCAGTACTGACGCTGGTAAGCGTGTGCTGCAGGCATACCGCCCTCTTTACCTCCACGAAGATTGTACTGACCTGCCAATGTCTGACCAAAATACTTGTATTTGTTGAGTGTGTCGATTGCAGCCTTCATACCCTCCTGTGTCGGTAAGGTTCTGTAAGGAATGTTATCAACATCACCTACATACTGGTTGGTCTCGACCTGTACGGCGCTCTGGTTGAGCTCACTACCGGGATCGTCAAAGTCGAGACATGATTGGAATGCCACAGATGACATCAACATGATACCCGCAAGCTTTAAATATTTCTTATTCATAATATTTTATTTATTCAGTTTATATAGTTTTTGCTCACATGATTAGAAGTTAACCTTCAGGTTAAGACCGAACTGTCTTGCTGACGGATAGTTGAACACGTCGATACCGCCCAAGCCGTTTGCTGTTGACAAAGATACGTCCGGGTCAACTGGAGCTGCCTTGTAAAGGAAGAACAGGTTGCGGCATACGAATGAGAGACTCAAGTTCTTGTATTCGCCAAAAAGATTACGGAATGTGTAACCGAATGAAAGTTCGCGTAGACGGAAGTTGGTTGCGTTGTAGATGTAGTCCATTGCAGAACTGCTACCAACCAATGTGTAGTAGTCTTCAACTGATACAAGGTCGCGACCGTCGTTCAGATACATACCCAAACGTCCATCCTCGGTGTAGATACCGTTCTCTTCTGCATGTAGACGTGCAGCACCACTGCGCTCTGATGCACCGATTTCGTCGAGATAACCCTCTGTCAAAGAGATTACCTTACCACCGATGCGACCGTTGATGAGGAAGTAGAGTGAGAAATCCTTGTAAGTGAATGTGTTTGACCAAGAGAGCTGATATGGGCTGTTCAAGTTTCCGGCATATGTCTGGAACTTCTTGTTAGCCTCGCGAGACTTTAGCTTACCACCTTCTGTTACTTCGATGTAACCACCGTATGCGGGCTTGCCGTTTGTAACATAGATGTCGCCTTTCTTGTGTGCGAGTTCTGCACCTGCAACAGTAGCGTCTGTTGTATATTTCACCACCTCACCTGTTACAAGCAGGTTGTTCTCGTCGATATACTCTTCAACTACCTTATAGCTGTAAACATCGCTGTTGTAACGTCTGTAATCTGTTACGTAGATATCGCCGTAGCTACCACCCTTTCTGTAGAGCAACTGAATCTTACCCTCGGCAAGTGATGTTGACATGTCCTTACTGATACCGTACTGGTCTTTGTATGTCTCAACAATCTTGTTGTGGTTGTAAGAGAAGTTTACGTTTGTCTGCCAACGCCAGTCTTTGTTCATCTTCCAGTCGTAACCAACAGTAAGTTCAACACCCTGGTTACGGATGATACCGCTGTTTACAGGCTGTGCCTTACCATTCTCACCGGCAATCTCAAGGTATGAGTTGTGCATTGCAGAGTTGTAGTATGTGATGTCGAATGTTAGGCAGTCGCGCAGGAACTGTGTCTCAAAACCTGTTTCAAAAGACTTGGTCTTCTCTGGAATTGGAACGAAGAAGTTTCTTGATACGACACCTGCTGTTCCAAGTGCAAGGTTCTGACCGATAGCGTTGAATACGTTGTTAGGAA
This sequence comes from uncultured Bacteroidaceae bacterium, assembly GCA_904502235.1. GTDB lineage: Bacteria > Bacteroidota > Bacteroidia > Bacteroidales > Bacteroidaceae > HGM04593. Next base: position 89,092 of record CAJGDP010000001.1, read on the forward strand.
TAGAGTTACCTACTTCAGAGTAGCTCAAACGGTATTTTGCATAGTTGAACCATTTTGGCAACTGAACCATGTCGCTGATAATTGCGTTGGCACCGAATCCAAAGTAACCGTAGCTTTCCTTTGTACCAAGGTATGCAAACTGTTTGAATGGACGATACCAGTCGTGGCGGTAAGAACCGTCAATGAAAACAACATCTTTGAAACCTACCTGTGCTGTAACAAGTGCTGCCTGGTCCCAGTTAGAACTCTTGCTCTTTGATGTAACACCTGCACCACCGTAGCTTGGCTCGAACATGTTGATTGCATCTGAAATCTTTGTCACAACACCTTCTGTTGTCATATCAACTGTAGCATTGCCAATATATGTATTGCTGCTGTTGCCTACGAGTGTGTGTCCTACATAACCTGCCGATGCAGAGAGTGACCAGTCTTCACCGAACTCCTTATTATAAGAGAGCATGTAGTCGGTGTAGATTTCGTTTGTACGGCTGTTGTTTAGATAGTATGTGCCGTAACGATACATATCTTGTGGACCCCATGTTGAAGCATATGTACCACCTTCGTTCTGATACTTGGTGTGGTCGATAGATACACGTCCCTGCAAGTTCAATCCTTCGATAATCTTCAATGTTCCGCTGAATGTAGCAGAGAAACGCTCCTCGTTGGTCTCACCTTTGTTCATGTTGATGAGCCAGTATGGATTGTTGTGCTGAGGATCCTGGAATGCATACTGCTGCTGTGGACCTGTCAAGAGTACATGACCGAACTCTTTTACAAGTTTGTCGCCATCTTTTCTATAGTAAACCTGGGTACCTTCACCTTCCTGGTTACCTGATGACCACCATGAGCCTTCTGCGCTGTAGTTCTGCTTGTAGTAATCCATGTCCACATTTCGCGGAGTGGTGTACAAGTGATAGATTGGGTTACCTACAGTACCACCACCTACACGGTTCTTTGTCTTTGCCTGGTTGTAGTTTGCGTTTACATTCAATGTAACACGGTCCCAAAGGTGATATGTCTGACGGAATGCAAATGTGTTACGGTTGTAACGGTTTGTCTCAACCATACCAACTGAGTGTGAGTTAGAGTATGATACGTATGTCTGGATTTTTTCTGTACCACCTGAAACCGACAAAGAGTTGTTTGTGCTGAAGCCCATGCTGTAGAACTCTGCTATATCGTTCTTTGCATAATTGCGAAGATAGGCCTGCTTGATGTTCTTGCCGTCTTCCTGCTCAAAATATTTCTTATCACCAATATATTCGTGGATGAATGTGTCGTTACCTGTAAGACGCTGTCCCCAGCTGTTGTAGCTCAATGTTGCGTTACCGAACTTGTCAACAGTGTAACCACCGTAAGAATTCTGCAATGCCGGAGTCATCAATGGAGTATCGAATGTGGTACCGGAGTTGAATGTAACCTCCATCTTACCTTCTTTACCCTTCTTGGTTGTAATCATGATTACACCGTTAGCAGCACGTGAACCGTAAAGAGCTGCGGCATTCGCACCCTTAAGTACGTTCATCGACTCGATATCGTCGGGGTTAATCATTGAAAGGGGGTCACTACCCTCAGATGCTCCTGAGTATGTGATGTTTGCAGCGTCGCTAACCTGACCGCGGATGCTGTTGGTCATAGGCACACCATCCACAACGATAAGCGGAGCATTTTCACCCATAATAGATTTGTTACCACGCAAGGTGATTTTTGATGCACCACCGGCACCTCCGGCACTTGGAGTAATGGTGATACCCGAAATCTTACCTTCGAGTGAATTTACAAGGTTGGCATCGGGAGCCTTCAAAAGGTCGTCTGCCTTTACGAGCTGTGTAGCATAGGTAAGTGATTTCTCCTTACGCATGATACCCATTGCGGTAACAACAACCTCGTCAAGAGCAGTGCTCTCTTCCTTCATAACGAACTTGAGGTTCTTACCGTTCCATACTTGGTCGTCACATGTGTAACCCATGAGCTGTACACGGATTTCAGCGCCTTGCTTAACGTTGGCAAGTTCGAAGTTACCGTCGAAATCAACCATACATGAGTTGGTTGTTCCAACCACGAATACCACTGCTCCGAATACAGGCTCACCGTTCTCATCAATAACGGTACCCTTTGCTGTGCCGTACTGCTGTTGCTGTACTGCTGTTGCCGCAACTGCATTGGCTGTAGTCATGGCAAATGTTGTTCCCATGATTGCTGCCATCAATAGCGATTTCGCAACTAATTTTAGTAGTTTCATATAAAATTAATTTAGTTTTTTGGCTCGGGCAAATATCGCATTGCCTTAACCTATGGTTAATGTTGTTTATATTTGTATAAAATTGTCCTAGCAAACCAGTTTCAAAAATAATAGTTTATTTTTAGATACACCATGTTTTAGGATTTTTTTTCAATTTTTTGTGCAGAAATTTTCTGTTTGCTTAAAAAAATGACAGCAGAGCGGTGGTTGTTTCTCTGCTCTGCTGTCTTTTTGATGCTATTCTTAAAATTTGAAAATTTCCTTATTCTATCTCCCAGATCTCGTTGGTTTCGAGCAGTTCGCTGAATGTGTGGTACTGCTTGCTCTCTCTCACCTCTTGGAGCTGTGCGTGCACGGCTTCGTCGTAAGTGATGGCTTCAACGTCGCGGATTACGCCCAATGCAACGGGGAAGTCGGGACCTTCCATCAGTGCAAGTTTAAGGTGCAGGGTAGTGTCCTTGCAGTGTGCATCGTGGACAAGAATGTCGTTTTCGGTAATTCCGTTTTCACCGAGTTTTACCACCTTGAGTCCAAAGCCTTCCTGTATGAGTCCATATTCGCGGTTCTCTCCGAAAATCATCGGTTTGCCATGTTCAAGGTATATGGCGTTCTTTGCGCGACCTTCCTTGGTGTATATGCTCTCGTGTGTGCCGTTGTTGAAGATTACGCAGTTCTGCAGAACTTCGGTTACCGAGGCTCCCTTGTGCTGTGCGGCTGCCTTAAGACATGTTACAGTTCCTGCCAAATCTGTCGCTACGCAACGTGCGAAGAAGTTTCCGCGCGCGCCAAAGCAGAGTTCTGCTGGACGGAACGGGTCCTCAACAGTGCCGTAGGGCGATGATTTGCTCACGAAACCGCGCATGGAGGTCGGTGAATATTGTCCTTTGGTGAGTCCGTAAATGCGGTTGTTCAACAACACCATGTTCAGGTTTATGTTACGGCGTACTGCATGTATAAAGTGGTTACCTCCGATTGCCAAGCCGTCGCCGTCGCCCGAAATCTGCCATACGGTCAGATTGGGGTTTGCAACCTTTGCACCGGTTGCAATGGCTGCCGAACGGCCATGGATGGTGTGGAAACCGTATGTGTTCATGTAGTAGGGCAGACGTGATGAACAGCCGATACCCGAAATGACTGCAATATCGTGTGGGGCAACGCCCAACTCGCTCATTGCCTTGTGCAACGAGGCTAGGAATGAATGGTCGCCACAACCCGGACACCAACGTGGTTGTCCGAACTTATAATCTTGTGCTGTATAGTCGCTCATCTCTTATTCCTCCATAATTTTAGTGAATGCCTCTACGAGTGTCGCAACGGTGAAGGGCTGTCCTTTCACTTCGTTGAAACGGTGTAGTTTTATATCGCCGGTCTTTGTCTGCAGGTAGCCTGCGAACTGTCCCATATTCTGTTCTGCCACTACAACTTTCTTGTATTTGCGAAGGATTTCTTCGGTGTTGCGTGGCAATGGATTGATATACTGGAAATGTGCCAATGCAACCTTCTTGCCTTGGTTGTTCATCTGTTGCATTGCCTCGTAAAGGTGTCCGTATGTGCCACCGAAACCTACAATGAGCAGGTCGGCATCCTCGCATCCTTCCACTTGCTGTTCGGGGATGTATTGTGCAATTTTCTCCACTTTTCTTGCACGTGTCTCAACCATGTTGTGGTGGTTGGCAGGGTCGTTGCTGATTGCTCCTGTTGCTGCGCTCTTCTCCAATCCGCCTATACGGTGTGTGAATCCCGGTGTGCCGGGAACTGCCCAGTAACGGACATCGTTTTCGGGATTGCGCTTGTATGGTGTCCAGCCTTCCTGCATTTCAGGTGTAACGTATGGCGGAACGATTGTGGGGTATTGTGCCAATTCGGGCAATTTCCATGCCGCAGAACCGTTGGCGATGAATGCGTCGGTTAGCAGAATCACCGGAGTCATGTGCTCAAGTGCTATCTTGCAGGCATTGAATGCTGCATCAAAACAGTTGGTAGGAGATGTTGCGGCAATTACAGGGATGGGGCTTTCGCCGTTGCGTCCGTAGAGTGCCTGCAACAGGTCGGTCTGTTCACTCTTAGTGGGCAGACCTGTTGACGGACCGCCACGTTGGACATTGATGATTACAAGTGGCAATTCGGTTATCACGGCAAGGTTTATGGCTTCGCTCTTCAAGCATACGCCGGGACCTGATGTAGATGTGCAGGCCAATGCTCCTGCGTAAGCCGCTCCCACAGCCGACGCGCATCCTGCAATCTCATCTTCTGCCTGCATGGTTATTACTCCCAGCGATTTGTGTTTTGCAAGTTCGTGCAGAATGTCGGTTGCTGGTGTAATTGGGTATGAACCAAGGAAAAGACGCATGCCGGCTTTCTCGGCGGCTGCGATAAGACCGTATGCAGTGGCTTTGTTGCCGTTGATGTCCATGTAACGGCCCTTCTTGTTCTCGCTGTAGCTCTTGATGCTGTATGTGTGTGCAATGGATGTATGGGTGTTGTGTCCCATGTCGTAACCGGCACGAAGTGCCTTGATGTTTGCATCGGCAACTTCGGGCTTCTTTGCGAATTTTGCACGGAGCATATTCTCGGCAAGCGCAAGGTCGCGGTCATATATCCAGCATACGAGTCCCAATGCAACCATGTTCTTGCAACGTACAATGCTCTTGTTGTCGAGTCCGCTATCCTTGAGTGTCTCCTGGCAGAGCGATGTTATGGGGCATGGTACCACTTCGCAGGTGATGCCAAGTTCTGCAATGGGGTCCAATGTCTTGAACTCTGCCTTCTGCAGGTCTTTCTCGGTGAACGAGTCGGTATCTATGATTATCGCACCTGTGGGCTTGCAATGTTTGTGCTGTGTCTTGAGTGCGGCAGGGTTCATTGCTATGAGTATGTCGCACTGGTCGCCGGGTGTTAGAATCTTATCGGCTCCGATATGTACCTGGAATCCTGAAACGCCTGTGAGCACGCCTTGCGGTGCACGTATGTCGGCAGGGTAGTCGGGGAATGTGCAGATGTCATTTCCCACGGTTGCCGAAATGGTGGAAAATATATTTCCTGCCAATTGCATTCCGTCGCCGGAGTCGCCCGAGAAGCGGACTACAATCTGGTCAACTGTGTGTGTGTTGTTACTGTTTGCCATATTATGGTTTGTTTGTTGTGCTCAAATTTCGTAAACATTTATGAAAAGATGAAATATTTATATAAAAAAGTGAGAAAAGACTGCTGCCTTTTCTCACTTTCTTTACATTTCGCCGTAATCGTCGTATCCGCTGCTTGGCATCTCCTGCGGTTTGCGTTTGGGCATCTTTGCCTTCATGTTACCGAAGTTGTATGTCAGAGTGAAACCGAATGTGCGTCCGCCGTGCGAGTTCTTGCTGTCGCGGAAGAAACTGTCGTTCACGGTTACCGAATGGCGACTGCGCGAATCCAGAAGGTCGCGGGCATTCAGACTGAGACTCCAGTTCTGGTTGAACGATTTACGCAAGCCGATGTCGAGCATGTAGTCGGGCTCGCGGTAACCTTGTGCCACAATGCGACGGGCATTGTATCGGCCTGTTATCTGCATTGTTATGCTCCAGGGAAGTATCACACTTGCAGTCATGCGTGCGTTCCACGAGAAGTTCTCATCAGCCTCTCCTGTAACCTCGTGCCCGTTGATGATGTATTTGAAGGCATCGAGCTTATAGTAAAAGAGATTCACGCTTGTTGTCAGGTCGAGTATCTTGAACAGCTTGTTCTTGCCAATAATCTCCAGACCTGCCGACTGTGTCTGTGCGACATTCTCATGGGTGGTGTAGATTATCCTTCCTTCGTTATAGCTGATGCGTTCTATCACATCGTCGGTGGTGCGGTAGTATGCGCTGAGCGACAGTGTGTGCTTGTTCCAGTTCTTTATGTAGTTCAGCTCGTATGCATTGGAGTATTCCGGTGTCAGTCCGGGGTTACCATACGAAATGTTTGTTGAGTCGCTGATGTTCTGGAAACTGTTGAGCTGTCCTCCCCATGGACGGCGCAGACGACGGGTGTAGTTTGCCTGTATCTCGTGTCCTTCGCTTATCTCATAACTGATGAATGCGCTGGGGAACAACTTGAAGAAATCCTTGCCGGTAAATGGCTTTGAAGCGTCTTTGTCCTCCCAACCGAGCGAGCGTGTCTGCACGTTCCAGTATTCGCCACGCAGTCCCAACTGGTACCCGAATTTACCTATTCTGCCCGAATATGTTCCATAAAGGGCATGAGTCTGCTGTTTATAACTGAATTCGTTGTATAGCTTGGTGTCAATGTTGGCGTGTGCCTCGTCGGTGTATGTGATTACCGGACTGTTGTCATTGGAAAAGTCTCCCTTGTAACCGGCTTCGATTCGATGATTCTCGCTTATCTTGTACTGATAATCGAGTTTTATTTCGGTATTGTCGCTTCTGTTCCTGTTGTTCTGGAACTGGTAGCTTCTGGCAGTGTCGGCTGTGGCCGGGTAGATGGTCTGCTGACGGTATGTGGCTTCGCGTACCTGTTGCCATGAGTGGTGTCCAATAGACAGATCAATGAAATGGCTGTCGCTCCAACGGTGGGTGTAGCCGATTTCGGCATTGTACATGCGGGGCTTGCCGTTCTGGTCGGTGGTACGTGTCATCAGTTCGGTAGGCTCCATCGGATTGCCGTCGGCATCAAGGCTTCCGCTTTCGGCTTCAATGTTGCTCTTGTGCTTTCCGCCACCGAACATGCCCATCAGGTTTACGAATACATCGTCATTCTTTGTTATGTGCCATGTTACGCCTGCACGTGCAAAGATGTTGTTGGGATTATGGTTTCCTGTACTTGTCTGGTCAAGAAACCTCTGTTGTCCGAAGTATTTCGTATGGGTGTATCCTTCGTTCTTGAAACGCATGTTGCGGTAGTTGAGTCCAAGGTATGCGTCAACCGCACCGCTGCTGTAGTTCGCATTTGCTCCCACATTGAATCCGCCACGAGTGTCTGCTCCTGCCTGTGCGCTTCCGTAATATCCTGCCTTGCGGTCGCGTTTGAGTATGATGTTGATAATTCCGGCAGTTCCTTCGGGCGAGTGCTTTGCCGAAGGGTTGGTGATTACCTCGATTCTCTCTATGGAACCGGCTGGCAACTGTTGCAGGATATCGCCCTGATTGTCGCCTGTGAGTCCGCTTGCTTTGCCGTTTATCCACACGGTAACGCTCTCGCTGCCACGCAACGATACAGCACCTTCGGTATCCACCTCAACCGAAGGTATATCGGCAAGCACGTCGCTTGCAGTTCCGCCGGTGGAGGCAATACTCTGGTCTACGGTGAAGACGCGCTTGTCTATATCAAAGCTCATCTGTGAACGCTGTTCCGTTACCACAACCTCTTTCAGCAGTTTGCGGTCGCTCTTGAGCTTTATTGTACCGGCATTGCATCTTGCGTTTGTAACGTTGATTTTACGGTCGTCGTTCAGATATCCCACATAAGAGAACTGTACGGTGTATTTTCCGGCTTTTATGTTCGGCAGTTCAAATGAACCGTTGTCGTCGGTGCTGCAACCTGCTATGGGTGCAGTGTTTCCCTCGGGTATTACGGCAACGGTAACGAATCCCAACGGCTCGCCGTTCTCGCCGTCGATTACCTTTCCGTATATACTGCCTGCCTGTTGTGCTCTCATGCTTAATGGCAGAATGAGCAACAGGGAAAAAAGTGCTGTCTTGATTATTGTCTTCAATGTATAATATATTATAAGGTTATATATGCGATATCATCATTTTATGAAACCTGTTATTTTTCCGCTTATCTGCATAAGGGAAATTTCGCAGAGCTTGGTGTCGTACTCAACTGCGAGCAAACGTTCTTCGGCTTCGAGAAGGCTCTGTTGCGCTTCGCGCATCTCTATACCCGAAAGGACGCCCAACATATAACGCTCCTTGGCAATCTCGTGGTTCTCGCGTGCTGTTATTACGTTTGTCTTCTCAAGGGCAAGCAACTGCAGATTGTTGCTGTATGCCTGCCACAGGTTGCCAAGGTCGGCTTTTAGCGAGAGTTCCAGCTTGTCGTGCATCAGTTTCATGTTCTCAATCTCGATTTTTGCGTTGCGCATCTCGCGACGGCGGTTGCCGTTCCACAAGGTGAAGCCTACACTTATGCCGGCGTTGCCTCCCCATGCATGGCGACGTACAACGGTGTTGTTGCCATACTGGTTGAAGCCATAGTCGTATCCTGCCTTGAATTTTACATAGGGGTAGTTACGCGAGAGCACCTTCTTGTAGTCGAGTTGTGCAAGGGTGTTGTTCTGTGCGGCAAGCAGTAGGGTCGCGTTGTTGCTCAGTGTACAGTGCCAAAGGTCGACAAAGTCAAGAGAGTCGTTTACCGCAATCTCTTTCTCTATTGTCTCAATTGGTGTATATACCTGGTCTATTGCCATCATTTCGTTGAGTGCTATGCGCGATGTAATGACAATCTCCTGCTGTTTCATGTACTGTGCACTGTCGGCATTGAAATCGACTTTCGCCTGCTGGTAGTCGAGGCGCGAGAATGTTCCGATATTGTATCTCTCTTCCACTATGCGCAGACGCTCCTTTGAAAGCTGGACTGCCTTGTAATAGTTGTCCAGACGCAGACGCTGTTGCAGGAAGTTGTAATACTCTGCCGCCATTGATGCAATGAAATCCTCAATTGCTATGCGTGTGTTTGTCTCGCCCATACGTTCCAGTTCCTTCAGTTGCTTGTAACTGGTACTTATGTTGAAACCGTCGAAGATGGTCCAGTTGAGGTTCAATCCGGCATTGGCGGTCTGGTCAAAGGCGTTGCGTGTCTTCTGTATCTCGCCTGTTCCGCGCAGCTCCGAGTTGTTGCTGTTGAGCTGGGCATCATAACCGGCATTCAAGTCGAGTGTGGGCAAATATCCTGCATTTGCAAGCGTAGCGTTGTTCTTGCTTATGAGTTCTTCGTTGCGTGTGATGCGGAGCGAGTAGTTGTTCTCCAAGCCAATCTCAATGCATTTGCTTAGTGTATATACTTGCTCTTGAGCGCAGATAATAAGTGTGGGCAGAACAAGCAGTGTTGTTAATATCAGTCGTTTCATTTCTGTTCCTTGTTAATACGTTCTGTTGAAATGTAGCTGTATATAGCAGGTACTATATACATGGTGAGTATGGTCGAGATAAGCATACCGCCCACGACGGCTGTACCCATGGCAATGCGCTGGTTCGCTCCCTCGCCCGTTGCGTAAATCAATGGCAACAGACCAAGGATTGTAGATACGCTTGTCATAAGAATAGGACGCAGACGCTGTAGAGATGCACTGCGTATGGCTTCCATTTTGCTCTCTCCGCTCTCCTGTTTCTGGTTTGCGAACTCAACAATAAGAATACCGTTCTTTGCCACAAGACCAATAAGCATGATAATACCGATCTGGCTGAAAAGGTTCATTGTGATGTCTCCCATCTTCATGAATATCAAGGCTCCTGCAATGGCAAGAGGTACGGTGAGCATGATGATCAACGGGTCCTTGAAACTCTCGAACTGCGCAGCAAGGATAAGGTATATAAGTACCAATGCCAGAATGAATGCGAACATAAGGCTCGATGAACTCTCGCGGAACTCCTTTGAGTCGCCCGAGAGGGCTGTGCGGAATGTCTCGTCGAGAACCTCTTCGGCAATCTTGTCCATTTCATCCAATCCGTCGCCAATGGTCTTGCCGTCTGCCAAGCCTGCAGATATTGTTGCCGAAAGGAAACGGTTATAGTGGTAGAGCTTTGGTGGTGTAACCGATTCCACAAACTCCACAAGGTTGTCGAGCGGAATCATTTCGCCACGGTCGCTACGGATGTAAATGGACTTAACGCTTGTGGGGGTGTTACGCTGTATGCGGTTAACCTGACCGATGATTTCGTACTGCTTGCCGTTCATGTAGAAATATCCCATTCGCTGACCGCTGAGACCATACTGCAATGTCTCGGCAATATCGCGTACGCTTGCTCCCATTGTACCGGCTTTGTCGCGATTGATGTTTACACGCACCTCGGGGCTTGTGAACTTCAAGTCAACGTCTGCCATGCGGAATGTGGGGTTGTCGTTTACTCTTGCAAGGAATTCGGGCAATACCTCTTCCAGTTTCTCAAGGCTTACGGCCTGGATGACATACTGGATTGGCATGCTTCCTCTGCGTCCGCCGAACGAAGACTGTTGCTGTACGAACGAACGCGCCTTTGTCTTTGTGCTCAACGCCTGGGTGAGCTTGCTTGCCATCTCCATCTGTGAATAGTCGCGCTCGCCAAGGTCCTTGAGAGTTATTCTTATGTTTCCGCTACCTCCCGATACGCGCGATGTTACAGATTCGGCATCGGGAATTATTGAATCCACCAGCATTGTGATGTCCTCGGTATAGTCGCGCATGTATTCGTAGCTTACTCCCTCGGCACCTCGTGTGGTGATTGTAATCTGTGAGCGGTCCTCAAGCGGAGCCATCTCCGACGGTATTGCGCCCCATAGCCATCCGATGAGTACAAAGGTGATTATTGTAACAGGGATTGCAATCCATCTTCTCTTAAGGAATGCGTTAAGCGACTTTTCGTATATGTTGTTCAAACCAACAAAGAACGGTTCGGTCTTGCGGTAGAACCATTTCTGCTCCTTGCGTCGCTTAAGGATTTTTGTCGCGAGCATGGGTGTGAATGTGAGTGCGGCGAACGATGAAATAATCACAGAACCGGCAACCACAAAGCTGAACTCGCGGAACAGACGTCCGCTTGTTCCCTCCATGAATACGATAGGCAGGAATACTGCCACAAGTGTCACGGTTGTTGATATTACCGCAAAGAAAATCTCTTTTGAGCCTTCGATACCGGCTTTGAACGGACGCATGCCCTGCTCAATGCGGATGTAGATGTTCTCGGTCATCACAATGGCATCGTCTACCACAAGTCCCACCGAAAGTACAACGGCAAGCATCGTGAGCACGTTTATCGAGAATCCCAGAATATACATCACAAAGAATGCACCGATGAGCGATACCGGAATAACGATACAGGGAATGAGTGTTACACGCCAGTCGCGCAGGAACAGGAAGATGATGATGATTACAAGGATGAATGCCTCATATACGGTGCTCTTTACCTCGTTGATTGACGCACGTATGAACTTGGTGCTGTCGAAACCGTATGTGTAGCCGATATCCTCGGGGAGGTCCTTTTTCATCACTTCCATACGCTCGTAAACCGCGTCGGCAATCTCGATGTGGTTTGCACCGGGCTGTGGGATGACAACGACACCAACCATGGGCACACCGTTCATCTTCATGTAGCTCTTGATGTCGGCAGGTCCCAGTTCGGCATAGCCCACATCACTTATTCTAATGATATTCCCGTTCTTCTCCTTAAGGATTATGTTGTTGAATTCCTTTGCTGTGTGCATCTGTCCCATGGTGCGCAAGGTAAGTTCCATGGTGTTTCCTTCGATGCTTCCCGAAGGCAATTCCACATTCTCGTTGGTTATTGCGTTCTTTATGTCGACGGGTGTAACTCCGTATGCCGACATCTTTATGGGGTCGAGCCAGATACGCATCGAATAGCGTTTCTCTCCCCAAATCTGCACACCGCTCACATCGGGGATTGTCTGCAACTGCTCCTTTACTGTGAGGTCGGCAATTTCGCTCAGCTCAAGTAGCGAACGCTTGTCGCTCTGTATGGCAACCATAAGAATAGGGGTGGCATCGGCGTCGGCTTTCGATACTGTAGGAGGGTCGCAGTCACGGGGCAGATAACGTTGGGCACGCGACACCTTGTCGCGCACGTCGTTTGCCGCGGTCTCGAGGTCAACCGAAAGTTCGAATTCTACAGTTATACGACTCTGTCCCTGCTGGCTTATACTCGACAGCGAACGGATTCCCGGGATACCGTTGATGTTCTGCTCAAGCGGCTCGGTAATCTGGTTCTCGATAACATCGGCGTTGGCACCTGCATAGCTACAGGTAACCGAGATGATGGGGTTGTCCACCGAAGGGTACTCGCGCACACCAAGGGTGTTGTAACCTATAAGACCAAAAAGCAATATTATGATTGTGAGTACCGTTGCAAGCACCGGTCTGCGGATACTCAATTCCGAAATATTCATCTATATCTACTCTTTTAAAGTGTGGTTATTTCAATGTAGCAATCTTTACAGCAGAACCTTTGCGCAACTGCAATGTTCCCGATGTTAGAATTGTGTCTCCAATCTGCAGACCGTCGATAATCTGCACTTCGCTTTCGGTGCGTATTCCTATCTCTACATCCATAGGCTCTGCCTTTCCGCTACGATATACAAACACCTTGTTCTTGCCCATTTCGGGAACAATGGCTTCGGCAGGTATGGCAATTGCATCGGCAATTTCTTTCTGTTTCAGGCGAATGTCGGCATACTGTCCGGGCATGAGCTCGCCTTTTGTGTTTGCATATCTTGCACGTACGAGCAAAGAGCGTGTCTCGCTCTCGAGCGACGACTCGGTGGCATATACCTGCGCCTTGAATGTCTCAAGCTTGCCGTCTACACGGAATTCGAGATTTGTACCTTTCTTTACATCACTAGAATAGCGCTCCGCCACCGAAAACTCAATCTTTATGGGAGTAAGCGATGTGAGCTTGGCAATAACCGTGCTTGTTGATGCGTAAGCACCCACACTCACCTGACGCAAACCTATTACACCGTCGAATGGTGCGCGCAGTTCGGTCATCTCTATCTGTGCCTTCACCTTTTCGATGTCGGCATTCAGTGTAGCGAGTTCGGTCTTAACTATTTCGAGAGCCTCCTTACTTACGGCATCTTTCTGCAGAAGTGCGCTCTGACGATAAACCCTCTCCTCGGCAAGCGGAACTTTTGCTTCAAGGCTCTTGAGTTGTGCCTGCAACTGCGAGTCGTTGATTTTGGCAAGCAGAGTGCCCTTTTCAACAAAACTTCCTTCCTCAAAGAAAATGTCGGTGATTTTTCCCGCGCTTTCAAAAGAGAGCTGTACCTCTTCGTCGGGAACAAGACTGCCCACAACGGGTATCTCGTCGGTAAGCAGATGAGGCTTTATTATCTGTGCATCTACACTTAATACTTTCTTACCACCTTTCGGCATGCTTTCCGCTTTTGCCAAATCTTCGTTCTGGTGTGGCATGAGTTTGAAATATCCCCATACGCCAACTGCAATTACAAGAGCCGCAACAAGGCCCCATTTTAGTTTCTTGTTCATATTCTATGTGATGTTTTTCTTTTTCTTTATTCCAATCTGCAAAATTAGTTAAAATTTGTAATGTATTGAAATATTAAATCTTAATTATATATAATATTATATTCGGGCTGTGAAATATTAACGTAAACTTTGTATTTCGCTCAGCTTTCACTATATTTGCATCCGATTTGCGGAAAGGTGTGTCCCTTCCGCCGGAAAACAGATAATTCTAACAAAAAACAAATAATATTATGATTAACTCTCAAGACATTAAAATCGGTACTGCAATCCGTATGGATGGCAAGTTGTATTTCTGTATAGATTTCTTGCATGTAAAGCCCGGTAAAGGTAACACTTTCATGCGTACAAAGCTTAAGGACGTTGTTGACGGATACGTATTGGAGCGTCGTTTCAACATCGGTGAGAAGCTCGAGGATGTACGTGTAGAGCGTCGTCCTTACCAGTATCTCTATCAGGAGGGTAACGAGTATGTGTTCATGAACCAGGAGACTTTCGAGCAGGTAAACATCTCAGGTGAGCAGATCAACGGTGTTGCATTCATGAAGGAGGGTATGACTCTCGAGGTTGTAACAGATGCTTCAACAGAGACGATCCTTTTCGCAGACATGCCTGTTAAGGTTATTTTGGCTGTTACATACACAGAGCCAGGTTTGAAGGGCGATACAGCTACAAACACCACAAAGCCTGCTACTTTGGAAACCGGTGCAGAAATCCGCGTACCTCTCTTTATCAACGAAGGTGAGCTTGTTGAGGTTGATACCCGCGACGGTTCATACGTTGGTCGTGTAAAAGCTTAATTGACAAAGAATTGTTATACTCTATAATTGTACCGGTATATAACAGACCCGGCGAGGTAAAGGAATTGCTCGACAGTCTGGCGGCTCAGACGGTAAAGCCTTTTGAGCTGGTGATTATAGAAGATGGATCTAAAGAACGGTGTGATCATTTGCTTGGTCACTACCGTTCTTTGTTTGATATCCACTACTATTACAAGGATAATTCAGGACGCAGCGATACGCGTAACTACGGAATGCAACGCGCCAACGGTGATTATCTGCTCTTCTTTGATTCCGACGTGATACTCCCACCTTTCTATTTCGAAAGGCTCGAGGAGGCTATGAAAACCGACTATTGCGATTGCTTTGGTGGTCCCGATGCGGCAGATGAGTCGTTCTCCGATATGCAGAAGGCGGTGAGCCATGCCATGACATCGTTTTGGACAACAGGCGGAATACGCGGTGGCAAGGCTGTGATGGAGAAATTTTGTCCGCGCACCTTCAACATGGGACTTTCAAAGAAGGTTTATGATACAGTGGGTGACTTCAAGGATATGATGGGCGAGGATATCGACCTCAGCATACGAATACGTAATGCAGGGTTCAAGATACGTCTCATACGCGAAGTGTTCGTATACCATAAGCGTCGCATAGATATGCGTCGTTTCTTCAAGCAGGTCAACAACTTCGGCCAGGCAAGAATATGGCTTCAGCTAATACATCCCGGTTCGCTCAAGGCGGTGCATACAGCACCGGCATTGCTGTTGCTGCTGGGTGTGGTATTGCTGGCTATGGCTTTCTTCTATCCTTGGTTGCTTCTCTTGCCTTTGGCTTATCTGTTGCTTATCTTCAGTGATTCGCTCTTGAAGAACAGGAGCCTTAAGGTCGCATTCCTGTCGGTGGTGGCTGCAGTGGTGCAGATAACAGGATATGGAACAGGATTCCTCAAGGCATTCTGGTTCAAGATGATATTGCGCCGTCCGTTGGAGACAAAGGAGGGCTTGACAAAACTCTACAATAGAGGATAATTTATGGAAGAGGGCAGGCTGAAACGTACCATAAAGGAGATGCCTTTGGATGAGCGTCCGCGTGAGAAGGCTATGAAGAACGGAATTCAGACATTGAGCAATTCCGAGCTTATGGCAATCCTGATAGGTTCGGGAACACCCGATGAAACTGCTGTGGAACTTATGCGTAAGGTGCTTGCCTCGTGTGGCGACAGCATAGCCCGTCTGTCGCGTCTTACTGTTGACGACCTTTGTCTGTTCAAAGGTATCGGACCGGCAAAGGCTCTGACAATTGTGGCAGCATGCGAGTTGTGGAAACGTCGCGAAGGTGATGATATAACACGCACAAAATATATAAGATCTTCGCTCGACCTGTTTGAATATTTCCATCCTAAACTGTGCGATGAGAATGTCGAGCATTGCTATGCACTCCTGCTCAACAGCAAGAACGGAATTATTGACAGTGCGCTTATAGGCCGCGGAGGGCTCACTGCAACTGTTGTTGACATCCGTCTTGTTATGCGCGAGGCACTTGTGAAACATGCAACCGCCATTGCCATTTGCCACAATCATCCGTCGGGCAATCCGCAACCGAGCAGAGAAGACAACGAACTTACAAAGAACCTTCGCGAAGCGTGCAAGGTTATGAATATAAGATTCCTCGACCACATTATTGTTGCAGGTGACAGATACTACAGCTATAACGACGAGGGTTTATGATTGAATGATTTATGGAAAAGATAGAGCTGGAACAGAAAATAGTTGAGATGATAAAGACGGTGTATGACCCTGAAATACCTGTCAATATCTATGATTTGGGACTGATATACCGTATAGAGGTTAAGGAAGACAATGCGGTTGAGATTGACATGACGCTTACAGCCCCCAACTGTCCTGCGGCAGATTTCATGATGGAAGATGTACGCATGAAGGTCGAGGGTATAGAAGGTGTAAGCAGTCTGGCTCTTAATCTTGTATTTGAACCGGAGTGGAGCCACGACCTTATGACCGAAGAGGCAAAACTCGAACTCGGTCTGCTATGAAAAAGATATATTTCCTTTCCGATGCACATCTTGGCTCATGGGCAATAGAGCATAGACGCACCCATGAGCGTCGTCTGGTATCCTTCCTCGACAAGGTAAAGAAGGATGCTACAGCAGTGTATATGCTTGGAGATATGTTCGATTTCTGGTATGAGTTCAAGAATGTAGTACCAAAAGGATTTACACGTTTCCTTGGAAAGGTTGCCGAGCTCACCGATAGCGGTATAGAGGTACATTTCTTCACAGGCAACCACGACATCTGGTGTCTCGACTATTTCGAGAAGGAGTGCGGAATGATTATACACCGCGAACCATGTCTGGTTGAACTTTACGACAAGGAAATCTTTATCGCACATGGCGACGAATTCTCCACCGAGAAGGGATTCCGAATCTTGCGTGCCATGTTCCACAACCGTTTTCTGCAACGTATGCTTTCAATGGTTCATCCGCGTTGGAGCGTGTGGTTCGGGCACAAGTGGGCGTATAGGAGCATGATGAAGCACAAAGTCAACGGTGAAGTTCCGTATATGGGCGAGGAAAAGGAGGATTGCGTAAAGTTTGCAAAGAAGTATATTGCAACACATCCGGCAGTAGACTGCTTTATCTTTGGTCATCGACATATCGATACAGATATTTCGTTGGACAACTCACAGATAATCTTCCTCGGCGACTGGATTTCACGATTCGACTACGTAGTCTTCGACGGTAAGACAATTGAGCATAAACATTACGTCGAAGGAGAGACCAAAGAAGTATAAAACCTTGATGGCGCCATCAAGGTTTTATTGTGTTAATCATTTATAAAATCATTGTAGTTTTCGTATGCAGATGTTGTAAATGAAATTTCGTAAATCTCTTCATTATTTTCGTTTTTCAAATGCTTCTTTTCTATTCGAACACTATCTATGCCATATATTGACAAGTCTGTCATTGTAACTAGTTCGCCTGGCTTTTTTCTAAGTACTTTTCGTAAAATCCATTCGCCTAGATCTGAATTAGGATTTGACATTAGGGCTTTGCCGTTTGCCTGACAAATTTTAGCAGAAAGTGTCTTTCCGTTTGGTAGTATGAGCTCAAAAGGAGTATTTCTGTCCGGAAAGAAATAAGGGTATTTCTTATGGATTTCGCGAGGAATAGGTATGTAGACTTCATTCTCGTCTCGTTTTCTTCCTTCTGCATTCCATTGGTTGAGACCACTTTTAGGCGGAACTTGCATTTTGCCTCCCCGTGTGGAATATAATGGTAGTATGACGTAATCCAAACCTTTGAATACTTGATTGTTCCTAATATCTTTAATTTCAGTTCCTTTTTCTTCTTTTTGTAATAATTCTGATAAAAGCTGTAGAGGGTCTGATAGAATTTCAACAGGTATTTCCTTGTGCGCTGTCGGGAGAATGAAATCTTTCATCAACACACTTTTGCTCTTGTTGAAATTATATAAGCAATTACCTGAAATAAATGAAATGGATGTTGTGCTATCTTTAACTTCATGGATGTCGTCGATATCTATAAAATTGTATTCTGTATTAAAGATATTTAATGCTCCATTGCTTCTTCCAACAATATGGTATATGGCATTTTCTACATCGTATGTATCATTTGTAACCTGTATTCTGTCATTTCTGAATATAGCAAGTTGTGTAGCCAAATCCTTGCCTTTTAGTGGGTCAAGTAAAGGCTTAAGTCGGTTGAATTCTGCAATTTTTTCTACAGAATGACCTTTGTTGATTCCAAATGTTTTAATTCCTATACCTAATTTGCCAAGTCGTGCGTCATATGCAGTACAGGCTCTTGCATCGTTTATCGCTGTATAGTATTTACAGAATAGATTTTCTGCAATTCTGTAATCAAGATAAGGTGTAGAGCTTTCAGAGAATAATTTAGATAGGCTGGCTAATAGTTTAAGCATTTCAAAATACTTATCGTTGCTTTGCCATGTATTTATAAATTTTGTTCTAAAATCTTCCATATCATCTTACAAACTTTAGTTATTAATGGGACTGCTACGGAATTACCCGCTTGCTTATAGCATGCAGATATTGCTATGTCCGGGAATATAAAATTCTTAGGAAATCCTTGGAAATTTAAACATTCTCTAGGTGTGAGTTTTCGTATTCCGTATTCAGAGAGAATTAGTGGCACGTTATGTCCACCGGTTCCCATGTTTGCTGTGAGAGTAGGGCATAATTCGCTCTTATTTTCTCTTACATATTTACGTCTCCACTGATATATTGTGTCTTTAGATGTAATAGCTTGCAATAATTCATTGTAATGGGACATCTTTTCCGTATACATGAATTTTTTCTCTTTTACACCTTTCTCAATGCAATCGTGTATCTTATTTGTCAGCTTTTCCTTTTGTGGAAAGGTGAAATCTGCATAATTAGGTATAAGCTCTTTATTGAAGCATACAATGAATATTCGTTCTCTATTTTGTGGAACATTAGCATATTCTGATGGACTCATGACATTATGGAATACATGATATCCTAAATCTTCCAATGTTTGCTTTATAATTGAAAACGTTTTTCCATTGTCATGAGTGTATAGGTTTTTTACATTCTCTAAGAAAACAGCTTTTGGCTTTTTCTCTTTGATTATTTCTGCAACATCAAAGAATAGAGTACCTCTTGTGTCTTCGAACCCCTTTCTGTAGCCTGCTACAGAAAAAGCCTGGCATGGAAAACCTCCACATAGTAAATCGAAATTATCGGGAATAGATGCTTTTGTTTCAGGTAGTGTAATATCTCCATGTGGTACATCGCCAAAATTGGTACAATATGTTTTTTGTGCATTCAAATCCCATTCTGAAGAGAAAACACATTTTCCACCAATTGATTGGCATGCAAGTCTAAAACCTCCAATTCCTGCAAATAGATCTATGAAAGTGAATTTCGGGTTTTGTGGAGTAGGAAATGGAATATTGATTTGTTGTGTTTTCATCGAGTCAGTTCTGCTTATAATTATGTCAGAATTTCCATAAAGCTCTTCGTATGAAAAGAGTCTTGTCTGAATAATTCTCTTTGTTTTTAATTGACAAAGATACTCATTTAATTTAATGAGTGTGGATAATTCGGAATTAAAGTTCTTTGTTTGCATTTTTTTTCTTTTTTAATGCAAACATATAATATGAATATACCTCTTGTCAATTATATTGATTTAAATTTTGTTAAAAAAGAAGGGTAAAATCTTTAGTAAAAATCATTCTGCAATTGCCGCGGTTCCGAATTTCATGTCGAGTCCGGTGGTGCGTTGGAGTTCAACCCATGCAACGGCTTTGTTGAACAATGCTTTTATGTATTCGTGGCGCATTTCGTTTTCGTTGCGTTGTACCAGCAGGTAATCGAGGAACGGAATCTCGCCAAGTTCATATGCCTTTCTTTTGCTTTCAACAACTTTGCGCATGTCGCAGAGCATTGCGGTTGAGAATGTTTCTGTCTGCATTGATGCAAATCCAAAACTGTGGTATGCCTGCATTACCTCAGTCTCCACCTGCAGACGTGCCTCTTTGACCTCAATCTCGGCTTGATGTGTGATTGTCGCATCAATGATTTTTTCACCCTTGTTAAGACTCGAGAATTTCAAAGGAACGGCAACTCCTGCCTTTATGGTGGTGAAATCGGGGTCGGAAATATTGTATGTGGCACCGATGTTCACATCAAGTTCGGGGCGACGTTGTGCTTTGTTGAACTTTGCTCTTGCCTTTGCAATGTCGGCTTGCTCAAGTGCCACAATGATGTCGGGACGTCTTTCCAAAGCAATGTTGATGTACTCTTGCATCGCAGCAGGCTGTTCGCTGATTTCGAGTGTGCCCATACCGCGTAGGCTTTCTGCTCCATCAAGAGTGTTCATATAGTAGCCGAGCATTATTGCGGTGTTTGAGAGCTCGGCTTCGGCATCGAGCACGGCATTGCGTGCCACTCCCTGCGCCATGCGGCTCTCTAGCCAATCGCTCTCGGCGATGTCGCCCTTTGCAAAGCGTATGCTGTCGTTTGTGGCAACTTCGCACAGTGCTTTATAAACCTCCATGGCTTCGGTGTGTATCATGCAGGCGCGCAGGTGACTGAGATATGCAATGGTTGCATCGGCGCGGAAGTTGCGCATATACTCTTCCAATAGTGCAACTGCCTGTCTGCGCTCGCTCTCGGCAATGTTTATACGCTCTCTGCGCACACCAAAGGTGAATGTCTTGCCTAATTCAAACTCTATTCCTTGTCCCAATCCTTTGCTCCAGTCCTCGTTGTTGGTGTATGTTATGGCAAGGGTGGGGTCGGCAAAAACCTTTGAACCTGTTACACCGGCATCGGCAATGTCTATGTCAAGGCTTTTGGCTGTCAGGGATATGTTGTCTTTGAACACGCGCTCCATATACTCTCCGTAGGATATGTTCTGCGCTTTGGCTTGCAGAGACAATATTATTGCTGTGAAAAGAATAATTTTCTTCATTTATTGCAATTTTTATGTTAAAGTCTTATTTGTCGGTGGGTGTCAAGCCCATTTTCTTGGCAAGTTCCATTATGTGTGCCAGTGCGGCTTCGTACTCGTTGGGTATCACTCCGTCGAGTATGGCCTCTTTCACGGCACTTTTCAGCTGACCTACAGCCGCGCATGGTCCAAGGTTGAAGATGCGCATTATCTCCTCACCGTTTACCGGTGGCTGGAAGTTTCGTACACGGTCTTTTTCTTCAATGTCTTTCAGCTTCTGGCGTACAATCTGGAAATTGTTAAGGAACTGCTTCTTGCGTGTTTCGTTCTTTGATGTTATGTCTGCTTCGCATAGCAACATCAGGTCGTCTATGTCGTCGCCTGCATCAAAGAGCAGACGGCGTACGGCAGAGTCGGTAACCTCGTCGTCGGCAATGGCAATGGGGCGCATATGTAGCGAAACAAGCTTTGCCACATATTTCATCTTCTCGTTCTGTGGCATCTTGTAGTCGCGGAACAGCTTGTTCACCATCTTTTCGCCTACAATGTTGTGGTTATGGAATGTCCACTTCATTACAGGGTCCCAACGTTTTGTTCTTGGTTTGCCGATGTCGTGCAACAGTGCAGCCCAACGGAGCCACAGATTGTCGGTCTTCTTTGCAATGTTGTCCAGAACTTCCAACGTGTGGTAGAACATCTCCTTGTGGCTGTAACCGTTCTTGGTCTCCACACCCTGCATTGCTGTGAGTTGCGGGAAAATTATTTCCAGCAGTCCGCAACGGTCCAGTTCTATGAAACCTTTTGACGGGGTGGGCGACATCATTATCTTGTTGAGTTCGTCGTTAATCCTTTCGCGAGAGATAATCCTGATTCTCTCCTTGTTCTCGCAAAGTGCTTCGAAGGTCTCGTCTTCGATATAGAAGTTGAGCTGTGTGGCAAAGCGTACGCAGCGCATCATGCGCAAGGGGTCGTCGCTGAATGTTATACCCGGCTCAAGCGGTGTGCTTATTATGCGGTCTTCAAGGTCCAGCATTCCGTCGAACGGGTCGACAAGCTCACCGAAACGCTCCTTGTTGAGGCATATCGCCATTGCGTTTATCGTAAAGTCGCGGCGGTTCTGGTCGTCTTCCAGCGTGCCGTCTTCCACTATGGGGTTACGCGAGTCGTGGCTGTAGCTCTCCTTGCGTGCGCCAACGAACTCAATCTCATGCTCGTGGTATTTGACTTGTGCAGTGCCGTAATTGGCAAAAACCGACAGATGCGCTCCTTTTCCCAGCTTTTTGCTGAATGCACGTGCCATCTCAATACCTTTTCCCACAACCACCACATCGATGTCGGTTGATGGACGCTGCAGGAATATGTCGCGTACATAGCCTCCCACCACATAGCACTCCATGCCCAAGCTGTCGGCTGTTTCTGAAATCTTGCGGAATATAGGGGTGTCAAGCAGTTTGCAAAGTTCTTCTCTATCGGGTTTATACATAAAAATCTGGTTTAAATCAAATCTATTTGCGAAGATAGTCATTTTCGGGCGATTATGAAAACAGCACCCGTTAAAATGTAAAAACTATCGCTTGTGGCTCAAAAAGGGATTCCACTCTTTGATTGCTTGGATAAATAATGTACTTTTGCACCGATACGAATAATACTGTAAGATGAAAAGACTATTCTTCCCGTTGCTTTTTTTGGCAACATCGCTTTTTGTTTCGTGCGAGAAATCTGTAGAAGAGCCTGCGCGTCAATTGCTTGCCAAGGCAAAGGAACACTATTCCCAGAATAATTACAACAACGCAAGGTTGCTTATCGACAGCATTTCGGTAACTTATCCCAAGGCCTACAAGACACGCCGTGAGGCTGAAATATTGCGTCGCGAGGTGATGCTCAAGGAGAAACATCGTGATGTGGAGTATTTTGCTGATATGTATGAGATGCTGTCGGAACGTCGCGATTCACTTGTTACCTCATTCACATTCAATAAGGATGGACAATATCAGGATATGGGCTATTACACCGTACCCTCTCAGGCAATAGCATTGAATCCTTTCAACTCCTTCTTGCGTGCGAGTGTAAAGGAGAACGGAGATGCATACCTCACATCGTATTACCGTGGTGCAAAGATTGCACACAGAACCTTGAAGGTATCTACCGAAGAGAGTTATGTAACTTGCGACAATCCATTCTCTTCAAGGTCTTATTGGTATCTGGGTGTATATAACGAACGACGCGACTACCGTTATGGAACCGATGGCGGAATAATGGATTTTATAGCGTCGGCTACAACACCAATTAAGGTGGCGATTTCGGGCGACCAGGGAAAATATGAGTATATGTTGCGTAGCGAAGACATGGCTGCGATAAGAAGTGTTATTGAACTCTCCAATCTTTTGAAAATGGTGGAGGAAGCGCGTAATATGCGCGACGAGGCGCAACGCTCGCTCGACTTCCTAATCAAGAGTCAGCAACGCTCTCAAGCAAATCAATAAAAAAGTCTTCAACCGCGGTTGAAGACTTTTTAGTTTATATTGTTCCGGATCTTATTTCAAATCCTTGACAATCTCGTATGTGTCGCTTGCAATCATCATCTCCTCGTCTGTTGGGATAAGCAATACCTTAACCTTTGAGTCGGGAGTAGAAAGCACTGCTTCCTCGCCACGCATCTTGTTGTTGACCTCTTTGTCAAGGTTAACGCCAAGGAATTCAAGACCTTCGAGTGCTGCTTCACGACAATCTGCCTGATTCTCGCCAACACCACCTGCGAAGATGATGATATCAACACCACCCATAGCGGCTGCATATGCACCGATGTATTTCTTGATGCGGTAGAAGTTCATTGTGTTTGAAAGCTGAGCGCGCTTGTTGCCCTCTTCAGCAGCTGCCTTGACTTCGCGCATATCTGATGAAATACCGCTAATGCCGGCAACACCCGATTTCTTGTTGAGCATGTCAATTACACCCTGCATGTCAAGACCTGTCTTGTCCATGATATATGGGAATGCACCCGGGTCGACATCGCCACTGCGTGTACCCATCATAAGACCTGCGAGTGGAGTCATACCCATTGATGTATCAACGCTCTTGCCATCCTTCACAGCTGCAATAGAAGCACCGTTACCGATGTGGCAGGTAATAATCTTGCTACCTTCTGCAGGAATGTTTAGCATCTCCAATGCACGCTTTGTGATATAACGGTGCGATGTTCCGTGGAAACCGTAACGACGTACGCCGTAATTCTCATAAAGCTCGTATGGAAGAGCATACATGTAAGCGTAATCGGGCATTGTCTGGTGGAATGCTGTGTCGAATACACCAACCTGAGGCATATCGGGGGCAACCTCCTTAACAGCGTTTACACCCTTGAGGTTAGCAGGGTTGTGGAGTGGAGCAAGGTCGTTGCATGCCTCGAAAACCTCAAGAACCTCGTCTGTCAGCAGAGTAGATGCACTGAACTTCTCGCCACCGTGAACCATACGATGACCTACAGCGTCAATCTCATCGATTGAGCTTACTGCACCGTATTTCTCGCTTGTAAGAATGTCAAAAATCAAACGTACACCGATAGTGTGCTCGGGAATTGATGTAAAGATAGTCTCCTTTTCGCCATTGGGAAGGTTGAACTTCAGGAATGAACCCTCAAGACCAATCTTCTCGATACCACCCTTTGCAAGTACGTTCTTTGCCTCAATGTCAATCAACTGATATTTGATTGATGAACTACCACAGTTCAATACTAATATTTTCATATCGTATATTCGTGTTTATTTGTTGTTTACTTATTTTTTTGCAGCAATAGCCTGGTTTGCAGTGATTGCAATCATCATGTATACATCCTCAACAGAGCATCCGCGTGAAAGGTCGTTTACAGGACGTGCGATACCCTGGAGTACGGGACCGATAGCCTCTGCATTGCCCAAACGCTGAACGAGCTTGTAACCGATGTTACCTGCACCAAGGTCGGGGAATACAAGAACGTTTGCCTTGCCGGCAACCTTTGAACCGGGAGCCTTGCTCTGACCTACGAATGGAACAAGAGCTGCATCAGCCTGCAACTCGCCGTCGAGCGACAACTCTGGGTCGAGCTCGTGAGCAAGTTTTGTAGCCTCTGTAACCTTGTCTACCATCTCGTGCTTTGCAGAACCCTTAGTAGAGAAGCTGAGCATTGCAACGCGTGGCTCTTCGAAACCACCGATAGCCTTTGCTGTCTGTGCAGTACAAACTGCAATCTGTGAAAGCTGGTTTGCATCGGGCTGTGGAGTAACGGCAACGTCTGCAACAAAGAGAACACCGTCTTCGCCATACTCTTTAGCATTTGTGATAAGCATCATGGCACCGCTTACGCATGTGATACCCGGAGTGGTCTTGATAATCTGCAATGCAGGACGAAGAACATTACCTGTTGTATTCAAAGCACCTGCTACCTGACCGTCTGCATCACCGTTCTTGATGATAAGGCAACCTAGGTACAATGGATTGCATACAAGTTTCTGTGCATCTTCCATTGTCATACCCTTTGACTTACGCAACTCAAAAAGAAGGTTTGCATACTTTTCTGCATCGGGGTTGTTGTTCGGGTCGATGATAGTAGCCTTCTCGATGTTTGTAAGACCGTTCTTCTCGGCAAGAGCGAGAACCTCCTCGCGGTTAGCGATAAGAATTACCTCTGCAATGCCGTCGGCAATAGCTTTGTCGGCAGCCTTGAGTGTACGCTCCTCTGTACCTTCGGGGAGAACGATGCGCTGCTTGTTCTGCTGTGCGCGTTCAATTAGATTTTTAATAACATCCATAGTATAAATAATTTAATTTTGTAAAAATCCGTTTTTTATGTCTGTGGAGTGTTATCACGCAGGCATACATAGTACAAAGGTAACTTAAACAGAATACTTGGCAAAATAAATTCTGTTTAATTTCGGTAGGAAAATAATATTTGATGAAAAAATATAAAAAGTAAAATTGGACGACATTTTTTTGTCGCCCAATTTCGCTTATATATGTCTTTGCTTTATGCAAGTATGTTTTTCAATTCTTCTGCTTTAACGCTCTGTTGTTCGCCGGTTGTCATGTTCTTAAGGGTAACAGTGCCGTCGATCATCTCTTGTTCGCCGATGATTGCCACAAACGGTATGCTGTGGCTGTTGGCATAGCTCATCTGCTTCTTCATCTTGTCGCTGCTTGGGAAAAGCTCAGCCGAGATGCCTGCCTTGCGCAGGTTGCCCACTATTGCAAGTGAGTGGAGTGCCTCTTTCTCGCCAAAGTTCACGAACATAACCTTTGTTGTGTGTATCGACTCTTTGGGGTAGAGGTCGAGCTGGTTCATCACGTCGTATATGCGGTCGGCACCGAATGATATACCTACGCCCGAAACGCCGTCCATGCCGAACACGCCAGTGAGGTTGTCGTAGCGTCCGCCACCTGTGATACTGCCTATTGCCACATCCAGAGCCTTTACTTCAAGGATTGCACCGGTGTAGTAGTTCAAGCCGCGTGCAAGAGTAAGGTCGATGTCGAGTGTGCTGTTGAGGCTTATGCTCTTGAAAGAATCAAGGATGAACTGTAGCTCTTCAACACCTTTCTCGCCAATGGCATTGCCTTTGAGTGTCTCGGCAAGGATATTCATCTTCTCATCGTTGTTGCCTTGTGCTTTGAGTATAGGCAACAACTTTTCTATCGACTCGTTGCTGATTTCCTTGCTCTTGAGCTCGGCAATTACACCGTCAAGACCAATCTTGTCAATCTTGTCAATAGCAACTGTTATGTCTATAATCTTTTCGGGTTCGCCTATTACGTCGGCTATACCTGCAAGAACCTTGCGGTTGTTAAGCTTGATGGCAACTCTTATGTTCAACTTGCCGAACACATGGTCGATGAGCTGTATAAGTTCAACCTCATTAATCAATGAGTTGTTGCCGATGATGTCGGCGTCGCACTGATAGAACTCGCGGTAACGTCCCTTCTGTGGGCGGTCGGCACGCCATACTGGCTGAATCTGATAACGCTTGAATGGGAATACAAGTTCCTCGCGGTGCATCACAACGTAACGTGCGAAAGGCACTGTAAGGTCGTAGCGCAATCCCTTCTCGCAGAATTTTGATGCAAGCTTCGCCGCGTTACGGCTCAAAAGCTCCTCATCGGTAATCTTGCTGAAGTAGTCGCCCGAGTTCTGTATCTTGAAAAGAAGCTTGTCGCCCTCTTCGCCATACTTGCCCATCAATGTCGACAGGTTCTCCATTGCGGGTGTCTCAATCTGTTGGAATCCGAAGAGGTGGAATGCCTCGCGTATAGTGTCGAAAATATAGTTTCTCTTTGACATCTCAACCGGTGAGAAGTCGCGTGTTCCTTTGGGAATAGATGGTTTTGCTGCCATTTTAGTCTCGTCTGTTTAAATATATCATTACATAGTAGAGTAGTGTTGCCAATGACGACAATGCCGCTACAACGTATGTGTATGCCGCCGAACGTAGTGCACCGGTAGCATGTTTGTGATTCTGTGAGTTTGTTATGCCTGTTATCTGCAACCAAGTCAACGCTCTGCGGCTTGCATCAATTTCCACGGGCAATGTTATGAAACTGAACAATGTGGTGGTTGCAAAAAGTACTATGCCTGCCAATAATAACCCGGGCATGCTCTGCACGGTGATTATACCAATGAGCAACACCCACGACATTATGCTTGATGAGAACTGCACTATGGGTACAAGTGCCGAGCGCATTTTAAGTGGTGCGTATGCATTGGCATGCTGCAGGGCATGTCCGCATTCATGAGCGGCAACAGCTGCCGCAGCGATGCTTGCCGAGTGATATACACCCTCGCTCAGGTTTACAGTCTTTGTAGCTGGGTTATAATGGTCGGTAAGGTATCCCGATGTGGATGTTACCTTAACATCGTATATGCCGTTGTCGTGTAACATTTTTATGGCAATGTCGCGACCGGTCATACCGATAGGCATCTTCGAGTACTTCTCGAATTTGCTTTTAAGGTTCGCCTGAACAATGTAGCTTACAATTGCTATACCTAAAAAGAGTATCAGGTATGTATAGTCGTAACCTACAGTTGTGTATGCTGTTGTTAGAAACATGATGTACGATTTAATATTTTGGTTCACTCGGGGAAAGCCCTGAATGAACCAAAATGTCTGTTAGATATTACGTGTGATTGTCTGGTCGCGGTCGGGGCCTATTGAAAGATATTTCACAGGTACGCCCAACTCCTTCTCAAGGAACTTGATATACTCCTTGAATTCAACCGGCAACTCCTCTTCGCTTCTCAGTTTTGTGAGGTCGGTCTGCCAACCCTTGATTTCGGTGTATACAGGTTCTACACCTTCGATGTCGTAAGGCATGTGCGACAATGTCTCGCCATCCTTCTTGTATGCGATACAAGCCTTGATGGTCGGGAATGTGTCAAGCACGTCGCTCTTCATAAGGATGAGGTGTGTAACACCGTTTATCATGATGGTGTACTTGAGAGCAACAAGGTCAATCCAACCGCAACGACGCTCACGGCCTGTTACTGCGCCATACTCATGACCTCTGTCGCGCATCTCGGCACCAACCTCGTCGAACAGCTCTGTGGGGAATGGACCTGAACCTACGCGTGTGCAGTATGCCTTTGTGATACCATATACGTTACCGATGCGGTTTGGAGCAACGCCAAGACCAGTACAAGCACCAGCGCAAACAGTGTTCGATGATGTAACAAACGGATAACTACCGAAGTCGATATCGAGCAGACTTCCCTGTGCGCCTTCGCAAAGGATTGACTTGCCATCGTTCATAAGGTCGTTGATGAGCTGCTCGCTGTCGATTAGGCGGAACTTCTTAAGGAACTCGATACCCTCGAGCCATGTCTTCTCCATCTCGGTGATGTCGTAGCTGTAGTTCATATCCGCCAGCATCTGCTCGTGACGAGCCTTCGCCTTTGCATATTTCTGCTCGAAGTTCTCTATGATGTCGCCTACGCGCAAACCGTTACGGCTTATCTTGTCGGTGTATGTAGGTCCGATACCCTTACCTGTCGTACCAACCTTCGCATCGCCCTTTGCAGCTTCGTATGCAGCGTCGAGCACGCGGTGTGTAGGCATGATAAGGTGAGCCTTCTTTGATATAAAGAGGTTCTTTGTAAGGTCGTAGCCGGCTTTGATAAGGTCTTCAGCCTCGCCCTTGAAGAGCGCAGGGTCAAGAACTACACCGTTACCGATGATGTTTGTCTTGTTGCCTTGGAAAATACCCGATGGGATTGAACGCAACACGAACTTCTTGCCTTCGAACTCAAGAGTGTGTCCGGCATTAGGTCCACCCTGGAAACGTGCAACAACATCATAGTTGGGAGTAAGTACGTCAACTACCTTTCCTTTACCTTCGTCGCCCCACTGGAGGCCTAACAATACGTCTATATTCTGTTTCATTGTCCTGTCTTTTTGCTCATTCGCGTTTTACGTCTCTTTATTGCCTGATGGCACTTGTTGCAGATTCCGTAAATATACAACGAATAATGGGTTAAATGAAATTTTTTGATATTCGCAGTTATATTCTCTGTTATGTTTATATTGTTTATCTCTGTAACCTTTCCACAATTGGTGCATATCATGTGCGCCTTTTCGTTGCCGTAACATCTTTCGTATTTCGATGTGTTGCCGAACTGATGGTGTATAACCAGATTCGCATTTATAAGCAACGTAATTGTGTTGTAAACAGTTGCACGGCTCACTCTGAACTTTTCCTTCTCTTCGAGCACCTTCAACAGATCGTTGATTTCAAAGTTCCCATTGAAGGAATATATCGCATTCAGTATGGCATAGCGTTCCGGCGTGCGCCGACATCTGTTCTCCTTTAAGTATTCTGTAAATATATGGTTTACAGTTTCTAAGGTTTTATTGTTGTCCATAATTCTATAGCACAATAATAATTTACCTGTCCTCGTAAAGTTTTACTCTACAAAGTTACCTCTTTTTTGAATATTATACACAGAAACTCTTCTAATTTTCTATAAAAAGTTTGTACAAAGTCCAAATAAGTGCTTCGGGGCTTATTCTTCCTCGTCGCAATAGTGCTCCAAAGAGTTGTAAGCCGCCATTATAACGGTTTTTCTGTCATCTATGTTTTCAATCTCCTTTGCCGTCGTAAGGAAAGTGCTTTCCTGCTCCTCGCTCAGCGCAACTCCTCTTCTGAATAGGTGTGTCAATGTCATGAAACCGCAGTAACGGAACATCCCTTCGCTGTTCTGTATCCATCCGGTGGCTTTTGTTGCCGCATCGGGCAGTCTGCAGAGGACTGTCATAGCCAGATGGTCGGCAATTTCGGTGAATGGAGCCTCGGCAATCCATTTTTCGGCAATATCGGCATATCCGCTTTCGGGCATCAGGAATATTGCAAGCATCTTGCACTCCCTAATGTTGTCCTGCCATAATCTCTTTGCAAGTTCTTCGTCTTTCTCGAACTTTGCCGCAATGCCTTTCAGGCGAGGAATCTCTACACCGAAATTTATCTTGTAGTTCAGCCCATGGTTACGCTGTATCGACGATACGACACCATTCATAGCCAAGCGGAGTTCCTTCTTGATCTCTCTCACCTTTTCCTGAATAACACTCTCCTCAATCATGGCATAAGGTTATTTTGCGGTTGTATGTCTTTTTCTGAAGTCGTTTGGAGTCTCGCGCATTATGCGGTAGAACGACGCATAGAACGACTGGCGATTGGCAAAACCTACAACTTTGCCAATCTCTTCGATGGTCATGTCGGCATATCTCTTGTCGGTCATGCGGTGCATAGCCTCCTTTATGCGATATTCATTTACAAGGCACGAGAAGTTGGTGTTGAAACGCGAGTTTATTACAGCGGAAATATATCGGGTGTTGGTCTCCAGTTCTGTAGCCAGACTCTTTGCCGAAAAATCCTTGTCGCGATATCTCTTCTCTATAACAATGATATTCAATATCTTTTCATAGAGTTCGTCGGCAAGTTCAGCACGTATCAACGAGCGATATGCAGCATTCTTGTTCTGCTTTTCTCTAATATTATAAGGTTGTGAACTCTTTTCAGTCATGACGACACTTTTAATGTATTACAAACTTTACAGTATTATCTCATTCCCAAATATACTACAAAGAGAGTAAAAAACAAGTGTATATGTAAAATAATTTCTAAGAAGTAGTAAAAATGCCCTGTTTTTGTCTCATTTCTTGTATTTGGCGGCTTTGAAACGGCTCTGCTTTGCAGCCTCTTTCTTGCCGAGCCTGTCGAGTAGAATGCTCTGCAGAGTGTAGTGATTGCCGTTCTCCGGCTCCAGTTCTATGGCTTTCTCCACATCCATGAGTGCCAGCTCCGTATGCCCCATAAGGCGCTCCACATTGCTGCGTGCAATATAATATTCGGCTATTGCAGGGTTGTCTTCAATGAGCAGAGTGAGCAAGGTTAGGCTCTCGTTGTATTTTCTCTCTTTCTTGTAGAGCATGGCAAGCCCAAGCTTCACATTGTTATTGCCTGGTTCAATTGACAACAGTTTTATATAATCCTCCTTTGCCTTGCTGTATTCGTCGGTTTCGGAATAGATAGTGGCTCTGAAGAAAAGCGCGCTTGGATTCGTGGGCTCCTGTTCCAGAATGGCATTGTAATCCTCAAGGGCACTCTTAAGGCTGTCAAGCTGCAATAGGATGTTGGCGCGTTGCAACATAAGCGCGATTTTGCTGTTGTCGTCGCCAATAGCAGTGTTGTAACTTCTCAGTGCCTTGTGCAATTCTCCGCACATCTGTTGCGAGTATGCAAGGTTTGCGTAAGCATAGGTCTTCTCCTGCTCGGTGGAACTTTGCTCTGCCGCTTTCCTGAAACATGTAGCAGCAGCCTTGTACTCCCTGTCGGCAATGTGCTTTATGCCATCGTTGCAAAGAGTCCTGTACTCCTGTGAATATGCAACAAATGTAATTATAAGTAATAGAAACGAAACGGTAATCCTCATCTGTCCTTATGTTATATCTATGTGTTTTCTTTCTGTCTGCTTGCGAATATAGTACATTAATTTTTAACTCAAAACACCCACCCCAAAACTTTAAAACATTATA
Organism: uncultured Bacteroidaceae bacterium; assembly: GCA_904502235.1. Classification (GTDB taxonomy): domain Bacteria; phylum Bacteroidota; class Bacteroidia; order Bacteroidales; family Bacteroidaceae; genus HGM04593. The sequence goes on from CAJGDP010000001.1 coordinate 120,809, forward strand.
ACAGTTTTTGTGTTTTTATTAGAAGCATTTGACTGTTGAAAGAAATTTTCTTATCTTCGCATCCGGATTTGCGAACAGATGAGCAAATTACGCCTTGGTAGTTCAATGGATAGAATAAGGTCCTCCTAAGACTTAGATTCGGGTTCGATTCCCGACCGAGGTACAATGAAATAAGCCGTTTAGTGATTAGTTGCGGAAGGCTTGTTTGTTATGGATAGTATTTTACTATCCGCGACATATTTAAATGTTTAGAAGCGTTATGCTTGTCTTGTAACTTGAGAACCTAGGAAATTTTCAAAGTAACACGAGGGAAAGCATAGTGGTTCTCACGCCTGTATTGGCGTGGGCTGCTATACCCATATCATCGTGTTACAGGTTTTCCTAGGACCTTCAAGTTACGAAACGTGGACGCAGTCCGCGCTTTTTTTTTTATGTACAGGTAACAATGGGAAATCTAGGAAAAACACATTCTGTAACAAAAACACCTCTACTTTTTTCTTTTAAAACAAGGTTCTATAATATTGCAGGACCTCTCTTTGATGAGTTGCCGTATATATGTTGTTATATATTGTTTATGGGGGGAGCACCATTGTTGTTGGAACTGGTCAATAAAGTGTTGACTACAGAAAGTGTCAATACTTATCCTACCTTTTTACAGTTATTAGGAAACTTAGGAATACTTTTCATTTTTTCATATATTGGTGCAATAATTATAACTCTTATCAAATCGAAATCAGTTAAATTATTGATAAAAGTTATATCTTATTGCATTATAATATTGTTGTATTGTATATCGTATTTCCTTAGACATAATTTTCATCTTGAAATTAATAATCCTATATGTTTTGTTTTATTAGCTGAAACTACAGGTGAGGAATCGCGGGAGTTTATCAATCAATATATTTTTTCAAGTACAATATTCCCTACATTAAAAAGATTAGTAATTCTTGTTGTAATAGTGTTTGTATTTGAATATGTTTGGTGTTATATAAAACGTCTTTTAGTAAATGCTAAAGTGGCACTTGAAAAAGTGTTTTCCGTAATATTAATTCCTATATTTTTGTTTAGTATATATTCTACTAGTATCTATTGGAAAGTTTATAATGCTCCATCTCCTGATCATATAAGGTTAATGCATCCTCCTAAAGACTTAATATCATCAGTCTATACATCATTCTTAACATTAAATATGATGAATGATAATATGGAAACAGCAATAAGATTGAATAAAAGTGTATATGAAAGTGGATTATCATATAATACTCAAACAGATTCTACGAATATTGTAGTAGTGATAGGTGAGTCATATATAAAGTCGCATTCACAACTATACGGGTATGAACTTAAAACAACACCCAATTTATGCAGAGAGGAAAATGAGGGTAGACTGTTTGTCTTTAATGATGTTATTTGTTCTATGAATAGCACAAGTGTTGTTATGAGGAATATTTTATGTTGTAACAATAGTAGTGATGGTGAACAATGGTATGACTATCCTAATTTTATGACAATATTCAAACAAGCAGGGTATAATGTCTATTTTTGGGATAATCAGTTGAATGATACTCCTAATGCTGTGTGGTCGTTTACGCTAAATAGTTTTCTGTATAATGAATCAATGCGTAAGATTGCATATACAGCAACAAATGATAGTTCATATACTTATGATGAGAAAATTGTGAGTTCTTATAAAGAAAGAATAAATATTCCTAAAGAAAAATGTAATTTGATACTCTTTCATTTAATGGGACAACACATGGATTATGCAGGGCGTTTCCCGCATGAAACGTTCAAGCACTTTACTAAAGATAGTATCAAAAGAAATGATTCTTATCTGAATGATGAAAAGAAAGAAATTATAGCTGATTATGATAATGCCACATTATATAATGATTATGTGCTGAGTGAGATTATCGATTTATTCAGGGATACAAATACAATATTGCTCTATTTTTCAGATCATGGTGAAGAGGTTTATGATTATAGGGATAAGTATGGTCGTAGTCATGAGGCTAATTCTAATAATTTTAAATTTCAGTATGATATTCCGTTTATGGTTTGGTGTTCCGATACTTATAAAGCAAATAAACCGGAAATAGTAGATAATATAAAGCATGCAGTTAATCGTCCGTTTATTACAGATAATGTTTGTCACATGCTTTTTAATGTTGCAGGTATTAAAACACCTTATTATAGAGATACACTTGACCTAATTAGTCCTAATTACAGATGTAATGAACGAATTCTTCATCAGAATTATAAATATGAGGATATACGTTATTCATTAGGTAATTAAATCAAAATCCCGGCTTTATAAAAGTCGGGATTTTGATTTAATTACCTCGTCAGCGAGAACTTCATGCTCACACCAAAGTCGGTTGTTGAGGTGGGGTAGGAGTTTGTGGAGATGAGCGGAATCATCTTCTGACGGTCGAAGTATACGCTGAAGGTAAGCATCTTGCTATAGGCATAGTCGGCTGTTACCGAGTAGTTGAACGATTTGTTGCCGCTTGTTGCCTGTGTTGTTCCCTTGTCGATGCTACGGCATATTGACGAGCTGTTCTTGAAAGAGAAGTCGGCACGTATGTTTATGTCGTTTCCTTGTTGGTTCTTGCTGTTCTTTCCCGGTTTCTTGCCTCCGTTCAGGAATTTCAGGTTTACAATCTTGTAGCCTATGTTGAATGCTATCTCTTCGGAGCTTGTCTCCACCAGTTGTATGGCTGTGACACTCATATTGAGCGTTCTCGATTTAATGAACTTACCGCCGAGTGTAAGGTTGAAGTTTGTGGTTACATCGAGTCCTATGAGTGGTGAGAAGCTTTCGTTTATTGATACGGCTCCCACGTTGTATCGTCCGCTTGGAACGGGCATTCCGGTGGTTGTGTTGTTTACAAAACCGATGCCTTTTGAATACTCCATATATGTTGCATAGGTGCTGTATGAACCTACTGAATATACGCTCTTGTATCCATGCTCTATGTTCACGCTCTTGAAGTATTTCTTAAGGAACTCCAGCTTTGAAAGTCCCGAATATTTAATCTTCCAGTTTGGCAGCAGACGGAACATCTGTGGGAATATGCCGTTGCCTTTTATGCCTGTGTATGTATCGAGGAATGCCGGAATCATGACATCGGCTGAGTATTTGTTCACTCCTCCGTTTGCCGCATCGTATGGCTTGCCGGCGAGTGTGCTCGATGCAGGGTATTTTGTTCCTTCGTAGAGTTTTTCGGTGTTCTTGCGATACTGCTCTATGTTGTTTACAAAGTTATCGTATATTGCCGACTTGTAGCCGTTGCCTGCATTGCCTCCACCGAATGAGTTGCCTATGGTTATGGTGGTCATAGTAAGTCCGCCCGACTCGTTGAACGGCATGCCTGCATACATGAACTGTATGTTCTTGCTGTTGTTGCGTGTCCAGCTTGCGTTAAGGTCTATCTTGAAGTCGCGCATCGGTTCAAGTGTCATCTTCAGCTGAAGGTCTTCGGCTGCGGTGGATGCCGCCTGTGATGCAATGCTGTCGCTGCGCAACAGCCAACTGTTGCGGTGTGCCTTTTCAAGGAAACTGTCGTCGGTGAAACCGAAGGCAAAGTCCAGGCCGGGAGCGAATACTCCATCCACTTTGTTCTGTCCGAATATGTCGCCTGTGTTGGGAAGGAATCCGGGCAGGTTCATGGCGTATGCGTTGGTGTAGTTCACCGAGATGTTTCTTACAAGCATCAGGGCGCGTACGGGGTATTGCATTGCTTTGGCAAAGCTACTGCGTTCGGTGTTGCCTGTGGCTTTGGGCAGAATGGTTACTTTTACATCAATGCTGTCCTTGTTCTTTATAAGAATCTTGTTGTCATCGATAATCTTGTATTTCAGACGATAGTTCTCGCCCTTTTTGGTGCGGGCTGTTATTTCAATCTTCTTGCTCTTTAGGTTATGGGCTATTGTAACAGTGGTGTCGTTGCGCAACGATACCTCTTTTACAAAGGGTTTCACCTTCTTTTGCTTTGGCTTGCGTGCCTGAGTCTTGCTTTTGCTCTTGTTGCTTGCAAAGCGTTTGTTTGTCTCTTCAAGGTATGGTATAAGGTTATAGAGCTTTTCAAAGTTCAATGTTCCTTTAAAGGTGATGTTACGTTTGTTTGCAATGTTGTTTCCGAAGTTTATACCCGAGATGGTGTTGCCTCTCTGCCAGTTATATGACGATGAGTAGCTTACATCGGCTGTGAGCCATTCAAAAATCGGCATCTTGTTGAGTGGCAACGAATATGATGCGTTGAAACTCTGCTGGTATCCGAGCGGTGTACCGAACTCCTTCAGACTCTGTTTTACGGAGTCCTTCCATATTGCATATTCGTTGGGGTAGAGGGCTTTGTTCACCGGAATGAACGGTTCCGATACTTCGGCATTGGTTCCGGTGCTTAAGCTCATCTTAAGGTTGGTTGTGGGGTCCCATTTTATCGACATAGAACGGTTCCAGTAGAACTGTTGCGAGAAGGTGAGCGGTATTTCACTGCCTCCTGCCATGGCGTCAAGGTCGCGACGCTGGAGTTCGTGGTAGGTGCGTGTCATGTCGGTGTTCAAACCTAGCGACTGTGGAAGCGGATTTACTCCCCACTCCTTAAGGATTTTTGCCCATTTTGACTTTGTCTTCATCTTGCCGAACGGCTTAATGGTCTTTATGGGGCTTGAATAGTTGTATGTGAGCGATGCCTTCCAGTTCAGTTTGTTCTCCCAACTGATGGTGCTTCCGCTGTTGTCGGTGCTTGAACGTGAGTAGCTGAAACTTATGTTCGCAGGGTCGTAGGGCATAGGTTTCTTGCTGCTTATGTTTATCTTGGCATTGCTTATGCTGAAGTTACGGCTTATTGAATGTACCTCGGCAATATTCTTCAAGGAATCCCTGCTTGCGCCACTGTATGAGTCGAGCATCTCGTCGAGCAACAGGTCGGTATCGAAGGGGCTGTAGAGCGGTGAGGTAACCTCTTCGGTGAATGAGTAATATGCGGGAATTGATATCTTGAACGATTCAGGGAACAGACGGCCGGCATTCATTGTTCCAGTCAATGAATACTTGTAGTAGTTATCGGTGCTACGTGCCGACAGTTTCTCTTCCAATCCGCCGAAACCGGCTGTCTCAATCTTGCCTTGTGCCGCGAACGATGCAATGTCCGATAATTTGAGGTTCAGGTTTCCTTGTGCCGCCCATCCGCTCTTGTTGTTGAATCCCAACAGTCGCATCTCGTTAACCCAGATTATTGCCGACTTGTTGCTTGCGCTGTTGTTGCGCACACCAATCATCATCACTTTAATCTGTCCCAACGACGGGCTTCCCACCACGCTTATTCTGTTCTTGGGGGTGTCCTGGTCATACTCGCTGTATATTGTGGTGTTGGTAACGCCTTCGGCATTGCTGTTGCGCAGGGTGTTGCGTCTTGTCTTTACATCGGTGAGTCGGCTGAGCGGAATGTCTATCATGTTCTCCTGTGGCCATACGGCAGTTGCGCCGGCAGTACTGTTGCCGTCGTACGAACCGTGAGGTGTCAGGGTAAGCGGTATCTCGTATTCGTAATAGTTGCTCTTGTAGTCCGAGCCAAGGCGTACAAAGAGCGAGAGGTCGTTGTTGCCCAGCTGTGTGGCGTCGGTCTCGGGTGCTTCGGCATGGACATACAGCTGTATGCGTTCATATTGGCGTATGTCAAGATTGCTCTTCTTGTATACAGCACGCGACTCCTTGCTGCCAAGGTTGCCTACATTGAGTGCAAGTGCCTGTTCGTTGTCCTGACGCAATTGTGGCTGGCTGGGGTCCAGGATTCGTGTAACGCCCGGAGGAAGAACGTAGTTCACAGGTTTTCTGTCGCCATGTTCTTCGATGCTTACAGCCGATGTGGTGAACTCACCCGATACGGTGGGTGAAGTGTTGTTCTTCGATGCAATTGCCTGCTGATATGGTCGCCATGTACCGCGCACAAGCTGCATTGTTGCGAAACGCAGGGTTATGGGCTTTGCAAACGATGTCATGTACATACGTATGAAGCGTATGGATGTGAAATCGCGTATTGAACCTACAACCTTTTCATATTCATCGATGGGGATGCGGAACTTGTACCAGTTTACGCTTTCGCTGTTGCCGTTGCGCAGTTTGGTTGTTACGGTGCGTTTGTCGGTAATATAGTTCCTGCCCACAACCATCTCTTCGGGACGTAGAGAAATCTTGTATTGGAAGAAGTTCTCGTACTCGTCCATTGTGAAGTCCTGATTGTTGTCCTCGATATCAGGTGTTGATTTTGCCGCGCTGCTGAATGCCTGTTCCGATGTGGCAGGTGAATTGCCTTCGGAGTTGTTGAAGAACTTGTATCGTTCTATGATGCTACGCTGAACGGCATCGTAGTCGCCGCCACGGAAGTAGTGGTAGTTGTCGCCTGCAGGGTCAACGGCAAGGCTGTCGTACACCTCCTGACGCACTCGTCCTTTGAGTGCATCAAGATAGTTCCTGTATGTGGCGAACTGCGCTTCGTCGGCGCTGCTTAAACCGTTCAAACCCACATCTTGCTGCTCACGGCTGCCTGAATTGTTGTCGAAGGCATATACAAGGGATGTGGTGGTGGGGATGCGTCCCCAAACGGTCTCTTCGTATCCGTAGGTATTGCCTGTTGCCGGCAAACCGTTCTCAAAGAATTTTTTACCGTCCTTCAGGATATCTTCCGACACCTCTCCAAGGTTGAAATACAGATCACCGCCCATGCCGTTCTGTTCATAGATGAACGGGTCGAGTAACCAGAATTCAAGGTACTGTATGTTGGCACTCTCAAAATCTGTTGTGGTGAGCTGGCGTGTGATACCGCCCCAACGTTTCTCGGGGTTGTTCAGTTTGCCATTGTAGTCCATATCTGTATCCAGGTTGTACGGACCACGCTCATTGGGGTAGTATGTAACGTCGAAAATGGAAAGTGTTGACGACTCTCCGTAGGTGGATTCCTTGTTGGGGTATAGCTCACGCTCGTAGACTTCGCGTACATAGTGGTTCGACAACTGCTCAAGGTCGCTCTTTATGTGTGCCGGTGTAAGCGATGAACTGCGGCGTGTGAAGAGAGGGTCAATGGTGTACCAGCTTATGCGTGCACGGTCGTATCCTGTGCGTATGTCATTGGTGAGATTACTGTAGGGCATTCCTGTGGGCAGCGAGGCAAGCATCCATTGTGATGGCGACTTAAGGTCGATGCCGTTCTCGGTGCTCTCGAAGTCGTCGATGTACGATGCTTCGTTCTGCACGTGCTTTGATGTTCCTGCTTCCAGGCGTGCGAATTCGGCTGTCAGGCTTATTGACGAAGGTTCGGTACAGCTGATAAGCGGCAGTTTATCGATGATGTTGGTGAGCCACTGGCTCTGCTTCTTCCACGATAGGTTAAAGCCCCAAAGGAAATTCTGCAAAGGCTCTGAACCCATATCCACCTTTGAAGTAAGCGGTTTCTCGGAAAGCGACATAAGTGTACCGCCTAACTTGAAATCATCGGAAAAATCATATTTCCAGTTAAGACCAAGCACGGTCTTGCGTTGCATATTGAACAAGGTATTGCTCTCCAACGACACCTGCACGTCTGTTCCTGCATCAATGATTCCCTGGTTAAGGATTGTTACCGTTCCTGATGAGTAGTCTACCTGATAGTCGCTGTTCTCGGTAAGTGTAACACCGCCGGCAGTAACCACAACCGAACCACGGGGAATATTGGTTGAACCAGTCTCGATTACGTTTGCCGATGAACCTGTGTATTCGCCAATGAGATAGAACTTGTCCTTTTCGGCAATCTGCTTGGCAATGGTCTTTGTTGAATCGTACAGCTCGTGGAATACATACTTCTCGGCTATGGCATCGTTACTGATCTTCTGTTCCATGTAACTGCCGAATGGCTCCACCGACGGGAAGAAGATTCTGCCCGATGATGTGTCTACCGTATACCCTTGGATAAAGTCGAATATTCCGTTGGGGTTCTCCTTGCTGTTGTTGCTGTCGAGACGGTCCAGTCCGAGCAACTGCAACAGTGTCTTGCTCTTATATCCCTCTTCGGGCAGATATGTGATGTTGGTACCAAGGCTGTCGCTTGCATAGTATACATCGAGTTTGAATTCGTCGCTCTTAAGGCTACGGGTTCCCAAGGAGTATACGTTCTTCATCATAAGGTCCCAGCAACCGTTCTTGGGCGAGCAGGCATTGGGCTTCAACAGCTTTACAAAGAGTGTCGACTTGGATTCGTTGACATCGTTCGAGAATTCACCCACCTGGAATGTCTGTCCGCCATAGGTGAACTCGTAGGCAACGGCAAGCACCTCGTCGGCTCTCAGCGCGCTCTTGAGCGAGATGAAACCGAGTTCCTTGTTGAGGGTATACTCATTTGATGAAAGCAGGCGGGCGTTTGAGAGCTTTTCGTAGTCGAGACCGCCGTTCATGCCGTCGATGTTGCCGAGTATGTTGTTTACCTGGTCGAAGTCGCGTATTGCCGAATAGGTTGTGGCCATCTCGGAATAGAGGTTGTTGGCAGCATTGGACGGAATGGCATTTCTGCTCTGTGTATACCACATGTCGTTGCTGATGTGGTTGCTCTCGGCAATATCGGTAAAGGCGATGATGTTGCGCGGATTGCTGTAGTCGTTGGTCTTGTTGGTAATCCACACCTCGATGCGGTTGATGCTTATGCCCGACAGAATTGTGGGCAACTGCGACATGGCACGGTCGTAGCTGTCGCGGAAATAGTGCGCCAGGAAGAAGTGCTTGTTCTCGTCGTAATTGGTAATCTCTATCTCGTATGTGGTGAGCTGTGTACCGCCCTTTGAACTTACCACATTGGTGTTGGAGTTCTTCTGCGATACCACGGTCTGCAACAGCAGTTTGCCGAACTGCAGGTCGGCACGGATACCGAACAACGATGATGCACCTCTGATGAGGCTTGAGTTTGTGGGGAATGTTACGTTACCGGCTTCGAGCAGTTTTATTATTTCGTCTTCCTTGCCATCGTATTTAAGGGCAATCTTCTTTGCGTCGTAGCTGAATGTGGCTTCGGTGTTGTAGTTGAAGTCCATGTTCATCTTGTCGCCAACACTTCCTCTAAGGTTAAGGTTTATCTTCTCGTCGAAGTCGAAACTGTTTGTCCTGCGGCTGCGCGACGGCAACGAAGGGTTGTCGACGGTCTGTATAGAGTAACCGATTTTAAGCTCGGCATTACCCTGTGTCTTGATACGCACACCGCCTGGACCGAAAATCTTTTCTGCCGGTCCAAGGTCGAAGTGCATGTCGGTGAAGTCGAATTTACCTTTCTTACCCTCCTTCTCCCATGCCTCGTAGTTCTTTTGGCGGAAGAAACTCTGCATCGAACTGCGCTCGTTCCATTTTGAGTACTCTTCGGGCGAAAGCAATATGGGAGTTCCCAGCAATGTACCGTCCTGCAGGCGTGTGGCAATGGAGTATGTGCTGTCCTTCTCATTGTAAATGGTATCGGTTACAATGTTCTCGGGATTCTTAAGGTCCATTGAGCGGCGTTGCAGGTCTTCTGTATTCTGCACCGTTATATCGCTTACAGGGTAGCGTGCCTGAACGGTGTCCTGTATCTGTTCGGCTTTCTGTCTTCTTTTTACGGAATGACGCACCAGCTCACTGCGCATGTTCTCCTGCGCAAGTATGTTCATACATGCGAAAAGGATTGCAAGGAATGTGAGTGTGCGTTTTGTCATAGTCTGTATCCGAATCTCTTTTTACAGTTGCTTAAGCGCGAGTTTTATCACCTGCTCGATGGTTGCCTGTGGCTCGCTCTTCACTATTGCCTGAACAACCTTGTTTGTGGCTGCTGTGGGGAAACCGAGCATAACAAGTGCCGATACTGCACCGTCGATGACATCGTTGTTTACGGCAACGGCTGTTGTCGCGGCTCCTGTGAAATCACCGCCTATTCCCTTGATTTTGTCTTTGAGGTCTACGATTATTCTCTGTGCGGTCTTGAGTCCTATGCCTTTCACGCTTTTGATTGCCGCTTCGTTACCTGTTGCGATGGCTTCGCAAAGCTCGCTTATGGTAAATGCCGACAGGATGGTGCGTGCTGTGTTTCCGCCAATGCCCGAAACTGAAATTAGCAAAAGGAACAACTCTCGCTCCTGGCGGTTGCTGAATCCGAACAATTGGTGTGCATCCTCGCGTATCACTTCGTAAATGAAGAGTTTGGCATCTTTCTTGCCTTGTAATGCACTGTATGTGTTCAATGTGATGTTTGTCTCGTAGCCTACTCCGCAGCACTCTATTACGGCTGTGGCAGGTGTCAGTTCCGCTATTTCTCCTCTGAGGTATTCTATCATGGTCTTTTTGATTTTTATACTTACGTAAAACGCACTTTTCCCCGTTTTATTGTAGTGCGTGTGTTTTTTTGCTATAGAAAGTCGCGCGTGTTATAATAAAAACACCCTTGTGGGGTGTCTTTATGCCTTTGTCCGCTCTATTTTCAGAACCTGTGTGCAGTGCTCTATCACTGCCGGGCGATGGGTAACAAAGATGAGTGTCTTGCCACTCCTGTTCTTTGTCAACCGCTTGAGCATCTCCTGTTCTGTATCTTCGTCGAGGGCCGATGTAACCTCGTCGAAAATCATAATGCTGCCGGGACGCAATAATGAACGTGCCACCGCAATGCGTTGTGCCTGTCCTTCGCTCACTCCGCCACCGCTTTCTGCAATAAGGGTGTCGAGTCCGTCGGGAAGGTTAAGAGTGTAGTCGGCACATGCTGTGTGCAATGCCTCTTTCATCTGCTCTTCTGTGGCATTAGGGTCTCCCATGAGCAGGTTTTCCCTTATGGTTCCGCTTATCAGGCTGTTGCCCTGCGGAATGTAGACGAAATTGCCTCGTGTAAGGGTGGAAACCTTGTGTGTCTCGCCGTTGTTGTATAGCTCTATTGCGCCTTCGCGCGGAGTTGTCAGCGCTATAAGCAATCGTAATAGTGTTGTTTTGCCGGCACCCGTTTCTCCCACTATGGCTGTTATGCTTTCGGGTGGAAAATCGTAACTGAAACCGTCGAGAATCTTTCGGCTGTTCTCTTCGTACGAGAATGTCACATTCTTGAAGCGCACTCCGGCACTCCTGTCAAGGATTATGTTTTCGCCTTGCTGTTCTACGGGAATCTCTTCCAGTTCACAGATTCTCTCAACGGCTGTGAGCGACGATGCAATGGCAGGAATATATCTGCTCAAATCCATGGTGGGGTTCTGTATAAGATTCACCAGTTGCAGATATGCGGCCATTGTTCCGTATGTTATCACAGCATCGCGAAGGCCTGTTACACCCCACATGAATGCAATGAGATATCCTATTGCAAATCCTGCCTGAATTAGCGTAAACGAACCTATGGAGAATCTTGTGCGCTTTGAAATCTGCTTGTGCAATGTTCCTTGCAGTTCCTGCAGGCGTTGTTCTGTGCCGGCATTCTGCTCCATTGCCTTGATGACCTCCTTGTGTTGCAGACTCTCCTGCAGAACCGACTGTATATTGCTGTCGCTGTTGCGTATTTCGCTATTGTATCTGCGCATCTTGCGGATGTAGAAGCGGCTTGCCAGAATACATATCGGCAATACTGCTATAACCGACAATGCCAACATCGGGCTCAAATGAAACAGCAATACAAAAGATGCAATCAGCTTTACGCAAAGAACCACAGTCGACGGAATTACTTCTGTTATGAGGGAGGTTATGCTGTTGACATCGCCCTCGAGGCGGTTTACAAGGTCGCCCGTGTGGCGTTTGTAAAGATGCAACCAGTCGCATTTCAGCAGTCGTGAGAAGATTTTCAGACGCAACCTGTTGCGTATCTTGTTGCCTTTTACAGCATATATCCAACGGCTCGTACCACGCAGAGTTATTTCTGCAAGCATCAGAGAACCTATGAAGAATCCAGTGGTTCCCAGGTCGCCTTCGGCATCGTATGTGGCAATGTCAATGGCATGTTTGCACGCAATAACCCATAGCAACTGGCATACCACATCGGCTATTCCAATGACAATGTTGGCAATGGCTTGTCCTTTGGAATTCTTTGCATTATGCAACAACCATTGCAGCAGTCTTTTTGTCGGTATGTTGTTCTTCTTTGTAGTCATTTCATCAAATTTGTGCGAATATACAAAATCTATTTAAGCATTGCTCTGCTTTTGCTGGATATTACAGTTCTTTTCTCAATATTCATTCTCTTTTGTGGCAAAATTGGTTATTATGGTTTATCTTTGCGATAAATCGGCAATTAAATAAAACACAATATAGATTTATGAAAAGACATACGACAATCCTTCTGTTGACAATGTTGGCAACTCTGATTTTCAACTCTTGCTCAACAGGTGAAAATTTCGATGAAAACGGTAAAATTGCAAAGGACTTCGAGAAACGTCGCGAACTTGTCGGCGGTAATTATTTCGATGCTTTTGATTCTCTCAAAGGTGAGCGTCTCCAGGCAATGCAGTTCCTTTATGCATATATGCCGTTGCCCGATATTGCCGACTGTTCTGCCGAATATCATCTGCAGAATGTGGATTATGCTCTCAAGGCGCGTGCCGAAATGCCTTGGGGCAAGAGTGTCCCTGTGAGAGAATTCCTGCACTTCGTGTTGCCGGTAAGGGTGAACAACGAGAATATGGATACAAGCCGTGCCGTGTTCTACAACGAACTCAGAGAGCGCGTGCAGGGGCTTTCGATGCACGACGCTGTGCTCGAAGTGAACCACTGGTGCCACGAAAAGGTAACATATACCCCAAGTGATATACGCACAAGTTCGCCGCTTGCAACCGTGCGTACTGCATACGGACGTTGTGGCGAGGAATCGACATTCACCGTAGCCGCATTGCGTGCTGTGGGTATTCCTGCACGTCAGGTATATATTCCCCGTTGGGCGCACACCGACAACAATCATGCCTGGGTTGAGGCTTGGGTGGATGGCGAGTGGCATTTCCTTGGCGCATGCGAGCCTGAACCTGTGCTCGACCTCGCATGGTTCAACGCACCTGCATCGCGCGGTATGCTCATGCACACAAATGCTTTCGGCAGTTACGACGGTCCCGAGGAGGTGCTCAGCGTAACACCATGCTTCACCGAGATAAATGTTACATCGAACTATGCTCCTGTTGCAACAACTGCAATCAAGGTTGTTGACGAGAACGGTAACCCTGTAAAGGCTACCGTTGAGTTCAAGATATACAACTATGCCGAATTCTACTCTGCGGCAACAAAGGAGAGCAACGAAAACGGTGAGACATCCATTACTTCGGGTTATGGCGATATGGTTGCATGGGCATCAAAGGACGGCAAGTTCGGCTTTACCAAATTCACTGCCGGTAAGGATAATAATGTAGAGGTTATCATTGATAAGGCTCCCGGCTATACAGCAACTCTTGAGATGAATATTACACCGCCAAAGGAACGTAACACAATTCCTGCTGTAACGGTTGAACAAGTTGCTGAAAACACACGACGCTTTGCTTGTGAGGATTCCATACGCAATGCTTACGTTGCAACATTCCCCACAGCAGAACAGGCAAAGGCTCTTGCGAAAGAACTTGTTGTCGATGAACAGGCTATGCAGAAACTCTTGAAGGATGCACGCGGTAATCATGCCACAATGGTGGATTTCCTACGTTCTTGCCCCGTTGACGGCAGAGAGAAGGCTTTGAGAATGCTCTTCTGCCTTTCGGATAAGGACCGTCGCGATGTATCGCTCGATGTTCTTGGCGACCATGTCAAAGCCGCTCTTGAAAGCGATAACAATGCAGACTGGTTCTATAATTATGTTGTAAATCCACGTATAAGCAACGAGATGCTTACCCCGTTCCGTTCATTCTTCAAGAGTGTGATTCTAGCTTCAGAGGCTGAACACTACAAGGCTAATCCCGAAGAGTGGGTTGAGTGGTGCCGAAAGAATATCACTGTAGATGATACATGGAATCCGTTGTCGCTCTGCATGTCGCCCAAGGGTGTATGGGAGATGCGCGTAGCCGACCCGCATTCACGCGACATATTCTTTGTTGCTGCAGCGCGCTCCATGGGTATCCCAGCGCGTGTGGATGAGGTTACAAACAAGACACAATATCTCTCCGACGGCAACTGGGTTGATGTCAATTTTGAGGCACAGGAGAACAAGAAAGCTCCACAGGGCAGTATAAAGGTGGCTTTTACTCCATCGGCCTTCATCAACAATCCAAGATACTATTCACATTTCTCTATATCAAAGATTGTTGATGGTCGTCTGCAGCTGCTCAACTATCCCGAGGATGCCACTTGGGAGGGATTGCTTAAGGATGGCGAAACCCTTGATGCAGGAAATTACTTCATGATGACAGGTACACGTATGGCAGATGGTGGAGTGCTTGCACATCTTACATTCTTTGTTGTGGAAGAGGGTAAAGAGAACAAAATGCAGTATGTGTTGCGCGAGAGCAGCGAGAGATTGCAGGTTATTGGCGATTTCAACAGCGAGAATCTGTTCTACGACATAGCAGAACAACGCGAGCGTTCATTGCTTTCGGCTACAGGTCGCGGATATTATATCATTGCGCTTGTTGCACCTGGAAGCGAACCCACAAATCACTTCTTGCGCGATGTAATGCCATACAAGAAGGATTTCGAGGCTTGGGGCCAGAAGATGGTGCTTCTGTTCCGCGATACAAACGAGGCTGAACGCTTTGTGAATGACTTCCCCGACTTGCCTTCGACTGTTGTATGGGGTACAGATATAAATGATGTTATCTACAATGAGATTGTAGCCAACATGAAACTTGTGAATCCCAATCGTCCGATAATCCTTGTTGCCGATACCTTCAATCGCGTGGTATTCATGTCGCAGGGTTACTCAATATCTCTCGGCGAACAGCTGATAAAGGTTGTGAAACAACTGAGTGAATAAAAAAAAGCCCCGTCGGGGCTTTTTTTTATTCACTTAATAGAGTTTACTATTGCTCTGACTTCGTTTACGTCGGTCTCTTTGCGTGCGTATTCGTCGCTGTCGGGGTTGCCCATAGATACTCCGCTATGACGGAAAAGCATTCCGCTACCGACGTTCTTGCGTGCCGATGCATGAATCTCGCAGGCTCCTGTCTCGCTCAGAATCTTTGCGGCGTTACCACTGTTTACACCGCATCCCGGCATAATTGTTATGCGCCCATCGGCTTGCTCTACAAGCTCTTTCAAAAGGGCTATGCCGGCTTCGGCTGTGGGAGCCTGTCCCGATGTCAGCACTCTGTCGCAACCAAGTGATATTAATTCTTCCAACGCTTTTTGTGGGGCACGGCACATATCGAATGCGCGATGAAAGGTAACGCTCATTCCGTCCGCAGCATCTATAAGTCTTTTGCAGTTGGCGGTGTCAATATCGCCTTCTGCTGTCAGTGCGCCAATTACAACACCGTCAATCCCTAATAGTTTGCAGGTGTGTATATCCTCTTCCATGCAGGCAACTTCGTGCTCGTCATATAGGAAATCACCAGCGCGTGGGCGTATTATTACATTGAGCACCAGTTCTTTAACTTTGCGTGCCTGGGCAATAAGTCCTGCCGATGGTGTTACTCCGCCAACCTCCAATGCAGCACATAGTTCTATACGCTGTGCGCCTCCGTCGCGTGCCGCGATTGCGCTTTCAACACTGCCGGCACATATCTCAAGTATTGCCATGCTTACTTGGTAACAAGTTCTACAATATAGTCGATGCCTTCGGGAACTTCATTGAACATCAACTTTATGCCATCTTTGCATTTTACGAACTTCACAGGCTGTTTGTCGCTGTATGTGAATGCTTTCTTAACCTTGCAGTTGAGTGGCAATACAAGTTCTTTTTCCTTGCAGTCGAATATGTGCACGAACAGGCGGTTGCCTTTACGTGTAGTTACGCCCCAATCCAGTGCAGGAATATCTCCGGCTGTTGTGCCGTATACGGTCTCACCGTTTGCACGTAGCCATTCGCCCATCTCTTTCATGCGCTCAAGGGCTGCTGCAGGAATTTCTCCGTTGGGCTGTGGACCTACATTCAAAAGAAGGTTCGCACCTTTGCCCGAAGTGCTTACAAGCAGTCTTATAAGTGTTTCAGTGCTCTTGTAGTTCTGGTCAACAAGTTTGTAGCCCCACATTCCGTTCATGGTCTGGCATGTCTCCAAAGGCAGACGGCTTACATCCTGTCCGCTGAGTCCGGCTTTGTTCTCGCCGGGAAGGTCGCGCTCGAAAATCTGAATATCCTCACCTGGGTATGGAGACTCGTGGTGGTTGTTACCTATGAGACACGCCGGTTGTAGACGGTGTATAAGCGCGTACTGTTCATCCAATTGCCAATTGAACGGTATGCTGTCCTGGTCACGGTCCCATTTGCCGTCGAACCATATTGCACCAATCTCACCATAGTTGGTAAGAAGTTCAGTCAATTGGTTGTTCATGAAATTGTAATATGCGGGCCAATCGGCTTTTTCCTTGTCGCGGCCTATTACTTTTGTACCTGTACGTCCAAGTGGGTATTCGTCGCGTGCCCAATCGATGTGTGAATAGTAGAAATGCAATCTTATTCCCTGCTTGTGGCACTCCTCAGCAAGTTCTTTTATTACGTCGCGTCCGAATGGGGTGGCGTCAACAATGTTATAGTCGCTTTCCTTGGTATCCCACATCGAGAAGCTGTCGTGATGACGGCTTGTGAAGCAGATGTATTTCGCACCGGCATCCTTGATAGCTGAAACCCAAGCCTTTGCATCAAAACGATGGGGGTAGAATGCGTCAGCAGCCTTGGCATATTCGTTCTTGTCGATAGGGTAGTTCTGCAAGTACCATTCGCCTTGTGCGAACATGCTGTATATTCCCCAGTGGATGAATATACCGAACTTGCTGTCGGCAAACTCCTGACGCGATTTCAGGTTCTCCGCGGTGGGAACATATTGTGCTTTTGTAACGGCAGGCATGGCAATGAGTAATGCCATTGCAACAGCCTGAATTGTTCTTTTAAGTGTGTTCATATTTAGAAATCGTTTTTATCGTTTCTACAAAATTATATTATCATTGCGAAAAGCACAAATTATTCTTTTGATTTCAGCATTTTATATTATTTTTGCCTTTATTATAAAATATCTTCGGATTATAACCTAATAAAAATCAATATGAAGAAACTGTTCTGTTTTTTTATTGCTCTGTCAGCATTGCTTTTCCCGTTGCAGCAGATTGCTGCCGATGAATTGCGTCCGACAGTAGAAAATGTTACGGTATACCGTATACAGAATGTTGCCAACGGCAAGTTCCTATCCAATGGCGACAATGTCAATAACGATGCACGCATAGTCTTTGCCGACGGAAACACAGCAAGTGCCGGACAGGAGTGGGCGATGTACCCCACAGAGACCGATGGAGTGTTCTCATTTGTGAACCCTACTTCGGGTAAGGCTCTTGATATGGCTCCGGGTATAGGACATCCTGTTCAATGGAATTATGAACCAGCCAATCCCAACCAACGTTTCAAGATTCTGGCTCCGGGCGACGGTTATAACCGTATGGTAAACGCTTCAAACCCTTATCAATACCTTGTACCCTCTGCCGATGGATATCCTATGATGTTGACCGAGTATGACGACAAGGATATTCTATATCTTTTCCATAATACAGGCAAGCAGTTCTCCGAAGCAAAGGTTAATGCCGGAAAAAGCTATGTAATAAGTAATGTTGCAACAAAGAACGTTCTTACAGCTCCTGCCGATGGTACACTTGCAGCTCTCGTTGATATGAAAACTTATGTAGAGGGCGATGATACTCAGAGTTGGAAAGTCTCTAATGGAAAGACCGGATTAATATTGACATCGAACAGTTGCAACTTGTCAATTGATATGTACCTTCAAGGTGACAGGACACCGCTTGTATATACAACAGAAGTAAACAACGAAAATCAGAATGTTGTTCTTGAGGATGCCGGTGACGGTTATTTCTATCTGACCGGTACATCTAAAGCAGGTACGAAGTACTATATAAGGGAAAACAATGGCAAACTTTTGGCTTCTACCGACAAGAATGGCAATTACAGCAAGTTCTTCTTTACAATGGTTGCAGGTCCAAAGGGTAATTATTGGGAGGACCAGCAAGTATATGAGGAAAATAAGGAGACTGCACATGCAACATTTATTCCATATACCTCTACAGAGGCAATGAAAACCGATGTGAACTATAATAAGGCATGGCTTACTCCCGAAAAGGCAGACTATCTCTCGCTCAACGGTACATGGAAATTCAACCTTGTTCCCGAGCCTTCGGTGCGTCCCGGTGAAGAGGATTTCTGGAGCAATGATGCCGATGTATCTGCCTGGGATGACATAGATGTTCCATCGTGTTGGGAAATGAAAGGCTACGACCTACCTTTGTATGTGAATGTGGAGTATGCTTTCTTGAACAATCCTCCCTATGTTAAAAATAAGGTAGAGGGTGTCGGCGACAATCCTGTAGGTTCTTACCGTCGTACATTCACATTGCCACAGGGATGGGAAGCAAAGAATGTATTCCTGCACTTCGATGGACTTTACAGCGCAGCTTACGTGTGGGTAAACGGTGAATATGTGGGCTATACACAGGGCGGTAACAACGACCATGAGTTTGACCTCAGTACCCATGTACGCACCGGTGAGAACAATATATGCGTGCAGGTGTTCCGTTGGAGCGATGCTTCGTATCTCGAGGGTCAGGATATGTTCCACATGAGCGGTCTGCATCGCGATGTTTATCTGTATGCAACACCAAAGACTTTTGTACACGACCACTATATTACATCGGAACTCAATTCTGCATTCAACGGTGGTTCAATGAATGTTGCACTTGAGATAGACAACCGCAGCGGAGTTGCTGTGGCAAAGAATATTGAAGTTGAACTAGTATCACCTACCGGCAATGTGGTTGCAACAAAGAATGTTGCCGTTGAGTTTGCCGAGGGTGTGAAGAGCCTCAAGAAGAATGTTGCCTTTGACGGCTTGACAGAGCTTTCGGCATGGACTTCTGAAACCCCTAATCTCTATACAGTAATTGTCCGTCAGAAAGATACTTCGGGCAATGAGGAAATGGTGTTCTCAACAAAATATGGCTTCCGTCATATTGAAATAAAGAATGGAGTGGTGCTTATAAACGGTGAAAGGGTATATTTCAAGGGTGTGAATACACAAGATACCCATCCGCTTTATGGTCGTACAATGGATATTGAAACAATGCTCAAGGATATTGAGCTGATGAAACAGGCAAATGTGAACCTTGTGCGTACAAGCCACTATCCACGTGCCGCGAAGATGTATGCCATGTTCGATTACTATGGTCTTTATGTAATGGATGAGGCTGACGTAGAATGCCATAAGAGCTGGACCGACAAGAAGGATAACAGTATCTCGAGCGATCCTTCATGGCAGGCACAGTATGTCGACCGTACTGTACGTATGGTAATACGCGACCGCAATCATCCGTCAGTGGTGTTCTGGTCGCTCGGAAATGAGTCGGGTATTGGAGTGAACTTCGATGCAACATATTCGGCAACCAAAGCTATCGATTCGCGTCCGGTGCATTATGAGGGCTACTCTAATGTAGGTTCTGCAAAGAATACCGATATGGATTCAAAGATGTATCCCGACCTCGCATATACCCGCAACCATTGTAACAATAGTATAGGCGGTGAGCCTTTCTTCCTTTGCGAATATGCGCATGCTATGGGTAATGCCGTAGGTAATTTGCAGGATTATTGGGATATAATTGAGGGCAGCAAATATGGTATCGGCGGTTGTATATGGGATTGGGTTGATCAGTCAATATATGATCCTCAGGCTATAATGAACGGTCAACTCGAGAAG
>CAJGDP010000002.1 GCA_904502235.1 uncultured Bacteroidaceae bacterium
ACACTGTTTATTTAGTGAAATAAATAGAATGCTTGATGAAATAAATGCCAAGTTTACGAAGTAAACGCGGAAATAGCTCAGTTGGTAGAGCACAACCTTGCCAAGGTTGGGGTCGCGAGTTCGAGCCTCGTTTTCCGCTCTCTTTGAAATTTTGAATTTAGTTAGCAAAGCAAATGCGGAAATAGCTCAGTTGGTAGAGCACAACCTTGCCGCAAAGATATAAGGTTTCCAACCTTGGCAAGGAAATGTAAAACCAAAGAGTCGCGTTAGGATTAAATGCGGAAATAGCTCAGTTGGTAGAGCACAACCTTGCCAAGGTTGGGGTCGCGAGTTCGAGCCTCGTTTTCCGCTCTAGGGTGGCTGACCTGTAGATGCCCAGGTGGCGGAATGGTAGACGCGCTCGTTTCAGGTGCGAGTGTTGAGAGACGTGCAGGTTCGAGTCCTGTTCTGGGCACGCAAAAAGGTGGTTTGTAATAAGTTTGGAGAAGTGGCGGAATTGGTAGACGCGCTACTTTGAGGGGGTAGTGACCGTTGGGTCGTGTGAGTTCGAGTCTCATCTTCTTCACTTAAACTAAAATAAATACTAAAATTACGTAATGAATGCGGAATCTTTGTTGCAAATGAGTATGAAAACTTGTTTTCATGCAATGAGTGCAGCAGAAGATGTTGAGTTTACGTAGCAAACGCGGAAATAGCTCAGTTGGTAGAGCACAACCTTGCCAAGGTTGGGGTCGCGAGTTCGAGCCTCGTTTTCCGCTCATATTTAGAAGACAACGTTGGTTGTCTTTTTTTGTTTTATATACATTCTCGTATGCTGAATATTATATTGCTTTATCTCCTGATTGTCAATATTGTAGCATTTCTTCTTTATGGCGTTGACAAACTTAAGGCGAAGAAAGGTAAATGGCGTGTACGCGAAAGACTGTTGTTGGGAATGGCGGTTGTCGGTGGTAGTCTCGGAGCCCTGCTTGGCGTGAAGGTGTGGCATCATAAAACGATGCATAAGAAGTTCAGATTCGGTATGCCTGTGATTGTTGTAATCCAGCTCGTGTGTGTATGTTTGTTTCTTGCAAAATATAGGTAAAAGACGGCTTTGGCTGTCTTTTTTTTGTTGTATATGTCCGAAAATCGCTTTTTCCGCCGAAATACATTGATTATTGTTGCTTTAACAAGTGTATAATTCGCAAAAATATTCGTATCTTCGCACTTTATTACAGGAACTGTATTTGTATACTTTTTAGAACGATAAAAATATAAAAAACATACATGGAGAAAATTAGAAATTTCTGTATCATTGCTCACATCGACCATGGTAAATCCACCTTGGCCGACCGTCTTTTGGAAACAACAAAGACCATCAGTATAACCGAAGGTCAGATGCTCGATAACATGGACCTTGAAAAAGAGCGTGGAATCACCATTAAGAGCCACGCCATACAGATGGAGTATATGTATAACGGCGAGAAATATATCTTGAACCTTATCGATACTCCGGGACACGTCGATTTTTCATACGAGGTTTCCCGTTCTATTGCAGCTTGCGAAGGTGCTCTGCTTGTGGTGGATGCCACACAGGGTGTTCAGGCTCAGACAATTTCTAACCTTTATATGGCCGTTGACCAGGGCTTGGAGATTATCCCTGTAATCAACAAATGTGATATGATTAATGCCATGCCCGAGGAGGTTAAGGATGAAATCGTTGACCTTATCGGCTGTGATCGCGAGGATATCATCGAGGCTTCGGGAAAAACAGGTATGGGTGTCGAGGAGATTCTTAAAGCTGTTGTTGAGCGTATTCCGGCTCCTGTGGGCGACGAGGAAGCTCCGCTTCAGGCACTTATCTTTGACTCAGTGTTCAACTCGTTCCGTGGTATCATTGCATATTTCAAGATTACCAACGGTGTTCTCCGCAAGGGTGATAAGGTTAAGTTCTTTAATACAGGCAAGGAGTATGATGCCGATGAAATTGGCGTATTGAAGATGGATTTGTCGCCACGTCAGGAATTGCGTACCGGTGATGTGGGTTATATAATTTCGGGAATCAAGACATCCAGAGAGGTTAAGGTAGGTGATACCATTACGCATATTGCACGTCCTTGTACGGCTGCTATTTCGGGTTTCGAAGAGGTTAAGCCAATGGTGTTTGCCGGAGTTTATCCTATTGATGCCGAGGATTATGAGGATTTGCGTGCGTCGCTCGAAAAATTGCAGTTGAACGATGCTTCGTTGACATTCTCGCCAGAGTCGTCGGCAGCTTTGGGCTTTGGTTTCCGTTGCGGTTTCTTGGGATTGTTGCATATGGAGATTGTTCAGGAGCGTCTGGACCGCGAATTCGATATGAGTGTGATTACAACCGTTCCAAACGTGTCGTACATGGTTTATGACAAGCAGGGTGGTTCAAAAGAGGTGCATAACCCCGGTGGAATGCCCGACCAGACACTTATCGACCATATCGAAGAACCATACATCAACGCAAGCATCATCACCCGTGCCGAGTATATTGGACCAATCATGACATTGTGTCTTTCAAAGCGTGGTGAATTGTTGAAGCAGGAGTTTATCACCGGTAACCGTGTTGATATACGTTTCCTGTTGCCACTCGGTGAAATTGTGATTGACTTCTACGATAAGTTGAAGAGTATTTCAAAAGGTTATGCTTCATTCGACTATCATCCTGCAGGCTTCCGTACATCAAAGCTCATAAAACTCGATATTCTTTTGAATGGTGAGCCTGTGGATGCTCTTTCAACACTTACACACGTTGACAATGCATACGGTCTTGGCCGTCAGATGTGTGAGAAACTACGCGACCTTATTCCAAGACAGCAGTTCGATATTGCCCTTCAGGCAGCAATCGGTACAAAGATTATTGCTCGTGAAACAATCAAACAGGTGCGTAAGGATGTAACAGCCAAGTGTTATGGTGGTGACGTCTCTCGTAAACGCAAGTTGCTCGAGAAACAGAAGAAGGGTAAGAAACGTATGAAACAGATTGGTAATGTAGAGGTTCCACAGAAGGCGTTCCTCGCAGTATTGAAACTAGATTAAAAACAGGCAAGTAAAATGGGAATATTCAGTTTTTTCAGTAGAGAGAAGAAAGAGGTACTCGATCAGGGATTGTCAAAGACCAAAGAGAGTGTCTTTGGAAAGATTGCACGTGCCATTGCAGGAAAGAGCGAAATTGATGACGAAGTGCTCGACAATCTCGAAGAGGTGCTTGTAACATCGGATGTCGGTGTCGAGACAACATTGAAGATTATCGACCGTGTGCAGAAACGTGCTGCGCGCGACAAGTTCATGAATACAACGGAGTTGAACAAATTGTTGAAGGACGAGATTGCTCAGCTTCTAATGGAAAACAATACGGCCGATGGCGATTCGTTCGACATTCCCGCTGAAGCCGGCAAACCATATGTCATTATGGTTGTGGGTGTTAACGGCGTGGGTAAGACTACAACAATTGGTAAGCTTGCGCATCAGTTCAAGAAGGCTGGTAAAAAGGTTTATCTTGGTGCTGCCGATACATTCCGTGCGGCGGCGGTGGAACAACTTGTGGAGTGGGGACATCGTGCCGATGTTCCGGTCATCAAACAGGGAATGGGTTCAGACCCTGCGTCTGTGGCATTCGATACCTTGTCGTCGGCAGTGGCAAACGATGCAGATGTTGTAATTATTGATACTGCGGGACGTTTGCATAACAAGGTTGGCTTGATGAATGAGCTTACAAAAATCAAGAATGTAATGAAGAAAGTTGTTCCTACTGCACCCAATGATGTAATGTTGGTGCTTGACGGTTCAACAGGTCAGAATGCATTTGAACAGGCAAAACAGTTTACAAAAGCAACTGAAGTTACATCGCTTGCCATTACCAAGCTCGACGGTACAGCAAAGGGCGGTGTGGTAATCGGTATCAGCGACCAGTTCAAGATACCCGTGAAGTATATCGGTCTTGGCGAGGGAATCGATCACTTGCAGATATTCAACCGCGAAGAGTTTGTTGATTCACTATTCGGATAAACAATGAAGAAAAACCGTGTCGATGTCATAACAATGGGCTGCTCAAAGAATCTTGTGGATTCGGAGCGTCTTATGCGTCAGTTGCAGGATTGTGGCTATGAGGTAACTCACGATAGCGAGGAGCCGTGCGGTGCCATAGCCGTTATAAATACATGTGGATTCATCGGAGATGCAAAAGAGGAATCCATCAATATGATTCTTGAGTTCTGTCAGCGCAAGGAAGAGGGTGATTTGGAGAAACTCTATGTTATGGGTTGCCTGTCGGAGCGTTATCTGACAGAGCTACGCGAAGAGATTACTCAGGTAGACAAATTTTATGGCAAGTTCAATTGGACAGAACTTATTACCGACCTAAAAAAGGAATACAATCACAAAATAGCGCAGGAGAGAGTACTCACCACTCCCGGGCATTATGCCTATCTTAAAATATCGGAGGGATGTAACCGACGTTGTGCCTACTGTGCAATTCCTATAATAACAGGACCGCATAAGTCGCGTCCCATGGAGGAAATTCTTGATGAGGTACGTTATCTAGTTTCCAAGGGTGTAAAGGAATTCCAGATAATAGCTCAGGAACTTACATTCTACGGTGTTGATTTGTATAAGAAACAGACGATAGCCGAGCTTGTAGAGAAGATTTCGGACATTGAGGGCGTTGAGTGGATACGTCTGCACTATGCCTATCCGTCCAATTTTCCATACGACCTGTTGCGCGTGATGCGCGAGAGAAAGAATGTGTGCAAATATCTCGACATTGCATTGCAGCATGTAAGCACCAAGATGCTCAAGAAGATGCTGCGTAATGTAACAAAGGAGGATACTTATGCTCTTGTTGAGAGAATGCGTAACGAGGTTCCCGGAATCTGCTTGAGAACCACAATGATGGTGGGCTTTCCCGGTGAAACAGATAAGGATTTCGAAGAACTTGTGGATTTTGTGAAATGGGCAAAATTCGACCGTCTCGGAGCATTCGCATACAGCGAGGAAGAGGGAACTTACGCCGGTGAGAAATATCGCGACAATGTTTCAAAGAAGAAGAAGCAGGAACGTCTCGACCGCTTGATGGAGGTTCAGCAACGTATCTCTACAAAGCTGAACGATGCAAAGGTGGGTAACGTCTACAGAACGGTTATCGACAGAATCGAAGGGGATTATTATATAGGACGTACCGAGTACGATTCTCCCGATGTCGATACAGAGGTTTTGATAAATATATCCGAAGGTAATCTGCATATAGGCTCATTCTACGACGTACGCATAACCGATGCTACGGAATTTGACCTTATGGGAACCTTGGAAAAATAAAAATACTTCCTTAAAAACACGAGGATATGAACAACAAGGAATTTATAACAAAATTGGCAAAACGTTGCAATGTAACTGTGGCTGAAGCCACCGGCAACGTGGATGCGTTTGTAAATGTAATGACCGAGCGTCTTAAGGAGAACGACCAACTCAATATTTCGGGTTTTGGTGTTCTTGATGTGAAGATGCGTAAGGAGAGACTGTCGGTAAATCCAAAGACCGGACAACGTTTCCTTGTGCCGCCCAAGGTGGTGCCTTCGTTCCGTCCAAGCAATAAACTGAAAGAAAAATTCAACGAAAGGGGATAAGGTATGGATGCAAAACTTAACCATTCCGATTTGAGCGCATTATTGGCTAAGGATGCCGGCATGTCGCTTGTCAAAGCCGAACTGTTTACTAAAACATTCTTTGACCTTATTATAGAAGGTCTCGAACAAGACGGAGTTGTGAAGATAAACGGTCTTGGAACATTCAAGATTACTGATGTGGCAAGCCGTAGCAGTGTGAATGTCAACACAGGTGAAAAGTTCGAGATTAAAGGACACAAGAAACTTGTGTTCACTCCTGCCGACAGCCTTAAGGATTGTGTAAACCAACCGTTTGCCATGTTCGAACCAGTAGAGGTAGACGAAACTTACAGCGATGACGAAGAAGATAACAACGAATTTGTGGCTGAAGAAAACATTGTTGAAGATGTTGTAGTGGAGAATGCATCTGTTGCTGAAATTGAATCGGAACCGGAAACAGAAGAGATAACTTTTAAGGAGAACATGCAAGCAGGAGAAGCTTCGCCTGCTGTAGAGGAAACAACAGAAACTCAACCACAGCAAGCCGAAGAACAACAGTCGCAGGAAACTGTTACAGAACAGCCTGTAGAGCCACTTGTTGTACAGGAAAGACCTACGGAACCTGTGATGGTACATGTGCCAAAGAAAGAGAAAAAGCCGTTCGCTGTTCCCGAAAAAAAGGAAAAGAAAAAACGTACTTGGTTGTATGTAGTGTTTGCTGTATTGTTTATGCTTGCAACTCTGGCGGTATTGTTTATACTCCATATCATTCCCGCAGAAACCGACGATGTAAGAATTGACACGGTAACAAGAATCAAATATAAGACCGATGCTGTAACAGAAGCAACTGTTGATGCTACATCCGGTGCAACACCTCAGGATAAGGAACTCGCTTCAAACGAAGTGTCTCTTGATACGCTTGTTAAGGAAGTTGCCGCTCCCGAAGAGTACAGATTTTTTGTAACTGAAGAATTGGCTGCGCTCGATCTCAAGAACATTACACCAGCAGATACTCTGTTGTATGAAATGACAGGTGATTGGGCAGAGCATAAGGTTGTTGCGCATGAGACATTGACGCGAATTGCCTTGAAATATTATGGTGATAAAAAGTTATGGCCATACATTGTAAAATACAATTCATTGGCTCGTCCCGATGATTTGTGCAAAGGAATGAAACTTATCATACCTAAGTTAAAACCAAGAAATTAATCGCTTAACGTTAAAGTTTGTTTAAGGATAACATTGCTTAAAGCTCTTTTGTATAAATTAACACGCAATCTTTTTCAAAAGCTGTACTTTTGTACAATAAAAATGTAAAAAACAAAACATAATTATGGGTGCTACAATTGATATTCGTGAATTGAACGAAATGATTGAGAAGCAGAGCGGTTTCATAACTAACCTGCAAGCCGGAATGGACCAGGTTATCGTAGGTCAGAAACACCTTGTGGAATCGTTGCTTATAGGTCTTTTGGCTGATGGACATATTTTGCTCGAAGGTCTTCCTGGTTTGGCAAAGACACTTGCCATAAAGACATTGTCGGAACTTATTGATGCCGATTTCAGCCGTATCCAGTTCACTCCCGACCTTTTGCCTGCCGACGTTGTAGGTACAATGGTCTATAGCCAGAAGAGCGAGGAGTTCAAGGTAAACAAAGGACCTGTATTCGCAAACTTTGTTCTTGCCGATGAGATTAACCGTGCTCCGGCGAAGGTGCAGAGTGCTCTGCTCGAAGCAATGCAGGAGCGTCAGGTAACAATAGGCAAACAGACATTCGCCTTGCCACAGCCTTTCCTTGTGCTCGCTACTCAGAATCCCATTGAGCAGGAGGGTACATATCCATTGCCCGAAGCACAGGTAGACCGTTTCATGCTGAAGGTTGTAATTGGCTATCCTGAACTCTCGGAAGAGAAGAAGATTATCCGTCAGAATATCACAGGTGAGAAGATTGCTGTTAAACCAATCCTTAAACCTGAGGAGATTGTAGAGGCTCGTAAGGTGGTTCGTCAGGTATATCTCGACGAGAAAATCGAACAGTACATCGCAGATATCGTTTTCGCAACACGTTATCCCGAGAAGTATGGTTTGAAGGAGCTAAAGGATATGATTTCTTTCGGAGCTTCACCACGTGCATCAATCAATCTTGCTCTTGCAGCGCGTGCCTATGCTTTCATCAAGCGCAGAGGATATGTCGTTCCCGAGGATGTCCGTGCTGTTGCACACGATGTACTTCGTCATCGCATCGGCTTGAGCTATGAGGCTGAAGCAAGCAATATGACCTCTGACGAGATGGTAAGTCTTATCCTGAACAGAGTTGAAGTTCCCTGATAACGTATATGGAAACAAGTGAGCTTATAAAGAAAGTCCGCAAAATCGAAATAAAGACACGCGGACTGTCGCATAACATTTTCGCCGGTCAGTACCATTCGGCATTCAAAGGACGTGGTATGTCCTTCAGCGAAGTGCGTGAATATCAGTATGGCGATGATGTGCGCGATATCGATTGGAACGTAACGGCTCGCTTCAACAAACCTTATATAAAGGTGTTCGAGGAAGAACGCGAACTCACTGTGATGCTTATCGTGGATATGTCGGACAGTCTCGATTTTGGAACCGTGAACCAGACCAAACGCGATATGGTTACCGAGATTGTGGCAACATTGGCTTTTGCCGCGATACAGAACAACGATAAGATAGGTGTAATTTTCTTCACCGATAAAGTGGAGAAGTTCATACCTCCGCAGAAGGGCAGGAAGCACATCCTTTATATAATACGTGAACTTATAAACTTTGAGCCACAGAGCAGGGGAACCGACATAAAGGTTCCGCTTGAATTCCTTACCAATGCCATTAAAAAACGTTGCACATCGTTCATGATAAGCGACTTTATAGATAATGGAGATTACCGTAATGCAATGACAATTGCCAACCGCAAGCACGACCTTGTCGCCATACAGGTGTACGACCGTCGTCTGGCGGAGATGCCTAAAATAGGCTTGGTAAAGTTCAGGGATGCTGAAACGGGAGAGGAGGTATATGTCGATACCTCTTCACCAAAGGTTCAGGCACATCAGCGTGCATGGTGGAAGGCTCAGGTGGAGAGACTCAACGAGACATTCAATAAGAGTCGTGTGGATTCTGTTTCCATAAGCACAGAGCAGGATTACGTTAAGGCTCTGTTGAATCTCTTTGCAAAACGTAGTTGAAAATAGAGTTGCATTCTTTTGTTTATAATGAAAAAGAGAATATTTGACATTGTCTTCTTCTTGATGTTGTGTGTCGGTGGCGCAACAGCGCAGAATGTTGTGCTCAATGCCGAGATAGACACCTTTCAGATGCTGATTGGTGAGCAGACAAGAATAAGGCTTGAATTGGGAGTTGATTCCGGTTACAGGGTGCGTATGCCCGAACTCAAGGAGAGTGTAATGCCGGGAATCGAGATTCTTGAACAGAAGCACGATATAAAGAGCCTGAACGATAACCGTCGCAATCTTTATATCGATGAGTATCTCATAACTTCGTTCGACAGTACTCTGTACAATATCCCGCCATTCAAGGTTATGGTTGACACCAGTGAGTATCTGTCAAATTCACTGGCATTGGCGGTATATACAATGCCCATTGATACCGCAAATCTGCAGAATATCTGCGGACCGAAAGAGGTATGGGATGTTGAACTTACCTGGGAGGAGTATCGCGACTCGGTGCATCTTGGGATAATAGTGCTTTTCCTTGCCTTGGCATTGGCGTGGGTGGTGGTCAGATTCGTAAAGAACAAGCCCATAATAAGGATTGTAAAGATAAAGCCTAAAGAACCTTCGCATATTGTGGCACTCAATAAGATTGAGAGCATAAAGAACGATGATACATGGCAGCAGGACGAGAATGTCAAAGAGTACTATACACGTCTTACCGATGCTCTGCGCGAGTACATGTTCTCACGTTTCGGCTTTAATGCAACGGAAATGACAACAAGTGAAATCCTTGATTATCTGCGTGGTATCGACAATAAGGAGAATCTTGAAGAACTCAAGGAGATTCTTGAAACAGCCGACCTTGTGAAGTTTGCCAAACTACATCCAGCCGCAAACGAGAATAGTCGTAATATGAACAATGCTATAGAGTATGTGAATGTAACAAAGAATGTGGAGGAAGAGAACCAGCAACCCACAGAAAAGAAGATAGTAAATCACCGTTCATTATTTGAAAAACGTGTACTCATTGCATCAATTATAGTTATTGTGCTTGTACTTATTGCTGTCATTGCACTTTTGACAACCGATTTATATAACCTGTTCAGTTAAGAAAAGAGATGTTTTTTGCAAATATATCATATCTGTTGCTTTTTATACCTCTTGTGGGATACGTTGTCTGGTATTTCATAAAGGGTAAGAGCATGAAACCCTCCATGAAGGTTTCAACCACAGTGCCTTTTGGTAATATAAAGAGTTTCAGAAACAGAATTATACATCTTCCCTTTGTGTTGAGAGTAATTACACTTTCAATGGTTATTCTTGTGCTTGCACGTCCGCAGTCGAGCGACAGTTGGGAGGAAAGCGATATCGAGGGTATAGATATAATGCTTGCGACCGACGTTTCCACAAGTATGCTTGCAATGGACTTGAAGCCTAACCGCATCGAGGCGGCAAAGGAGGTGGCAGCGAAGTTCGTCAGCAGCAGAAAGAACGACAATATAGGCTTGACAATCTTTGCAGGCGAGAGTTTTACCCAATGTCCTTTGACAATAGATCACGCGGTTATGCTCAATATGCTCAATGCTGTAAAATGTGATATAGCCCTTAATGGTATAATAGAGGACGGAACGGCAATAGGTATGGGTATAGCCAATGGCGTTTCGCGCCTTAAGGACAGCAAAGCCAAGTCAAAAGTGATAATTCTGCTTACCGACGGTTCTAACAACAGCGGAGAGATATCTCCGGAAGCTGCAGCGGAAATTGCAAAAGAATTCGGTGTAAGAATATATACAATTGGTGTGGGAACAAACAGCGAAACTGCACCTTTCCCTTATGGCGACCATATAATCAATGTTCCTGTAGAGATAGACGAGGTTGCATTGAAGAAAATTGCAGAGATAACCAACGGCAGATATTTCCGTGCAACCAGCAAGGAGAGCCTGAGCGAGATATATGCTGAGATTGACAAACTTGAACGTACAAAGCTTCACGCAAGACAGTTCAGCGCATATAACGAGGAATTCCAGATTTTTGCTCTTATAGCCATATTGTCGTTGCTGCTTGAGATAGTTCTGCGTTACACCATATTAAGAAAGATACCTTAATCCGTTTAAAGATGAGATTTGCAAATCCCGAATATCTATATCTGCTTCTTCTGCTCCCTGCAGTGATATTGCTGTTCCTTTACAGCAATTACAGAAGAAGAAAGAACCTCAACAGCTACGGTGACCCGCAACTGTTGAAGAAACTTATACCCGGTACAGCAGTATTGCGTAACCGCATAACGTTTTGGTTCACATTCTTTGCCTTGGCATTGATAGTGGTGGCTTTGGCACGTCCGCAGTTTGGTGCCAAGAAGGAGACTGTAACCACACGTGGAGTAGAGGTGGTTGTTGCTCTAGATATTTCCAACTCTATGCTTGCCGATGACATTTCACCCAATCGTCTTGAAAAGGCAAAACGTCTTATTTCAAGAATCATAAACCGTTCGGGAGAAAACAAGGTTGCTCTTATTGTTTTTGCAGGTGAAGCATTTGTGCAGTTGCCCATAACCGATGATTTCATTTCGGCAAAGATGTTTCTTGAGAGCATAACACCATCGCTCATTGCCCGTCAGGGAACAGATATAGGTGCAGCCATTGATTTGGCAGCCAAGAGTTTTACGGCAAACGACAAGATAGGCAAGGCTGTAATAGTCATAACCGATGGAGAAAATCACGAAGGTGGTGCCGAAGAGGCTGCGATGCGTGCCGCGGAAAAAGGTATAAACATCTTTATGCTCGGCATAGGTACGGAGAAGGGCGGACGTATTCCTGTAGAGGGAAAGAATGAATTCATGCGTGACAACGAAGGCTTTGTTGTTGTAACGAAACTCAACGAGGAGATGGCCGGTAACATTGCAAAAGCCGGAAAAGGAACATATGTGCGAGTTGATAACACGAACAATGCTCAGACCATAATAGAGAACGAACTCGACAAGCTTCAGAAGGACGATGTAAAGACCGAAGTCTATACAAAATATAGAGAACAGTTTGAGGTAATAGCAATATTGGTATTCCTGTTGCTGGTATCTGAAATGGTAATAATCGCATTGATGGACTTCTTCTCAAACAAAAAAAAGGAATAATTGCTTTCAAGAGTTAAGGTATGAAGAAATTAGAATCCAAATACATATATATAATACTGTTGGTTATAGCTGTTGTCGCAGTCTGCTATTCGGCAGTCGCGCTTGTGATGGAAGGCTCGCCAATGCTCAAGAGTATGCGTGAACATGTGAAGAGCGGAAATGAATTTCACAAGGACAGCCTTTACGACAAGGCTATAGAACCATACCGTCGTGCCATGGATATGGAGCCGCAAAATCCCATGACGAGCTATAATAGCGGAACAAACCTCCTGCTCAAGAATTACAAGGATATAAAGGACAATATTGCCGATCCGGAAGTGGTGGCTGGTGTCTATAAGGATGCCAATGCACAGCTCCTTACAGCAGCTGAACTCGAAGAAAAGAAAGAGAATCTCGCATCAATATATCATAATTCAGGATTGGTGTATCATCTTACCGATTCTTTGGAGATGGCTGCCGAGGCTTATAAAGAGTCGTTGAGAAACAATCCTGCAGACCATGAGACACGCTATAATCTTGCAGTTGTTTTGCATCAGTTGAAACAGAATCAGCAGAACCAACAAGACCAGCAGAATCAGCAGGACAATCAGCAACAGAACCAGGAGCAACAGCAACAACAGAATCAGCAACAGCAGGAAAACGAACAACAACAGAATAAGGATCAGCAGCAACAACAGCAGGAACAGCAACAGAATCAGCAGCAACAGGCACCGGCACAACAATCGGAAGAGGAAATGTCGAAAGAGAATGCCGAACGATTGCTCGAGGCTGCAATGCAGGACGAAAAGGCTGTACTGGAAAAGGTCAAGCGCGACAAGAACAAGTCGGCTAAAGGCAAGTTGGAGAAGAATTGGTAACGAATAAAAAAGATATAAAGATTAAATGAAAAGAATATTCCTGACAACATTCCTGTTTCTACTCTTTATAGGAAATGTTTTTGCAGACGGGATTACATTTGTGGCACAGGCACCCAAGTCGGTTGTCGTGAACCAGCAATTCAGATTGACATTCAAGGTAAACAGAGCGAATGTCAAGGAACCTGTAATTCCTGAAATTACAGATTTCAGCATACTTACAGGACCTCACAGTTCCACACAACGTAACTGGCAGAGTATAAACGGCAAGATGGAATCATCGGAGTCTGTAACCTTTACATATATCCTGCTTGCCGAGAAAGAAGGAGAATTCAGAATTCCCGCGGCATCGATAATGGTTAACGGAAAGAAATATAACTCAAATCCGTTGCGTGTAAAGGTGTTGCCTCCCGACCAGAACAGCTCTCCACAGAATCAGGGAGGTGGTAGCAATGCACAGATGCAACGTAGCAGCACTTCAACCAACATCAGCGACGACGACCTTTTTGTCCGTGCCACTTTGAGTATGGCAAAAGTGTATGAGCAGGAGGCTGTGTTATTGACATACAAGGTGTATTCAACCGTAAATCTTACAAATCTTAGCAATCCTACTCCCGATTTGAAAGGCTTCCATATTCAGGAGGTGCAGTTGCCACGCGAGAAACAGTTCGAACTTGAACACTACAACGGACGCAACTATCAGACAATAGTATGGCGACAGTTCGTGCTCTTTCCACAACATAGCGGAGTTTTGGAAATACCTTCGTTGACTTTCGAAAGCGTTGTGGCTGTTCAGAGCCGTCGTAACCTCGATCCCTTTGAGATGATGTTCAACGGTGGTCCTGCTTATGTCGAAGTAAAGAAAAACCTTACCAGCAACAGTCTCTCTCTTGATGTCAAGAAACTTCCTTCGGGCAAGCCTTCGGGATTTTCGGGTGGTGTAGGACAGTTCAATCTTAGCAGTACCATCAGTGCTCAGGATGTGAAGACCAACGAAGAAATTACATTGAGAGTAAAGGTTGACGGTATAGGTAACATGAAGCTTGTAGGCACTCCTGTTATGGATTTCCCAAGCGAATTCGAGGTCTACGATCCTATCATCAACAACAAGTTCAACCTCAAGACCAACGGCTTTGCCGGCGAAAAGGTATTCGAATATGTAATAACTCCCCGTGCAAGCGGTGTGTATGTTATTCCTCCCGCACGCTTTGTCTATTTCGACCCGCTTTCCGACAGCTACAAGACTGTAGAAGGCACCAGTTATACAATTGAGGTTGAAAAAGGCAAAGAGCAAGTCGCACCAACAGCAACTTATATAGGAAAAGAGGCAAGCAAGGTGTTGGCATCGGATATACGCCACATAAAGTTGGGCGCAAAAGAGGGGTCAAAGGCAAAAGCAGATTTCTACGCCTCAACAACATATTATCTGTTGTATATCATACCGCTTCTTTTGTTTGTGGTATATGTGGCAGTACACCGCAAGAGAGTAATTGAAAATGCTAATATCTCACTAGTGCGTACCAAAAAGGCAAATAAGGTTGCCGTGAAACGTCTGAAAGTTGCCAAAACACTCTTGAAACAGAATAGAATAAATGAATTCTATGACGAGATATTGAAAACGCTTTGGGGATACATGAGCGACAAGATGAACATACCTTTGTCGTTGCTCTCAAAGGATAACGTTGCGGCAGAACTTGAAAAAAGAGGAGCTGATGCTTCACTAGTGGAGAAACTGCATACCGTGCTGAACGAAGCTGAATTTGCACGTTACGCTCCGGGTGATGCAAGTGCAACTATGGATAAAGTGTATGAAATGTCCATGAATGTCATAGATAAGATGGAGGACTCTATTAAAAAATGATTGTGAAGATGAAAAGACTGGTATATATATTCTTTTTGCTTGTAATGCCGTTTGTTGCTGTAGCACAGAATGCGACATCCGTTGAATATAGCAAGGAACTAGGTGATAGCGCATATTCTCAGGCGCGTTATGCCGATGCGGTAACCATTTATGAGGCAGTAATCAAGAAAGAGGGTGGCAACGTTGCCCTGCATTATAATTTGGGAAATGCCTATTACCGTAGCAATATGATTGGAAAGGCAATTCTTAATTATGAACGTGCCTTGCGTTTCGACCCCACCGACAAGGATACAAGGGCAAATCTTGAGCATGCACTCTCCTTTACAAAGGACGAGATAGCCGAGCAGTATGAAGTCTTCTTTGTCGTATGGTTCAAAGCCTTGGTAAACTCCATGGGCATAACATTCTGGGCTGTGGTTGCGGTAATGTCATTCATCCTGTTGTTGCTTGCACTTTTACTCTTTTTCTTCAACAGAAGGGTTGCAATCCGCAAAACTGCGCTCGTGTTTGTTGTCCTTTCTCTTTTTGTTACTATATTTGCAAATATAGCGGCATATCATATATATGATTATATGAATGACGAGAGCGAAGCTATTGTAATGAGAGAAGAGGCTTACCTGAAGAGCACTCCCGACAATTCCGGAACCGAACTCATAAAGATTCACGAAGGTCGAAAGGTGAAGATTGTTGACGATACAATGCGTGAGTGGAAAGAGGTGGAACTCGAGGAGGGAACAATAGGGTGGTTGCCTGCAGTTGCAATAGAACGCATTTGATACACAGTTTTACAAACAGACAATACTATGGACTTGAACACGCTCCTGAATATAGACAGATATATGCTTCTCTCGCTCAATGGCAGCGATTCGCTCTTTTGGGACGGATGCATGCTTGTGTATACCTCAATGATTGTGTGGATGCCGTTGGCTTTGGTATTGCTCTATGTGTTGTTGAAGAACAATAACATAAAGGATTTCTTCCTGCTTGTGTTGCTTATTGCGCTTGTTGCAACACTTACCGATACCATATCTTCGGGTATATGCAAACCGTTCTTTGAGCGTTGGCGTCCCACAAACGACCCCATGCTGATGTATGCTGTGGATGTGGTGAACGAAACCAGGGGTGGAAGATATGGCTTCACATCGAGCCATGCGGCGAATTCATTCGGCATTGCAACATTCATAATGTTGCTTATACGCAACAGGGCATTGTCGTCGTCATTGATAATATGGGCATCGATGAATGCCTTCACACGTATTTATCTGGGTGTACACTATCCGGGAGATATCATTGCCGGAACATTTATCGGTGTGCTGGTGGGCTGGCTTGTCTATCGTTTGTATGTGTATATACAGAATCACAAACGACGCACTTCGCGACGCGACTGGATATCAAACCACTATACCAAGAGCGGCTATCTTGTTTCTGATGTATATCTGCTGCTGATGTTCATGTATGCTACATTCGCGGCAATTCCAATGATATCTTTCTTTACATTCAGCTATTAATCATACATATCGATGAATTCGTATGTATTACCGACAATTGAAAGGTATTGCATGAAATCATTGTTTGAGATAACCACCGTCGCACGGTTGTCGTTGGGATGAAAGCTCAATGAATTCTCTTTTTTGAGATTCTTGTCGAGAAACAGGTGTACATGGTTCTCGGTGTCGTTAATCAAACCGAACGGTGATACAGAACCGGGTTGCAATCCAAGATATTTCTCCATTCGTTGTGGCGATGCAAACGACAGTTTGCCTTGATGCAGACGTTTTTCAAGGTCGTGGATATCGAGATCGCGTTCGCAGTCGAGCACCACAAGATAATGGCGGTTACCCTTGTGGTTGCGGAAAAACAAATTCTTGCAATGTTTTGAGCCATCCTTCTGCCAATGTAGCCTTGCTATCTCTATAGTGGGAGCTTCGGGGTGAGTGTACCATGTATGCGGTATGTTGTTTTCTTTGAGATATTCCAGTACTTTTGATATTCTTTCGTTTTCCATGATTCCTACTGCTTTTTGTGTCGGCTAAGATATGTAATTTTATCGAATAAATGGTGTTGAACCAGAAAATACCTCTCTTTACGGTTTACGATTTTGCGGAATGAAAAAATATTTGTATCTTCGCATCATAAATAACCTTATATCATATTTTGGTTAAGATAAAGGATATAGCGAATGCCCTTGAAATGTTCGCGCCTCTGCCTTTGCAGGAAGGATTCGATAATTCCGGTTTGCAAGTTGGATTAACAGAAGCGGAAGTTACAGGGGTTTTATTGTGTCTTGATGTAACGGAAAAAGTCGTCGACGAAGCCATAGCATCAGGGTGCAATCTCATTGTATCGCATCATCCCCTTATTTTCTCTCCGCTAAAACGTATTACAGGCAGCAACTATGTTGAACGTTGTGTGCTTAAGGCTTTGTCGAACGGCATAGCCATATATGCTTCGCATACCAACATGGACAGCGTGCATGGTGGTGTAAACTATCGCATTGCTCAAAAACTGGGTTTGCAGAACGTGCGTATACTTGCACCCAAGGGCGATGCCTTGCTGAAACTCTCGGTGTATGCACCTGTGTCGCATGCTGATGCCGTGCGTGACGCGCTTTTTGCTGCAGGTTGCGGCAATATCGGCAACTACGGTTCATGCAGTTACAATGTAGAAGGATTCGGCACGTTCAAGGCGAACGAAGGTTGCAATCCCTTCTGTGGTGAGCTGGGTGAACTGCATAGGGAAAACGAGGTGCGTATAGACACGGTCATGCCCGCTTATGTTAAGAACAAGGTCGTTTCGGCATTGCTTCTTGCTCATCCGTATGAAGAGCCTGCATACGATATATACCCATTGAAGAATACCTGGGACAACGTAGGGCTTGGAGTGGTTGGTGAACTGCCCGAAGAGTGCGACGAACTGCAGTTCCTTGAAGAACTGAAAGAGAAATTCGCAGTAGGGTGTGTGCGTCATACATCGTTTACCGGGCGAAAGGTACAGCGCGTGGCATTGTGTGGCGGTTCGGGCGCATCGTTTGCCGATGCTGCACTTTCGGCTGGAGCGCAGGTATATATAACCGGTGAAGCGCGTTATCACGACCTTTTCAATTACGACGGCAGATTGTTGCTTGCTGTGATAGGGCATTACGAAAGCGAACAGTTCACAATGGAGGTGTTCAAAGAGATAATAAATGACAGATATCCTTCGGTAACAGTAAATACAACAACAATAAACACAAACCCCGTAAATTATTTGTAACGGATAATATTAACTTTAAATATAAACAAAATGGCAAAGAAAGATCCAGCAGAGTACACAGTAGAAGAGAAGTTGAAGACTCTTTATGAGCTTCAGACAATTCTCTCACAGATTGATTCAATAAAGATTCTTCGTGGTGAACTTCCTTTGGAAGTTAAGGACCTCGAGGACGAGATTGTAGGTCTTGGTACACGTCTTGAGAATATCAATAACGATATCAAGAATATCCGCGAGAACATGGTCTCTTTCCGCGAGGAGATGGAGCAGGCTAAGAGAAACATCGAGAAGTATACCGAGGATCAGAACAACGTACGCAACAACCGTGAGTTCGACCTTTTGAATAAGGAAATCGAGTACAACCGTCTTGTTATCGAGCACGATGAGAAGAAAATCAACGATGCAAAGCGTCAGGAACAACAGAAGAGCGAAGAGCTCGAAAAGGCTACAGCAATGCTTGATGAGCGTAGAAAAGACCTCGAAATGAAGAAAGAGGAACTTGATGAAATTGTTGCTGAGACAAAGGCTGAAGAAGAGGAACTCCGTGAGCAGGCTCGCAACCTTGAGCTTAACATTGAACCACGTCTTTTGACTTCGTTCAAGAGAATCCGCAAGAGCTCACGCAATGGTCTTGGTATCGTATACGTTGAGCGTGATGCTTGTGCAGGTTGCTTCAGCAAGATTCCACCACAGCGTCAGATGGATATACGTATGAGAAAGAAAATCATCGTTTGTGAGAACTGCGGTCGTATCATGATTGACCCTGAGTTGGCAGGCGTACAGCAGGAAAAACCTGCAGAGGCTGCTGCGCCAAAGCGTCGTGGTATTCGCCGTGCAAAAGCAGAATAATTAAGAATTCGCATTATATAATCTACCGGGCAGTCTTTTGGTTGTCCGGTAAATTTATATCCATACAGATATAAAAAAATAGGAAACATTTCTGTTTCCTAACTCAAGGGTGGCTGATCGGATTCGAACCGACGACATTCAGAACCACAATCTGACGCTCTAACCAGCTGAACTACAGCCACCATGTTTCCTTGATTTCTCAAAGGTGTTGCAAAGGTATAGCGTTTTTCTGTATTATGCAAATTTTACGGCTGTTTTTTTAGAATAAATTTAAAAAGAGAGTATATCTTTGCTGTTGTTAAGCGAAAATTCATCAAAAGACAATGAAACTCCATATTTTCAATCCCGAAAACGACCTTGCTCTTGCCGATGGTGGTGCAAATTACTGTCCGCCACCGGCTGCGGCACAAATTGCCTATGACCTTGCGTCGTTGCCCTTGTGGTTCGCCGATAGGGAGAATGTGGTCGTATTGCCCGATGATGTCCATTATTCATACCATAAGCGCATTGCTCAATTATTTGCCGTAGCCATGCCATACTGCGCAGAAATGCGTTCTGACATTACAGCCTGTGTGCCTTGGGGGTGGAGTCCGCAGATAAAACGTCGTCTGCGTGTTATGGGATTTGACGAAATATTGCCGAGCGACGACTCAGTTTCATCCATGAGGGAACTTTCCAATCGTCGCAGTTCAATTACTATTCTGGAAGCACTGCACCGGGCAGGCGTGGATGTTCCGCCCATGCCATTGTACTTTACAAAACCCGATGATGTGGCACGCTTTGTGAACAACCGTCCGCGTTGTGTGCTAAAGGCTCCTTGGTCGGGTAGCGGAAAGGGAATAGCGTGGGGTATAGGCAGGGTGGAAACTCCAATGGAACATTTTTATAAAGGAGTTATAAAGCGTCAAGGTGGCGTGGTGTGTGAGGAATTCCTTAATGGTAAAGTTGAGTTTGCAATGGAATTCTTTACCGACGGTAATGCTGTTTCCTTTGCAGGATATTCGCTTTTCAACTCGTTCAAAGGCTCCTATTCAGGCAATGTACTTGCAAGTGATTGTGAAATCGAAGAATTTCTTTCGGGCTTTATACCCAAAGAGCAACTCTTGAAAGTAAAAGATCTGTTGCCTGATGTGCTTTGCAATCTTTTGAAAGACTGTGGATATACCGGCTACTTCGGTGTAGATATGATGATTTATGAAAGCGACGGAGCGCTGCATTTGAATCCATGCATGGAACTTAATCTGCGCATGAATATGGGTATGGCATCAAGGCTCTTCTTTGATAGATATGTATCTGATGGCATTGTAGGAGAATATCGTGTAAATTTCTTTAAAAAAGAGGGTGAGGCATATTCGCGGCATCTTGCCGATAGCAAGGCTTATCCACTTGAAATAACTGCTGGCAGAATAACGTCGGGTTACCTTGAACTTTCTCCGGTTTTGCCTGAAAACAGGTATTCCGTATCGGTTGTGATACATAAGGATAAGAAAATTGCGAATTTTTACACATCCCGGTGATTTTTGTCTGATGTATTAATGGTTACTTGCATATTGTAACTTTAATTTGCTTATTTGCTAGCAATATGTAAAATGTAGTATTTTGTGTATCTTGCTTAAAGTTACGTCGCTTTTTTGAGAAAAACTCTATATTTACTTCTCTTTTTGTGAAAATACGCTTCTGTTTTTTGAAAACACTCTTAAAATCCTTTCCTTTTTAACAAAATTCTTTGCTGTGTTGGTAGATGATGTTATATTTGCATTGATTTTGTGGTTTTACAAAAAGTCAGCAATTTTGTCTGCTGTCTTTTTGAAATTGAGAAATATTAAAACAAGATATAATGTCAAAACTACGATTTGAAGTGATTTCGGCAGCTTTCGGAAAGAAGGCTGTTGAGGTGCCCGATAGCGAACAACGTCCGTCGGAATATTACGGAGTAAAGGTCTTTAACCGCGAAAAGATGTTCAAGTACCTTTCTAAAGAGGTATATAATAAATTAATTGATGTTATCGACAACGACGCTCCGCTCGACAGTTCTATTGCCGACAATGTTGCCGAGGGTATGAAGCGTTGGGCTGTTGAGAATGGTGCAACACACTACACCCACTGGTTTCACCCACTAACCGAAACAACTGCTGAGAAACACGATGCTTTCATCGAACACGATGGCAAGGGTGGTATAATAGAGGAGTTTTCAGGAAAACTGCTTGTTCAGCAGGAACCCGATGCATCTTCCTTCCCTAATGGAGGTATACGAAGCACTTTCGAGGCTCGCGGATACAGTGCATGGGACCCCACATCGCCTGCATTCCTTATTGATGATACGCTTTGTGTGCCTACGGTGTTTATTTCATACACCGGCGAGGCTTTGGACTACAAGGCTCCGTTGCTCAAGTCGTTGCGTGCAGTCGACAAAGCTGCGACCGATGTTTGCCGTTATTTCGACAAGAATGTAAAGAAGGTTACAACATATCTTGGTTGGGAACAGGAGTATTTCTTGGTAGATGAGGGCATGTTGCTTGCACGTCCCGACCTTTTGCTCACCGGTCGCACACTTATGGGACACGATAGCGCAAAGAACCAGCAACTTGAGGACCACTATTTCGGTTCAATACCAAAACGTGTTGCCGCCTTTATGAAGGAACTCGAAATTGAGGCTATGAAACTTGGTATTCCAGCCAAGACTTGCCACAACGAGGCGGCTCCTAACCAGTTCGAGCTTGCGCCGATATACGAGGAGTGTAACCTTGCCGTTGACCATAATATGCTTATCATGGCACTTATGAAAGAGGTGGCACGTCGTCACGGTTTCCGCGTTCTGTTGCACGAAAAGCCTTTCAAGGGTGTGAACGGTTCGGGTAAGCACAACAATTGGTCGCTTGGAACAGATACAGGCGTGCTTCTTATGGCTCCGGGTAAGAACGATAAGGACAACCTGCGTTTCATCACTTTTGTGGTAAATACCCTTGCTGCAATATACCGTCATAATGGTTTGCTCAAGGCTAGCATTATGTCTGCTGCCAACTCGCATCGTCTGGGCGCAGCAGAAGCACCTCCTGCAATCATATCAAGTTTCCTTGGCTCGCACTTGTCATCGGTGCTCGACCATATGGAAACAACCGATGATGTTGTAAAAATCCTCAGCAAACGCGAATTGAGATTGAATATCCCTTCAATCCCTGAGCTGATGATTGACAATACCGACCGTAACCGCACATCGCCCTTTGCCTTCACCGGTAACCGTTTTGAGTTCCGCGCTGTGGGTTCAGAGGCTAACTGTGCATCGGCAATGATTGCTCTCAACACAGCCATGGCAGAGCAGCTTACTATCTTCAAACGCGAGGTTGATGAGCTTATCGAAAAGGGAGCGACAAAAGAGGATGCTCTTGTAAAGATTATACGCAAATACATCAAGTATAGCAAACCTATTCGTTTCGACGGTAACGGCTACAGCGATGAGTGGAAACGCGAGGCTGAGCGTCGCGGTCTCGACTGCGAGGCAAGCGCACCGCTTGTGTTCGACCGCTATTTGGATAAGGAAAGCGTTGCAATGTTCCGTGACATGGAGGTGATGACCGAAACAGAGCTTCGTGCGCGTAACGAAATCAAATGGGAGATGTACACCAAGAAGATACAGATTGAGGCGCGCGTACTTGGCGATCTTGCTTTGAACCACATTATCCCAACTGCCACCAAGTATCAGAGTTCCTTGCTCGACAATGTCATAAAGATGGAGCAGGTTATCGGCAAAGAGGAGGGCGACCGTCTGTCTGCCGAGAATATCGAACTTGTGAAACAGATGGCACAGCATGTTGCAGAGATCCGTCGTCTTGTAGATGAGATGGTTGAACGTCGTAAGGTTGCAAATCGCATTGCTTGTGAACGAGAAAAAGCAATAGCATACCACGACAATGTTGCCCCAATGCTGGAATCCATACGTCAGCATATCGACCAGTTGGAACTAGTTGTTGATAATGAGTTGTGGACTTTGCCTAAGTACAGGGAGTTGCTTTTCATAGTATAAAAGATAAACCGGTGTCGCCAGAGCGACACCGGTTTTGTATAAAAAGGTTGTATTGATATAACCTTTTTTGTAACATTTTGCTTTAAATACTTTTTGCAATGAAGTCTC
Organism: uncultured Bacteroidaceae bacterium; assembly: GCA_904502235.1. Lineage (GTDB taxonomy): Bacteria > Bacteroidota > Bacteroidia > Bacteroidales > Bacteroidaceae > HGM04593. Next base: position 22,874 of record CAJGDP010000002.1, read on the forward strand.
CAACCTCGGTTGTGGTGGATGGCTTGATTCCTGCGGTGACGATGTCTTCGGTGACGATGTTCTGTTCTATTGAAAGATTTACCGCTCTGCGTATTGCCGCTCCGGCTTCCATGTCGGCGAATGCGTATTCAAACATCATTGCAGCTGAAAGGATTGTTGCAATGGGGTTGGCTATGTTCTTTCCTGCAGCCTGTGGATAAGAACCGTGGATTGGCTCGAAGAGTGATGTTCCTGTACCGATTGATGCCGATGGCAACAACCCCAGTGAGCCGGTGATAACACTTGCTTCGTCGGTGAGAATGTCGCCGAACATATTCTCTGTAACCATAACATCGAAATATTTGGGCTGCTGGATTATCTTCATCGCTGCATTATCGACGAACATATATTCTACCTTTACATTGGGGTAATCCTTCTCCATCGCTTTGGCTGTCTCGCGCCATAGGCGTGATGTTGCAAGCACGTTTGCCTTGTCAACAACAGTGAGCTTTCCTCGGCGTTTGCCGGCATATTCGAATCCCAGACGGCATATACGCTCAATCTCTTCGCGTGAATATACGCATGTGTCGTATGCGGTGTTACCGTCTTCGGAACGTCCCTGTGGGCGACCGAAATATAGTCCGCCGGTGAGTTCGCGCACGCAGATGAAATCGGCACCTTCAACAAGGTCGTGGCGCAATGGTGAACGGTGGAGTAGGCTCTCGAATGTGTTTACGGGGCGCAGGTTGGCATATAGTCCAAGTTTCTTGCGCATGGCAAGCAAGCCCTGCTCGGGGCGTACCTTTGCTTCGGGGGTGTTGTCGAAACGTGGGTCACCAATAGCTCCAAAGAGTACAGCGTCGGCCTCCATACATGCCTTGTGCGTTTCGTCGGGGTAGGGGTTACCTGTCGCATCAATAGCGCAAGCACCCACAAGGGCGTGTGTGTATGTTATGTTGTATCCGAATTTCACGGCTACTGCATCTACGACTTTTACTGCCTGTGCAACAATCTCGGGACCGATACCATCACCGGGAAGTACGGCAATTCTTATATCTTTCATCTTTTTGCTGAATGTTTATTTGTTCTCAAATGATTCTATCTCGGAACGGATGCTTACAAGGAAATCTATATCGTCGTATCCGTTCATAAGACACTGCTTTTTGTATGGAGCAATGTCGAACGATTCTTTGATGTCTGTGCCTGCAATCTCTATTGTCTGCGCCGGCAGGTCAATGTTCAATTGCATATCTGCATTCTTCTTTGCCGCTTCAAAAATATCCGCAAGCATCTTTTCGCTTACAACAACGGGTAAAAGACCGTTGTTGAGTGCGTTGTTGCGGAAGATGTCGGCAAAGAAACTTGATACTACGGCGCGGAATCCTGCTCCTTCAATTGCCCACGCCGCGTGTTCACGGCTAGAACCGCAACCAAAGTTCTTACCTGCGACAAGTATTTCGCCTTTGTATAGGGGGGAGTTCATTACAAACTCTTCTTTGGGACTTCCGTCTTCGTTGTATCGCCAGTCGCGGAAAAGGTTCTCGCCGAATCCGTCGCGTGTTGTTGCCTTTAGAAAGCGTGCCGGGATAATCTGGTCGGTATCTATATTCTCAATCGGCAGTGGTACTACCGTTGAGCGTAATGTTGTGAATTTCTGTCTCATAACTCTTCGCTGTAACGGTTTTACATCATTGTGCGTGGGTCTGTTATTACACCTGTAACTGCTGCCGCAGCGGCAACCAGTGGACCTGCGAGCAGTGTGCGTGCTTGCGGACCTTGACGTCCTTCGAAGTTGCGGTTCGATGTTGCCACGCAATATTTTCCTGCAGGAATCTTGTCTTCGTTCATCGCAAGGCAAGCCGAGCAACCGGGCTGGCGAAGTTCAAATCCTGCTTCTTGCAGAATGTCGCGCAATCCTTCTTCTATAGCCATGCGCTCAACCTCCTTTGAACCGGGAACAATCCACGCAGTGATGTTTTCTGCTTTTTTGTGCCCTTTAACAAAATTTGCAAAGGCGCGAAGGTCTTCGATTCGACCATTGGTGCAACTACCCACAAATACGTAATCTACAGGCTTGCCAATCATCTTGTCGCCTTCGCTAAAGTTCATATAGCCAAGTGCTTTGGCGTATGACGCCTTTGATGCAGCATCCATGCCCTCTGACGAAGGAATTTTGCCATTAACGGCAATTCCCATACCAGGATTCGTGCCGTATGTAATCATTGGTTCAATATCCGCCGCATCAAATGTAATCTCCTTGTCAAATACGGCATCGTCGTCGGAACGTAGCTTGCCCCAACTCTCAACCGCTTTCTCCCACTCTTCGCCATGTGGCGCGAACTCACGACCGCGCAGATAGTCGAATGTGATCTGGTCGGGGGCTATCATACCGCCACGTGCGCCCATTTCAATGCTCATGTTGCATATAGTCATACGTGCTTCCATAGATAATGAGCGTATAGCTGATCCTGCAAACTCCACAAAGTAACCTGTTCCGCCACCTGTTCCGAGTTTTGATATTATATAAAGGATAATATCCTTTGAGCATACTCCGGATTTGAGTTCGCCTTCAACGTTTATTCTCATGCTCTTGGGCTTTGACTGCAATATGCATTGCGATGCCAAAGCCATTTCGACCTCGCTTGTGCCAATGCCGAATGCAATGCATCCGAGTGCACCGTGTGTCGATGTGTGGCTGTCGCCACAAACAATTGTCATGCCTGGCTGTGTCAAGCCTGTCTGTGGACCTATGACGTGGATAATGCCGTTACGTTCCGAACCGATGGGGAATATATTTATTCCATTCTCGGCACAGTTCTTTTCGAGTGTTGCCACTTGCTGTGCCGACTGTGGCTCGGCAATGGGCAGGTGCTGATTCTTGGTGGGAATGTTATGGTCGGGGCTTGCCGTTACCTGCGCAGGGCGGAACACGCCTATCCCACGTTTACGCAGTCCTGCAAAAGCCTGTGGGCTTGTCACCTCGTGTATGTATTGGCGGTCGATATACAGCACGCATGAACCGCCATCCAAGGTGCGTACGGTGTGCGAATCCCAAATCTTATCAAACAGTGTATTCATTATTAGAAGCTGTTTAAATTTCTAAAAAATATTATGCTATTTTTGATATTGCGTCGATGAACGATTCCACAGAAGCTGTTACAATATCGGTATTGGCTCCGAAGCCGTGATACATCTTTCCTTTATGCGAAATCTGCATATGTACTTTTCCCAAGTCATCGCTACCGCGTGTTATAGCCTGGATAAGGAATTCCTCGATGTGTACGCGACGTTTGGTGATGTTCTTTACAGCCGTGATTGCCGCATCCACAGGACCGTTTCCGCATGCAGTTTCGGTGAAGACATCTCCGTCGAAACTTATCTGTACCGTTGCTGTAGGCATAGCCGATTTACCGCAGACCACCTGTAAACCTACAAGCTGTATGCTCATTCTGCGATGGTTGGTGGTTCCTATGAGTACTTCAAGGTCTCTTGTTGTAATCATCTTCTTTTTGTCGGCAAGCTCAAGGAAACGCTGGTATATATCGTCGAGTGCGTCGCCTTCGGGCGTGTATCCTATTTCGCTCAGATGGTGTTTGAGTGCCGCGCGTCCGCTGCGTGCTGTGAGTACGATGCTCGACTGGTCAACACCAACATCCTCGGGGTCTATAATCTCGTATGTCTCGCGGCTCTTGAGTACTCCGTCCTGATGAATTCCCGATGAGTGGGCAAAGGCATTGCGACCAACAATTGCCTTGTTTGCCTGCACCGGCATACGCATAAGATTGGAAACGAGCTTGCTTGTTGCGATAATCTGTTTGGTGTCTATACCAAGGTCGAAATCAAGGTTTGAATGACACTTTATTGCCATTACAACCTCTTCCAACGCTGTGTTACCGGCTCTTTCGCCCAAACCGTTGATTGTAACCTCAACCTGACGTGCTCCGTTCTGCACTGCAGCCAAGGTGTTGGCTGTTGCCATGCCCAAGTCGTTATGGCAATGGGTGGAGATTATGGCTTTATCGATATTGGGCACTTTGTTCATAAGGTATGCAATCTTTGCACCATATTCGCTCGGAAGGCAGTAGCCTGTGGTGTCGGGGATATTCACAACTGTGGCTCCGGCTGCAATTACAGCCTCTACAACACGTGCAAGGAATTCTTCGTCGGTGCGTCCTGCATCTTCGCAGTAGAATTCTACGTCATCGACAAAACGACGTGCATATTTTACAGCTTCTACAGCATGCTCCATGACAGTGTCGGGTGTCATGCGCAGTTTTTCATAGATATGGTATGTTGATGTTCCTATACCGGTGTGTATTCGTCCGCGTTTTGCGAATTCAAGTGCCTGTGCCGCTACATCGATATCTTTCTTTACAGCGCGTGTAAGCGCACAGATTGTGGGATTTGTTACTGCTTTTGAAATCTCTACAACCGAATTGAAGTCTCCCGGACTTGAAATAGGGAATCCCGCTTCGATGATATCCACGCCTAATCTTTCGAGCTGACGTGCAACCTCGATTTTCTCAATGGTGTTGAGCTGGCAACCGGGCACCTGTTCGGCATCGCGCAGGGTGGTATCGAATATATATACTTTTTCGCTCATTATTTCTATATTTTTTATTGCATTGCTTTTTTTCTCTGTTCTTCTACGTGTTGCATGTATTCGTTCATAAGTTCGGTGCGCGACTTGATGATTGCTACAACTCCCGAACATACAAACTGGTACAGACCATATGGCGACAGCATCTGGTAGAGTTCGTCAATCTCCTCTTTGTGTCCTGTCTTTTCAAGAACAATGTAGTCGTCGTGAATGTCGAGAATACGTACATTATGACGACGTACCAGTTCTTCAACATTCTTTCCGCGTTTCACTTTATATAGCGCAATCTGCTGCATCACAACTTCCGATGGGGTATAGCAGAATGCTTTCAGCACGTCGACCTTCTTTTCTATCTGTTTTACAAGGTTTGCAACCTTATCCTCTTCGTTGCGTACCAGAATGGTGTATTTGTGTACTCCCTCTATGGCAGACTCCGATACGGTCAACGATTCGATATTCACGTTTCGATGGGTGAATACCGTTGTTATCTGGCTCAGGAGTCCCACCTTGTTCTCTGAAAATACGGTTATGATAAAATCTTTGTTCATAGTATTATTCCAATCTGATATTTTCCAATGGCTGACCTGCAGGAACCATAGGGAATACGTTTTCTTCTTTCTGAACTCTTACTTCGAGCAGGAATGCTCCTTTGGCGTTGCGCATCTCTCTTACGGCATCGTCAAGGTCCTCGTGCTTGTCTACATAACGGTAAGCTATATGATTCGCTTTTGCCAGGAGTTCAAAGTCGGGATTCACGAGCTCTGTGAACGAATAGCGACGGTCGTAGAACAATTCCTGCCATTGGCGCACCATGCCAAGATAACCGTTGTTCATAAGAACTATTTTAACGCCAACCTCCGACTGATACATTGTTCCCAATTCCTGCGATGTCATCTGCAGACCTCCGTCACCTACGAACAGGCAAACCTCGCGGTCGGGCATACCAATCTTTGCACCTATGGCAGCAGGCAATCCGTAGCCCATAGTTCCAAGTCCGCCCGATGTTATGATGCTGCGTGAGCGTTTGAATCGGAAATATCGCGATGCGAACATCTGTTGTTGTCCGACATCGGTAACTATTATCGCGTCGTCGAACTGATGTGATACGGCATCTACAACCTCACCCATGCGCAGATGTTCGCCACGACGCTCAATGGCTGGCTCTATTACATTTTCGCGCTCGATATTGGCACAGATGCGGAATTCGTCAATCCATTCCGTATGCTGCTTTCTCGAAATTTTTTCTGTGAGTGCAGGGAGTGTCTTTTTGACATCGCCCATAACAGCGACATCGGCATATATAAGCTTGTTGACCTCGGCAGGGTCTATTTCCATGTGGATAATCTTTGCATTTATTCCAAAGTTCTCGGGTTTGCCGGTGGCGCGTTCATCGAAACGCATTCCTATTGCAATAAGCAGGTCGCAATCGCGGTTCTTGATGTTAGGACCATAGTTGCCGTGCATACCCATCATTCCCACAAACTGTGGGTGCTCCGACGGAATAGCAGACATTCCGAGCAGTGTGCTTGTTGCAGGGATGCCGCTCTTTTCAAGGAAGTGAAGCAACTCTTTTTCGGCTCTGCCAAGGATTACTCCCTGTCCCACCAATGCCATTGGCTTGCGTGCAAGGTTTATAAGGCGTGCCGCTTCTGAAATCTGATTTGAATCCACCTCGTTGTTGGGCATGTAACTGCGTATGAACTTGGTTGGATTGTAGTCAAAATCGAGCATGCCTGTCTGGGCATCTTTAGTTATGTCCACAACTACCGGTCCCGGTCTGCCGGTTGACGCTACATAGAATGCGCGTGCAATGGCTTCGGGAATATCCTCGGCACGTTTTACCTGACAGTTCCATTTTGTTATGGAGTTCGTGATTTCTATAAAGTTTATCTCTTGGAATGCGTCTGTTCCCAATGTTGACGAAGAAACCTGTCCTGTAATCAATACAAGCGGGGTGGAGTCGAGCATAGCGTCTGCTAGTCCGCTGACGGTGTTTGTTGCGCCCGGTCCTGATGTTACCATACACACTCCGGTACGACCTGTTGCACGGGCATAGCCTTCGGCTGCATGCACAGCACATTGCTCATGACGTACAAGTATATGGTTCAGCTTGTCGCGATAGTCGTAAAGTGCGTCATAAACCGATATGATTGCACCGCCCGGATAACCGAACATGGTATCAACTCCTTCTGCCAACAAAGAGCGTATAACGGCTTCTGCACCGCTGATACGTGGCAAATCCTTGGAAGTTTCTGTAAAAGACATATCTTTTAAATAAGTTTCTTAATATGTAAAAAGCCCTCCTCCGTGTGGAGAAAGGCTTCTATATATTCTTGTTCGTATATACACACAACCTTTCTCCCGTTATCTGAGCAAGACCACGAGGTTTAGATTGTTAAGGATATACAAACTGTTATACATTTTCTCTCTTTTTGTTAGTTACTGCGCAAATTTAATGGCAATAATTATTAAAAACAAAGAAAAGATGAACTTTTTTATAAAAAATGCAGAATTTAACTTGAATTTTGAATAATTTGCTAAGTGTAGAATTTTGTTTAGCAAAATTGCATGTCTCTTACCAAGAGACACGCAATTCGCTACAAAAGTAACTAAAATATAGGATTTGACAATATTCTACAGTTGTTAAAAGTGTGTCAAAACTCTGATTTGTTTAGCAAAAATACATCTCCCAGACTTGTATTCAATTGTAATACAATGTGTTATGCCTGTCTGTCGCACTCTTGGTAAGAGATTCCTAAACTATAAGTATGGAGATTAGTATGTTTTTATTGATTATCAATGTTTTGTCTGTTGTTGCTTTGCCATTGGCATTGTTCTTAATATCAATGATGTTGCGCCGGAGAAACTATAGGAACGAAACCTATGGTCCAGTCTCCTGTTTCTGGATTATTGCGATACCTTATATATTATATGAGATTACGGATATATTCCAGGGAATTGGGTGGTACAAGGCTGTTGATATATTGTTTCCGCTTCGGGAATCGTTCAATATGTTGTTTATGCCATTTTTGTTCTTCTGTTTACGGAAGGTCTTGAAAAAAGATACAGAATTACATTCTGTTCAAATGTTGCATCTGTTGCCTTTTCTGTTGTCGTTGACTATTTATTGTTTGAATATAGGGCTTGCCCACAATGTAAACGGCGCGATTTTTATAATGCAATTGATTGGTTATCCTTTACTTCTTCGTCATTGTCTAAAGGTTGATAAATCTGGTACACAGGAGGCTGTTCCAAAAGAGGATTTTGCCCAATTACGTGATTATGCCCGTGTGGTTGCCGAATATCTGAAGAATACCGAACTGTATACTGATGCTGATCTTTCGTTAAAGGATGTTGCAAAAGCTACCGGAATTTCAACCAACAATCTTTCAAAGTCCATAAATCTGGTCTATGGCAAGAATTTTGTGGCGTTTGTCAACGGTTTCCGTATCGAAAAGTCAAAATCCTTGCTTCTTGTGAAAAAGGAACTGGGACTTACCCTTGAAACCATTGCCGAACAATGCGGATTCAACTCGCAAGTGGTTTATTGTAATGTATTTAAAAGGATTGTGGGTTGTACGACAATTCAATGGCTAAAGTCAAATAAAGAGATAAATCCTTAAAGAAAAGTTTCTGCGGTTTTCTCTGTTTTTTAATGATATAACATTTCATTAAATTTTACATACACATATATACCCTTATATTATCTGCGACTTGATACTTTTGCGAAAAGTTTACTAATATTTACTAATTTTAAAAAACACGTACTATGAAAAAGTTTTTTAGCATTTTTGCAGTAGCAGCTGCTCTTCTTGTTGCTGGTAGCGCACAGGCACAGGTAACAAAACCTGTTTTTGACAAAGGTGATAACATTGTCAGCCTCACATTGGGTTATGGTTCAGGTTTCGGTCAGAGATTGACATACGAGCGTAGTGTTTACACTCTTCTCGATGGCAAGGCTTCTGTAGGTGTCGGTGGTTCTTTCAGCAACTGCATCCGTACTTATAAGTATAATGGTTACTATTATACTAACAGAGACGTAAGAGATTACTTCACACTTGGTGTTGTGGGTTCTTTCCACTATCAGTTCATCGACAAACTCGATACTTATGTTCAGCTTGGTCTTGGTGGTGGTGCATATGTTTCTAAGGATACTTATACATATGACGACGGTGACAAGCATGTTTACAAGAATACTCACGGTATCTTCGACTGGACAACAACTGCTGGTGTAAGATGGTACTTCAACGACAACTGGGCAGTAAATGGCGAAGTAGGTTGGGTAGCAGGTTCTTATCTTATGGTAGGTGCTACATATAAGTTCTAATATCACAGGACTGAACGATAACTTATTAGTAGTTGAAGAGTGGCTTTAGTGGTCGCTCTTCTTTTTTTTTCTACCATATTGCTTTGTGTTTTATCAGATGAAATGACTAATTTTATGCCATAATATATCATGGGATGAAAAAACTTTTTCTTTTGCTTTTGGCTGTGCTCTTTTCCTTTTCTGCTGTAAATGCGCAGAAGAGTACTCCGGAATTCTATAATGTGGGATTCTATAATCTTGAAAATCTTTTCGATACAATACACGATGCAGGAAAGAATGATTATGATTTTCTCCCGGAGGGTAAGAACAAATGGGGTACACTAAAGTATACCAACAAGATAAATAATATGGCAATGGTGCTTGCCGAAATGGGAACGGATGTCTCTGCCGACGGCATGGCGGTGGTGGGTGTTTGTGAGGTTGAGAATGCAAGGGTGCTGCAAGACATTGTCGAACACGAAAATCTTATCCATCGCGGTTGGCGTTACATTCATTACGAGGGAAACGACAAGCGTGGCGTTGATTGTGCCCTGCTGTATAATCCCACTCTGTTTGAACCTATCGGCAGTTCTCTTGTACCTTACAGGGATGTCAGGAATGATACGGTTTATCTGACACGCGGATTCCTGCTTGTAACCGGTGTGATGGGTGGTGAGACGGTCCATATAATTGTGAACCATTGGCCATCGCGTTCGGCGAAATCTCCTGCGCGTGAAGGAGCCGGAACATTCGTGCGTCATTTGAAGGATTCGTTGATGAATGCAGTTCCTGGTTCAAAAGTGATAGTAATGGGCGATTTGAACGATAATCCCGACAATGTGAGTGTCTCGGAATCTTTGGGTGCTGTGTACGACAAAAAGGATACTGGTGGTGCCAAAGGACTTTATAATCCTTGGTGGAAAATATTTTATGAAGAGGATGGCGGAACTCTTAAATATGAAAACAGATGGCATCTGTTCGATCAGATTATTCTGAGCGGTAACTTGCTGTATGCCAATGCTTCTTCGTTGGTATTCCATAAGGCTGAAATTTTCTCGCGTGCGTATATGTTTCAGGAAAAAGGGCGATACAAGGGAAGTATAAAACGTACTCATGCCGGTGGAATGTGGCTCAACGGATACAGCGACCATTTGCCTGTGATTGTCTATCTGGTAAAGAGGGTGAAATGAATTCGGATTGTTTGAAAATGTTTCCTTTGATAAGTACATTTTTTCCTGTTTTTTGACTATCTTCGCAAATTATTGCAGGAGGGGTAGTGCTCTGCAACGGTTCCTGATATGATTGATTACGAATATGAATTGAACAAGGCGCAGTATGATGCTGTGTGCTATTGCGACGGACCTTCACTTGTGATTGCAGGTGCGGGTTCGGGAAAGACACGTGTGCTTACATATAAAATCGCTTATCTGCTTGAGAACGGATATGAGCCATGGTCGATATTGGCACTTACTTTTACCAACAAGGCTGCGGGCGAAATGAAGGAACGTATCGCCTCAAAGGTGGGCGAGAAGGCTGCTTCTATGCTGTGGATGGGAACATTCCACTCCGTGTTCTCAAAGATTCTGCGTCGCGAGGCACATCTTATAGGATATACTCCACAATTTACCATATACGATCAGAGCGATTCGCGCAGTCTTGTAAAGAGTATCATCAAGGAGATGGAACTTGATGAAAAGATTTACAAGCCTAATGTTGTTGCCGAGCGTATTTCAGGTGCAAAAAGTGCACTAGTCTCGCCACGCGACTACGAAAACAACGGCGGTCTGCGTGGTGATGATGTACGTGCACGTATACCATCCACTTACGAGATCTATAAAAGATACGACGAGCGTTGCCGTCTGGCGAATGCCATGGATTTTGACGATCTGCTTGTAAATACATACCGTCTGTTCCAGGAACATCCCGAAGTGCTTGAGCAGTATGTGTCGAGATTCAGATATGTACTTGTGGATGAGTTTCAAGATACCAACTATGTTCAGGGTTGCATTGTTTGGCAACTTACAGAAGCACGTCGTGCCATCTGTGTGGTAGGTGATGATGCACAGAGCATCTATTCGTTCCGTGGTGCCAACATCAGCAATATTCTTGGCTTTACTGAGCGTTACAAGGGTGCAAAGATATTCAAGTTGGAACAGAATTACCGTTCCACAAAGATGATTGTAAATGCGGCAAACAGTCTCATTGAACGTAATAGTGAGCAGATAAAGAAGACTGTGTATTCTGAGCGTGGCGATGGTGAGCCTCTTGCTCTTTATTCGGCTTATTCCGATTTTGAGGAGGGCGAGATTGTCGCGAACAAGATTGCTGAACTGCGTCGTCGAGAAGGGCTTGCTTTCAGTGATTTCGCAATACTTTACCGAACCAATGCTCAGTCGCGTATCTTCGAGGAGTCGTTCCGCAAGCGCTCTTACCCTTATCGCATATTCGGTGGATTGTCGTTCTATCAGCGCAAGGAGATAAAGGATGTAATTGCCTATTTCCGTCTTATATGCAACAAGGACGACGAAGAGGCTTTCAAGAGAATAATAAATTACCCGGCACGCGGTATAGGCGACAAGACTGTGCAAAAGGTCAAAGAGTATGCCATGGAGAATGGCATGAGTCTTTGGGATGCCATAGCCAATCCTTTCGCATCGGCATTGGATTTGTCAAAAGGTACTTTGACAAAATTGGGTGCTTTTGTGGCGATGATTGATGAATTCGCTGTAATGGCTGCCGAAAAGAATGCTCTTGAACTTGCAAAATATGTTCTGCAAAAGAGTGGCATCAGTTTGGAGATGTCGCGCGACAACACTGTTGAAGGTAAGGCACGTCAGGAGAATGTAGAGGAGCTTATAAACGGTATAGCCGATTTCGTTGATTTACGTATGCAGGAGGGTAACTCTAATGCAGGGCTGATAGATTTCCTTTCGGAGGTATCGCTGATGTCCGACCTTGATTCCGGCGATGAAGAGAATACCGACTGTATTACATTGATGACAATACACTCTGCCAAAGGACTGGAGTTCCCCACGGTGTTTATTGTCGGCTTGGAAGAGGAACTCTTCCCCAACCAATGTGCGCAGGCTTCGATGAAGGAGATGGAGGAGGAACGCCGTCTGTTCTATGTGGCAATAACCCGCGCCAAGGACCATTGTGTCCTGTCTTTTGCAAAGAGCCGTTACCGATATGGACAGTTCAGCTTCTGCGAACCGAGCCGCTTCATTAAAGAGATTGATACACGTTATATTGCCATGCAGGGTGGAGTACAGGCGCAACGTACGCAACAACAGACAAACTCGCCACGTATGGGTGGAATGTTCGGACGCACCAACACCGGTTTTTCGCAACGCTCATCGTCATTCGCTACGGAGCAACGCGCTGCTCAGCCTTCTGCACCGCAGACACCTGCAAAGCGTGTCATTTCGGCATCTGCCTTTATGGAGAAACCTGCAAATCTGCGCAGAATGAGCGATGTGCAACGCGACTATTATGCGTCCAAGAGCAATCATGCCGCCTTGAGTGTTGGAATGATTGTACAGCACGATCGCTTTGGAGTGGGTGAGGTACAGGCTACCGAGGGCATCGGTGAGAATGCAAAAGCCACAATACGTTTCCAGAATGCCGGTGTAAAGACATTACTTCTTAAATTTGCTAAATTAAAAACCATAGGATAATGGATAAAGATATGATAAACAGAGTGCCATCGCCATGTTATGTGATGGAAGAGGCGTTGTTGCGCCGTAACCTTGAACTTATAAGCCGTGTTGCAAAGGAGTCGGGTGTTGAGATTATTCTTGCCTTCAAGGCATTTGCTTTATGGAAGAGTTTTCCAATTTTCCGTGAATATATAAAATCGGTTACAGCAAGTTCCATTCACGAGGCACGTCTGGCTTTTGAGGAGTTCGGCAACCGTGCACATGCGTTTTCACCGGCATACACCGATAGTGAATTCGGCGAGATGATGCGTTGCTGCAGTCATATATCATTCAACTCATTGTCGCAGTATGAGCGTTTCTATGAGCGTACATTAGGAGCAGAGCATGCAATTTCATGCGGTATCCGCATTAATCCCGAATACTCTGAAATTGAGACTGAACTTTACAATCCTTGCGCTCCCGGCAGCCGCTTCGGTGTTACTGCCGACCTGTTGCCCGACGAGTTGCCTGCAGGCATCGAAGGATTCCATTGCCATTGTCATTGCGAGTCAAGCTCGTATGCTCTTGAAAACACTCTTGTACATATCGAGGAAAAGTTCGGCAAATGGTTGCCAAAAATCAAATGGTTGAATCTTGGTGGTGGTCACCTTATGACACGTAAGGATTATGATACAGAGCACCTTATAGGGCTATTGAAGGGATTGCGTAGCCGTTATCCTAATCTTGAAATAATTCTTGAACCGGGTTCTGCCTTTGCATGGCAAACAGGTTCACTTGTATCAGAAGTCGTGGATATAGTTGAGAGCCGTGGTATCAGAACAGCTATACTCAACGTAAGTTTTACATGTCATATGCCCGACTGTCTTGAAATGCCATATCAGCCTGTGGTTACCGATGCCGAGTCATTGGATGCCGATGCTGTAAAGGGAGCACCATTCAGCGAGAATATATACCGTCTTGGTGGTAACAGTTGCTTGAGCGGTGATTATATGGGTAGCTGGAAATTCAAAGAACCGTTGAAGATTGGTGATAATGTGGTGTTCCAGGATATGATACACTATACCACTGTAAAGACAAATATGTTCAACGGTATATCGCACCCGAGCATCGCGCTCCTGCATTGCAACGGTGAACTCGAAGTATACAAGATGTTCGGTTACGAGGATTACAGAGACAGAATGTGCTAAAAAGAGAATAGATGAAACATATTCAGGAAATAGCAATAGCAGAATACGATTATCCATTGTCCGATGAGAGGATTGCAAAATATCCGTTGGCGCAACGCGATACATCCAAACTGCTCATATATAATAAAGGAGAGGTTAGCGAGGATAAATTCTCAAACTTGCCGTCATACATAAAGCCCGGGACACTTATGGTGTTCAACAACACCAAGGTTATTCAGGCGCGTATGCGATTCCGTAAAGAAACTGGTGCGCAGGTCGAGGTGTTTTGTCTTGAACCCGAAACGCCCAACGACTATCTACAGATTTTCCAACAGACAGACGAATGTGTTTGGCGTTGTCTTGTGGGCAACTCAAACCGTTGGAAGAGCGGTGTGTTGTCGCAGTGTATAAATGTCGCTGGCAAGGATGTTACTCTGTCGGTAGAGCGCATAGGTGGCGCGGCTGCTGTAAATTCGGTCCGTTTCTTCTGGGATGGCGGTGTTACCTTTGCCGAACTGCTCGATGCTGCCGGTGAATTACCAATTCCACCATATTTGAATCGCAAGACTGAGGAGAGCGACAAGAGTACATATCAGACTGTCTATTCAAAGGTAAAGGGATCTGTTGCCGCTCCTACTGCCGGACTGCATTTTACTCCCGAGGTGCTTGGCGCATTGTCGGAAAACGGTGTGGAACGCGAAGAAGTTACTCTGCACGTTGGCGCAGGAACATTCAAACCTGTGAAGAGCGAACTTATTGCCGACCATGAGATGCACGAGGAGTATATCGAGGTGCGTAAGGAGTTGCTTGAGAAACTTATAGCTTCGCAAGCTAATGTAGTGGCTGTGGGTACAACTTCGGTGCGTACTCTCGAAAGCCTTTATTTCCTTGGCGAACTTGTTGCTGAAAATCCCGATATAGATATGGATAGCTTGCATGTAGGGCAGTGGACTCCATATAATCGCGAGCATTCAATCTCTGCTACAGATGCATTGCAGGCGCTTATTGCCTGGCTCGACAGCAAAGGCATCGACCGACTTCATTCTCACACGCAGATAATGATTGCTCCGGGGTATGAGTATCGCATAGTAAAGTCCATTGTAACCAATTTCCATCAGCCAAAGAGTACATTGCTTCTGTTGGTTTCGGCATTCCTTAAAGGCGATTGGCGCAAGATTTACGATTATGCCTTGTCGCACGATTTCCGTTTCCTCAGTTACGGAGACAGTTCATTGCTTATCCCATAAAAAACAGTTATGATTGTTAATATAGATAAACTTACATATCTGCTCGACGATAACAAAAAGTGTGCAACAGTAACCAAGTCGCTTGTTCCTTATAGTGGCGAAGTGGTTATTCCCGATGTCGTGCAACATAATGGAGTGGAGTATCCTGTTACCGATATTCTTGACGAGGCATTTGCCGAGTGTGTCGGTTTGCATTCAGTTGTGCTCGGAGAGAATGTCGAAAGCATCGGAATAGGTGCTTTTGAAGGTTGTACAAAACTCTCGAAAGTGGTGTTCCCTTTTGCCTTGCATGTCATAGGTATGTCGGCTTTCAAGGGATGTACTTCGCTTGAAGAATTTGTGTTGCCAGCCAATGTAATAGTTATAGGCAAGAATGCCTTTGCCGGATGTACTGCATTGAAGCGTGCTTTCCTGTCGGAAAATCTGATAAACATCGAGCCTTCACTTTTCGATGGTTGTTCTGCACTTGAGAAGGTATCTATGGGCGGTATGGTTGAGAGTATCGGCGAATATGCTTTTTGTGGATGCTCTGCACTTACCGAAATTTCATTGCCCGAAGGTGTTGTTGCAATAGAGGGATGGGCTTTCCGCGACTGTTCTTCGTTGAAGAATATCGTATTGCCGGCATCGGTGGCTGCAGTAAAGAAGGGTGCTTTCTGGGGTTGCTCATCGCTTGTTGAATTTGAGTTGCCAAAGGCAGTGAATATGCTCGACCAAGGTGTGCTTGCCAACTGCGCATCATTACATAGTGTAAGATTGCACGATGGAGTGCTGAGCATCGGTTATGGCGCATTCTATAATTGTACTTCGTTGGAGAACCTTGTTCTTCCTGCTGTTGTAGTGAGTGTCGGTGATCAGGCATTCCGTGGCTGTACTGCTTTGAACGAACTTCGTGTTCTGTGCGAGGCTGCTCCCATGTGTTCGGGTGAGATTGCCGATGCTGCGGTATATTCAAATACTATGTTACGTGTGCCTGCAGGTCTTGTAGGTGAATATGGTTTCGCACGTATATGGGAACATTTTGAAAATGTAGAGGAGTTTTAGCATTTTTTAAAACATTTATATCAAGCGGGTTGTTATCTGGAATATAAACAGATGATGACTCGTTTTTTCTATATATTGCTGTTGCTGCTGATATCGTGTAGCGGAAATAATCCCATACGATATATCAAGCCTGTGGAAACTGCAGTAAACAACTCCTTTTTCATAGAATACGGCACATTGCCCCACGATTCCTTTCCCCTGCATTATTCAAAGGAAACAGAATCGCCGAAGGATTCAGACATAATCTCTTATTCCTTTATTGTGAATGAAGGCGACACGGCAATATGGGAAGAGGTGGTAATACGCCAACCATAAAAAACGACAGAGTGCTGGGATACACTCTGTCGCAGGGTTATTTTCCGCATATTTTCTTGTAATCGCAATATTCGCAACGTTTTTCGTCAGGAGCGGGGGAGAATGGTACATTCTTGTCGAAAATCTCTCTTAGAATGACATCAAGCCTATCGAGAAACTCCTGCTTTATGTCAGCGATACCGGTCAACGGTTTCTGGCTCACGTCAACCATGTAATCATCGCGTTTCGCGCCATTGTTTTCCTTATGTACATAGAGCAGATGTGGTGAGACTTCTGTCGGTTTCAAAGGTTTTAGGATATTGCACCAGTCGCATCCGCCACCGCTTGTCCTTACCGGCTTGCCTGCCAACAGTTCATCTATTGCAATTGAATAGAGAATGGATTGCAGACGGTAGTTCGATGATTTTCCCTCGTGAGCGAAAATCTCTTCCAATGATGTCTTTGTGTCGCTTTTACCGCCACCGGTCTTGTAGTCGATGATGTTTACTCTGTTGCCTTTGACATCGATACGGTCTATTGTACCGCCTATTTCAAGGTCGATTTTCGTACCGTTGCTTTCGATGCTGTGAGGCATGGCAATCTCGCCCTCGCCACATATATAATATATGGGCAGTGCGCTCTTGTCTATGTTCAGCAAGTGTATAAGGAATCGCTTGAGCATTCCGTGGTTGATGTATTGCTCTCCGTTATATACAGGCTCTCCTCCTTTGAAGAATGTCTCCTTGAAGGCATCATCCACAAACCTCTTTAGCAGTTCAGTGTTCTTGAGATATGGCTCAATATCATTGATGTTTATTACATTTCCGTTCTTTGTGAGAGCTTTGTACAACTCTTCTGCCGCTTTGTGGAACACCACTCCAAAGTCGGAAGCATGCATCTCGGTATCAACCTCTTTAGGTGGTTTAAGTCCAAGTATATAATAGTAGTAGAAGTTCAGCTTACAGTTGATGTATCTGTTTATTGCTGTCGGGGTCAGATGCTTCGCTTTTTTGTTGTAACCCTTATCGAAGCGTTCGCGCAGTACATTTATCATGGCGTCGGTCTTTTGTATTTCACCGTTTGCCAAGGTGTCGCAAGCCTGTTCTGCACTCAATGCAAGGTGTTTGATATTGTACAGATTGCTTCCCGATAACTGCAGTATATATCTTGAACATTCCCCACCGCCTCTGCTGTCGCTGGAGTTGTTGTATACAAGCGTTACATTTTCGGCACGTTGCAACAGACGGTAGAAGTTGTAGGCATATATGGAATCCCTGTGTTCGCTGAGTGTAAGATTGAATGCACGTCTCAGGTTGTAGGGGATATATGAGTTTTCTCCCTTGCCCTTAGGTATGTTTCCTTCGTTTACCGAGAGCATTATTATGTTCTTGAAGTCGAGATTGCGTGTCTCGAGCAATCCCATAACCTGCAATCCCATGACCGGTTCGCCGTGGAAAGGCATGCTCTGCATTGAGAGCATTCTTATAAGCAGACGACCAGCAGTCGCTTGCTCTATCTCCAGTTCTCCGCTGTCGAGCAGATGTATTATGCGCTGTATCTGTGTGTGTACCTTCAATGTAGCTTCACAGAAGAGTTTGTTGTATAGTTCGTTCTGCTCATCATTCTCCTTTGATGCATTCTGTGATATTTCAAACACCAATGATGCCATGCTTTCCATCCACTCTTTATTGGAAGTGTGGCGTGTGAAAATGCGCTTGAGAAAATCGTCGGTATGAAGTTCCTCAAAAGTGGGGTAGAAACGACGCTCGTTCATCAAAGTGTCATACAGCTTCATGCTGTTGGCACTACCGCTGATTACATATGTATGCTTCAGGATATTGCATATGTTGGTAAGGCTGAATGCACCGCGTTTCTCGCTCCAACCGCGCAACTGCAATTCAACAAGATGTTTTATAAGGCTGAATATGGGTGTACTTGAAATTGGATAACCCATTGTTACATTCAGGTTCTTTATGTCGTATCCGTTAGCCTTTTCAGGAATTGTGTGCAGTATAGGTTCAAGCATGGTTTCGTCGCATAGGACAACTGCCGTGTCAATCTCCCGGCTTGTCAGGTTATGGTTGAGCCATTGCGACAGATAACGCGCCTGTATGCTGTTGTTGCTTGCAGAAACTACTGTTACACTCTTTTCGCTTTTCAGATTGTTGAAGCCGGCATGTTGTATTGCATTTGGGAAACGCTCAAGATTCTTACGCATGAAATGTCCTGCTTCGTGATGTAGATTCTTTACATAGAGTTCATCGTAATCCCAATAAAAGAGTGCCTTACCGCACTTTTCGAGGGTGCTGAACAGTTTTGTCTCAACTCCGTTGAGTGCATTGAAACCTACGAACAGATATTTGTCGTATTCTAATTTCAGGTTGCCGATGTTCTCTATCACATCGCGATAGAGCATTCCTTCGTAAGCGATGTTCTCTTTGCGCAGGCTCTCCTTGAAATTTGAATAGATGTCGTATAGTCTTTCCCAAATCTCCTTGAATTTATGCTTGATATCGCTTTCTGTCTCGGGCTTGAAATTCTTGAAGAACTGTTCGATTGATGCCGCCTGTTCCTTGCTCAACGTATCTTTTGCACTTCCCAGTTCGCGTAACTCCTTTATATTGGTAAAGAGCATTCTAGCATCGACAAGATTCTTGTCGATGTCGTCAAAGTCTCTTACAAGCATTTCGCCCCAATAATAGAAACTGTCGAGTGTCTCAGGTTTCTTGTCGCTCTCCTTGAACGGCGCGATATATTCCTTGTAAAGTTTGCTTACAAGCAGAATAGGGTCTGCTATTGCAAGGTCGCTGTTCTGTTGGAAGAGTTCGTTAATGGTCATATACCTCGGGCTCCACATGGGAACATTGCCGCTCTTTTCGAGCAGGTATTTGTTGAAGAACAATCCGGCACGCTTGTTCGGGAATACTATAGCAATATTTTCGAGATGTCCGTTGAAACGGGAAAAAACATCGTCGGCAACAAATTTCAAAAATGGTATCATTGTTTTAAACCTCCTCTATTTTATTTTCATATCCATACCACAGATAACCTTTTACTTTCTTGTAACCCATTTGCACAAGAAGCTCCATGTAACGTGCTACCTGTTTCTTGTATTCGTCGTTCCTTCTACCGAATTTGTAGTCAACGACTATTGCTTCATCGTCCTTTATCATGACACGGTCGGGGCGACGTGTTATTTCCTTTTTATTGTTTACAAGTATCGAACATTCGTTGTATAGTCTATACTTGCCTGTAAACCAATCTTTTGCCATGGGATTCACAATGTTGCGTTCAACAAGTTTCTTAATTCTGTTGAATCTCTCTTCCGATGCAATCAGTCCTTCAATGGTCAGCTTTTCGAGCACCTTGTCTACATCGTCTTTTGTGTTTATTCCCGACATAACAAGGTGCATAAGCTCACCTTCGTCAATGTTCTTGAATTGTTCTTTTTCCGTTTTGTCGGTTGCAAGGAAACGTGCAAGTTCTTTTGATTGCTGGAACGTTATTCTGTTCTTGTGATACACAAACGGCTGTCTTACGCTTGTGGGTTTTACCTCAAACGGATTCTCTTTTTCCTCTTTCTTCTCCTTTTCTTCCTTCTCTTTCTTATTCGCTTTGCTCTTGACAATTGTACCGAATTCAAAAACACCGTCGTTGAATGTAGAACCATCCAATGCCTTAAGATTCTCGGTAATGGCATTCAGCATTTTGGATACGGTATATCCACGTCCTCCTGTTCCGTCGCTGAAGATAAACAGATTGCTTCTTGCTCTTGTTGTGGCAACATAGAGAATGTTCAGGTTGTCTACCAACTGATAGAGCTGCTCCTTATTATAGTCTTCGCAATATATGGAATTGGGCATCTCCTTGTTCAATGGAACAGAAATAAGTTTGAGCGTGTTGTATGGTGCTTCCTTTGGCTCACACCATATTGAACTTCTGCTGTCTCCACTCAGAATCCAATCACAGAAAGGAATAATTACCGTATGGAATTCAAGACCTTTGGACTTGTGTATGGTCATTATGCGTACGCTGTTCACATCTTCGGCAGGTATCGACTTCTCACATATCTCATCGTCCCACGCTTCAAGAAAACCGTTGAGGTCGGATATCTTGTTCGCAAGATATTGTGTCGTATAGTCGAGGAATGCGTAGATATATGCCTCTTCGTGCTTGTCTTCGGACATGCCGAATGTCTGCAGTAACTGTTCTATCAGTTCGTATATAGGCAGAGTGCGGAAGTGTTCCAACTTCTCAAGGAATTCAACCGGAAGAAGTTCAAGCAGGTTGCTGTTTGAGTTGTAGTTCTCAAAGGCCTCGTCGTGTTTGTTTATTATCTTGGCATACAACTTTACAAGGTTTGCGATATTTACACGGTCTTCGGGTTGTGCTATGTAACGCATTGCACTTATCACAAGCTGCAAGGTCAGTGATGAACCCAGCATATACGCCTCGTCTGACACAATCTTGATATCCGGAAATTCGGCATTGAAGGCTTCAACAATCTTGTTCATGCTCTTTTTGCTTCTCAACAATATGGCAATCTCACCCGGAGTTATGTTGTTTTCGTCAAAAAGAGTATGGAAGGTCTGTATCAGTTGTTTTATTGCGCAATCCTTGAAATTGTCGTCATTGTTATCCTTATTTATGATACGTATTTCGGCGTATCCGTTATTCGGTTCTTTCTTCTCCGGCAATGCCTGTTCCACATCGTTGTATGCCAATTGCAATTCGCTCAGTCTCTGAGGTCCAAGTTGCTTGTCATAGGTGGCAGAGATGGATTTTATGGCGTTGTTATACAGCATGTTGTTGAATGCAACAATGTTGCTGTCGCTTCTGTAGTTGGTGGAGTAGTACTCCTTCCCATCCAACTTTACAGTCTGTTCTGCAAATGTTATAAGGTCGCTACGGAATTCGTCTCCAATCTTGTTCATGATATTCCAGTCGCTGTTACGCCAACGGTATATCGATTGCTTTACATCGCCTACAATAAGATTGAAATTGCCACGCGCAAGCACCTCATCGAGCAACACCTTGAAACAGGTCCATTGCAGTTTTGATGTATCCTGGAATTCATCAATGAAGATATGGTCGATTTCAGTACCTATCTTTTCAAAAATGAAAGTGGTGTTCTTTCCAATCATGCTGCTCAGCAGATGTGTTGTCTCGGCAAGCAGGAAACGGTTCTCTTTCTCGTTTTCATCTTTCAGAGTCTTTGCAATGCTGTTTAGCATTCCAAGCTGGTGGTAATGTTTCAAAGAGAGAGCACAGTTGTTCTTTTCGCGATGGAGTGGAATGGCTGCAGTTATGAGATGGGCAATTTCATCAGTCCCGGCACACACACTTGAAATCTTTTCCGGTGTGGTTGCCAGTTTCTGAATCGTATTGGAAATCTCAATTATTTCACCGTTCTGAAGCTTTGCAAACATTCCCCATAATCCCTTTGTGGGGTCTCCGTTCTTATTGCCGTAAAAGTCGTTGGGTTTATAAGTGCCTGCCAACTGGAAAAATCTGTTTCCTATATTTTTTGCAGTATCAATTACGTCTTTTCTTTTTTTACTTACCTTATTGTAGAATTCATTCAGCAGTGCACCGTTTGCCTTTTCCATATCTTCGCGCAGTTTCTCTCCACGTTGCTGATACTCTTCGCTCAGGATGTTCTTTGCAAAATCCTTAAGGTCGTTTCCTACATGCCAGTCGTATCCGGCTGTAAGTTTGTCGTCAATGAAATTAAGAATAGGCGCAATCTGGCTTGGCACGGGATCAAGGTTGCGAATATAACTGTCCACAGCACCTTCGAGCAACGTGTCGCCATCGAGTGAAATCTCCATGTCTCCGTTCAGTTCAAGCTCTTTGGCAAGACTGCGGAGAACAGTCTGGAAAAATGCATCAATGGTCTGGATACGGAAGTGACCGTAATCGTGCAATATAAGGTCTAATGCCTTGCCCGCATTCTTTATGATAGTCTCTTTGCTAAGGTGTGGCAATTGCTGAACCATCTTGTCCAGATAGACCTTTGCATCTTTAAGATTGTTTGCCACTCCGTATAGTTTTCCCAATATACGCTCCTTCATTTCGCCCGTAGCCTTGTTGGTAAAGGTTACGGCAAGTATGTTGCGATATGAGTGCGGATTCTCAACTAGCAACTTCATATATTCGAGAGCAAGAGTAAATGTCTTGCCCGAACCAGCCGAAGCTCTGTATATCTTTAATGTTCTTTCCATATCTGTTTTCAACTTTCTTTGATTTCAATTTTACTGCGTCCCGAGTTCTGCTTCTTAACTGCAACCTTTACAGGAATCTGCTCAAGCATTTCGCCATAGTGCGATATGACACCTATTGTGCGTCCTTGACTTTGCAGTCTCTCAAGTGCCGACATCACGGTTTTGAGAGTATCGCTGTCGAGTGCACCAAAGCCTTCGTCTATAAACAGAGACTCAATGCTCATCTTGTTCGATGATATTGAAGACAATGCCAGCGACAATGCCAACGATACAAGGAATGTCTCTCCTCCCGACAATGAGTGGACTGAACGTGTCTCGGATAGCATGTCAAGGTCAATAATCTTTATACCAAGATTCTCGTCAGACATTCTTGTGAGTTGGTAACGTCCGGTTATATCCTTCAGGTGTATGTTCGCAACTTCCAGAAGTATTTCAAGTGTGTATCCTTGAACCAGTTTCATTAACGTCACGCCACTCTTTGAACCGAACATCGTGTTAAGAGTCTGTATCTGAGCATGATATTTTTTTGCCTGTTCGTATTCATCCTTGTATTCAGCAAATTTACGGCAGTTATCCTGATGGCTTTTAAGTATTCCTTTAATGGTTGCAATATCTTCTACAATCACCTTGTTGTTTTTCTCAATATCCTCTATTGCCGTCTGAAGGTATGTAGCATCTTCGTTCTCGTTTGGTTTTATCTCGGCATTTCTGTGCTCTTTGATATTGCGCTCGCGTTCGGCTTTTGTTGCAGTTGCTTCATTGACACGCTTGTTGAGCTTTTCTATATCGCTACGTAGCTTAATAATTTCACCCTGACTTATTGAGAGAATCTCCTTCAGTTCTGCAAATGTCATATTATCATCACGTTTTGCAAGATAGCTCTCTATTTCCTGCATAAGGGATGCGCTATGCTGTTTTTCCTCCTCGAGTGACTTGCTCTTTTCGGAGAGCTGACCTTTGAGCTGGTTGCAGATTTCAGCAATTCTGTTTCTGCTTTCCATAGAAGAAGCAACTGCTTTGTTTACCTTTTCTATTCTGGAGTTATATTGCTCTTGCAGTGCTTTTGTTGTGGTATTTACACCCAATAACTCAATAATTCCGGCTTTGCAATCCTGTATGCGTGCTTCAATTTCTTTGATCAGCTTTTTCTTTGCATTAATTTCTTCGGCATCCTTTGTACATTGTTTTTCCAACATCTCAAGAGTGCTTGTCTTAATGTTGGCTTCCTCGGTGAATTGCTGCTCCTTTTTCTTGTTCTCTTCCCAACCTTTTTTAATCTCGTTGAGCATCTTGCAAACATCTTTTCTTGCAAGCAGTTCTTTGGGATTTTCGATATCCCCCAATAGTTCCACACTTCTCTTTATTGCACATTCAGCAGCGGAATGATGCATTTCGATTGCTTTCTTATGTTCGGCAATTTTTTCTATATCTTGTTTTACGCATTTTTCAAGATATTCCAGACGTTGCTTAACCAGCAACTTCTCTTTTTCGAGTTCTTTCTCTTCCAGAGTGCTAAGCCTTTCGTGCGATATATTGTGATGGCAACTGCCACAGACAGGGCAGGGTGTACCTTCGACAAGTTTTTCGCGCAACAATGCTATTTCGCTCGACAAGGTCTTTTCCAACTCTTCTTTGCGCTTGTTTGCGATATCACGATTCTGAATATTGGCATTGAGTTGCTTCTCTGCCATTGCAAGCAGCTTCGCTTCGCTTTCGGCATTCGCAATGTCGTTGTTTGCCGCTATGATGTTGGAAATTATGGTAGGGATGTATGGAACGGCGTTTTCAAAACACCTGTTCTTCTCATACCATTCTTTAATCTTCTCCACTTCGTTCTTGAGATCAGAAATTCTCTTGGTGATATCCTCTTTTCTTGTTCTGTTTTCGTTGTACTCCTTTTGAAGTTTTGCTGTTTCTGCAGCAATCTCCTTTGCTCTTTTGGCTTCGTTTTCGACCTGTTCCTCCAGTTTTATAGCCTGCATTATGCGTGGTTGCATCTCTTGCCACTCCTTGTTAAGAGCATCCTGGTTATTTACAGCTACAGAAACCTCATCACTGATTCTCTTTAGTTCAATCTCTTTGCTGCAGAGCTTTTCCTCGATTGCAGTAATCTCCTTTTCCGAACTGCTGCACTTCTCCTGTGAACTGCAAAGCGATGTGTGTGTGTCGCGGATATCCTGCACACTCTCTATGCGTTGGAGTTTTGCTACGCGTGGAGCGTCATTGTTCAACGCCTGTCTGGCATTAATGAGTTCTTTTTCTGCTTTTTCAATATCATCTGTGATCTGGATAAAGCGATCAAGCCATTCTTTTTTTATGATAAGGATTTTCTGCTCTTTGTTTGCTTCTTCCGATCTCTTCTCAAGTGAATGGAGTTGCTTGTTCAACTCTGCGAATTCCTCATCGTTCAGTATCAGTTTTACAAGTTCTCTATTTTTCTCTTCTATGTCTGCAAGTTTCTTTTTGGCAATATCAAAACGCTCGTATATCATTGCAGATATCCGGCTATAAATCTCGGTGCCTGTAAGAGTCTGCAAAATCTCTCCCTTTTCATTCTCGCTTGCCTTAAGGAATGCTGCAAAATTACCCTGTGCAAGCAATACCGCGCGGTTGAACTGCTCAAAGGTGAGTCCAATGAGCTCTGGAATAATCTTTTCATACTCTCTTATTCCCGGAGCAGAATGTTCTCCTGTTGTGAGATTTGTTAAATCCAACGACTCTTTCCTGAAATTTCCAGTCGCGCTGTTGTTAACTCTCGCTATGCTCCAACGTACTCTGTACTGGTTACCGTCAACGGCTTTGAATTCAACCTCGGCATAGCCTTCGCTCTTACCACGGCGCAGAATAGTCCTTATATCGCTGTCCTTTATTCCGTCTTTGCCATGTATTTCAATATCAAGTTTGTTTACAACACTGTTGAAACGTGGTGTCTGGCGATACAAGGCAATGCACATTGCATCAAGAATGGTACTTTTACCCGAGCCGGTAGGTCCTGTTATTGCGAATATACCGGCTGATTTCAAGGGCTCTTCCCTGAAATTTATCTCAAACTCACCTTCGAGCGAAGCCAGATTTTTTCCTTTTATTGCCAATATCTTCATTTTACAACCTCCTTAATAATGTCGTCCATAATATCTTTCAACTCAATGGGCATCTCCTCACCGTTCATCCTCATGTATAACTCCTCAATCAGTTCATTGGGCGATGTCTTCTTGAACTCCTCGAATGTTACAACACGTTTCTCTCCCTCTTTCTTTTCGCAAACCGATTCAAGACGTGCAAGTCTCACCGACTTGCCGGCAATGGCCTGTTCTATCTGGTTGCGTAGGGTGGGGTCGACACTCTTTACTAGAACCTTTATTTCAAGGAAGGGTGATCTGTTGTTTATCTCGCCATCTTCCAAGGCTGCAAGCAAGGGAAGAATCTCTTCTATGGGTAAAGGCTTCTCGGGGATACTCAACAACTTAACAGGTGCGTCAAAGATAATTTTTTCTATTGTAGTACCCTGGTTGTCTATGTTTACTTGAGTTACGCTTTGTATATTCTTCCTTTCGGCGAACGACATGGGCAACGGTGCGCCTGAATAGCGCACATGTTCTCTTCCGCCCACTCTTTGCGCTTTATGCAGGTGTCCCAATGCGAAATATGATATTCCGGCTTTTGCAAATCCTGAGTCAATGCCTTCCAATCCACCTATTATCGCATGTTCCGAATTGTCGCCCAGCGAAACCTCGGCACCCGATGCCTGCAAGTGTCCCATGGCAATTATTCTTGAATACTTTTCCTTTGCAATTTAATAAAGGTTAGAGTAGAATTTCGCTATCCCTTCGCTGTATGTCTCGGCTTTGGGCAGGTCGTTATGGCGTAGATATGGCACGGCAAGACAACATGTGTCATCTCCAACGGGAACAATCATGCGCTCGTAATCTATTTCGTCGTTCTTATAATGCACGATTCCCGATACGTGGGTTTTGAATGTCTTCAAAAGCGGATTTGGAGCTTCGAGACGTGCTGCCGAATCGTGGTTT
This sequence comes from uncultured Bacteroidaceae bacterium, assembly GCA_904502235.1. Lineage (GTDB taxonomy): Bacteria > Bacteroidota > Bacteroidia > Bacteroidales > Bacteroidaceae > HGM04593. The sequence goes on from CAJGDP010000002.1 coordinate 49,421, forward strand.
CCTGCGGTTATAATCACCTGCAGATCCGGATTCTCTGTGGTAACCTTTCTGAGGAATGTATAGAACATACGCTGCGCTTCTGCCGAAGGGTTGGGCGAATCGAAAACGTCTCCTGCAATCAAAAGCAGATCCGTCTTGCGTTCTTTTAAAATGTTTGCCAACCAATCGAGAAAAACACGATGTTCATCGGTGCGTTCAAAACTGTAGAATGTCTGTCCTAAATGCCAATCGGCAGTGTGTATTATTTGCATAAGTAAACTATTGAAATCTTTTGCTAATTTAGAAAATTTTGCGCATTTAATCAAGGAGTCTCCGGTTTTAATTAAACGGCATTCTCTGTTTAATAGCATTATTTAACAACTGAATGTGGCTTAATATGCTATATTTTAATTAATTTTGCAGAATGAATTCTGACGAAATCTAAATTTAAAATAAACAAAATGAAACTTAATTTGAAAATGTTGCTGTTTTGCCTTGTGGCACTTGTGGTGTCTACAGCGGCTACGGCAAAGAACGAAAACGAACAACTGCCTATCGACAAGTCGGTAAGGGTGGGAAAACTCAAAAACGGACTTACCTATTACATCCGTCATAACGAGAATCCCAAGAATCTTGTAAACTTCTACATTGCGCAGAAGGTAGGCTCAATTCAGGAAGAGGAGAACCAGCGTGGTCTTGCCCATTTCCTTGAGCATATGTGTTTCAATGGTACCGACCATTTCCCGGGTAAGGGAGTAATCAACTATCTCGAGGGTATCGGTGTGAAGTTCGGTGCCGACCTTAATGCCTATACATCAATTGACGAGACAGTCTATAACATCGACAATGTACCTGTGAATATCGACGGTGCAATAGATTCATGCCTGTGGATTCTCCGTGACTGGGCAGACGGTCTTACTCTCGATCCCGAAGAGATAGATAAGGAACGTGGTGTTATCCACGAGGAGTGGCGCGGACGCAACAGCGCAATGATGCGTATGCAGGAGCGTATGCTTGCCGATATCTTCCCCGGTAACAAATACGGTACACGTTTGCCTATCGGTATCATGGAGGTTGTCGACAATTTCCCATACGAAGCTCTTCGCGACTATTACGAGACATGGTATCGTCCCGATTTGCAGGGTATCATCATCGTAGGTGATATTGATGTGGACAAGATGGAGAAGAAGGTGAAGAAAATCTTCAAGGGCATCAAGGCAGCAAAGAAACCAGTGGAGCGTGTATATTATCCCGTGGAGGATAACGAAGATATGATATTCTCACAGCAGATAGACAAGGAACAGCAGAACTATGTGTTGCAGTTGATGTATAAGCACACAGCCGCTCCCCGTGAGTTGCGCAATACAGCAGCAGAAATACGCGAGAACTCTGTACGTAGCTTGGCAATGAGCCTGTTGAATACACGTTTCTCTGAAATCCTTTCAAAGGAGAATCCTCCATATCTGCGTGCCGGTGTAGGTTTTGGCGATTATGGTACTTCAATGACAATGAAATCGTTCAATGTCTCTGTTACCTGCAAGCAGGAGCAGATGTTGCAGGCAATACCAATGGTATTCACTGAGGTTGAGCGTGCACGTCGTTTCGGTTTCACCGAGGCTGAGCTTAACCGTCTTAAAATGAGCATGCTTGCAGGAATGGATTCATGGTATGCCGAGCGCGACAAACGCACCAACAGCTACCATGCACAGAACTGCATCCGTCATTTTCTTGACGCAGTGAGCCTTATGGCACCCGAAATGGAGTATGAACTGAGCAAGGAGATGATAAACTCAATAACTCTAGACGAGGTAAACGCTGTAATCCCTGCATTGCACCGTAAGGACAATAGAGTAGTAGTTTCATACGCTCCCGAGAAAGAAGGCGTAGTATATCCCGGTAAAGAGGATATAGAGATGTTGCTCTCAATGATTGAGAACACACGTGGTATAGAACCATACGAAGACAATTCTGTTGATGCACCTCTTCTTGCCGAACTTCCAACAGGTGGCAAGGTGGTTTCTACCGAAGAGGGCAAATGGGGTACAACAATATGGACTTTGTCCAATGGAATAAAGGTTATTGTTAAACCTACAGATTTCCAGGCGGACCAGATTTCTCTTGCCGGATATAAGATTGGTGGTACAAACCGCTATGCCGACAGCGAGAGAATCAATATCTCGATGTTAGGTTCATTGGCAGGTATCGGTGGCTTTGGCGTGTTCGACGCAACACAGCTCGGCAAGAAACTTGCCGGCAGCACAGCAAGCGCAAATGTAGGCAGCGGTCCGTTGCACGATATAATCACAGCAGGCTGCTCTCCCAAGGATGCCGAGGATATGTTCCAGTTGATGTACCTTAAGTTCACATCTCCACGCAAGGATATGAATGCTTTCGAGTCTTTGACAACACGCATGCGAAACAGCCTTAAGGACAGAAACATCAATCCCAACACTGCATTGAGCGATACTCTCGCATTTGCTCTCTATAAAGGTCATCCACGTACATTGCCGTTTGTTGCAGCCGATGTCGATAAAATCGACTACGACAGAGTGCTTGAAATATATAAGGAGAGAACAAGTGATGCAACAGGATATATGTTCTTTATCATAGGAAATGTGGATATCGAAGCTATCAAGCCGCTGGTTGAGCAGTATATCGGTGCATTGCCATGCAATGGCCGCGTGGAGGAGATTGTGAAATCTTCGGTTGAGACACGCAAGGGCGTATATCGCAACAACTTCAAAAAGCAGATGGAGAACCCAACTGGAACAGAACTCATATGCTATTCAGGTGATATAGAATCTACACAGAAGAGCAGAATTACCATGAACTTCCTTTCACAGATACTTCAGATAGTATACACCGAAGAGGTTCGCGAGAAGGAGGGTGGTACATACGGTGTCGGCGTGAGCGGAAACATTTCGCGTCGTCCAAACGAAGAGTATTCTCTTACAGTAAACTTCAATATGGCTCCTGAGCGTCGCGAGGAACTTGCTGCAATCATTGTCCGCGAGTTCGAGAAGATGGCTGCCGAAGGTCCTGCCGAAGAGCACGTTGAGAAAGTCCGCAGTTATATGCTCAAGAACTTCGAGGAGAGTCAGAGAAAGAATGCCGCATGGATGAACTGGATGTACAGCTACTATTTTGAGAACGAAGACAGCCATTCGAACTTTGAATCCATTGTAAAGGGCATAACAAAAGAGGATGTCCGTAAACTGGCGGAATACATTCTTAAGCAAGGCAACTTTATAGAAGTAAGTATGGTTCCTGCAGAATAAATCGCAAAACGAATGGTTGAGCATCGCGCTCAACCATTCGTTTTTTTTAGAAAGCCAGACCGACTCTGAATCCGATGTTGTTCAACCCGTTCTGCGAATATGTCATAACTTCGTGCTTGTTGGTGGCATAGTTATAATATATTGCAAGGTGGAATCCGATGCTGTTTGCCCAAGGATACCAGTTGAATCCCACTTCGGGTGAAACTATGAATCCCCAACGGTCCTGACCTTTCATGAATATGTAATAATAGTCGTTGAACTCGGAATAACAGGCACCCAGCTTTAACCCCACGTATGGCTGTATGTCGCTCTCTATGAATCTGTATCGTACAAGAGCACCAAAGGGCAGGGTGAACATCTGATGCTGCTGGTCGGTGTTCAATGAAAGGGTAGGCGACAGATGCAATGTCTCGCGTGGGAAATACTCGTTGTTGGTGTGGAAACTCACAAAAGCACCTATGGCAACATTCCTGTGAACGTAATATCCGCCCTCAAAGTTCATTCCCCAACCACTTGCTTTGTTCGAGAAACTGTTGCTTAAAGGAATGTTGAACTGCCAGTCGATGTTGTAATAACTGTCGAGCGAAATCTGCGCCTTGCTTGTTGACGGAATCAATGCCGTCATGGCAAAAAGCGGTATAAGGAATAAATAACGTATACTTTTCATAAGACTGTTTTTAAAAGGTTACTGTTTCTTATTTAAATAGGGCGACTGTACGAAAGCCTGTTTAATGGCATCAAGAGTGCGTGTAAGGCTAAGGTTGTTGCCGTTGAGTATACCACATATATATGAATTCCATACAACGGTCAGCTTGTCGTTCTGCGCAGTGGGTGCATTGGTGTTTACAAGTTCGCCTATTATTGAACCGGTGCTGTAGCTGTATGTGAACGAATATGGGTAATACCAGCCCCAGCCACCCCAGTTCCAGTATCCGGGGTAATAGTTCCACCATGGTCCTGAACCGTAAGTGTTGAAATAATATGTAGTATTTATATAACTGAGTTGCAGTACAACATCAGGCTCTTCACCTTCTGTGACGGGCGTGAATCCGGCACTTTCAAGCCCGGCTCTGTATGCATTTACAATCTTCAGCGAATTATTGTTGTTCCAGTACGAAGCCTTCTCGTCGTTTCCTATTATAAGAATACTGTCAATGACATGGAACGTACCAATGGAATTGAAATCGGTACCCGTGTCGTAATTCGTGTAAACCAGATAGTCGTTGTCCAGCATATCGGTGTCGGGGCTTTTCTGGCACGCAACCATAGCAATACATGCCGCTACAGCTGAAATGATGATGTTCCTTTTCATATAAAATCGCTTTATTACTTCTTAATCTTCAAACGGTGGTTCTTGTGCGCAACGGCAGGTTTGCCGTTATTGCCGACTTTCACCAAAGAACTGTCCTCCAACATCATGAAACTCACGGCAGGGTAGTTGTTTGCCGACATCAGTTCAATTACAGTTGCTGTGCTGTCGTTTTCTGTTCCAAGCAGGAATATTGCCTCTCCATTATCGGTTTGTGTGGCAAGACCTTCGTCAATGTAATCGGTGGTGATGGTATATGTTCCATCGCTGTTCAGGTTTATGGTGCTTACCGTCAGCACCACATCTGCAATGGCATTGTTATACATAGGTGTTGTTCCTTCAAAGACAAAAGTCTGTACATCACCAAGTGTTGAATCGTTGATCCAATAGATACTGTCCGTTTCGCTTTCAATAGCGACACCGTTCTGTCTGTTACCATTGCATGAATTACACGAAGCATAAAGGAGGGTGGTGGCTGTAGCCACAAGTAAAAGAATCTTTTTCATGTTTATTGATATTTAAGGTTACCTGCTCAAATAACACACTTTATGGCACATAGGTTCTTGGCATACAAAAAAAATGCGACAGAGTGGAATCTGTCGCATTGCTGAAAATGTATTTGTTTATTTTTAATTTACAGGCAATGTGCCGTTGGAAATTATATACATGGTGTTGTAGAGCAGATATTCTCTGCTGTTGCCAAGGGGATGTATGGATTGCTTTATAAGTTCCAATTCATTTACCGTATAATCGGGCTTTATGCCGTCGGGTGACAGAATATCCCCGTTTGAAGAGTATGCCACAGCAGTAACAGGGCTTATTGAGAAACCGTATGGCGATTCAAACTTCTCAACCACGGTGTTTGTTCCCGAAGTGCTCTGCCCGACAACCATAACCTCGTACATATCCCTTGAAGCGTTTACTGAACTTACAACAAGTTCTGCAGCACCCTTTGTGTCTGAACCTATTATGAAAAATATATTTCTGTCGCCAATATTGAATGGCTGTTCTGTGTAGTTGTACACAGTGTCAACCTCTTCGTTCAGGTCCTTGAGTGTACAGAATGGCTTGCCTGCAAGTTCTGCCGGAACAAGCATGCTTGCAAATGCCGCGGCATTGCTCGTTTCGCCACCTGTGTTATAGCGTAGGTCAATTATAATGTCGGTGGTGTTCTGTGCAATAAATTCTTCAAGAATGCTGCTTGTGTTGTCTATGAATTCTGTGCCGTTGAAATTGTTGCACAACAGGTAACCGACTCTCTTTTCGCGTATGCTGTATATACTGTCCATTCCAATACTGCATACATCATAAGGCACCGACGCAGTAATCTCTATCGTATCGCTCTGTACCCAGAAATATTGGTTTGTCTCGTTGTCGAACTCAATATATTCAGTAGCCAGTTTTGCCTGTTCTCCCTGTTTAAGAATTGATTCGCTCGATGTTGTGAGTTGCTTGCCGTTAACTGCCGTAATCCATGTACCGCGTTTTATGCCGGCTATGGCGGCAGGGGAGTTGGGCTCCACATACATCACCAGCGCATACACACGGCTTGGCTTTTCGGCAATGGGGTCGCGCATAAGGGCAACGCTCATTCCGTAATCACCTGTCGGCTGCGCCAATGTAAAGAACGATGCCTTGTCGCTCTTGTTAAGGAGCGACGAAAAGAACTTTTCCTGTGTGGTGAAGAACTCCGAACGTTTGGGCTCGCTTATATTCTGCTTCCACAGATACACATCCTTCATGGTGTTGTATATCCATTGGTTCTCCTTTGTCTGCTCAAGGTATTCGTTGGTTCTGTCCTCTCCGCACGAAATCAGTGCCACGAGAGATAGAATACAGTATGTGATTATGCTGTTCTTCATTTATATAAACGTTTGTTTTAGGACTTTGTGGACATTGGGCAAAAATACAGCAAAAATAAAAGACCGACAAATTTGTCGGTCTTTATCTTGAGCATTACTGCATCCCCGTTAGGGGTAAAAGGTTTATTAAGCCTCTGCAGGAGCCTCTGTTGCCTCCTCTGCGGGAGCTTCAGCAGCAGCCTCAGCCTCTGCCTTTGCAAGAGCCTCAGCAGCCTTCTTCTCAGCAACCTTCTTTGCAATAGCTGCGTTAACCTCTTTCTCAGCCTCCAAACGTGCCTTCTTGTCGTCACGCTTAGCCTGCTCTTCAGCGCTCTTAACACCGTTGAGAGCATTAACCTTAGCTGTCTTCCAAGCTTCGAACTTAGCCTGAGCAGCAGCCTCGTCAAATGCACCCTTCTTAACACCACCCTGGAGGTGCTTCATCAAATAAACGCCCTCGCGAGAAAGGATGTTACGAACTGTGTCTGTAGGAGTAGCACCGTTGTTAACCCACCACAAAGCACGCTCGAAGTTGATTTCAACTGTTGCAGGGTTTGTGTTAGGATTGTAAGTACCGATCTTCTCAGTAAACTTTCCATCACGTGGAGCTCTCGAATCTGCAATCACGATAGAGTAGAATGCGTAGTGCTTACGACCTCTTCTCTGTAGTCTGATTTTTGTTGCCATTTTCTTGTTTGTTTTTTAATGGTTAATGATTTGAGTTAGCCTATATCTCGTATAAGCGGTGCAAAGGTAATACAAATTTGCGTAATATCCTTGTTTTCTTGCGATTATTTTTTTTGATAAAGATGTAGTAAGCTTGATATTATTTCGCTCGTTTGTACTATATTTGCTTAATGAAATTACAATTGGAATTTTATGGATTGTGAAATAATAAAGGAGAGGGTGGAACTGTTCCGCTCTTATATGCGAAAAAGTGGCTTGAGTGCCTTTGTTGTTGTAAGCAGCGACCCGCACAGCAGCGAATATGTTGCCGACCGATGGAAGTGTCGTAAGTGGCTGTCGGGGTTTGACGGCTCGGCTGGAACAGTTGTGGTTACAGCTGATAAGGCTCTGTTGTGGACCGATTCGCGCTATTGGCTTGCCGCAGAGAAATCGCTCGAAGGTACTGGCTTTGAGCTTATGAAGGACGGGCTTGCCGAAACTCCTTCGATAATCGAGTGGCTATGTAAAAACCTTAAGGATGCTGATGTGGTGGGAGTGGATGCTACGGTTTGTTCTATGGTGGAACTGGATGCTTGGGATATGCCGCTATCCGATTGCGGTATTGCCTTGAATCTTGTAAACGACCCGTTCGATGAGTTGTGGAAGCAACGCCCGTCGGTTCCGTTGTCGGTGGCGCGCATAATGCCCCTGGAGATTGCTGGTGAGAGTGCCGCTTCAAAGATTGCACGTCTGCGCGAGGCTTTTAAGAAAGAGGGCGTTGACGGAATGGTTGTAACCATGCTCGACGAGATTGCATGGCTCACCAATCTGCGTGGCAATGATGTGGAATTCAACCCAGTTCTTGTCTCTTATATGATTGTTACTGCCAAAGAGGCTGTGTTGTATATAGATGAGCGTAAACTCACTCCCGATGTTACGGCATATCTGCTGTCGCAAGGCATAACAACAGCTCCTTACGAGGAAATATTGCAGGCTATTAAAACTTATGATGAAAGGAAATTACTGCTACAACCCAACAAATGTAATATCGCTGTCGGACTTACTGTAGGCGAGAATGCTGTGCCGAGTGATTCTCCTATAGCTCTTATGAAGGCTGTAAAGAACGAGACCGAAATCAAGGGTTTTGAGCGTGCAATGCTCAGCGAAGGTGTTGCAATGGTAAAACTTCTGAATTGGTTGAAACCTGCGGTTGAGCAGGGTGGTGTTACAGAACTTGATGTTGATGCTAAACTCACCGAGTTGCGCAGTGCCGATGAATCTTTCACGGGATTGAGTTTTGCGACCATTGCGGCATACGGTGCAAACGCTGCTATTGTCCACTATGAACCCACGCCGGCAGAGAATGCCGTGTTGCAGCCAAAGGGATTCCTTTTGCTCGACTGTGGCGGACAGTATCTGCACGGTACAACAGACGTTACACGTACAATCGCTTTGGGCGGATTGACCGATGAAGAAAAAGCCGATTACACTCGCGTGCTTCGCGGACATATTTCGCTTGCTATGGCGAAATTCCCCAAAGGAACATGCGGTACGCAGCTTGATGTGCTTGCGCGTCAATGGTTGTGGCAGGCTGGTGAGAACTATCTGCATGGCACGGGTCATGGTGTGGGGCATTTCCTTAATGTCCACGAAGGTCCGCATCAGATACGTATGAATAATATGCCCACTCATCTTGTTCCCGGCATGACTGTTACCAATGAACCGGGATTGTATAAGGCAGGTCGTCATGGTATACGTATCGAAAACACCATGATTGTAAAGGAATATTGCGAAACGGAGTTCGGTGCTTTCTACCAGCTCTCGCCTCTGACACTCTGTCCCATAGATACAACTCCGATTGTTTCGGAACTGCTTGGCAACGACGCACGCGAATATCTCAATGCTTATCATGCAATGGTATTTGAGCAACTCTCGCCATATCTGGAGGGCGAAGAACTCAGTTTCCTTGAAGATGCCTGCAAGGCAATCTGATTATAAAGAGAAAACGAGCCGTTTGGCTCGTTTTTCTTATTTATTCACCATCGGGTGTATGCAAAATAAGTGTTGTGGCTCCCAGTGTGATAATAGCACCGTCCTCGATTAACAATCGTTCTTTGTTTCCCAGAATCCTGTTCATTACGAATGTTCCTGTAACGCTCTGATTGTCGCGGATGGTGTATTTGAGACCGCCTGAATAGTCGCGTTTCACATTTATAATGCAATGTCTGCGGTCCATGCTCGGGTCGCTTGTCTCAATGGGGTTTGATATCACTGTTCCTTTGTTGTAACGACCGAGCATGTTGTCTCCTTCGCTCAAAGGAATAATCTGTTTGTAACAGAAGGTGTTCTCGATAACCACCACATGACCGAAATCTTCGGTTTGGATATCTTCTTCTGTTTCGCCTATGCGTATGGTGAAACTCTTGCGGCACTTGTCGCATTCAAAGACAAGTGATTGCCCCTTTTTATAACCTGAGGCATCAAAATCTATGGCATGGTCGCATTTAGGACAGATAATCTTGCTCATGGAATATGAATCAGTGTGTCAGAACCCACGCGTCGGGGAATGTTGATTTTATAAGTGAAAGAGCCGCATTGGCATCGTCCATGCTGTTGTAGTCGCCAACAGAGACACGATGTCTGCCACCACCCACAACTACCGTGTAGTCGGTGCTCATCTTTCTTGAAAGTTGTTTTATTGCCAATTCTGCACCGCTGGCATTGGGAAGGCTTGCCACAATAATGGAATATGTCTTCTGTGGTGCAGTAACTACGGGAGCCGGCTTTACAGGCTCTGCAATTGCAGGTTCTTCTTGCTGTGGAACGGATGGTGCAATTTCCTGTGGCTCTGTGTATATGTTCTCGGTTACCGTGTCGGTAACAGGAGATATTCTGCATTCTTCAACATCCTTTGCTGTTTCTGTTGCAACCGTAACCTTGGTGCTTATCTGTGCAATGGATGCCTGCATGCTCTTTTCGTATGCATTGTCGCTTATTGGTGTTACAAGGAAGAATGCAAGTATAACGGCTGCGGCAATAGCAATATATCTGCTGAAGTCGCGCTGTTTTATTACTATTGTTCTCTCCTTGCACTGGCTCAGAAGCGGCATCGACAACACCTCGAAACCATAATTTTCGGGGTCGTCTATCGCATTGGCGTTTGCTGAAAAGGATATTGCTCCGTTTATATTCATGTGGAATGTTCCCAACTCACCGAAACAGCACATTCCTTTGCCCGAAAGTGCTCTGCGGAACGATGCTATGTCGTGCGACATTCTCTTTTCGGCTTTTTCGTAAGTGGTGTTTCCGGCTGACACATATTCCGAAAGCAGCAATGCATCATCTACCGTAATATTGGGGTTGAATCCCAATTCACGGTGTGGCGGCATGAAAATCTGTTCCTTCGCATTGTACGACGCAGGAACCTTATGTGCCAAAAATGCACCTATGCCGGGCAGTATCACGCAGTTATGGCGCGACAGAAGCTTGGTTATATGTCTGATCAAATTTTCCACGAAGCAAAATTAACAAAAAAAAGTGTAGTAGCAATCGGTTTGAATATAAAAGTTGTATCTTCGCATAAAATTTGAACAAATGCAATTTAAACGTCATATCGAACTGCTTGCTCCGGCAAAGAATCTCCAGACAGGAATAACCGCGATTAATCATGGTGCAGATGCCGTGTATATAGGAGCTGCGCAATTCGGTGCCCGACAGGCTGCCGGCAATAGTGTGGAGGATATAGCAAAACTCGTGGAGTATGCGCATATCTTTGGTGTGAAGGTGTATGTTACGCTCAATACAATAATTTATGACGATGAGGTTGCACAAGCGGAAAAACTCATAGGAGAACTATACAATATAGGAGTGGATGCTCTTATAGTGCAGGATATGGGTATTCTGCGTATGGATATTCCTCCCATTCCATTACATGCAAGTACGCAGATGGACAACCGTAATGCCGAGAAGGTGAAATTTCTTTCCGATGTTGGTTTTCCGCGCGTGGTACTTGCACGTGAATTGACTTTGCAACAGATAGAAGAGATACATAAGGCGAACCCGACAACCGAACTCGAAGTCTTTGTTCATGGCGCATTGTGTGTGAGTTATAGCGGACAATGCTACGCTTCGCAACATTGTTTTGGACGCAGTGCCAACAGAGGTGCGTGTGCGCAGTTCTGCCGTCTGCCTTTCGATCTGGTTGATGCCGACGACAATATTATATTAAAGGACAAGCATCTGCTGTCGTTAAAGGATATGAACCGCAGCGACTATCTCGAGGAGATGCTCGATGCCGGCGTTTCATCGCTCAAGATAGAGGGTCGTCTGAAGGATGAATCGTATGTAAAGAATATTACTGCCTACTATCGTGCAAGACTCGATGAGTTGTTTGCCCGTCGTAAAGAGTATGCACGTTCTTCGTACGGAAAGATATCCCCACAGTTTGTTCCATCGCCCGAAAAGAGTTTCAGCCGTGGTTTCACCGATTACATGCTCAAGAACGGAAAGGAGAATATGGAGTCGTTCGACACTCCCAAATCCATGGGTGAGCGCATGGGACGTGTGAAATTTGTGTCGCGAAACTTCTTTACCGTAACCGGCAAGGAGTTCAACAATGGCGACGGTGCATGTTTTGTTGCATCGAACGGAAAACTTTGCGGATTCAGAATAAACAGGGCAGAGGGAAATAGGGTATTCCCACAGACGATGCCCGATATAAATAGTGGTGATGAACTGTTCCGTAACTATGATTGTGATTTTGAAAGGGAACTGTCGCGCCCGGATGTTCCGCGCAGGCTTGCAATAAAAATATCTTTTTCCGATAATGAAAACGGCTTCTTGGTTGAAGCCGTAACCGAAAACGCTGTTGTATGCCGTATTGAGCAACCTTTCAATAAGGAAATAGCACGCTCGCCACAGAATGCCAACATAGTTGCCCAACTGAAGAAATGGGGCAACACTCCTTTTGATGTAGAAGATGTAACCATAGAGACATCCGACAATTGGTTTGTACCTTCGTCGTTGCTTTCTGAAATGCGTCGTGCATTATGCGAGGATCTTATCAAGGCATGTCTCGAAAATAACAGAAGAGCCGATATGAAACTCAACGAGGCTGATGTTCCGTTTGTTGTTGACAGGCTCGACTATAAGGGCAATGTTTCCAATGCGCTTGCAAAAAGCTTCTACGCATCGCATGGCGTTGGCGATATTTTGTCGGCATTCGAGGTTGCTCCTGTTGAAAAGGCAACAGTAATGTTCTGCAAACATTGCATTAAGCGTTGTTTGGGTTGGTGCAGCAAAAAGGGTGAAAGAATGCCGTATGCCGAACCGCTGTATATCGTATCGGGCGACGGCAGACGTTTCAGGCTCAAGTTCCACTGCAAGGAGTGCATGATGCATGTAATTGCAGAATAAAAAACCACGCCAAGGGGAGTGACGTGGTTTTGAATCCGAGCAAACGCTTTTGCCCGTTCGGGTATCGACTTTCACAAGCGGATACTACCGTCATAATCTATTACTATGAAAAACACAGTAATATAACAGATACTGAATGAATATTGTTCTTGCAGTGTCTGTTAATAATTGTTATATATCGCTGTTTTTATTTCATTGTTTATTTCAGATTGTCCATTTTCAAAACAAACTATTGTTTATTATAGCGGTTTTTCTTATTTTTGTTCCAAAATAAAATGTTTTGTGCCTTATATGGAAGAATCAAAGACTATAAATGTGAATAATATATCCATCCTTGAATTGGGTATGGAGGCATTATACAAGAAACCTTATAAGTCCAATAATCTTGCTCTTGTGCTGTGTAAAAGCGGCGAGATAGATATTGAGATAAATTATGTGAACTACACCCTGAAAAAAGACGGTTTCCTTTCGATACACCCGTATGATATTGTAATGCTCAAGGGAGGCAACGAGAGTTTTAAGGCTCAGGTACTGATTCTGCCTGATACGTTGTTTACTCCAATCATAGCGGAACTCAAGATGAAACATTACGACTATGTGAAGAAGAATCCGCTGATATATTTCAACTATGAGTATCTCAAGATAATAGAAACGGCATTCAACTATATACAGATGTCCTCTAAATTGTTGGACAAGGAGCGTTTCGATCAGGTTGTCATAAAGCAGGTGGCATCGCTCTTTTATGTTCAGCAACAATTCTATGCCAGCAACAGTAAATATGATATAGAACTGCACGAATATGTATCGCGCAAGAAGGAACTGTTCCGTCTTTTCATCAAGACATTGGTGGAGTCGCATTCCGTTTCGCGCGAGGTACTGTTCTATGCAAATGAGCTTGGAGTGAGCAGCGGTTACCTGAACGAGGTATGCAACGATATTTCGCAGCATACGGCAAAGGAGATAATCGATTCTGCAGTTTCTGCAAGGTTGAAATATGAACTATCCTATACATCAAAGAGCATTCAGGAACTTGCCGATGAATACAATTTCCCAAGTCAATCGTATTTCAGCCGTTATTACAAGAGAATGACCGGCATGACTCCTACTGAATTCCGTAAACGAGACTGATGCACCATGGACGCAAGATTCTATTATCACGAATTCGGATTATATCTGCGAGGTCTCTTTGATTTCAAGGTTCAGAAGATTACCATTGACGGTGGCTTTACATGCCCAAACCGCGACGGAACAAAAGGCAGAGGCGGTTGCACATATTGCAATAACCGTACATTCAATCCTGCATTCTGCCACAAGCATCTGCCTGTAGCCGAGCAAATGAGAGAGGGTATAGCCTTTTTCTCGCATAAGTATCCCGAGATGCGTTATCTTGCCTATTTCCAGGCTTATACCAATACTTACGATTCGCTCGATAATCTGAAACTGCGCTACGAAGAAGCCTTGAGTGTCGAAGGTTGCGTGGGGCTTGTCATAGGAACACGTCCCGACTGTATGCCCGATGAATTGCTCGACTATCTTGCGGAATTACAGAAACGCACATTTGTGCTTGTTGAATATGGTATTGAAAGCACGTCGGACAAGACATTGTTGCGCATAAACCGAGGTCATGACTATGCGTGTGCCGTTGATGCGGTACGTAGAACTGCGGCACGAGGTATTCCCGTTGGAGCGCATATAATCCTCGGCTTGCCGGGCGAGAGCAGAGAGGAACTCATGCAACAGGCTACAACGTTGTCGAAACTTCCATTGACAACATTGAAACTTCATCAGTTGCAACTCATCCGCGGAACAAAAATGGCAGAGGAGTATGCGGCAAACCCCGAAGAGTTCTCGCTCTTCTCTGTTGATGATTACATTGAAACCGTAGTGGACTATGTGGAAAGGCTCAATCCGCACTTTGTGCTTGAGCGTTTTGCGTCGCAGTCGCCAAAGGAACTGCTCATTGCTCCCGACTGGGGATTGAAGAATTATGAACTGGTGGACAAGATAAAACGCCGTATGCTTGAACGCGATACATGGCAAGGTAAAAAATATATCGAAGATAAGGCTTAAATCTTATCTTCGATATATTTTTTGATATCCTCAATGTTGTCGGGGTGGAACCAGGCAATCTCTTCGTCCTTTCGATACCATGTAACCTGCTTGCGTGAATAGATGCGTGTGTTCTGCTTTATTTTTTCAATGGCAAAGGGTAGTGTCCATTCTCCGTCAAGGTATTTGAAAATCTCCTTATAACCTACCGTGTTGAGCGAGTTATGATTCTTTAGATGCAAGAAATTTTTTACTTCATCAACAAGACCTTGCTCAATCATTATATCCACACGGCGGTTTATACGGTCGTAAAGTTCCTCGCGTTCGCGTTGCAGGCCCACCTTGATTATTCTGAACGGACGCTTCTTGGTGTCGCGTTTGCGGAACGATGTGTAAGTATTTCCCGTCATGTAGCAGATTTCCAGAGCGTGCATCACACGTTTGGGATTCTTTATGTCCGCCTGATTGTAGTATTCAGGGTCGAGCAGACGCAGTTCTGCCGCAAGTTTCTCCAAACCCTCCTTTTCGTACTTCTCGAGTACCATAGCGCGTGTCTCATCATCAACGGTGGGTATATCGTCTATTCCTTTGCACACGGCATCGATATACATCATGGAACCGCCCGACATCAGCATCACAGGGTGGTGCTTGAACTCTTCGTCGAGCAATCTCATTACATCCTCTTCGTATTTTGCCGCGCTGTAATAGTCGCCCGGCATCAGATGTCCCACAAAATAGTGCTTGCATCGCGCCAATTCGTCCTTGCTCGGCATGGCTGTGCCAATCTCCATTCCGCTGTACATCTGTCGCGAATCGGATGATATTATCGGACAACCGAAATGTTCGGCTATGGCAAGGCTGGTATCAGTCTTGCCGACAGCCGTAGGACCTATCAGTACGACGAGTGTATTCATTCAATCAATAAAGGTCGTCGGAATAGCTTGAATCGGCAATGTTGTTGATGTCGTAGCCGTCGAGGTCAATATCATCCTCGTTGTAGCCTTCGCTACCGTAGAAATCCTCATTGAAATCGTCGTCGAGACCTACTGACGCTGTAGCATTGGTCTTGCTCATCAACTCGTCGAAGTTGAGCAGCTGCACAGGAGCATCTCCTGTTGATTTTACACATACAGCCTCTTCGATATCCTTACCGAATTCAATCTTGCTCAACTCCATAAAGAAAGCACGGTCGGCAAGCGGGTCGAATACGTACATCAGTTTCTGCTTCTCGTCCTCAATCACATCGCCGATGACTGTTTCTGCCATAGAGTAGTTCTCGTCCTCTGACATGCCACCCATATCCTCGCGTGTGATTTCAACGGTCTTTATCCACTGGTCAGTGCAGATGAAGAACGATGTCATCTGGTCGTCGGGATAGTTAACCGATTCCAGAATTGCATTGTGCAGTTCAAGGAATGTAGCCTCTGAATCAATTTGGATGTCTCTTCTGAAGTTGTCCACTTCGTCTGACAATAGTCTGAATTTGTATATCATAATATTTCTGTTTTATCCAATAATACCTCTTTCCGAAACATTCTCAATGAAGTTGAGTATGAATTCAACCTCAGGAGTAACATTTCCGCTCTCTTTTATACGTGCAACCGCAGTAGATACAATGGTGCCGCTCTCGTAAATGTGACGATATGCATCGCGTATGCTCTTGATTGTATCGTTGCTGAAACCTCTTCGGCGTAGACCTACAATGTTTAGGCCGCAGTATCTTGCAGGCTCACGACCCACAATTATATATGGTGGAATATCCTTTGTGATACCTGTTCCGCCCTGTATCATTACATAGCTGCTTATGTGTGTGAACTGATGCACAAGAACACATGCACTGAGTATTGCAAAGTTGTCGATTTCCACCTCTCCGGCAATCTTTGTTGAGTTACCTATGATACATCCGCTGCCGATAACGCTGTCATGACCTATATGGCAGTTCTCCATGAAAAGGTTGTTGCTGCCGATAACAGTCTTGCCGCGCGAAGCTGTACCACGGTTCAGAGTAACATTCTCACGAATAAGGTTATTGTCGCCGATTTCGAGTGTGGTGTCTTCACCTACAAATTTCAAATCCTGTGGTATACCGCCAACTACAGCACCGTGGAACACCTTGTTGTTGTTGCCCATGCGTGTGCCGTTCAGCACCGATGCGTGTGCCATGATATGGCAGTTGTCGCCTATAACCACATTGCCTTCGATGAAAACAAACGGCTCGATGGTACAGTTCTCTCCAATCTTTGCGTCCGGATGAATATATGCCAATGGACTAATCATATCTATTTGCTTTTTTATTCTTTGTTCTTAATAATCTGACCTGTAAACTGTGCTTCTGCCACAAGTGTCTCGCCTACGAATACATAACCCTTCATCATTGTGATGCCATGACGCAGAGGAGCAGGCTGTTCCACCTTGAATACAAGCGTATCACCGGGTACAACTTTCTTGTGGAATGCAATCTTGTCTATCTTAAGGAAATAAGTAGAGTACTTCTCTGGTTCGTCAAGCATGTTCATCACAAGCAAGGCTCCGCATTGCGACATTGCTTCCACGAGCAGCACTCCCGGCATAACTGGCTCGTCGGGGAAATGGCCGGCAAAGAACGGTTCATTCATTGTAACATTCTTTGTGCCGACAATGTAGTCTGAACCGAGTTCGGTAACTTTATCCACCAAGAGCATTGGAGAACGATGGGGGAGAAGTTCCTTTATTCTCTTTATGTCCATAACCGGTTCGCGGTTGGGGTCGTATACGGGAGCCTGTATCTGGTGCTCGCGTATGACCTTGCGCATCGCGCGCGCGAACTTATTATTAATAGTGTGTCCCGGACAGGTTGCAATGATGCGTCCCTGCAGTGGCTTGCCCACGAGAGCAAGGTCGCCGATGATGTCGAGCAGCTTATGGCGTGCAGGTTCGTTATTCCATACAAGCGGTTTGTGGTTCAGATAGCCCAAACGCTTTGCATCCATGTGAGGAACTCCAAGAATATCGGTGAGTCTGTCGAAGTTCTCCTGCGACATTTCGCGCTCGTAGATTACGATGGCATTGTCGAGGTCGCCGCCCTTTATGAGTCCCAGGTTCAGCAAAGCCTCCAGTTCGCGCACGAACACGAATGTTCGGCTCGACGCAATATCTTTCTTGAAGTTCTTCATGTCCTCAAGTGTGGCATACTGGTTGAAAAGGACATTGCTGTCGTAGTGGATAAGCACGTTCAGGCTGAACTTCTCATCGGGGAGAATTATTATTGAATGCCCTGTCTTCTCGTCCTTGATTTCTATCTTCGACTTTATTACAAAGACATCCTTCTCGGCATTCTGCTCCTTGATTCCCACACGTTCAATGTTCTCGACATACAGGATTGCGCTACCGTCGAGAATAGGGAATTCCGGACCGTTCACCTGCATAAGACAGTTGTCTATACCCAAAGCGAACAGCGCTGCAAGAGCATGCTCTACAGTGCTCACACGTGCTTCGCCTTTGGTAAGCACTGTACCGCGTGTCGTCTCAGTAACATTCTCGGCAACCGCATCTATTATCGGTTCACCGGGAAGGTCAATACGTTGTATCTTGTAACCATAGTTTTCGGGTGCCGGATTAAAGGTTATTGTAAGGTTCAAACCTGTATGCAATCCTTTTCCGTATAGTGAAAAACTACCGTTAAGTGTCTTTTGTTTGTTCATGAAAATATCATTGTTTGTTTTTCAAAGCCTCAAGTTCCCTTGTAAGCTCTTTAATCTTCTTATCCATCTCGGGCAGACGCTTAAGGTATGCTGTAGCCCTGATGTACTCTTTTGCATCCATAGCCGGTGAACCGAGCAGTCTTTCGCCGCCCTTACGGTTACCGATTGTTCCGCACTGCGGACCGATTGTGGTGCGGTCGCCGATGGTGCTGTGTCCCGAAACACCTGCCTGACCGCCACAGATACACCATTCACCCATCTTGGTTGTTCCGGCAACGGCAACCTGTGCCGCCATTGCTGTGTGGCTGCCGATTTCGCAGTTGTGCGCAATCTGTATAAGGTTGTCGAGCTTTACACCGCTATGTATGGTTGTTGTACCCATTGTTGCACGGTCGATACATGTGTTCGCGCCGATTTCAACATTGTCCTCCACGACAACAATACCAATCTGAGGAATCTTTTCGTATCCGTCGGCTGTGGGAGCAAAACCGAAACCGTCGGCACCAATCACGCATCCGCTGTGCAGAATGCAGTTGTTGCCGATACGGCAGTCGTGATACACCGATGCGTTTGCATATATGATGCAATCGTTTCCGATGCGTGCACCGTCGCCTATTGAAACACCGCTCTGAATATGGCAGTTGTCGCCAATTTCACATCCTTCGCCAACAACAACAAAAGGAGCAATGTAGCAGTTCTCGCCAATCTTTGCGGTTGGTGCAATAGATGCAAGAGAGCTTACACCCTGTTTCTTTGGTTTGCTTGCCTCGTACATTGCCATTAGCTTGGCAAGGCTTTCGTAGGCATTGTCAACCTTAATCAATGTGGCCGAAATCTCCTGTGTGGGGTTGAAATCCTTGTTCACAAGTACCACCGAAGAACGGGTAGAGTAGATGTAGTCGGTATATTTGGGGTTTGCCAGGAATGATATTGCTCCAGGCACACCCTCTTCAATCTTTGCGAAAGTATAAATCTCGGCATTCTCGTTACCGATAACCTCACCATTTACAAATGATGCAATCTGTTTTGCTGTGAATATCATAGTATACGGTATTTCTCTGTTATTCTGCCTGCGAAGATAGGCTCCGCTTGCAAATCAAGGTTGCTGTTTTGAGTTTTTTATTAAATAACACCTTTTGCCTTAAGTTCAGCCTCCATCTGCAACTGATAGTCGTGTGCCTTTTCTGCCGCAACTGTTGCAAAGTTCTCGCTGCTGTCGGCAAAGATGATTGCACGGCTTGCGTTTACCAACAGACCGCAGTCGTTGTTCATACCATACTTGCAAACCTCCTCGAGTGAGCCACCCTGAGCACCCACGCCGGGAACAAGCAGGAAGTGGTTGGGAACAATGCGACGTACATTCTCGAACGACTTGCCCTGTGTTGCACCGACAACATACATCATGTTCTCGTCGCTTCCCCATTTCTGTGAAGTCTCAAGAACTTTCTCGAACAACATTGTGCCGTTCTCGTCCTTTGTAAGCTGGAAGTCATGTGAACCGGGGTTAGATGTGAGTGCAAGAACAATCACCCAACTGCCTTCGTAAGAAAGGAAAGGCTTTACGCTGTCCTCGCCCATGTATGGAGCAACAGTGATAGAGTCCACCTTCATCTCCTCGAAGAATGAACGTGCGTAGAGCGATGATGTGTTACCTATATCGCCACGCTTTGCATCGGCAATGATGAAGATTTCGGGATAGTTCTCCTTGATGTAGTTTACAGTCTTCTCAAAGCTTATCCAGCCTTTTACACCGCAAGCCTCATAAAAAGCAAGGTTCGGCTTGTATGCAACTGTGTATGGAGCTGTAGCATCGATGATTGCCTTATTGAACTCAAACACTGCATCTTCGCTGTTCAGCAAGTGTGCAGGCAATTTCTTTATATCACTATCAAGACCTACGCAAAGGAATGAACGTTTCTCTTTAATCTGATTGATAAGTTCCTGTTTGTTCATGGTATATGATTTTTGTTTGTTATAATTCCTGTTCTTTCATTCTTTCGGCATTTTCTGCAATAATCAGATGGTCGATACAATCCTGTATGTCGCCGTTGACAAATGCCGAGAGATTATATATCGTGTAGTTGATACGATGGTCGGTTATACGTCCCTGCGGATAGTTGTATGTTCGTATCTTTGCCGAACGGTCGCCTGTGGAAACCATTGTCTTGCGTTTGTTGGCAATGTCGTCGGCATAACGCTGGTGTTCGCGGTCGTATATTAATGTACGCAAGCGTGCGAGTGCACGTTCTTTATTTTTAGGTTGGTCGCGTGTCTCGGTACATTCAATGAGAATCTCTTCAACCTGATTGGTCTCGGGGTTGAGCCAAGGATATCTCAGACGCACACCCGATTCCACCTTGTTCACGTTCTGACCACCGGCACCGCTTGAACGGAAAGTGTCCCATTTGATGGCACTTTCGGTGATTTCTACATCAAAAGCCTCGGCTTCGGGCAATACAGCTACCGACGCCGCCGATGTGTGGACACGACCTTGAGTCTCTGTTGCAGGCACACGCTGCACACGGTGTACTCCCGATTCATATTTCAAAGTACCGTAAACCTTTTCGCCGGTTACCGTGCAGATAATCTCCTTGTAACCGCCCGATGTTCCCTCGCTGCAACTCGAAACTTCCAATCTCCAACCCTTGCTCTCGCAATATTTGCTGTACATACGGAAAAGGTCGCCTGCAAAGATAGCTGCCTCGTCGCCACCTGTTCCGCCTCTGATTTCAAGAATGGCATTCTTGTCGTCCTGCGGGTCGGCAGGGATAAGCAGGAACTTGATTTCCTCCTCGGTCTTTGGGATTTCTGTCTCGCACATGTCAATTTCCTCGCGTGCCATTTCGCGCAACTCCGGGTCGCTCTCATTGGCAAGCAGGTCCTTGGCTTCGGAAAGCGAAGTCAGCAACTGGATGTAACGCTTGCGTGCATCCAGAATCTGTTCCAACTCGCGGTACTCCTTGTTCAGCCTCACATAACGCTTCATGTCGGCAACGACAGCCGGATCGGTTATCAATGTCGAAACTTCCTGAAAACGGGCTTCAAGGTCGTTGAGTTTTATCAATAGCGAGTTGTTCTCCATCGTGTTCAACTATTTAGTATTTGAAAGTACCGTAAGGGCTCTCAATTATAAGTTCGTTCTTCTCGGCAGCCTCTACACGACCGATAATCTGAGCGTCTACGCCAAAGCTCTTGCTGATTGCGATAATCTCCTCGGCAAACTCAGGCTTTACATAAACCTCGAGACGGTGTCCCATGTTGAACACCTTGTACATCTCTGCCCAATCTGTTCCGCTCTGCTCCTTGATTGTCTTGAAGAGTGGTGGAATGGGGAAGAGGTTGTCCTTGATTACTCTCTTGTTCTCAACAAAGTGCATAACCTTTGTCTGCGCACCGCCTGAGCAGTGTACCATACCGTGGATCTCCGGACGCAAAGCGTCGAGCATCTTCTTTACGATTGGAGCGTATGTGCGTGTCGGTGAAAGAACCAGTTTGCCTGCATCCAATGGAGAGTCCTCAACTTCGTCGGTGAGTTTCAGACCGCCTGAATATGTGAGTTCTTCGGGAACTGCACAGTCGTAGCTCTCGGGATATTTCTCGGCAAGATACTTGCTGAACACGTCGTGACGTGCCGATGTCAAGCCGTTGCTTCCCATACCGCCGTTATACTCCTTCTCGTATGTAGCCTGTCCGTAAGAAGCCATACCTACAATCACATCGCCTGCCGCAATGTTTGCGTTGTCGATAACATCGCTGCGCTTCATGCGGCATGTTACTGTGCTGTCTACAATGATGGTGCGTACAAGGTCGCCTACATCGGCAGTCTCGCCACCTGTGGCATATACGCCTACACCCATCTCGCGGAGCTCGGCAAGCAACTCGTCGGTACCGTTGATGATAGCCGAGATAACCTCACCAGGAACAAGAAGCTTGTTGCGGCCAATGGTTGATGATACAAGAATGTTGTCTGTTGCACCAACACAGAGAAGGTCGTCTATATTCATAATTAAAGCGTCCTGAGCAATTCCTTTCCAAACACTCAAGTCGCCTGTTTCCTTCCAATAGAGATATGCCAATGATGACTTTGTGCCTGCACCGTCGGCATGCATTATGTTGCAGTATTCGGGATCGCCACCCAAGATGTCAGGGATAATCTTGCAGAAAGCCTTTGGGTAAAGACCCTTGTCAATGTTCTTGATTGCATTGTGAACGTCTTCCTTTGAAGCCGAAACACCACGCATCATGTATCTTTGATCGCTCATATATAAAGTTTTTTAGGTTATTCTTTTATCTAGCAAAGATAATACAATAGTTGTGAACCCACAAATTAAAAAGCCGTGTTTTGCCTATATATATTAAATATCAAAGTAAACTTTGTAAATCTCGCTTGTTTTGACTATATTTGCCGAAAATTTTTCGTAAAAATGCGTATTATGCAATTTTATACGCTGTGATTTGCGAAAAAGAATTTTAATTACAGAAACAGACGACAGTGTGCCGTCCGTTTTTTTTGAGAGAATAATTTATTAACATCTTAATTTTTTTTATCTATGTTTGAAGGACATCCTAAAGGTCTTTGGGCACTAGCCCTCGCCAACACCGGTGAACGCTTCGGCTACTACACCATGTTGGCTGTGTTCCTGTTCTTTTTGCAGGACAATTTCGGTTTCCAGATGGGAACTGCCAGCACAATCCAGGCAGCATTCCTTGGTGTAGTTTATTTCGTACCCCTTTTCGGTGGTATGCTTGCCGACAAATTCGGTTTCGGTAAAATGGTAACAATCGGTATCCTTGTTATGTTCTTGGGATATCTTTTGCTTTCGTTGCCTCTTGGTGCAGGCGCAATTGCACTTGGCGTAATGTCTATGGCTCTCTTGTTTATCTGCGTGGGTACAGGTCTTTTCAAGGGTAACCTGCAGGTGCTTGTAGGTAACTTGTACGACGATCCCAAGTACTCGGCAAAGCGCGACGAAGGTTTCAGCATCTTCTACATGGCAATCAACCTCGGTTCTATGTTCGCGGCTGCTGTTGCACTTTCAATCATGGCATGGGTGCAGGATGCATACAGCATCAGTAAGGCTGACGCATACCACTTTGCATTTGCCGTAGCATGCGTATCATTGATTATCTCAATCGCAATCTATTACGTGTTCCGTGGCACATTCGCACACGCCGACCGTGCAAAGACTGTTGTAAAGGGCACTACAGAGGTGGTAGAGGAGCAGTTGACTCCGGCTCAGACAAAAGAGCGCGTAATCTGCTTGTGCCTTGTATTTGCAGTGGTAATCTTCTTCTGGATGGCATTCCACCAGAACGGTATCACAATGAACCAGTTTGCACGCGAATACACAGCAACTTCAGAGACAGGCTTCATGAGCTTGTTCTTGAGCAAGTCTTTGAGCTTTACAGAGTTGAGAAGCTTCTGGAACCTCTTTATGTGTGTGGTTATCGTTTACGCAGTACTTAACATCTTCCAGGCAAAGGCATTGGCAGGTAAGCTTGTTGCATTCCTTGTTGCTGCAGGTGCCGTGGGACTTCTTGCTTACAGAGCAATGAATATGACCGGTGCAGTTGAGGTAGAAGCTCCTATCTTCCAGCAGTTCAACCCATGTTTCGTTGTAGCATTGACACCAATCGTAGGTCTCATCTTCGGCGCAATGGCAAAGAGAGGCAAAGAGCCTTCTTCTCCAATGAAGATCGGTTTGGGTATGCTCGTTGCAGGTGTTGCATTCGTTATACTTATGGTTGCTTCATGGAGTCTCCCTGCTGCAGATGCACAGAAGGCTGCAGTTGAGGCAGACACAGCAACATTGGTTTCTCCAAACTGGCTCATCAGCACATACTTCGTGTTGACAATCGCTGAGTTGTTGTTGTCTCCAATCGGTATCTCATTCGTGAGCAAGGTAGCACCTCCAAAGTACAAAGGTATGATGATGGGTGGCTGGTTCGTAGCTACTGCAATAGGTAACTTCCTAATCATGGTTCCAGGTCTTATGTGGGGTATGTCACTCACAATCATCTGGGGCGTACTCATTGCAGTTTGTCTTGTTTCGGCAATCTTCATCTTCTCAATTCTCAAACGTCTTGAGGCTGTTGCAAAGTAACAGACAATACATAATAAAACCTATGGGTGGATGCGCGTGCATTCACCCATTTTTTTGTGCTTTAATTGGCAAAGATTATAATGATTTGATATCGTCTCATAGAAATTGATGTGTTATCTTTGCAATGTTATGCAACAAGAAGAGCGAACATATATTGCCATCGACCTGAAGTCGTTCTACGCGTCGGTGGAGTGCAGGGACAGGGGGTTGGATCCCATGTCCACAAATCTTGTTGTTGCTGATGCAGGGCGCACCGACAAGACTATCTGTCTTGCTGTTTCGCCTTCTATGAAGGCTTATGGTATTTCGGGCAGGGCAAGATTGTTCGAGGTGGTGCAGCGTATCAGGCAGGTGAATAACGAGAGGCGTTTCAAGTGTCCGGGTTATCAGTTTGCCGCTAAATCGGTGTTCGACAATGAACTTAAAGAGCACCCCGATTGGGAGATTGACTACATTGTTGCCACGCCGCGCATGGCGCATTATATAGAGTACAGCACGCGTATCTACAATGTGTACCTGAAATATATTGCGGCAGAGGATATCCATGTCTATTCAATTGACGAGGCGTTCATGGATGTTACGCATTATCTTAAGTCGTACCGCATGACTGCGCATGAACTTGCCACGACAATAATACGCGATGTGCTAAACACCACGGGTATTACGGCAACTGCGGGAATAGGCTCTAATATGTATCTGTGCAAGGTTGCCATGGATATTGTGGCAAAACATATGCCTGCCGATGAGTATGGCGTGCGCATTGCGGAACTCAATGAGTATTCTTATCGTAAACTGCTTTGGAATCATCGTCCGTTGACAAGTTTTTGGCGAGTGGGTAAGGGTATTGCCCAAAAGCTGGAAGCGCATGGTGTCTACACCATGGGGCAAGTTGCCCGATTGTCGTTGAGGAACGAGGAGCTGCTTTATCGCATGTTTGGCGTGAATGCTGAATTGCTTATCGATCATGCCTGGGGATGGGAACCTTGTACCATTGAAATGGTTAAGGCTTATAAACCTGAAAGCAATTCACTGAGTAGCGGACAGGTGCTAAATGAGCCTTACACGTTCTCTAAGGCTCGTGTGGTCGTTCATGAAATGGCAGATGCAGTCGCGCTTGATTTGGTTGACCGCCGCCTTGTAACCGACCAGATTGTGTTGACTGTAGGCTATGATATAGAATCGCTCGCAAACCCCGAAATACGCTCGGCATATAAGGGGGAAATCACAACCGATTATTATGGCAGACAGGTGCCTAAACATGCGCATGGAACGGTAAATCTTGACAACCACAGTTCGTCTTCACAGGCTATAATAAAGGCTGTGCTGGCACTCTACGACCGTATTGTGAATCCAGCCTTGCTTGTGCGCAGGCTCACTCTTTCAATAAATCATGTTATTTCTGAAAGCCAGATATCAAATAACACGCAGGCTGTGCAACTGGATCTGTTCACCGATTATGAGGCAAAGGCAAAGAAGGAAGAGTTGCAAAAAGCTGAAATGGCAAAGGAGAGGAAGATGCAGGAGACAATACTTGAAATTAAAAGAAAATTCGGCAAGAATGCCATTCTCAAAGGTGTGAACTTTGAAGAGGGGGCTACTGCCAAGGAACGCAACAACCAGATTGGAGGACATAAGGCATGATGGACAATTACGATGATATAATAGATTTACCGCATCACATTTCGAAGGTTCACAAGCCTATGTCGATGCTCAGCCGTGCCGCTCAGTTCGCGCCTTTTGCCGCCTTGACGGGGCACGACAATGCCATAATGGAAACGGCACGCATCACTCAAAGCCTTACGCAGCTTTGCGAGGAACAACGCACTCTGTTGGACAGAAAGATTGCATATCTTAAAACGGTACTCCACGAAACTCCGGTTGTACACATCACTTATTTTGTTCCCGACAATAAAAAGAGCGGTGGCGCATATCATACAATTTATGCCGGTATAAAGAATATTGATGAGAGCAATGGCATTATAACTCTGCTCGACGGCAAAAAAATCGATGTCCTGTATATACAAGACATCGACGGTGATTTTCCTTTGGAATAAGTTTACTTTCTTTTTACTTCGGATTTTTTGTTAAATTTTGGATAAAAATGTGGTACTGTAGTTGATTTTTGTATAAGTTTGCATATTGGAATAAAAAAACGTATATATATGAAACAGGAAAATGAAAAATCTACGGGGTTGCCCGAGAATGCCTTCCGCCCGTTGAACGAAGGTGAGGAGTATCGCCCTTTGATGTCATCTGATAAGGTTTATCCCGAAGTGAACTTCTGGTCGGTGTCGTGGGGTATTGCCATGGCTGTGCTATTTTCGGCAGCTGCTGCATATCTTGGTCTTAAGGTGGGACAGGTTTTTGAAGCCGCTATCCCCATCGCTATCATTGCAGTGGGAATGTCGACACTTGCAAAACGTAAGAATGCGCTTGGCGAGAATGTTATTATCCAGTCTATAGGTGCCTGCTCGGGTGTAATTGTCGCCGGTGCAATATTCACTTTACCGGCATTGTATATTCTGCAGAGCAAATATCCAGAAATGACGGTGAATTTCATGCAGATGTTCATCAGTTCGCTTCTTGGCGGTATTCTTGGTATTCTATTCCTTATTCCTTTCCGTAAGTATTTCGTTAAGGAAAAGCATGGTGAGTATCCTTTCCCCGAGGCTACAGCAAGTACTCAGGTGCTTGTGTCGGGCGAGAAGGGCGGCAGTCAGGCAAAGCCATTGCTGATTGCTGCAATAGTGGGTGGTATATATGACTTTATTGTCGCTACCTTTGGCTGGTGGAACGAGAATGTTACAACCCGTCTGTTCGGATGGGGTGAGGTGGTTGCCGAAAAAGCAAAACTTGTTCTAAAGATAAACACCGGTGCGGCTGTTCTTGGTTTGGGTTGTATCATCGGTCTTAAATATGCCGCAATAATCTGTGCCGGTTCGCTTGCAGTGTGGTTGCTTATCATTCCGGGAATGAATCTTGTGTTCGGTGATACCGTGCTGAATATGTGGAATCCCGAAATCACTGAAACAGTCGGTCAAATGTCGCCTGAAGTTATCTTCAAGGAGTATGCAAAGAGTATCGGTATAGGTGGTATTGCCATGGCCGGTATAATTGGTATATTCAAGTCGTGGGGTATTATAAAGAGTGCTGTAGGGCTTGCTTCGCGTGAGTTCGGCGGTAAAAAGGATGTTGCCGCAGTAAAGCGCACCGAAAAGGATTTGTCGATGAAAGTTGTAATCTTCGGTTCCGTATTCACACTTCTTATGGTGCTTGCGTTCTTCGTGTTCGATGTAATGCAGGGCAACTGGTTGCATAGTGTTGTTGCAGTGCTGCTTGTTGCTGTAATATCGTTCTTGTTTACTACCGTTGCGGCTAATGCTATAGCCATCGTCGGTTCTAACCCTGTTTCGGGAATGACATTGATGACACTTATCCTTGCTTCGGTGGTGATGGTTGCTGTCGGTCTTAAAGGTTCTTCGGGTATGGTTGCCGCACTTATAATGGGTGGTGTGGTCTGTACTGCTCTCTCAATGGCAGGCGGTTTCATAACAGACCTCAAAATAGGTTATTGGCTCGGAAGCACTCCTGCAAAACAGCAGACATGGAAGTTCTTGGGAACACTTGTTTCTGCGGCTACTGTTGCAGGTGTTATAATGATATTGAACAAGACTTACGGCTTTACAAGCGGCGACCTTGCCGCTCCTCAGGCAAACGCCATGGCTGCAGTTATAGACCCTTTGATGAATGGTGTGGGTGCTCCATGGTTGTTGTATGGCATTGGTGCTTTGCTTGCTTTGGTGCTTACATTCTTCAGGGTTCCTGCTTTGGCATTTGCGCTTGGTATGTTCATTCCGCTTGAGCTTAACTTGCCTTTGCTCGTCGGTGGTGTTATAAATTGGTATGTAACATCACGTAGCAAGGATGCCGAACTGAATAACCAGCGTGGCGAAAAGTGTACTTTGCTTGCTTCGGGATTCATTGCCGGTGGTGCGCTTATGGGTGTAATAAGTGCCGCAATGCGTTTTGGAGGTGTGAATATGGTGAACGATACTTGGCTTGCCAACCCTATGAGCGAGGTTGCATCATTGGTTGCTTATGCTCTGTTGATTGTATATCTTGTAAAGGCAAGCATTAAGGTGAAATAATTAAGGATTTGTATAATTTTAAAAATATATTATTATGTTCTGTCAGAATTGTGGCGCAGAGATCCACGACAAGGCTGTGGTTTGCGTAAAATGTGGTTGTGCAGTGAATAATTCAGTGAATAATGCTGTTGAAAGCGAGTGGCTGATTGTGATGTTGCTGTGCTTTTTCCTTGGTTGCTTTGGAATTCACCGTTTCTATGTAGGTAAAATAGGTACAGGTATTGTGCAGTTGCTCACTTGTGGCGGTTGCGGTATCTGGGCGTTGATTGATTTTATAATGATTTTGGTAGGCGGTTTCACCAATGCCGAAGGAAAGGCTATCAAGATGCATTAAATTGTTTCTTCTCTTATCACTCCCTGTTGTGTGCTATCTGATACCAGTGGATGGCATATACAACGGGGAGAGTATTTGTCTGTTCACAAATATATTTGGAGTAGAATGTTGGGGATGTGGCATTACACGTGCCATATTCTCTGCACTTCATTTCCGTTTTGCCGAGGCATGGGAATACAACCGTCTTGTGGTGATTGTGTTGCCTTTGCTTCTTTTGGTATGGACGAGGGCTGTCTTAAAGTTGATAAGACGAAAATAAAAGGAGTTCCCGGGAACTCCTTTTATCATCTGATGTCAATTGGCTATTATTGCCGCCAATGCTGCCAGGCCTATCACTGATGCAACTGCGCTTACGGGATTGCTCTCATAAACAACCTTTACGGGCGCCGGTGGAGGAGGGGGCATCTGGCGAGGTTTAGGATTCTTTATCATTACCACCTTGGGCTTGTTGGGCTTTTTCTTGTAGGCCTGTTTTTTGTTGAAGTTTTTCTTGTTGTCGAACTTCTTGTAGTCCCTGTCGTCCTTGAATCTGCGGTCATCTTTCCTGTTGTTGAAATTCTTCTTGTTGTCGAACTTCTTGTAGTCCCTGTCGTCCTTGAATCTGCGGTCATCTTTCCTGTTGTTGAAATTCTTCTTGTTGTTGTACTCAACCTTGGCTTTGTTGTTCGCCTTGTTCTTTGCCTCCATCTGTGCAGGGATAAGCAATGCGCTCATCATAACCGCGATAATCATCATCTTTTTCATAATTGTAAATTTTAAAAGGTTAAACTTGTTTTTTCTTTTATCGTTTGTTTGTACCGCAAAGATATGGACAGAAATATCCCCCTGCAACGTTAATCTCCTAATCGTTACAGGGGGAATTGCTAAAACCTATAGGGATTTCCCTTAATGACGTTATTGTGGTTTCTTGTTTTATGCTCTTTTAATGTAGGAAGGAATCGATAGTATCCATGCAACAACAATGCTTACAACCATACCTGTAGCTCCAAAGAGAAGGAAATTGGCATCGGTGCATTCGCTCATCAGGAATACTACAACTTCGCCTGCAACGAAACCGGCAAGTGCGGCATAACCCTTGACGCGTTTCATGAATACTGCTATAAAGAACAATCCTCCCAATCCGCTGGTGAGAAGTCCCAATGCTTCGTTGAAGAAGTCGAGGAACGACTGTATGTTCCATGTAGCCATAAACAGGGCAAGCAACAGTCCTATGATACCGCTGGCCATAGATGCCCAACGGGCTACCACTACAAGTTGTGAGTCGGTAGTGGGGCGGAAACGTTTCCAGAAGTCAATAGAGAATGCTGTGGCAACGCTGTTGATGTTGCTCGAGATGGTACTCATGGTTGCTGCGAATATGGCGGCAATGAGTGCGCCGGCTACACCTGCGGGCATCTGGCTCATCATAAAGAATGGGAAGATGGCGTCGGACTGTCCCATGGTTACATCAAGTTCGGCTGGGTGAGTTTTGTAGAAGGTGTAAAGTCCGGTACCAATCATATAAAAGGCTATAGAAACAAAGACACTCATAACACCATTAACCAATATTCCGCGACCGGCAGATTTTTCGTCGGGAGTGGTGAGGTAACGTTGAATGACAGTCTGGTCCGATGTATATGATATAAGGTTGTTTGCAAGACCTCCGAGTATTATTACCCACCATGCGGCTTGCGACCAAGAGTTGCTCCAGTCGAACAAGCGCAGTTTGTCATTGTCAAGTGCTATGTTTATGCATCCGCTTATTCCACCTTCGGTGCCCACTGCCAAATATATAACGGCAAAGATTGCTCCAAAGACAAGTATCAGGCCTTGTACCACATCCCCCCAAATAACGGCTTCTACACCGCCCATCGTGCAATAGATAATGGTAACCAAGCCCATAAGTACAATGCACAGGTATATGTCTATTCCCGTTACGGCGGTGAGTGCCAATGATGGTAGGTATAGGACTATTGCCATACGTACAATCATAAAGATACAGAATAGCGTTGATGCCAACATTCGGGTAAAGAGGTTGAAACGCTGTTCCAGTATCTCGTATGCACTGGTGACATTGAGTTTGCGGAAATATGGAAGATAATACTTGATGACAGGGAAACTGATGAGTAGAATCATCCATAGCATAGGATAATATGTCCAATCGGTGGTGTATGCCTTGGCTGGGATGGTCATGTATGTGATGGCTGAAAGCATAGTAGCGTAGATGCTTATACCTGCTGCCCACCATGGGATGCGACCGCCGCCCTTAAAAAAGTCTTCGGCTCCGTTTTCCTTACGCATAAAATAGACACCCATGCCCAACATTGCTATTAGGTAAATGGCGAGTATTGTCCAGTTGAGCCAACCGAAACTCTTTTCGTTGCTTACTTCGATGTGGGTAACGTCGGTACTACGCACTCCGGGCATAAGTTCACCGCCGCTATAACTCCAACCGCTTCCTCCTGTTTCGGGAGTGAGGCATGCACCGGCACGTGCCAGCAGGCTGTCACCGGGCAAGAGTCCCCAAGAGTCGGTGATAGTGTGGTAGGTAAGCACATCCTTGCGGAATTTGTACCACTCAGGTGCGTGACGCAGATACATATTGTCCTGCTCTCCTTTTATTGCGCTAAAGAATATATCGTGGTCAACGCCACCAAAGAATAGCACGTGGCTGTAACCCATAGGTGTGCAAGTGCTGCCTACTATTGCTTGCAGCAGTTGCTCGCGCTTGCCTTCTGTGGCATCATCGGTCCATGCCTGTGCCGGAGATGTGCGTTTCCATTGTTTTGCATTGCCTTTCTTTAGTTCGGCAATAGAGATATATACGCCATCGGTATGCACCATTGCTTCCATGCCTTCTGCTTTTGGCTGGTAGCCACCAAAGACAAAGAGGGCAAAGCCACCGGCTGTGTTCTGCACTGCAACACAAGGTTGCAGACGACATCTGTCGGGGAGGGTGGCAGTGGTTGTCCACTCCTTGCCTTCACCGGGGAAAGATAGGGCATATACCTTGTCGTTGGGCACTCCGTTGCTCTGTCCGCCAGCCACCCATATCGTGCCATCGTAGTATGTGGCTGCAAAGTTGTCCAATGCTTTGGGCAAAGAGGCTATTGGCGTGGATGTGCCGTCTATGGCATTTATAAACAAACATTCGCTAAGCGAAGAGGTGGAGTCCATTCCGCCTAAATATACTGCTCCTCCGGGTACTTGTACGCTGGCTCCGTAAGCTCGTGGGTAATACACTTTCTGTCCGCCATCGGCGCATGGTACATCGGGGAAGTTGCATCCTCCGTAAATGCTCAGTTCTCCGTTTGTCCAGCTTGCATAATGTCCTGAAACGGCATTGTCAATAGGTGAAGCCGGTGATACAGTAATCTTATTCTGCGCTATAACGAGTGTGGAGCAGAGTAAGAGTAATAGAAATAGATGTCTTTTCATAATTTGATTTCTTTTCTCAAACAATAAGAGGATGGCTCATTTCTTTAGCATCAGGGTCATCCTCTTAGTGGAATTTCTTATTTTGTAAGTATGTTACAAAGTTCGTACGACTTTATCATCATACGTGGTATGTGGAACGGACCTTTGAAAATGTTTCCCTTTGCAGGCTGTGCCACTGTTCCGTCGCGGTGCAGATAGCCGTACCATTCGCCGTATTCTGTGTCGGGAAAGTGTGCGTAGGTCCATTCGCTTATCTGCTTGTGCCAGATAAGGTATTTGTCGTCGCCTGTAGCCTCGTATGCATAGAGTGTCGCAATGATAGCCTCGGTCTGTGGCCACCAGAATTTCATATCCTGTGAATAGTCCTGTGGTGGCAGGTTCTTGCAGTCGCGGAAATTGATGATACCGCCATACTGCTTATCCCAGCCCCATTCCCACGACCAGTCGAGGATTTGTAGAGCCTGCTGTGTAAGTTCTTTGTCCCAACCGCGGTGTTTTGCCTCTTCGAGCAGGAACCATGCAGTCTCAATGCAGTGTCCCGGGTTAATCAGACGACCGTTGATGGTGTCGATGAATTCTCCGTTTGTACCTACTGTTTCAAGCAAAGCCTCGAATTCAGGTTTCATGAAATCCTTCAACGATTCAATTGATTCGTTAATCTGCTGGTCGAGTACCGGGTCGCTGATTACATTGCGTATGCGTGATGCGGTGTTAATTAGAATCATTACCAACGAGTGTCCTTTAGCCTGCAATGCCGGCAAGTATTTGGGCTCCATGTAACCGGGAGTTGCAACAAACTTGCGTATATCCTTAAAAAGGTTGAGTGCCTTTTCGGCATAGCTCATATCGCCCGAAGCCTTTGCGTATTCAGCCATGGCTATGGCTGCGAAGCTCTCCGAAAATACATAACGGCGCTTGCGTAGGGGAGTACCGTCTGCCATCACTTCAAAGTACATTCTGCCGTCGGTGTCAAAGCAGTGAGCCTCGATGAAATCGATAGTGCTTTTTGCAGCAGCCAACCATTCGGGGTTTTTCTCTATGGTGTTGTATGCGAAACTGCATACAAAGGCAAAGCGTCCCTGGAACCATACTGATTTTGTACTGTCGATAAGCGAACCGTCACGGTTAACGCATGTATATACACCACCGTTCACGCGGTCAACTCCGTTCTTAAGCCAAAATGGCATTATGTCGTTTACAAGGTCGTCGCGATACTTCTGCGACCAACCTTTCAAATATTCATTCCAATTCATAATATTATATAATTGTAGGGGCGGGGTTTGCCCGCCCAGTAAAATGTTTAAAATTTATTGCAACGCTCAAAGAAGTTTATTGCCTCGAGTTCTTTACGCATTGCAGCCTCCTCTTCGTCGGTCATGTTCTGGAAAGGTGTGCGGTTCTTGCCAAGGTCAAGGCCAATGAGTTTCATTATGCGCTTGCCGCCGACGATATTTCCGCGATAGTGGCAGATAACGTTGATTACCTCCTGTGAGAAGTTCTGCAATTCGCGTGCTTTTTCAAGGTCACCGGCATTCCAGGCATCGATGATACCTGCAAGGTTGCATCCGTTGTAGTTGGTTGTTCCGCCAATGCCGCCCTGTGCTCCGCCCATGGCAAGGCAAGGGAGAATGGTTTCGTCCTGTCCGTGCAACATATCGAACTTGCCGTTCTTGTAGAGACGGCACTGGTTGTATTCATACAAGCTCTCGAATGTGTATTTGATACCTGCAAAGTTGGGGATTCTACCGTCAACAGCCTCAAGGAATTTTACCATAGGCAGGAATGCTCCGTTGAATGCGGGAATATGATAGAAATAGAATGGCAATTCAGGTGCAGCCGAAGCAATCTCTTCGCAATATTTTACAAGTTCTTCAACTCTGCCCACTTTTGGGAATGGGGGAGCCATTGCACCAATACCGAACACACCCATCTTCTGTGCGTGTTCAGCCATTCTGCGACTCGATTTTACGCAGGTGCTGCCTACGTGAACAATTATCTTGAAGCCTTCGGGAGCGGCCGCTACCCATGCTTCGGTAAGTTTGATACGCTCCTCTTCGGTGAGCATATATCCTTCACCCGACGAACCGTTGATGAATACGCCTTTCATTCCGTTCTTTGCCAGCATCTGTGCGTATGCAGGGATGGGCTCGTAATTAACTTCGCCGTTCTCATAAAATGGAGTGAACGGTGCATCAATCAAACCAATAATCTTTTCCATATCAGTTATATTTTTAAATGTTGTTGTTTATGTCAATTCTATCATACAAAAGAAACCAAAAATATTCAAACATGCAAATCTGTATCGTTTTTGTTTGATAAAGCGCAACAAAATCTTTTTGCAGGTTGTTATGGAATAAGTTCAAATGAAGAAACTTATGGATAACAACGGCGTTTTAAATGGTAGGAATCCCTTTATGCACGATAACGGAAGACGTGTCTACAAAAAGGGAATATATACGGGCAAAGGTGTGATAACAATATCGGCATTGATGGGAATATGGTCGGTCTCTGCCTTGACTTCGTTGCCCGGTCTGGCGGTTTCTCCCATTTCTGAAAAGCTTCTTACAGTGTTTCCTACGGCTACGGATCTTGAAATTCAGATGCTTACCACGCTTCCTTCGCTTCTGATTATCCCTTTTATACTGCTTGCCGGCTTCATAACAGAAAAGGTGGGGTATATAAAGTTACTCAATACAGGGCTTTGGCTCTATCTTTTGAGTGGTGCTCTGTACTTCTTCTGTACTTCTATGGCACAACTTATTGTTGTAAGTGCCTTGCTTGGCATAGGAGCAGGAATAATAATACCTCTGTCAACCTCTCTAGTGTCAAAATTCTTTTACGGAGCACAACGCACCAAACAATATGGTTATGTGTCGGCTTTAACCAATGTTACTCTTGTTGTGGCTACTGCTGTAACAGGGTTCCTTGCCGATATTCAATGGCGCTTGCCGTTTGTGGTTTATCTGTTGCCCTTGATTTCCATATTCTTGGTTCCGTCAATAAGAGAGAGTGAAAAATCTGTTTCAATCAAAGATGATGTAAAGAAATCAACGGCAGTGGCGGGTGATGTGGATTACCGCAGGCTTGTGAAGTATATGCTTTACTATCTGCTTATAACATATCTTGTAATGGTGGTAAGTATAAACTTGCCATTCTTGTTGGGAAAATACGGATACGATAGTGGGGTGTCAGGAATTGTTACTTCCATATTCTTTATTGCAATGATGTTGCCCGGGCTTTTCATTAATCGTATAATAACCGTATTGCGCAGCTATATTCTGGTTTTCTCGTTGCTGTTGATAGCATTAGGGCTTGTTGATGTCTATTTCAATAAATCCTTGCTGTTCATAATATTGGGATGTGTGGCTACTGGTGTGGGATATGGTATTGCGCAACCGTATATCTATGATGTTACGGCGTCGCTTGCACCTCCCCGTAAAACACCGTTTGCTTTGGCTCTGCTCATGACAATGAATTATGTTGCAATACTTATCTCTCCTTTTGTGGTTGAATGGATGCAGGAACTTTTCGGTAACAAAAGCGAGCGTTTCCCGTTTGTGCTCAATTCTGTTATAGGTTTGCTTGCGCTTGTGTTCTTGTTTGCGCGTGGTTTGTGGTTGAAATACAATGTAAAGAATGGATAATAAAGTAAAAGGTTCGGTATCTCTTTTTGTTGCAAGGACTTTCAGTGGCTTGAATGTGAATGCCATGGGATATCTGTTGCCCGTGTGGATTGCTCCATTGGGATGCGTTACTGTGAGGCTGGTTTTCGGAGCTGTGGCTTTCTGGATAATATCCATTTTCTCAAAGCCTGAGACTGTGACGCTCTACGATAAACTTAAACTCATTGCTTTGGGCGCGTTCGGAATATTCGGATATATGTCGCTTTATGCTTTGAGTATAAGCTACACCACACCGGTGAATTTTGCGATATTCAATGCTAT
This sequence comes from uncultured Bacteroidaceae bacterium, assembly GCA_904502235.1. Taxonomy (GTDB): domain Bacteria; phylum Bacteroidota; class Bacteroidia; order Bacteroidales; family Bacteroidaceae; genus HGM04593. Next base: position 85,585 of record CAJGDP010000002.1, read on the forward strand.
GCAACCGCTGTGGGTTATGGTGGTGAGTGCCTTGCTGTACCATAAAAGCATCGAAGGGCGTAAACTTACAGGGCTTGCGATAGGGTTTGCCGGAGCTTTGCTGTGTATCTTGTCGGAACCTTTTACGGGAACAGCTTCCGATACGCATCTTGGTAATTTTTTTGCAGTTCTTTCTTCGGTGATATATTCTGTATATCTTGTTCTTTCGGCAAGGTTCGTGGGGCATGTACCTATTGTGAGTATTCTTAAATACACTTTCACTTCAGCAGCGGTTGTTGCAGTGGTGGTGTCGATGTTTGTCGGTTTTGATGCTCCAATGTTCGAGGGCGAAGCGCATTACAAGCCATTGCTTGTCCTGTTATTCGTTCTTGTTTTTCCCACAGTTGTTACCTATTTCCTTATACCGATTGGAATGAAATATCTTGATAGTGCAGTGGTTGCATTGTATGGTTATGTAACTTTGATTGTTGCCACTTCGGTTTCGTATCTTTTGGGACTCGACAAGTTCGACCCGGTGATTCTGCTTTCTTTGCTATTGATAGGTGCAAGTATATATTGGGTGGGTACAGCTGAAAAGAATAATGGAAAAGTGTGATTTTGCTATCTGATTAAAGACTTTTTGTGTATTTTCTTAATCAGATTCTCATAATTTGATGAAAAATAACTAATTTTGCATCAAATTGTCTAAATCGTCACAGTAGCAAAATACACAATATGAAAAAACTAATATCATTAATGATGTTGCTTGTTTGGGCAGTATCTGTTCTTGCTGTTCCGGCAAACCGCAAACCAATTCTTGTAAAACAGTCGGATGGAACAATGCTTAATGTGGTCCTGAAAGGAGATGAAGCATTGCATTACTATACAACTCTGGATGGCAAGTTTCTTGTAAAAAACGAAACCGGTGATTTCTGTTATGCTACATATATGGAGAGCGAAGGTTTTGTTTCCACAAATGTTCTTGCGCACGAACAAGGACAACGTAATGCTTTGGAAAGGGAACTGTTACAGAGCATTGATTCGGATGCAATAAACAATGCAGTTGTTGAATCGCATGCAGCACGTTCTGCCAAATACAGGACATCTGTTGCATCTGCTTCGGCAAAAGCTTCGCGTTCAATAACAAAAGGTGAAGTTTTTATTCCTGTATTGCTTATAGAGTATCAGGATGTCAAGTTTACTTATACCAAGGAGGATATCAACAAACTGCTTAATGAGACCGGTTACAGCTACGATTTTTCACCAGGTCGTGTTAAGGGCTTTGGTAGTGCACGCGATTATTTTATAGCTCAGTCAAACGGACAATTCACTCCACATTTTGTTGTAAGTGACATTCTTACCTTGCCTAATAGAATGTCGTATTATGGAGGCAATGATTCTTCGGGTAGCGATAAGAATCCACAGGGTATAATTCGTGATGGTATTCCTTTGGCTGATGCGAATATGGATTTTTCGAAATTCGATAACGATGGCGACGGTGAAGTGGATTTTATCTATTGTATATATGCCGGATATGCTGAATCCAATAATGCTGATGAGAATACAATATGGCCACATCAGTGGTCGTTGGAGTCAAAAGGCGGTAAGGTACTGGCTGATGGTGTAAACTGTAATATATATGCATGCAGCTCTGAACTTAATTTGAATGAGAAGTATGAATCTGGTTATGGAAAATGGATGGCGGGAATAGGTACAATGTGTCATGAATTCTCTCACTGTCTTGGATTGCACGATGTGTATGATGTAACATATAAGTCTGGCAATTGGGGAATGGATGAGTGGGATTTGATGGCAAGCGGCAATTATGCAGCGTATGGCTATATCCCTGTAGGTTACAATTCGTTCCAAAAAGAGGCTTGTGGTTGGCTGGAACTCGAAGTCCTTGATGAAAGAGGCACCTATTCAATGTTGCCTCAGACACAGAACGGTACAGCATATAAGATTGTGAACGATGCCAATCATAATGAATATTTTATCCTTGAGAACCGTAAACGTGAAGGCTGGGATCAGGCATTCCGAGCAGACGGTATGATGATTATACATGTTGATTACAATGAGAATCTGTGGAATTTAAATAAAGTAAATACAACAAGCGGACATCCTCGTTTCCAAATTGTTCCTGCTGATAACGAATTGGTCATCTATAGCGATTCTGCTGTTGAAGAATTTTATGCGAGCCTTGCCGGTGATTTGTGGCCGGGAAAGAATAACAATACTGAGTTTACAAATACTTCTTTGCCTGCAGCAACTGTTTTTAAAGGAGGATATTTGAATAAGCCTGTTACCAATATAAAATACAAGGATGGAGTTGCTTCTTTCAACTTCTTGTGTGACGATATGCTTGCTCCTGTTGCTTTGCCTGCAACAGAAATTTCAACCAATTCGTTTGTTGCAAATTGGAACAGCGTTGAGTATGCAACAGAGTATCTTGTGGAACTTTATAGACAAGAGGCTACCGAAGACGGTGCTGGTGATGTTATTGTGCTTCTGGAAGAGGATTTTATGAATTGCAGCAAATCTGCAACGCCTATTCAGGACGACGTGGATGCATATATGTCGTCTCCGGGGTGGGGTGGCAACAATATCTATAGTGAAACCGGAATGTTGTGTATAGGTTCACTCAATAAAAATGGTGTCTTGTCAACTCCTTTGCTCGATGCTGTTGGAAATGCAACAATAACTTTCAAGGTTGCAAAATACAATTCCAATTCAGGAAGTTTCAATTTGGTTGTCGAGGTTCTTGATGCATCAGGTAATGTGCTGTCTTCAAAAAACGTTTCATCTGCCGGTTCACATGGCATGAATGTTGCTGTTGACGGTGCTTTCAGTCTTCGTTTCTCAACAGATGCCGGAGCTTCAGCCAAGCGTGTGCTGTTGGACGATATAAATATTATTGCAACTCTATCATATAAAATGCAACTTGTTGAAGAGGTGAAGACAACAAAAAACAGTTACAAATTCAGTAAACTGGATGCAAACAGATATGCATATCGTGTCAGGGCACTTGATGGAGATATAGAGTCCGATTATTCAAATTATGTGAATGTGGCTTTGTCGACAACATCTGTTGTTGGAGTTTATGGAGAAGATGGCGATGTTGCAGTATATACATTAACCGGTATCAAAGTGTATCAAGGCACAAAGGATGCCGTTATTGATTTGCCGACAGGCATGTATATACTAAAAAGCAACGGAAAGTCGGAAAAGATTTTCGTAAGATAAGTAAAGTTTGTCAAAAAAAAGATGTAATTTCGCAAATTGAAATTGCAAAATATAAATACGATATATGAATATTTCTTATAATTGGCTGAAAGAGTATGTCAAATTTGATATGACACCCGAAGAGGTTTCGGCTGCGTTGACTTCGATAGGTCTTGAGACCGACGGTGTGGAAGAGGTTCAAACCATTAAAGGCGGTCTCGAAGGACTTGTTATCGGCGAAGTTCTTACATGTGTGGATCATCCCGATAGCGACCACTTGCATATAACAACCGTTAATCTTGGTAACGGTGAGCCTGTTCAGATTGTCTGCGGTGCTCCAAATGTCGCTGCAGGACAGAAGGTGGTTGTTGCTACCATCGGTACAAAGTTGTATAGTGGCGACGAGTGCTTTACTATAAAGAAAGGTAAAATCAGAGGTGCTGAATCGTATGGTATGATTTGTGCCGAGGACGAAATCGGTGTGGGAACAAGCCACGACGGAATCATTGTTCTTCCCGAGGATGCAGTGCCCGGTACACCTGCGAAGGAGTACTACAACATCAAGAGCGACTATCTCATCGGTGTAGACATCACTCCTAACCGTGCCGATGCCTGTTCGCACTATGGTGTGGCACGAGACCTTTATGCTTATACCAAGCAGAACAAGGGCGAGAGCATGTTGCTGCGTCCTGCGTGCAATGCTTTCAGTGTAGATGACAATTCGCTCAATATCGATATCGAGGTACAGAATACCGAGGCTTGTATGCGTTATGCCGGTGTTACTATAAAGGGCGTTACTGTAAAAGAAAGCCCTGAATGGCTTAAGAACAAATTACAGATAATAGGTATTCGTCCAATAAACAACATTGTGGATATAACCAACTACATCCTTCATGCATATGGTCAGCCAATGCACTGCTTCGATGCTGATAAAATCAAGGGTGGCAAGGTTGTTGTACGTACACTCCCCGAGGGTACTCCTTTTGTAACTCTTGACGGTGTGGAGCGCAAGCTCTCGGAGCGCGATCTGATGATATGCAACGCCGAGGAGCCAATGTGTATTGCCGGAGTATTCGGTGGTCTTGAGTCTGGTACAACCGAGGAAACAAAGAATGTATTCCTCGAAAGTGCTTATTTCCACCCCACATGGGTGCGCAAGACTTCGCGCCGTCATGCTCTGCAAACTGATTCTTCGTTCCGTTTCGAGCGTGGTACCGATCCTAACAATGTAATTTATGCACTAAAACAGGCTGCAATTCTCATCAAGGAACTTGCAGGCGGTACAATCTCTATGGATATAAAGGATATTTATCCTAATCCGGTGGAGGATTTCAGAGTTGAACTCGATTACAATTATGTAAACAACCTTATCGGTGTCGAGCTTGAGCCACAGACAATAAAGAGTATTGTAACATCGCTCGAGATGAAGGTGGATGCGGAAACCGAAACAGGTCTTTCGCTCCGTGTACCTCCTTATCGTGTGGATGTTCAGCGTCCTTGCGATGTTGTTGAGGATATTCTTCGTATATATGGTTATAATAATGTAAATATAACAACAACTCTTCATTCGTCTATCATTACAAAGGGTGCTGAGGATAAATCACACAAGTTGCAGAACATCATTTCGGAGCAGCTTGTAGGTTGTGGGTTCAATGAAATCCTTAACAACTCTCTCACCGCATCGTCATATTACGACGAGTTGGAGTGCTTCAAGAGTGAAAACCTTGTGCGCTTGATGAATCCGCTCAGCAACGATTTGAACGTACTTCGTCAGACATTGCTTTTCGGAGGTCTTGAAAGCATGCAGCGTAACGTAAACCGCAAGTTCACCGATTTGAGTTTCTTTGAGTTCGGTAACACATACCGTTTCGATGCCGACAAACGTGTCGAGGAGAAAATATTGAGTCCTTATAGCGAAAGCTATCACCTTGGTTTGTGGATGACAGGTAACAATGTTGCCGCATCATGGATTGAACAGGGACGTCAGTTGTCGGTTTATGACCTTAAAGCCATTGTTGAACATATCTTCGATCGTCTTGGCTTCAAACCCGGTATGCGACTTGTATCAACATTCAGCGACGATATCTTCTCTGCCGCTATACAGATTCAGGCACAGAACAACAAGAAAGTTGTTGCGCAGCTCGGTATCTTGCGTAAGAAGGTAGCAAAGCGTTTTGACATCGAGAGCGAGGTACTCTATGCTGATATCAACTGGACAGAGCTTATGAAGGCTGTGAAGAATGCAAAAATCGGTTATGCCGAAATCAGCAAATATCCTGCTGTTAAACGCGACCTTGCATTGCTCATCGACAAGAACGTTACATTTGCACAGATCGAACAGGTTGCACGTGAAACTGAGAAGAAACTTCTGAAGGCGGTTACTCTGTTCGATGTATACGAGGGCAAGAATCTTGAAGAGGGCAAGAAGAGTTATGCAGTAAGCTTTGTATTGCAGGATGACAACCAGACTCTCAACGATAAGGTTATTGAAAAGACCATGGCGCGTCTAATGGAGAATTTCCAGAAGCGTTTGGGCGCAATACAGCGTTAATAGACCTATACAAAAATACAAAAGATAATAATAACAAACTAAAATAAATTTACTATGGGTAGAGCTTTTGAATACCGTAAAGCTGCGAAACTGAAAAGATGGGGTAACATGGCACGTGTATTTACACGTGTTGGTAAACAGATTGCAATTGCCGTTAAGGCTGGTGGTCCCGATCCTGATACTAACTCACACTTGAGAGCTATCATCGCCAATGCAAAGCGCGAGAATATGCCAAAGGACAACATTGAGCGCGCTATCAAGAATGCAATGGGTAAGGATCAGAAGGATTATAAGGAGGTTCCATACGAGGGATACGGTCCTTTCGGTATCGCTATCTTCGTTGATGCTGCAACCGACAACACCACACGTACCGTTGCAAACGTACGTGCCGTATTCAACAAATTCGGTGGTACACTCGGAACACAGGGCAGCCTTGACTTCATGTTTACACAGAAGAGCGTGTTCACTTTCACAAAGAAGGAAGACCTTGACATGGACGAACTGATTCTCGACCTTATTGACTATGGTGTAGAGGATGAGTATGATGAGGAGGAGAACGAAATCACAATCTATGGTGATCCTAAATCATTCGGTGCAATCCAGAAGACACTCGAGGAGAAAGGCTTTGAGATTACAGGTAGTGAGTTCACACGTATTCCTAACGACCAGAAAGATGTAACTGAAGAGCAGCGTGCAATAATCGATAAGATTGTTGAGCGTCTCGAAGAGGACGACGATGTTCAGAACGTTTACACAAACATGAAGCCTGCAGAGGTTTAAACTCCTATAGAGTAATATGTATAATAGCTTGTCATGACGACAGGCTATTATTTTTTTTGACTTTGAATTAAAATAATGTCAAATAGACTTGTCTATTTGTAAATTATGCTTTACATTTGTGCCGTATTCGAATACAAAACAAATGTTTAACATTAAAACAGAAGATTTATGAAAACAATTCTTTTCCCTCATAGCTTTCAAAAATGGGGATGGTGTGTCTTGGCAGTAGGTATTGCTTTCGGTATATATACTATGGTTTGGGATTATGGTACAAGTTGCCTTGTGAACAACATTGCTATCATAGCTACAGTGTTAGGAGCATTATTCGTTACCTGTTCACGGGAGAAAATTGAAGATGAGATGGTTCGTCAACTTCGTTTGAATTCATTGCTTGTGGCTCTTTATATCAATTATGCCGTGCTGATTCTCTGTTCGTTGTTTGTATATAGCTTGGACTTTCTGTATGTGATGATGTACAATATGTTCACAATATTGTTTATCTTTATGATTGTTTTCCGCTATCGTATGTGGCGTTTGAATAAGGAGGTGAAAGATGAAGAACAGGATTAGGGTTGCACGTGCCGAGGTACGTATGACGCAACAGCAATTGGCTGATGCTATTGGTGTAAGCCGTCAGACGATAAACGCCATAGAGAGTGGCAAATTCGTTCCCTCAACAGTGTTGGCGTTGAAAATGGCGCGTATATTTGAAAAGAATGTTGAGGAAATTTTTCAATTGGATAATGAAGATTAGATGTTTGCTAAAACAAAAAACAGGAAAGCATGCTTTCCTGTTTTTTGTGATTCCGAAGCGATTCGAACGCTTGACCCACGCCTTAGAAGGGCGTTGCTCTATCCAGCTGAGCTACGGAACCAGCCTTATGTGGAATAGTTTCCTATTTCCGCGTGCAAAGATAGTGTGTTTATTTGGTTGTAGCAAGTATTTTTTATTCTTTTTTTAGAAATGTACTTCGCTACCGCTCTTTTAATCGATATTTGTGCCTGAACGTTTTACGTCGTCAATTACTTTCAGCAAGTATTTACCGTATTGGTTCTTTATCATAGGTTCTGCCAATGAACGCATTTTCTCTTCTGTAATCCAGCCTTTCTGGTATGCGATGCCTTCAAGACAGGCAATCTTGAGTCCCTGACGTTTTTCAATGACTTCTACAAAGATTGATGCTTCGGCAAGTGAATCGTGTGTGCCTGTGTCGAGCCATGCGAATCCTCGTCTTAAGGTCTGTATCTTAAGCTGGTTGTCGCTCAGGAACTGCTGGTTAACAGTAGTAATCTCTAGTTCTCCGCGTGCCGAAGGTTTGATGTTCTTTGCGATGTCTACAACTCGGTTGGGGTAGAAGTAGAGTCCTACGACTGCATAGTTTGATTTTGGATTTGCCGGTTTCTCCTCTATTGAAAGACAGTTGCCTTCCTTGTCGAATTCTGCAACTCCATAACGCTCGGGGTCGTCCACCCAGTAACCGAATACGGTTGCCTTGTTTTCTTCTTCTGCTGAACGTACGGCTTCGCGTAACATTGCAGAGAATCCATAGCCGTAGAAGATGTTGTCTCCAAGTACTAGACATGCCGAGTCGTTGCCTATAAACTCCTCTCCAATAATGAATGCTTGTGCTAGACCGTCGGGCGAAGGCTGTTCGGCATATTCAAAACGTACACCGTAGTCGCTGCCGTCGCCAAGAAGGCGTTTGAATCCGGGAAGGTCCTGTGGGGTGGAGATGATAAGTATTTCCCTTATTCCGGCAAGCATGAGTACCGAGATGGGGTAGTAGATCATTGGCTTGTCGTATATGGGAAGCATCTGCTTGCTTACTCCTTTTGTTATGGGGTAAAGGCGTGTGCCTGAACCGCCGGCTAGTACAATACCTTTCATGTCTATATGGTTTTATTTGCGTCTTATGCGGATTTGGATAGCTTTGTCTATGGGCTCGTCGTTGATGATTACAAGGTAACCGCCACCGCCAGCTCCGGTAATTTTATAGCCTTTTACATGGTCTTTATATTCGTCAATGGCTTTTTGGACATTTTCCGAAATCATATTCGGGAACATTGCAACTTGTGCATAGAATGATTCTGTGGTTGCTTTTCCCCATGCATCAATGTCTTTTGCAAGCAATGCCTGCCAGCACTCTTCTGCCGCCAGTGCAAGACGTTTTGCACCTTCTGTGCAGATATTGGTGTTGGCAAGTACGTCGTAATCGTTGTCGCGTGGTGCCAATGGTACAAGCCATAGGTTCTTTTCTATAAAGTCGAGCACATCTTTGTCCTTATTGCTTTCTATGCTTGCGGGCCAATAGTCGTTGTTGTAGTTGAGTTTATTCAGGCATGGCATAACAATTCCTATGGCATCCTGTGAACCGCTGATGTATGGACTTCCGGGAGGGTTTTCGTAACGGAACACCATTTTGGCAAGTGTCTCGCGGTCGCCATCGGGGATGTCTATATGCCACATTTCAATGGCAGCCTTGCGCGATGATGTACTCATACCGCCTCGGTTGTTGAAATCGTAATCAGGCTCAATATTTATTGTGAGTACTGCTCCCGGATGGTATTTGCTTACATATGGCTGGTCGAGCCATCCGCCGGCAAGGTCGATGCGGTAAGGTATCTTGCACTCCTGGCGTAGTGCTGTTGTTGAGCGTGTGGGCAATCCGGCTTCGGGTACTCGCTTGCTCACAATCAGTTCAATGCCGTTTTCTTCGCAGAATCTTTTTTTGCCGGGTGTGTAACCGTCGCTGTTTACAAAGAAAATATCCGGCTTGAGGCTCTTCACATCTTCGGCAAAGTCCATAATTCCGCTACCGCTGTTGATGAATGCGTCCTTTACATAACGTATCGCCTTTACCATATAAAGACGTTCCTGCTCGGTATTGATTGTCTTGCGGTCCTTAAGATCGCGAATTGTGGCGTCGGAACCGATACCTACATAAAGATCGCCGTATGTTGAAGCTTCTTTGAAGAATGCTACATGTCCGGAGTGGAGCATGTCGTAACATCCCGATACAAATACTTTCTTGCTCATATTCTAAGGTGCTTTTATTTCTCTTATTTACAAAGATATATAAAAAATATCTTTTACCATATTTTATCCTTGTTTTATTAATGGTTTTTTGCTCATTGATGTTCTTGAAGTTGCGTTTGGGTGGGTTTAAAGGACGAAAAATGCTTTTTTTTTGTTTTTTTTACAAAAAAAACTTCTTTTATGCCTTGATATTCCGATTTTTATTATCTTTGTGCATCATTAACCTTAATAACGAAAATATTATGAAAGAACTTATTGAGAAAATCCAGGAAACTTACGCTGCATTTGCAGCTGATGCAACAGCTCAGGCTGAAAAGGGTAACAAGGCTGCAGGTACACGCGCTCGCAAGGCTTCTTTGGAGCTCGAGAAGGCTATGAAGGCTTTCCGTAAGGCTTCTCTTGAGGCTGCTAAGTAATCAGACTCAGCATTTGCTTTATAAAATAAAAGTCACATAATGTGGCTTTTATTTTTTGCATATATGTGTAATCTCAAAGAACACTTTAAATGTGTCTTTCCCGCCAATGCGGAAAAGATGCATTTTTTTTGTCTTCTTGCTTTAGTGCTCAATCAATTGAATGTGGATTTTAGTATAAAAATAAAAAAATAATATTAACTTTGTAAAATGATTACGTGCGCGCGGGTGTACGGGGCTGTAAACTTTTTGTAATTCATGTAACAAAAACAAAAGTTTTCCGTCTTGTATACGCAGGGCATGTTTGAGTGAAATATCAGTAACTAATTTTTAATATAAATTCTATGAAAAAAAGATTCGTTTCGGCAACGCTTATGGCATTGATGATGTCATTGAGTTGTTTTGGACAGAACCTGAAAGGCTTTGCTTACGGCGATGTGGAAGCTCCTCGCGGATACGGCTACGTCAAAGGTCAGGAAGCCGGATTGGTAGAGTGGGAATCGCCCGAGGAACTCTCGCTGAACAAGGAACAGCCAAAGGCTTGGTTCTTTAATTTCAAGAGCGAGGAGAATGCACGTAAGGTTCTTCCCGAAAACAGTGAGTTCTATCTCTCGCTCGATGGTACATGGGATTTCAATTGGGTGGCTAACCCTTGGGACCGTCCCGTGGATTTCTTCAAGACAGAGTTCGATGCTTCGGCATGGGACAAGGTTCAGGTTCCAATGAACTGGAACGTATATGGTTTGCAGCCTGATGGTTCGCAGAAATACGGTACTCCAATCTATGTAAACCAACCTGTAATCTTCAAGCACCAGGTTGCTGTAGGTGACTGGAAGGGTGGTGTTATGCGCGAGCCTGCTCAGCACCATACAACATACAAGTTCCGCAACGAGGTAGGTTCTTACCGTCGTACATTCAATGTTCCTGCTGATTGGGACGGTCGTGAGATTTATCTGAACTTCGACGGAGTGGATTCTTTCTTCTATTTGTGGATAAACGGCAAGTATGTAGGTTTCTCAAAGAACTCACGAAACCTTGCTTCTTTCAATATCACAAAATATCTTGTCGAGGGTGAAAACCTTATTGCTGTTGAGGTCTATCGTAACAGTGATGCTTCGTTCCTTGAGTCGCAGGATATGTTCCGTTTGCCGGGTATCTTCCGTACAGTCTCTTTGACATCAAGAAATCCTGTTGAATTGCGTGATATCCGTGTACGCACCGATTTGGATGCACAATACAAGGATGCTGTTGCAAACATTGAGGTTGATGTACGTAATCTCACAAAGAAGAGTGCAAAGAACTATCAGGTAAAGGTTCAGTTGTACAAGAACGAACTTTACAGCGACAATAACGAAAAAGTTGAAGGTGCAACTGCTGTCAATGGTGTAGCACTGCTTGCAAAGGGTGAAACAACCACTGTGAACATTCCTCTTGCCGTTGCAGCCCCTGCAAAGTGGAGTGCTGAAGAACCTAACCGCTACACACTTGTTGTAAGTTTGCTCGATAAGAAAGGTCGTACCGTTGAAATGGCTTCTACATACATGGGCTTCCGCGAGGTTGAAATCCGTGATACAAAAGCCGAGGATGATGAGTTCGGCTTGGCTGGTCGCTACTACTATCTGAATGGCAAACCCATCAAGATGAAGGGTGTAAATCGCCATGAAAGCAATCTTGAACGTGGTCATGCCGTTACACGTGAGCAGATGGAAAAAGAGGTTATGCTCATGCTTCAGGGTAACATCAATCACGTACGTAACGCTCACTATCCCGATGCTCCATATTGGTATTACTTGTGCGACAAGTACGGTATCTACTTGGAGGACGAGGCGAATATCGAGAGCCACCAGTACTACTATGGCGACGCTTCTTTGTCGCACGTTCCTGAGTTTACAAATGCACACGTTGCACGTGTTATGGAGATGGCTCATGCAACAATAAACTCACCTTCTGTTTGTATATGGTCGCTTGGTAACGAGGCTGGTCCCGGTGAGAACTTCGTCAAGGCTTACAAGGCTTTGAAGGCTTTTGATGCTTCACGCCCTGTACAGTATGAACGTAACAACAATATTGTTGATATGGGTTCAAACCAGTATCCTTCAATCGGTTGGACACGTGAGGCTGTAAAGGGTAAGATGGGTATTGTATATCCTTTCCATATTTCGGAGTATGCTCACTCAATGGGTAATGCTGCCGGTAACCTTGTTGATTACTGGGAAGCAATGGAGAGCACAAACTTCTTTATCGGTGGTGCTATCTGGGACTGGACCGATCAGGCTTTCTGGAATGTAGATCCAAAGACCGGAGAGAAGTATATGGGTTATGGTGGCGACTTCGGCGACCGTCCTAACGACCATACTTTCTGTATGAACGGTATAATGTTCCCCGACCACTCTCCAAAACCACAGTACTATGAGGTTAAGAAGGTGTATCAGAATGCAGGTATCAAGATGCTTGATAACGGTGAGATTGAAATCTTCAACAAGCGTTACTTCAACTCTCTTTGCGACCTTGATGTAAAGGTTTCTCTTTGGGAAGATGGTAAGCAGATTGATTCTTATTATATGCCCGGTATGCATATTGCTCCACGTACAGCAAAGAGCTTCAAATTGAAATTCAATGCAGCAAACTTCAAGGCAGACAAGGAGTATTTCGTTAAGGTGCAGTTGCTTTTGAAGAAGGATATGCCTTGGGCTAAGAAGGGTTATGCTCAGATGGAAGAGCAGTTGAAACTGCAGGATGCTGTAAAGGCTGCTTTGTTGATTGAGGTTGCAAAGGATACTCAGAAGGTTGTTGTTAAGGAAAACAAAGCCGATGCAACAACAGAAATTACAGGTAATGGTTTCTTTGTTTCATTCAACAATAAGACCGGTGTTCTTGATAATGTAGTCTATGGAAATACTACAGTGTTCGAGAAGGGTTCTTCTATGACATTGAGCGCATACCGTGCTCCTGTCGATAACGATATCTGGGCTTGGAACCGTTGGTTCGCTCTTGGTCTTTACGACTTGAAGGATGAGGTTGTTTCATTTGTCTCAAAGAAGAACAATGATGGAACAGTTGTACTTCAGTACATTGTCCGCACTCAGGCTAAACACCCCGGTCGTCGCATAAAGAACGAGGATAACAGTTTTACTGTTCAGAACGATGCTCGCGAGTTGGGTGCAAATGAGTTCCACTTTATCTCTAACAGAATATGGACAATCTATCCCGACGGTTCTGTTGAACTCAACAGTTCGGTAACAGGTAGCGATGCAAACGCATTACTCGCACGTATCGGCTATATGATGCAGTTGCCAACAGAGTTGAAGAACTATACATATTACGGACGTGGTCCATGGAATAACTATAACGACCGTCGTACAGGTGCATTCATACAGCAGTATGCAAGCACTGTTGCCGACCAGTTTGTTCATTTCCCAAAACCACAGGATATGGCTAACCGTGAGGAGATACGCTGGGCTGCGCTTACAAACGATGCAGGTAACGGTGTAATCTTTGTAAATACTTGCGGTCTTTCAACATCGGCTCTTCCTTGGAACGATGTTGAGCTCACCGAGGCTGCTCACCCATATCAGTTGCCTGCATCATCGGGCACATGGTTGCACTTGGATGCAAAGGTAAACGGTCTTGGTGGTAACAGTTGTGGACAGGGTGGTCCTCTTGACCATGACCTTGTAAGAGCCGGCGACAACAGCGTAGGTTTCATTATGCGTCCCGTAAAGAACGGTGATGATTATACAAATCTTGCAAATGTTGCTTCTTCGGGTGTTTTGCCTGTTGTTCTCAAGCGCGACCTTCGTGGCATCGTTACAATGAACTGCGAAAAGGAAAATGCAGAAATCTATTATAGAATAGGTAAGAAAGGCAAGGCTAAACTTTACACAGAGCCTGTGAATATGAGCAAGGGTGGTGATATCACTGTCTGGGAGAAGGCAACTCCTGCTTTGGCTGCTACATACAGCTACGACGAGATTACATCAATTCCTATTACTGTAGCATTCTGTTCAAGCCGTGAACCGGGTAGCGGAGCTGAAAAGATGCTCGATGGCGACCCTACAACAATATGGCATACAATGTATTCGGTAACTGTTGCTATATATCCTCACTGGATTGATTTCGATGCCAACGAAGAGGTTACAATCAAGGGCTTCAAGTATATGCCTCGTCAGGATGGTGGTAACAACGGTAATGTCAAGGCATACAAGTTGCAGGTAAGTGCCGATGGCAAGAACTGGAGCGACCCTGTTGCTGAGGGAGAATTCCCATACAGTTCAGAGAAGCAGACAGTAATATTCAAGAAATCTGTAAAGGCCCGTTTTATCCGCTTTACAGCATTGAGCTCACAGAACGGACAGGACTTTGCTTCCGGTGCTGAATTTGAATTGATAAAGGAGTAATCCTTACTATAATAACAAGGTATAGGGGTGTCTTTGGAGGCACCCCTATATTTTTTTATATTTTTAATAAAAATAATATGAAACCAATTAATTATTGATTATATTTGGAGCATTGTATAAAACACCATAAAAATATACGTTATGAAAAAGAATTTTCTTCTTGTCGCAGCATTGCTTGTGTCTATGCTTTTTACGGGATGTAAAAACGACAATTATCTCTCTGTGTTGCCAGACGATCCTGCGCTTATGTGTAAGGTGAATGTCGGTACTCTTCTGAACAAATCGGAAGTGTTGCAGAACAAGACGGTGGCTTCTACATTGAATCTGTTTGCAACCCAGTTGCCTGCGCATATGCAGGAAATCTATACAGCAATAGTTGAAGACCCTTCAAATTCGGGTATTGACTTTACACGTCCTATCGTGTTATCGATGTTTACTAACGATTTTGAAAATGTAAAGGGCGTTGTTGTTGCTCCTGTTGGTGATGCAGGCAAATTGAAAGAACTTGTAGAAACAGTCCTTAAGGAATCGGGAATGGAGATTAAGGAGATCGACGGTTATAATTATGTGGTATGTGACGATGAACCGGAGGAGATGTTTGCCTTTGACAATGAGAAGGTGGTTCTGGCCTATGATTCTTGGTATCTTGCCGATATTGATGTAAAGGCTTATCTTGCTGAAGGAAGCAAGGCGGTAGAGAATGCCAAATATGACGAATTCTTTGCGAATACAAAGGATGTTGCCCTTTATCTTGATTATAGCACTATATGTAATGCAATGGAGGAGCAGGGTGTCTACGCTTCGTTGGGTAACAATTCTCTAGATGCATTGAAGGATATGGCTATGCTGATGGATTTGAATTTCGAAAACGGTGCCATCGTTCTTGATACAAAGGTTTCTGCCGGCAAAGAGTATGAGGATATGGTGCGCAAATATTGGGAAAAACCTTCACGCGAGCACTACGGCTATATTCCTGAGAATTCATTCATGGTAATGAACAGTTTCCTTTGCGGTAAGATGATACTTGATAATCCCTTGATTAAAGGACAATGGAACGATATTTCTGAAGAGCTGGATTTCGATTTTTCAAAGTTGTCATCTATTTCGGGTGATATGACTTTTGCATTGCTCCGCCCGCAGTTTCTGGGTAATACGGAAGTTCCGCAGTTGATGTTTGTTGTTGATTGCGAAAACAAGGAACTTTTTAACGAGATTGTATCTGCAATAGAGAATGAGACTGAATTGAAATCTGTAGAAAACGACGTATATGCGTTGGGCATGAACGAATACAGTGATTTCGACTACGATACTTATGAGTGGGTGAGCGGAATAAAAGGCTATGACTATTATCTTATGTATAAGGACGAAAAGATTGCCATTATACCGGAAAATATCTACAAAGAGATAAACGACGGAGATGATTTCAAGGATTTGGCTCAGAGTGCCGAAGACAATAGAATCTTTACTTCTTTAAATGCTGTTATTGCCGTAGATATGAAGAGTGTCGTAGAGGAAATTGAACCTTTGATGAAATCCGAAGATGATAAGACAGCTTTGGATGTAATAAAGATGTTCAAGAACATTGAGGTGTTGCAGAACGATCCAATGGAGGCTACAACAAAAATAAATCTATATAATACAAATGAGAATTCTTTGAAGCTGTTGGTTGATAAGGCTGTTGCTTTGGCTGCTTCAAATCTAGGTGATTTCTTCTAAGAGATATGGTAAATATTACAGGTATATTCCTTGAGGGAATACAGCCTAAGGTTTTCGAAGGTACTCCGGCTTTACGGGTACCTTCGGATGTTTGGGGGCAGAACCTGCTGCTTAAAAAAGGAGAATCGTGTCTTATCGAGGCTTCGTCGGGACGCGGTAAGAGTTCTTTGTGTGCTTTTCTGTATGGGCTTCGTAAGGATTATTCGGGGAATATATCATTTGTGACATCTGAAGGGCAGACACTGCAGTCACAAGAATGTGATTTTGTGTCGTTGCGTAGTAATAACATCTCGTTGATGTTTCAGGATTTAAAACTTTTTCCGGAACTTACTGCAGTTGAGAATGTAATGCTCAAAAACAGAATTACGGGCTTTTGGAGCGAGGAGAAGTGTCGCAACATGTTGTTAAGGATGAACCTGATGGATGTTGTTGATGTTCCATGTGGCAGAATGTCATTCGGACAACAGCAACGTGTGGCATTTGTCCGTGCCTTGGCACAGCCATTGGATTTTCTGTTCCTTGATGAGCCGGTAAGTCATCTGGACGAAGGGAATGCAAGGATTATGTCTCAAATGATAAAGGAACGTCAGATAGAGGATGGGATAGGCGTTGTGGTTACATCTATAGGGTATCGCTTACCTTATGATTATGAAAGGATAATAGAATTGTAATTCGGGGATTATGGGACTGTTGTTCAAGCTTCTTAAGAGCAATATAAACATATGGCAACTGATAGGTTTCATGTTTGTGAACCTTCTTGGTGGTATAATAGTGCTTTCGGGTGTTCAGGCATGTCTTGATTTTCGGAACTTTTCGGAAGGTGAAGATGCACTCCTTTCAAAGGGATCGCTCGTCGTTTCAAAGCCGGTTACGGCTATAGGGATGATGGGAAGCCTTTTGGGCAATCCCCAGAGCTTCGGTAAAAAAGAGATAGAAAATCTGAGCAATCTGTCATCTGTGTCATCGGTAGGTGAGTTTGTCTCTGCCAATTTTGAAGTGCAGGCTTCTGTGAAATTGGGAGATGTGTTTTTAAAAACGGATATTTTTCTGGAAGCGGTACCTGATTGTTATATTAAAGACGCTTTCAGCGCAGTTGGGAACGAAAAACGTGAGTGGAGTGCTTCCCTTTCAAGTGATACCGTTCCCATTATAATACCAAGGAATTATCTTAATCTCTACAATTACGGTTTTGCAACATCGCGTGGCATGCCACAGATAAGTGATAATCTGTTGGGAATGTTTCCTATAAAACTGTATATATGGGGTAATGAAGGAAAATTTACATATGATGCAGTAGTCTGTGGGTTGACTGATAAATTGAATACCATCCTTGTGCCTATGGATTTCTTGCTACGTGCAAATGATGCTTATTCCAATAGTGGGGAAATACACCCCTCGAGGCTTATCATAACTACTGATGCCGCTGAATTCGATGATTCGGTTTTGGGATACCTTAAGGAACGTGGCTATGTTATAGAGGGCGATGTCTCGCATGTGCGTCTGCAGTCGCTGGTATACGGCTTGATTATTGTTGTGATTTCTGTTGGTTTTGTTTTCTCCATTCTTGCATTTGTGCTATTGGGAATAAGTATATTGCTGATGTTGGAGAAAAACAAGGATAAGATTCATAACTTATATTGTATAGGATACTCTTCTGATGATATTTCCAAAGTCTACAGAACAATGCTTGTTGTATTTGATGTTTCGGCATGGATATTGGCTGCTATAGTAACTTCTATGCTTTATCCGCTCTTCTCGGACATAATGGAAAATGCATCTTCTTTCTTTGTACCTTCCTCATTGTTTTGGATATGGTTAGTTGCAATCATCATGTCGTTTGTATTTGTTCTTATGCACTCAGCGGTTTTGATGCGTAGGGTAAAGAGAATATGTCATTGAATTAATTTGGTTAAAAAGCGGATAAATAGTTAAATATTCGTATTTTTGTAAAATATTGATGTGTTTTGGAATATGGAAGTAATCAAAACTGAAATAGATGGCGTTGTTATAATAGAACCACGCATATTCAAGGATGATAGAGGGTATTTCTACGAGTCGTTCTCTCAACGTGAGTTCGAGGAGAAGGTGTGTCGTACTACATTCGTTCAGGACAACCAGTCCAAGTCGTCTTATGGTGTGGTGCGTGGATTGCATTTTCAGAAGCCTCCTTATACACAGAGCAAACTTGTGCGTTGCATAAAAGGTGCCGTGCTTGATGTTGCAGTGGATATACGCAAAGGTTCTCCCACATTCGGAAAATATGTGGCAGTGGAACTTACCGAAGACAATCATCGTCAGTTCTTTGTTCCGCGTGGTTTTGCACATGGTTTTGCTGTATTGAGCGATGAAGCAATCTTCCAGTACAAATGCGACAGCTTCTATAATAAGGAGAGTGAGGGGACTGTTGCATGGAACGACCCTGAGCTTGCGATAGATTGGAGAATTCCTGCGGATAAGGTTGTGTTGTCCGAGAAGGACAAATTGAGCAAGAATATTGCAGATGCGGAATACCTGTTTGATTTTAATGAGAATCTATACTGATATATGAATATACTTGTTACCGGAGCAAAAGGACAGCTTGGTTGTGAGATGCAACGTCTTGGTGCCGTTTCTCCCAATAACTATTTTTTTACGGATGTAGCAGAATTGGATATTACCAATGCCGATGCTGTGATGAATGCTGTAAAGGCTGCATCCATTGATATCATTGTGAACTGTGCGGCGTATACCAATGTCGATAAGGCCGAAAGCGACGAAGCTACAGCGGAACTGATTAACGCTACGGCTGTGGGTAATCTCGCGCGTGCGATAAAGGAGGTCGGGGGATTTCTGTTCCATGTTTCAACCGACTATGTCTTTGGATGTGATGGCAATACACCACGTACCGAGGATATGCCACTTAATCCATTGGGCGTGTATGGCCGCACTAAATTGCATGGCGAACAGATTATTGCCGAGAGTGGTTGCAAGGCTCTTATCTTCCGTACCGCATGGTTGTATAGTGAGTTCGGAAATAACTTCCTGAAAACAATGATGCGCCTTACCGCTGAAAAGGAACAGCTGAATGTTGTGTTCGACCAGGTCGGAACACCTACATATGCAGGCGACCTTGCATTGGCGATATTCTCAATCATTGAAGCCGGTGTATATGCAGGAAATGAGGGTATATATCATTTCTCCAATGAAGGTGTATGCTCATGGTATGATTTTGCCGTTGAGATTGCCAATGCAGCAGGCAACACATCATGCCGTATCAATCCCTGCCATAGTAGCGAATATCCTTCACTCGTGACACGTCCGCCATATTCAGTGCTCGACAAAACCAAAATAAAGAATACATTCGATATAGATATTCCACATTGGAAGGAGTCTATGGAGTATTGTGTGAAAAGAATAAAAGCCAACAATAAATAATAGTAATTTATGAAACGCAGTATAATAGTAACGGGTGGTGCCGGATTCATAGGAAGCCATGTTGTCCGTCTTTTTGTGAACAAGTATCCCGAGTATAATATAATCAATGTCGACAAACTTACATACGCAGGTAACCTTGCAAACCTTAAGGATATTGAGAATAAACCGAACTATACATTCTTCAAGGCTGATATATGCGATTTTGATGCGATGTATAATTTAATGGTTGAACACAAGGTTGATGGTATCATCCATCTTGCTGCCGAGAGCCATGTTGACCGCTCTATAAAGGATCCTTTTACATTTGCACGCACCAATGTAATGGGAACACTCTCGTTGTTGCAGGCAGCAAAACTCTATTGGGAATCATTGCCCGAGAAGTACGAAGGCAAACGTTTCTATCATATATCTACCGATGAGGTTTATGGAGCGTTGGAGTTGAGTCATCCCGAGGGTATCGAGCCTCCATTTACAACAACTGCATCATCGGGTGAACATCATTTGGCATACGGTGAAGATTTCTTCTACGAGACAACAAAGTATAATCCCCATAGTCCATATTCGGCATCAAAGGCAAGTAGCGACCACTTTGTCCGTGCATTCCACGATACATACGGCATGCCAACAATCGTTACAAACTGCTCTAACAACTATGGTCCTTACCAATTTCCTGAAAAACTCATTCCTCTTTTTATAAACAACATCCGTCACCGCAAACCATTGCCTGTATATGGCAAGGGAGAAAATGTTCGCGACTGGTTGTATGTCGTTGACCATGCACGTGCCATTGATGTCATATTCCATAACGGTAAGATAGCCGATACATATAATATCGGTGGATTTAACGAGTGGAAGAATATTGATATAATAAAGGTAATAATAAAGACAGTGGACCGTATGTTGGGTAATCCCGAAGGTGCATCGCTCGATCTTATAACATACGTTACCGACCGTGCCGGACATGATTTGCGTTATGCCATAGACTCTACAAAGCTACAGAAGGAACTCGGTTGGGAACCAAGTCTGCAGTTCGAGGAGGGCATTGAAAAGACAGTACAGTGGTATCTCGACAACCAACCTTGGATGGACAACATCACAAGTGGAGAATACGAGAAGTATTACGACGAAATGTATAAAGGCAGATAAAAAAGATGAAGCTCAAAGTCAAGTGCTTTGGGCTTCAATTTTTTTAGAATATTCTTATGGAATAACCTATTCTTGCGTAGATGGTATTGTTTGCAGAACGTCCGAAATCGTCGGTCTTGGAATTCCCGAAGATGTCCGACAGGGCATAGAAGTAACGTCCTTCTATGAAGAAATTTCCGGCTCTGGTTTTCCATTCCAATCCTAAGCCACCGGCTATACCGTAGTCGAATCTGTTTTCAAGTTTCTTTCCGTATATTGGCTGAAGGCTTATTGGGCGTTCCTCAATTTGCCAGTCGCCTTTATAATATTCTCTTTCGTCAAGGAAAAATCCGAATTGCGGACCCAAGTTAATGAAGAACTGGAATCCGCGTTCTTCCTTACCCCATGAGAGGTGTGCAAAAAGCGGAATCTCCACATAGTCTATGGCGTGAATGTAGCTGTTGCTTGTGCCGTCATCAAAATCCTCTTCCCAACCGCGTTGCACATAATTTATTTCGAGTTGTGTGGCGCATATCATGCTGAAATACTTCTCGCTTGTATAGCGCAGACTGACACCACCTCCCCAACCATCGAGCATCTTTTGGCGAATAGACGGCTGAAACTCCATTCTGCTGAGATTCATTCCGCCTGATACACCTAATTCAAGCCTGCTGCGGGGTTCTTCCACTTGCGCGTTTGCACATAAAATGGACAAGAGTGCCAGTATGATTGTTAACGCTTTTTTCATTCCTTAAATTCAATCTTTTCAATCCTGTACTCCGGTGTATAGTGGATGAAATTGATGTTCTTGTTTATCATAGCTCCATTCTTCAGCCTTTCGAAAAGGAAACCAGTCTGTATCGGAGCGTATTTCAATTCGTTTATCTTCTCGGCAAGTTGTTCGCCGTAGATGCTTGTTGCAAGCAGGAAATAGTATCCTGTGTCGTAGCCAAGCATACCGTATCTGGGGTAAATGTTCTGTATGCTGCAGTTGTAGCGTTTGATGTATTCTTCCTGGAATTGTGTGATTGCAGGAAGAGAGTAGTGGCTGTAGAATGTTGCATAAAAGTATGTTTCAACTTCATACATCTGTTCACGTGTGTCCTTTGCATAAATCTGCCACTCGGGGTATCCGAACAGTTTGTAATCGGGGATGTCGAGCGTGTCTATTATATCAGCCTGTTGCAATGTCGGTAACAGCAAACCTAAAGTGCTTGCAGATGAAGATGTGGGGATTATTATATTCTCCTTGTCTTCGTGCAAGTACTCCTTAAGTGTTATAAGTGTGGTCTCTGGTGTAGTAAGGTTATACAACGGCACTGTTGTGTTAGGTACACCGTTGATATCGAGCTCGTTTGTAAGTTTGGCAATGAAATCCTTCTTGTTACTTTTTTCTTCCTCGTTTTCAACAAAGATTACGTTGGCATTCGGGAAGGTGTTCATGAAGTGTTTGCTGACCTCGGGTATCAGATACGATTGAAGGATGTTGACGCAATATGCCATGGGGTTACGGTATATTTCGTTGTCCTTGTTTGTAAAAGGTACTACAAGCGGTATTCTTTTTTCGTATGCGAACTTTGCCAATTCCTTGTTGTGCTTCGGGTACATTGCGCCAATTATCAACTCCATGTTGTCGAGCGCTCCGCTTGCCAGCAATTCGTTCAGACTGTTCTCCTGTGTACCTGAATCGAATGTGTTGATTTCGAAAGAATACCCCATATCCTTAAGTTTTTCAACAGCCATAAGGAATCCCTGATAGTATTCTATCATTCGTCCTTGTTCGCTTGGAGCATAGCTGTCGAGCAGGAAGGGAAGTACTATGGCAACCTTGAGTACACCATCGTTGTAGTCCTTGTTCCCTGGGATTGTGATGGCAACTTCAGGATTATTATTGTCTGTGGCTTGTGGCTCTCCATCTGTCTGTTCGGCAGATAGGCTCTTTGTGGGGATGTTTATGGTCATCTTCTTTTTCAAACCGTTTTTTGCAACTTCGGGGTTTGCTGAAAGAATGTCTGATGTTTCAACACCATAAGCCTTGGCTATGCTATACAACGTTTCGCCCTTCTTTACTTTGTACTTTATGTATCCGTCCTGATTTTCAACTTCATCCTCATTTGCCGGTGCTTGGGCTACAACTGTTTGCTCCGCGGGTATGCGGATTGTTTCGCCTACACGGAAATTTGATGGCGATAAACCGGGATTTGCATCACAGATTTCCTGTGTTGTTATACCATACAGCTTGCTCAGTCTGTAGAGAGTCTCACCGCTTTGTATGGTGTGGAATATTGTTCCGTCACTGTTTCTTTTGACATTGGTATTGCTTTCTGCCGTTTTTGCAGGAATAATCAACTGTTCGCCAATTGAGATTGTTGCAGCACTCCCGGGGTTCATCTTTACAATGTCTTCAACAGTCGTTCCGTAAAGTTTTGAAATGGAGTAGAGGGTCTGTCCTTTCTCAACCGTGTGTATAGTGTTATTGCTCTGTGCATTGATGCAGATATGGGCTGCAAATGCGAACAACAGAATTAAAGCAGATTTGAATCGTGTCATATTGTGGCTTTTATCCTAGTTTATCTATTATTTTGCGAAGATACAATTTTTATACTGAATTTTGAAAACGACAGGGAGAAAAGTTGAGAATACCTAGTCATAAACAGCACAAGGCAGTTCTACTTATAAAAAAAAGTGCTATCTTTGCAGATACTTCTTTTGTGTAAACTGCATAAAGCAAAAAATACGACACTA
Source organism: uncultured Bacteroidaceae bacterium (assembly GCA_904502235.1). Taxonomy (GTDB): domain Bacteria; phylum Bacteroidota; class Bacteroidia; order Bacteroidales; family Bacteroidaceae; genus HGM04593. The sequence continues at coordinate 108,964 of CAJGDP010000002.1, forward strand.
TATGATAAAGAAAATTCTTGTGGTTTTGTGGGTGCTCCTCGGTTTGGGCATGCTTAGCGTGACATTGCTATTTGTTGCTATTGCCAACGGCTGGATCGGTTATTTGCCGGACACAAGCGAACTGGAGAATCCCAATTATAAATTTGCTTCACAGGTTCTGTCTGCCGATGGAAAGGAGATGGGTACATGGTCGTACAGCAAGGAAAACCGTGTATTTGTGGACTACAAGGATTTATCGCCATATCTTGTTGAAGCTCTCATCGCAACAGAGGATGTGCGTTTTCACAGTCATTCGGGAATCGATGCCCGTTCTTTGATGCGTGCTATTGTAAAGAGCGGAATACTTATGCAGAGCAACGCCGGTGGTGGCAGTACCATTACCCAACAGCTTGCAAAATTGCTTTATTCCGAAGTTTCGGGCAATAAGCTTGAGCGTCTGTATCAGAAACCTATAGAGTGGGTTATTGCCGTACAGCTCGAGAAACAGTACACAAAAGAGGAAATCATCACTCTCTATCTCAACAAATATGACTTCGGCTATAATGCAGTGGGTATAAAGAGTGCCGCATATATCTATTTCGGCAAGTTGCCAAGCGAATTGAATATCGAAGAGGCTGCAATGCTTGTGGGTATGTGCAAGAACTCGTCGTTGTATAATCCGCGTCGTCGCCCCGAAAAGACGAAGGACCGTCGTGATGTGGTTTTCATGCAGATGGAAAAGGCCGGCTATATAACAGCCGAAGAGAAGGATTCTCTATGCCAACTCCCTTTGGTGCTCGATTACCATCCTGCCGACCACAAGGCCGGTATTGCCACATATTTTAGAGAATATCTCCGCCTTTATATGACTGCAAAGAAGCCTGAACGCAAGAATTATCGCGGATGGCAGATGCAGAAATTCTACGAAGACTCTTTGAATTGGGAAAACGATCCTCTGTTCGGTTGGTGCAATAAGAACAAGAAATCGAATGGTGATTATTATAATGTATATACCGATGGCTTGAAGATACACACAACCATTGATTCGCGCATGCAGGGCTATCTCGAAGAGGCTGTGCAGGAGCACGTTGTAAATACATTGCAGCCACGTTTCTTTGAATCAAAGAAAGGACAGAAGACCGCGCCTTTTACCACAGACCTTACAATGGCTGAGGTTGATAAGATAATGAACCGTGCAATGAAACAGAGCGATCGCTATCGTATCATGAAAAAGAACGGTTCAAGCGAAGAGGAGATTGTGGAAGCCTTCAATACACCATACGAAATGGAGATATTTACTTACAGTGGAACAAGAGATACCATTATGTCTCCTATGGACTCCATAAAGTATTATAAGTATTTCCTCAGGACAGGCGTCATGTCTATGGATCCTATTACCGGTGAGGTAAAGGCTTATGTGGGTGGAACAAACTACTATCAGTTCAAATATGATATGGCAGGAGTGGGACGCCGTCAGGTTGGTTCAACAATTAAACCTTATCTCTATTCTCTGGCTATGGAGAACGGCTTCACACCATGCGACGAAACAAGAAACGTTGAGCAGACGCTTGTTACGGAAGACGGAAAACTTTGGAGTCCAAGAAACTCTTCGAGAAACCTTTATGGCGAAATTGTTACACTGCGTTGGGGATTGGCAACTTCGAACAACTGGATTTCGGCTTATCTGATGAGTAAACTCAATCCATATTCATTGAAGAAACTGATTCATCAGTTCGGATTGTTGAACCAGGAAATATCTCCAACACCGTCTCTCTGCCTGGGTGTATGCGATGCATCTGTTGCCGAGATGGTTAGTGCATATACCACGTTTGTTGGAAAGGGAATCCGCACTTCACCGCTTCTTGTAACACACATCGAGGATAATGCAGGTAATATAATCGCTTCGTTCTCAGCGGCAAAGACCGAGGTTATCAGCGAGGAGAGTTCATATAAGATGATTGAGATGTTGCGTGCCGTGGTAAATGAAGGAACCGGTGGACGTATCAGAAGAGTCTATGGCATAAAAGCCGATATGGGTGCGAAGACTGGTACTACACAGAATAACTCCGACGGTTGGTTCATGGGATTCACTCCATCGCTTGTAACCGGATGTTGGGTAGGTGGCGAAGAACGCGACATTCACTTCGACCGCATGAGCGAAGGTCAGGGAGCTGCAGTTGCGCTTCCTATCTGGGGCTTGTATATGAATAAGGTGTATGCCGACGAGACATTGCCATATTCTCAGGACGAGAGATTCGATATTCCCGAAGGATTTGACCCTTGCAGCGATTCACGCCTGATTTCAAATACACAGGATGAACTTGAAGATGATGTTGAAATTTCTTTTGATTCAGAAGAATCAGAGGAAGAGACTGTTGTTCCAAACCAGAGCAAGAAAAAAGGAGAGACCGAAGTAGAAGCGGTTGAAGACTTTTTTGAATAAGCGATGAAGACTCCTCCTACCATACAGCCGGTTGTTGTTGACCCCATGGCATTGCCTGTAGAAAAGGTTATGCCGAACGGAATTTCTTTGTATACTTTAAAAGGTTGTAACAAGGGTATAATAAGGTTTGAACTCCTTTTTAAAGGTGGTTATGCAATCCAGGACAAGCCTTTGCAAGCAACATTCACCAACAGAATGTTGCGCGAAGGGGCAGGGGAACTCTCTTCCAATGAAATCTCTCGCAGACTCGACTATTATGGTGCATGGATAGAGTGCTATTCGTCACAGAAATGCAATCATATAGTACTGTATTGTCTTTCAAAACACTTTGTTCCTTTGGCGCAGCTGCTCGAAACCATTGTAAAGCATCCTGTTTTTCCCGAAGAGAATCTTGAAGTGGTGAGACGTAACGGCAAGGCGCATTTCGAAGTAAATTCCAAAAAGGTTGATATTCTTGCACAACGCTATTTCGAAAATTCACTGTGGGGTGAAAATCATCCTTTAGGTCATGTTGTCGAAGCCACAGATTATGACAACATTACCCGAGCAGATCTGTTGAAATATCATGCAAGTGTATACAACAGCCGTAACCTTGCACTCTTTATATCGGGCGATGTGGATGAAACAATAGATTCTGCTGTCGAAAGCCTGTTTGGAGTCGGCGAATGGGGTGAATGTAATAACTATGCTGATGTATTCGTAGATTCTCCCGTCTCAATATCAGGCAGAAGAGAGATAAAAGTTGAAGGAACAGTGCAGTCTGCTGTAAAAATCGGTTTTATGGCAATGGATGTTGCAGACCCCGATTTTCATAAGTTCCGTTTCCTGACTGTCCTTTTCGGTGGCTATTTCGGAAGTCGCCTTATGTCGAATATCCGCGAAGAGAACGGATATACATATCATATTTCAGCTGAAGTTGATGCTTATGGCAAGAGAAATGCTTTTATGATAAGTTCCGAAACCGCAAATGAATATGTGGAGCTATGCATAAAGGAAATTTACAAGGAAATGGAAAAACTTTGCAATTCTTCCATAACCGAAAGCGAAGTGGAGCATGTACGCAACTATATTCTTGGGGAAATGTGCCGCGAATGCGAAGGATTGACTGCAAAATCCGAAGTGTTTGTAAATGCTTGGTTATCGGGAGAATCATTCGCTTCGGTTAATGAATATCTTGAAGTTGTAAAGAACATAACTGCAAGCGAACTCAACAGAGTGGCAAAACAGTATTTCAACCCGTCAGAAATGATTGAGGTTGTGGTGGGTAACTTCTGATTTTATTAAATAACCCGTATTGCTGTAAAAATAAATCAAGTCAAGTTCTCTTTTTTTCAACTTTCTTATTATCTTTGTGAAAAATGGATAGTATGTGTTGTGTAATCCACGTCATATATCTGCTGTTTTTTACATAAAAGATAATAATGAAATTCGTACATACACTTATATCGATTTTTCTATTTCTTGGCATATCTGCAAATGCCAATCCGTTTGTTGCGGACACGCTTGTCGGGAAACAGGATAACAAAAATGCACGTACCGGCGAAATTACACTCAAAAACGGAGTAAGATATATTGGCGAAGTTCGTTTGAGACGTCCACACGGAACCGGCAAGGCCATATATAGGAATGGCGATATATATGAAGGTGAATTTGCAAAGGGAAAGCGTTCCGGAAAAGGCAAAATGACATATTCCAACGGAGATTGCTATATAGGAAATTTTGAAAAGGATTCGCTCAACGGCAAAGGTAAATACATTTATGCCGACGGCAGCACTTTCTATGGCAGTTGGAATAATGGAATAAGAGAGAATCTCGGTCGTATAGAATATTCCAACGGAGACTCATATACAGGTGAATGGCACAACGGTAAACGCTCCGGCAAGGGGAATTATATCTTTGCAGGTGGCGCATCGTACGACGGGGAGTGGAAAGATGATGAATATAACGGCAATGGTGTTTTTGTCTGGCACGACGGTAGCAGATACAATGGTGAATGGAAAAACGGAAAGCGCAATGGCTTTGGTATATTTCATGGTTCAGACAGCTCGTTCTACAAAGGAGAGTGGATTGACAACACATGCAATGGAACCGGCTCATTTGTGGCTCCCGACAGTTCGTGCTACGTTGGCATGTTCAAGGATGGAAAATGGCACGGTGAGGGTGTCTTCATTGCAAGCGACAGTTCTGTTTATAAGGGAACATTCGTGAATGGTATGCGTCATGGAAAAGGTTCTATGAGCTTTTCAAACGGTGATGTGTATGATGGTGATTGGGAATATAACAAACGCTGTGGCAAAGGTACCTACACCTGGGAGAATGGAGATGTATACGAAGGCGATTGGAAAAACGACACGATGAATGGTGCCGGTGTCCTTCGTCTGAAAAACGGAATAGAATACAAAGGCGGATATCTTGACGGTAATGAAAGCGGAACCGGTGTCGCGATAGACAAGGAGGGTGTCCGTTATGAAGGTACTTTTGTAGAGGGCTTGCGCGACGGTAAATTCATCGTCAAGGATAAAGACGGAAAAATAATAGGCAAATCAACCTATAAATCAGGAATATTGAAAAAATAACATAATTTATGGTACTCGACACTATTGAAAACTTCGGGAAATACGTATCCTTGAATCCTCATTTTGCAAAGGTGGCTGAATTCCTGCAAAATAGCAATCTCGCAGAGCTTCCTCTTGGCAGGAACGAAATCTCGGGGGATTACGTCTTTGCCAATGTCGTAGAGGCAAAGGCTAAAAGCAAAGATAATGCCCAGATAGAGATACACCGCAAATATATCGATGTGCATATTCCTTTGTCGGGAGACGAAATCATAGGTTACACCCCTTTGGCGGAATTGCCTTGTATTGAGTTCAACGAAGCGGATGATGTATCATTGTATGAGGCTTCATTACCGGCACGCGACTATTTCAATGTCAAGAAGGGTGAATTTGCCATATTCTTTCCACAGGACGGTCATGCTCCTGCAATAACCGACACTCCTTTGAAAAAGATTATTGTGAAGGTGGCAATGCTATAAACAACAACTAAAATATAACAACCATAAAAACATATTAACCATGCTGAAACTTGTAGAACGCGACCCATATTTGGCTCCGTATAATTTGAGTATTGAGGGTAGGCATAACTATTTTATGCAGAGGGAGAGAGAACTGACAAAGAACGGACGACAGACGTTGTCTGATTTTGCTTCAGGTTATTTGTATTTCGGTCTTCACAGGACATCCACAGGCTGGGTATTCCGCGAGTGGGCACCTAATGCAACCCGAATAGTTCTAATTGGTGATTTTTCAAATTGGGAAGAACTTCCGCAATATGAATTGAAACAATTGGCTGGAGGCGTGTGGGAACGCAAAATGCCATTGAAAGCCATGACTCATGGACAACACTTCAAGATGAAGGTCTATTGGGACGGCGGATGCGGTGAACGTGTTCCGGCATGGGCACGCAGAGTTGTTCAGGACGAGGCTACAAAAATCTTCAGTGCACAGGTTTGGGCTCCCGAGGAACAATATGTTTTCAAAAATAAGAAATTTACTCCCAAACGCACTCCGTTGCTAATTTATGAGTGTCATATAGGTATGGCACAGGAGGAGGAGAAGGTAGGTACATACCGCGAGTTCAAGGAGAAAGTCCTTCCACGTGTTGCTGCCGATGGCTATAACTGCATACAGATAATGGCAATACAGGAGCATCCATATTATGGAAGTTTCGGATACCATGTATCAAGTTTCTTTGCGGCATCATCACGTTTCGGAACTCCCGAAGAGTTGAAGGAACTTATCGATACTGCACACGGAATGGGCATTGCAGTAATCATGGACCTTGTGCATTCTCATGCGGTCAAGAACGAGAACGAAGGATTGGGATTGCTTGATGGCGACCCTGCACAATATTTCTATGGCGACGACAAACGTATTCACAGCGCATGGGATTCACTATGCTTTGACTACGGAAAGAACGAAGTTGTGCATTTCCTCCTTTCAAACTGCAAATATTGGCTTGAGGAGTTCAAGTTCGACGGTTTCCGTTTCGATGGTGTAACATCAATGATATATTACAGTCATGGTCTTGGCGAGGCATTCTGTAACTATGGCGACTATTACAATGCCGGTCAGAATGGTGATGCAATATGTTACCTTACACTTGCCAACCGTCTTATCCATCAGCTCAATCCAAAGGCAATAACTATTGCCGAGGAGGTTTCGGGCATGCCCGGTCTGGCCGCACCGATTGAGGATGGCGGTTACGGCTTTGACTACCGTATGGCAATGAATATTCCCGATTTCTGGATAAAGATTATAAAGGAACGCAAGGACGAGGATTGGAAACCGTCAGAGATTTTCTGGGAATTGACAAACCGTCGCAAGGACGAAAAGACAATATCTTATGCCGAGAGCCACGACCAGGCTCTTGTGGGCGACAAGACAATCATATTCCGTCTTGTCGATGCCGATATGTACTGGCATTTCAATCGCGGAGATGAGACCTATATGGTTTCACGCGGTATCGCACTGCACAAGATGATACGTCTTATGACACTTGCTACAATCAACGGCGGTTACCTGAATTTCATGGGTAATGAGTTCGGACATCCCGAATGGATTGACTTCCCACGTGAAGGTAATGATTGGAGCCATAAATACGCACGTCGTCAATGGAGCCTTGTGGACAATCCGAACTACAACTACACATTGCTGGGACAGTTCGATAAGGAGATGATCGAACTCATTGGAGATGTACGCAATTTCCAGAACCGTCCTGTTCAGGAAATATGGCACAACGATGGCGACCAGGTATTGGCATTCTCGCGTAAGGATCTGATATTTGTGTTCAACTTCAGCCACAACCGTTCATTTACCGATTACGGTCTGCTTGTACCCGAAGGTTCTTATAACATTGTGCTCAACACTGATGCTGAACGTTTCGGCGGTCATGCAAATGTCGATGATACTCAAACACACTTTACAATGTACGACAGACTGCATGCACGTCGCAAGAAGGGTTGGTTGCAACTCTACATTCCTGCACGCACAGCTCTTGTGTTGAAAAAGAATAAGGAATAAATGAGAAATAAGGAAGAAATACGTTTGCAAAGGGTAGTGATGGCACTTTGTGCCATCCTCTTTGCCGTGTTCTCGTTTTTATTCGTAGCAGTATATCAAGCTCCATTGCTCGAGGTTCTATACGAGAAAGTCGCTACAGGAAAATTGCAATACAATCCCTATGTTGCAGGTGGCTTTATTTCGGCAATATTGACAATCCTTGCATTGTGGCTGAACAAGTTCACCGCCTTCAAACGTGAATGGACTGCACTCTCCTTTATTCCATCTGTGCTGATTCTGACATTTGTTACTGATATCAATCGTGGCATATATACAGGAGAATACAATTATGTCAAATGGATAACAGTATTTGCCGTGGGTGTTTTCGCATATGCCGCATTCTCATTTGTGTTGCGCAGAATGCTGTTCGCAAAAATCAAGAATATCGCCATGAGCGCAAACAGAATAATTTGGCGTAATCTTCAGATTTTTGTAATAATGTTCTGTCTTACAGGTTTTCTTGTAAATGGTGAAGAGAATTTCAAGCGAGAAGCCCTGATTCATTCTTGTTACAACAAGGGAGACACCGAAAAAGCCCTGAAGGTTGGATATCTGTCAAATACAGCATCACAATCATTGACAGCACAACGTGCATATATACTTGTAAAAGAGGGATTGTTGGGTGAAAAGCTCTTTGAATATCCACAATTGTACGGTTCAGAGGGGTTGTTACCACAGCAGAAACAGATTTCACCATTAGCTCCCGACAGCGTTTTTGCCATGCTTGGAACATCACCAGCATCCGATGAAAGCTCTTCTGCCACATTGTTGCGTGCGGTGAGTCTTGAAAGTCCATCAACAATTGCAAAGGAGTACTATCTGTCTGCACTGTTGCTCGACAGACGCATTGTTGATTTTGTTGATGCAATGGGACGTATATATCCTGATACGGATTTCAAGAATTTACCCAAGCATTATCAAGAGGCAATAATGCTTTATGCAAGCATATCAGGCGATACCACAATTGTTTGCAACAACAATGCCATGCAGGAACAGTTCAACGCATTCAGGACATTGGAAATCCAGCACGAAGATCCCTTTGTCCGTGGTAACCACATACGTCGTAAATTTGGTCGTACATACTGGTGGTATTACCTGTATGGAAACATATGATGTTCAAAGGAATAAGATCATACATATTTATCGGATTCCTGCTTCTTGTCTCGTGTGGCAGACATTCGCATGAGGGCGCGAATCAGTTTCGCGCCGACTCTTTATGCACTGTGATATCGGAAATACGTTACTCCGATATCATTCATTTCGATTCTGTTGCCAAGGAACTTCATTCCATCGCCTATAACAATGATGAGATGCTGATGATTGCAAACAATGCAATGGCATATTCCTGCATGATGCAGATGGATTACAATCGTTCTTTGGAACTCTATCGTATGGTGCGCGATAATTCTGCGTGTGAAATAGAACGGCTTGTTGCCGATGTCGGACTAATGACCGTATGTTATCGTGTGTCTGCCAACAGGCTCTTTTTCGATTACAGGTCATCGGCTTTGTCAAGAATAAAGCGTATAAATGAAGAATATGATTATCTTTCTGCAGGCGACAAGGAGCGTTTCAATCGTGCCAAGGTGGAATTTGCCATAGTGGGGGTATGCTATTTTTCAAACCTTGCCATGCAGAAGGAAGCAGACAGAACACTCGATTACCTTGAACAGAATCTGAATGAGACCAACGAACTATCGTTACGCCTGTATGCAAGAATGTTTCTTGTCAACAACCTCAGCGATGTGCAGGAGCGGCTTATGCAACTGTATAAGGGTATGAGCATCGCAAACGATAATGGACTTGTATGGTTGGAGGCAAATTACAGACTGTTGCTTGCAATATCGTTGCGCGATAATGAGACATTGTGTCTTTTCTCGGAAAAATATCCTGAATATCTTGCTCTTTTATTACCGAAAGACAAATGCATTGATGAACTCCCAAGTATTCTTGCAAAAGAGGCTGCCGAAGATTTCAGAAAATTCGGTGATGAGTACATGATGATTGAGGCACTGACCGTAGAGGCATCATGTAATACAAGGCTTGGACGTTATGACGAGGCAATGTCGGTGCTCTCAGAAGCATACGAGCGAACAACGGAGTATTATAGAAAAAAATATCCCGATACAATGTTTGTTCAACTGGATTCATTACTTTACAGTACAAACGAGCAATACTCATTGGCTACTGATATCGAATCGGGTATTTGTCATATACCGGAGTGTCTGTTGAGCATATGCAGGGAAGCAAGTTGTGCCTATGCCGGTATGGACAATAAGATACAGTCTGATATAAACCGTGAGCTATATCTTGATTTGCTGCGCACAACCAGATTGAACAAGCATCTTGAAAGCAGAATCTCCACAATTGAAGAGAAAGTCTACGGTCTTGAAAGAACAACTGTTGTAATACTTGCCTTGCTGCTCTTGCTCGCTTTTCTTCTGTTTTTTGTTCATCGCAGAAGACTGCACAAGGAAAGGATGCTTTCATCACAACGCAAGAATATTTTGGTTATATGCCGGAAATTGTTTTCGTCCTTGCCTCAAAATGTTGAGAACAAGCAGCAGCTGTTTGATAGCATATCAGCATTGCTGAATGAAACTCTTGGTAATTTGTCCGGAGAGACTTCCTTTACATTCTGCGAAGCAGAAGTGGTGAAAGCAACGCCAAACCTTTGTTCATTTGATATACCTTATACACACCTTGCAGAATACGACAAACTTATTGTGCTGTCGGAATATAAAATAGACAAGGATAAAAAGGGATTGCTTACAATGCTTTTGCCCTATATCGCGGTTGCCATAGAAGAGGGAATGAGACTCTGTAATATTTGTGAAGAACGCGAAAGGGTTGAAGAACAGAAACGTGCTTCGGCAATATATCTGGCAGAACACAAGCGTGAGAATATTCTTAAGAGGGTGTCTGTTTCCATTGTTTCGGGTATGCGCACATTCATCGACCGCATCTCGAATGAACTGAAATACCTGTCGGGTGACATTTCAGCCGAGGACCGTAAACGTAAACTGCAATATGTTTCAGAACTTGCAGAAAAACTCAACAGTCTGAACCTTATTCTGGAACGTTGGATTAAGACACGTCAGGGCGAAGTGAATCCAAGAATAGAGATTTTTCCCGTTTCCCACATTTTTGCAATCATTGAAAAGAACCGCAAATTGTATGATACACGTGGAATAAGCTTGGATGTCAAACCAACTGAATCCATTGCAAAAGCCGACAAGGCTCTGACATTGTTTATGGTAAATACATTGGTAGACAATGCCGCAAAATTCACTTCTGCAGGTGGAAATGTTATTCTTGAATGCATTGAAGCCGGTGATTATGTGGAGATCGCGGTGGAAGATACCGGTATAGGTCTGTCAAAGGATGATTTAAACAGGATTCTGAATTCAAAGGTATATGATGCCGCACAGATTGGCAAGGGTAATGAATTGCTAAAGCCAAAAAGCAAAGGAAACGGTTTTGGCTTGATGAATTGTAAAGGTATCATTGAAAAATACAGGAAACTAGGCTCTCTGTTCTCGGTTTGTTCATTCAATATCTCAAGCACACAGGGTAAGGGTAGCCGTTTCTCTTTCCGAGTGCCCAAAGGCGTGATGCGTTACATTCTGGTGCTGATTTCATTGCTTCCGACACAAATCCAGGCTGATGACAATGTTTTCACACAGCTTGGCGAAATGGCAGATTCGGTTTTCATGTGCAACGTAAGCGGGAAACACGACAATGCAATTATAGTAGCACAGGATGCATTGACTCTGCTGAATGGATATTACAGGAGCGAAACGGGTGGAAAGGATACACTTTCACTCTCTTCGGGTGCTGCAGAACTAGGATGGTGGCGCAATTCAATCTTCCGTGATTCTTTAAAAGAGGAAATATTCTACAATATTCTTGATATCCGCAACGAGGTTGCAGTGGCATCTTTGTCTCTAAAGGATTGGGAGAAATACAAATACAACAATTATATATATACAGCATTGTATAGGATGGTACATGAGGATAAGGATGTTGCCGACCGTCATTCTGCCATAATGCAGGTCGCAAACAGCTATGAGGCGGCAATCGCATTCTCATGTTTCCTTATTCTGCTTATGCTGATATACTTTGTGATAAGTTTTGTGCGTCACAATATCATAGAAAAGACCAACGAACGTCTTGTCCTGGAAATGAACAGCCGCTTGTTGAAGGTTACAACACAAACCGGGAACAGCAGTATCAATAATCTGACACAGGATATAGTGAAAGAACTGCATGCTTGCTTGGGTGAAACCATGCGCATAAAAAACATCTCCTTGACGTTGAATCCTGAAAAAGAGAATGAACGGGTGGAGTCATCAACCTTGCGTATCTTCCCTTTGCAAGCTATCAGCAACGATGAACGCAAGCTTGTCGGTGTGCTCCAAGTTGTTACTGAACGCCCTTTGAACGATGATGAAATTGTAAGCCTGGAACTTATCGCAAGTTATCTGGCATCAGTATTGTATCATTCAATAGAGAGGATTGCAAGCGGATACCAGGCAATAGAAGAACTCGAAGAAGAAGCCGAGCTCATGCGTTACGAAGAAAATCGTCTGCATGTGCAGAATATGGTTATGGACAATTGTTTATCTGTGATTAAACATGAAACAGTGTATTATCCCAACCGCATAAAAGAACTTGCAAACCGCGCAATGTTGTCAATACAAAACGAGAAGGCGGTTCTTACCGATATGCGCGAACTGATGGAGTATTACAGTTCCGTATTCGGTATCTTGGCAAATTGTGCAATGCGGGAACTTGACGGAACAAGTTTCAGACTTTCATCAGTAGCATTGTCCGATATATTCAAGACTGCCAAACGGAATGCCGAACGTAACATGCGGAAAGCCGGCGTCGATATCCAAGTAGTGTGCAACGAGACCGATGCTACGGTATATGTGGATATCGATGTGATTGATTTTCTTTTTGAACAGTTGTTTGCTGCAGCATTCAGAATAAAGAAAAACGGTGCAATAGAGTTGCGTGCCATTGAAAAGGACGAGTTTGTGACGGTGGAACTTTTTGACAACCGTTATCTGCTCAACAATGAAGAGACTGCGGATATGTTCACTCCCACCGAGCGTAATCTTGATGCCTTTGACGGATTAAATGCGATGGAGTATCTTATGACAAAGGAGATTGTGAGATTGCACGAGGATTATACAGGAAAGCACGGCGGACGAATGGAGGCACGTTCCGATGTGTCGGGAACAACTATACTTTTTACTTTACCAAAACCGATGAATCATGGAAAATGAATTTACCGTCATTATAGTAGAAGATGCAAAACTTGAACTGAAAGGTACCGAGGAGATTTTTCGTACCGAAATACCTGAAGCCAACATTATTGGAACTGCTTCAAATGATAAGGAACTTGAAGAGTTATTGAACAGGGAAGTTCCGGATTTGTTGTTGCTCGATTTAGGCTTGGGTGGCTCCACAACCGTAGGTGTGGATATATGCGGTCGGGTAAAACAGAGATTCCCGGAGATGAAGGTTCTTGTATTTACAGGTGAACTGCTTGACGAAAAGTTGTGGGTTGATGTGCTTGATGCCGGAGCCGATGGTATAACACTCAAAACCGGAGAACTGCTTACCAAACACGAGATATATAGTGTTATGGCAGGAAAAAAGAATGTGTTCAATCAGCCTATACTTGAAAAGATTGTGGGACGCTTCCGCGAAACGGTGATACATGGTGCAGAACAGAAAAAGTCTGTTGTGGAGTATGAGATCGACCGCTACGATGAATGCTTCCTACGCCATCTTGCCCTAGGATACACAAAGGATATGATTGCGTCGCTCAAGACAATGCCTTTTGGAGTAAAATCCTTGGAAAAGCGTCAGGCAGACCTGATATCACGTCTTTTCCCGGAAACGGAACAACGTGGAATAAATGTAACACGTCTTGTCGTGCGTGCCATAGAACTGCATATAATAGACGTAGAAAATCTTGATGCAGATGAATAGTAAAAGAGAAGACTACTATCCTGTCGTAGGGTATATAATAATGTTTGTTGCAATATCCTTTCTGTTATGGCTCTTGGATATAGCCACAACATTTATGGGATGCAATCTTGGAATATCCTCGCCCGTGAGCAGCGAGGGGTTGCGTTGGGCAATGCGTAATGCTTTGCCTGCATTGGGCAGAATTCCTTGGGCAGGGGTTCTTCTTCTTGTTTCATCTTTTGGTTTGTTGCAGGGAGCAGGTGTTGTACGCTTGTTCTGTAGGATTACAAAACTGCAACGCCTTACAAAAATGGAAATCCGCTCTTTATTGTTTTCCGTAGGTTCCATCCTTGTTTATACGATTGTTGTTTACCTCGTAACATTCTCAAAATGGAATATACTTCTTGGAATAACCGGAACTTTCGAGAATTCTTCGTTTTTGAGCGGTTTGCCCTTGATTATCTTTTTGGGAATAGTAATAATGACAGTGGTGTATGGTTTCATGTATGGAAATTACCGCTCCTTTATTGATGTGCTTGAATCTGCAGGCAATGCCATAAAACTGTTCACTCCGGCGATTCTTGCATTGATACCGGCGGCAGCCATAATTGCAATGTTGGAGTATGCCGGTGTTTTCAAACTATTGGGATTAGCGGAAAAAGAGACCGAAATTATTGCCATGGTACTATATTCAATACCATTCATGCACATGATATTGCATAAAAGAGGTAAATTACCCGTTGAAAATGCTTGAGCCCACTCTTACATGTGTGCTTCCATACTTGATGGCGATGGGGTAGTCATCGCTCATTCCAGCCGACATGATGTTGAAATTCTCATTGTCGGCAAAGAAATTCTCCTTGATATTCTTAAAGAGTTTCTGCACCTTTGAAAATTCTTTAGCCACCTGTGCATTATCCTCGGTGTTGCTCGCCATACACATTAGTCCGCGTATTTCCACATTCTCAAGCGTGCGCCATTCACCATCGCAAAGCATCTTCATGCACTCCTCGGGAGTGAAACCGAACTTGGTCTCCTCCTGTGCAATATGAATCTGCAACAGGCAGGCTATTTTGCGGTTGTGCTTTGCACCGTGTCTGTTCACTTCTTGCAATAGTCTGTAACTGTCGATGCTGTGGATAAGATGTATGAAAGGTGCTATGTATTTGATCTTATTGCTTTGAAGATGTCCGATGAAATGCCATTTGATGTCATTTGGCAAGGATTCGTATTTTTTTACAAGGTCCTGAGCCTTACTCTCACCGAACTCCCTTTGTCCGGCTTCGTATGCCTGCATAATGGCTTCTGCCGGATGGTATTTTGATACAGCAATAAGCGTTACTCCGCAAGGCAGAGTATCGCTTATTTCCTTTATCCGTGTTGCTATATTATCAGCCTTCATAATGGAATATATCCACAATCGCGCTCTCGTTCACCGATACAAGATCGTAGTCCATTACAGAATCCTCCATGTGCTTTGTAAGATTCTTTACAGCACCGCTTACATCATCGGCTTTTACAAGAATTACAACAGATGTCTTCTTCTCCTTTGCAGAAACTTCGTCAACTGTTATTATTGAAATCTTGCACTTGAACCACTTGTCGGCAGTCTCGCTATTGCTGTCAACCAACTCATTGTATTTGGTGCGCTCAATCTTGTTTATATTGAACTCGCCTGTAACCTGTGGCTGCAATTCCTTTGTGAGGTGCTTCTCAATCTCTGTAAATGTGAATCCCTGTACAAGATAAACCTCATTCACCTTGGTGTTAAGGCCTTTTTCTCCTGCACGCTCATATGTAACCTTACATTCAAACCAACTCTGTACCATTTAAATATTGTTTTTGCTGTTAATAAATATGCATCGGACCGATGCGGACACAAAGTTAGTAAATGAAAGGAATTATGCAAAATATTTTCTTCGGTCGTTATTCAATCTCAACAACTCTGCCAGTTCTTTGTACTGTTCGTCGTTCTCATCGAAGTCATATTCCTCGAATTCGTTCCAGTCCTTTTTGGGGGTGAACTCCTCCTTTTCTATCTTCTCCCAGATTTCGTTCAGCGCAGTCAATTCTCCCCCGCACTCCATTATGAAGATTTCGTTGTTACGCCCCGCGAGTGCAGCCACGTTGCTTTCGTAAAATCCTATTAAGGTAAGCTCCTCAACCGGAATCATTGCCATACCGGTTTTTCTTTTCATTGCTTCAAAATTTTCCTTTTCTTCTTTTGTCATGACTGTATCTCCCGTTCTCTATTGTTATTGTTCGGTTTCCTTGTCCTATTACACCTTTTCCTTTCCTTGGCAAAAAAGTTCTCGTTGTCCACGCGTTGCAGAAGGGTATTTTCGTACTCCGTAAAAGATGCTATTCTTCGTCTTGCAACACCGCTTTCCATTGCGGCTCTTGCCACAGCAGTAGAAACTTGAGTCAACAGACACTTGTCTCCGGGCTTTGGAACAATACATTCCTTGTCTATAACAAAACAACTTCCATTTTGTTCTGCTTCGCCATTAAAAAATTGCATTTTTGCAACATCGGCTATGGCATTTGCCGCTGCAATCATCATATGTTCATTGATTGTCGTAGAGAGTGTGTCGAGCGCACCACGGAAAAGATAAGGGAAAGCAAGAACGTTGTTTATCTGGTTCGGGTAATCACTGCGCCCAGTCGCTACAATGGCATCGCCACGTATGCTTTTTGCTCTTTCATAACTGATTTCCGGCACAGGATTTGCCAATGCAAATATTATCGGATTCGGAGCCATCACTCTCAAATCGTCATCTGCAAGGATATTGCCTTTTGAGAGTCCAATGAATACATCCGCGTCTGTCATGGCATCCCGCAGCGACCTGATATTACTGTTGGTTGCAAAGATTGCTTTGTAGACATCTATATCTGTGCGAGTGGTTGTAATTGCACCTTTACTGTCGAACATTACAATATTTTCCTTGACAACGCCAACTGCAAGCAACATCTTTGCAGTTGATATTCCGGCAGAACCTGCTCCACAGATAACAATCTTAGCATCTTTGACATATCTTTCAGTTATTTTAAAAGCATTGATGAGAGCCGCCGTCACAACCACGGCTGTGCCATGCTGGTCATCGTGCAATACGGGAATACCTAGTAAAGAACGGAGTTTCTCTTCTATTAAGAAACACTCGGGAGCTTTGATGTCCTCAAGGTTTATACCACCAAAAGTAGGGGATAGATCCTGTACAATTCTGATGAATTCTTCAGGGTCCTCTTCGCTGAGTTCTATATCAAAAGCATCGATGTCTGCAAAAAGTTTAAATAGCATCGCTTTGCCTTCCATCACCGGCTTCGAAGCCGTAGCACCAACATCACCAAGCCCCAAAACAGCACTTCCGTTGGATACGACAGCAACCAGATTTCCCTTGTTAGTGTATCGATAAGCATTCCAACGGTCTTTCCCAATCTCAATCACCGGTGCCGCAACTCCGGGAGAGTAGGCGAGTGATAAATCTTCGGCAGACTCCACAGGCTTGCTTGGGGCAACCTCGATCTTTCCGGGCTTACCGTCGGAATGATATTCAAGTGCCTTCTTTGTATAATCCTTGTCCATAAGTTTTTTATATGGATAACAAACAGGAACTGATTATTATTCAGGTGGATTTGAAATTAACATGTTTTTAATGGCTTAAAGCTATTTTTATGAATATTTTCGACATTTTATTAATAAATTATTATAATTTTGTAAAATATGAGTTTATGTGCATAAACGGGACTATAATAGCCCGAATTTGGAAAATGTTTTTTCTTGCTTGTTATATACTTTTGCAAGGAATTCCAACAGAACATAACTCACAGCCGAAGAGTTGAAAATATTAAAAACATAATATATAATATGGAAAATAAGATTCAGGAATTGACCGAAAAAATCTATGCAGAAGGCGTAGAGAAAGGTAAGTTGGAAGCAGAGCGTCTTGTTGAAGAGGCAAAGGCAAAGGCTGCCGACATAGTAAAGGATGCACAGAAACAGGCTGAAGCTATTGTTGCGGCAGCAGAGAAAAATGCATCGGAACTCGCAGCGAACACACGTTCTGAAATCAAGCTTTATGGAGCACAGGCTGTAGGTGCACTCAAATCTGAGGCTACAGATATCATTACTGATGCTGTTGTAAAGGCTACTGTAAAGGAGGCTCTTGCCGGTGATACCATCAAAGCGCTTCTTGTGAAGATTGCCGAGCGTTGGAGCGCGAATGAGCAGATTGTGATTTCAACATCTGAAGCAGATGAGTTGAAGGCTTATTTTGCAAAGAATGCAAAGGCTCTTCTGGATAAGGGAGTTGAAATCAAGCAGGTAAACGGTGTAAAGACATCATTCTCTATTGCGCCGGCTGATGGTTCATACAAGGTAAATTTCGGTGAGGGTGAATTCGAGGCATTCTTCAAAGCCTTCTTGCGTCCTCAGATGGTGGAACTTTTATTTTCATAATCAATGAGCAACTACTATTGTCTGGTTGCGGGTTTGCCCGAAGTTGCATTTGACGGCAGCAAGTCGGCATATAACGTTGAGCGTTTCAAAGAGGAGATATATCCCGAATTGTCGGCTGAGGATGCCGCATGCGTGGATCTGTTTTTCCTTGAGCGCGACAATGCCAACCTGCTTGATATTCTGCGCAAAGGAGATGAAGCAGAAATCGGACTTCAAGGTTGCTACTCGCGCAGTGAACTCGAGGAGATTATATCTGCTGCAAAGAACGGAGATTCTGTCTCAAAGAACGTTCCTTCATACATTTGCCGATTTATTGAGCATTATATTTCCAATGAAGGAAATGCCAATATCATATGGGCTGATGTCCTGAGTGCTTATTATTATGACTATGCAACAAGATGTGCCAACGGTTTTATTGCCGATTGGTTCAAATTCAATCGCAATGTAAACAACATTCTTGTGGCATTCTCGGCTCGTAAGTACAAGATGAATATTGCGGACGTTGTTATTGGAGAAGGTGAAGTGGCCGACGCTCTCCGCACATCGGGCGCGCGTGATTTCGGATTGACAAACGAACTCGACTACTTCGAGAGCATACAGCGTTTAAGCGAGAATCCTCGCTTGCAGGAACGTGAACGTCAACTTGATGAGATACGCTGGAAATGGCTTGAGGATAATTCTGTCTTCAATTATTTCTCTGTTGAACGTCTTTTCGTATTCCTGTTGAAACTTAGCATTATAGAGCGTTGGGCGGAGCTTGATGCCGACAAGGGCATGCTGCGTTACAAAGAACTCATTGCAGAGCTCAAGAGTGGAATGGACA
Organism: uncultured Bacteroidaceae bacterium; assembly: GCA_904502235.1. Classification (GTDB taxonomy): domain Bacteria; phylum Bacteroidota; class Bacteroidia; order Bacteroidales; family Bacteroidaceae; genus HGM04593. The sequence continues at coordinate 127,770 of CAJGDP010000002.1, forward strand.
GTAAATCCGTGGAGTTGTAAATAAAATAAATTAAATATAGATATGGCGACAAAAGGAAAAGTAACCGGTGTTATATCAAATATGGTGCTCTTGGCTGTTGACGGCCCTGTTGCACAGAACGAGATTTGTTATATCAATACCGGCGGTGACCGCCTTATGGCAGAGGTCATCAAGATAAACGGAGCCAAGGTGTATGTTCAGGTCTTTGAAAGTACACGCCGTTTGAAAATTGGCGAAGTGGCCGAGTTTACAGGTCACATGCTCGAGGTGTCATTGGCACCGGGTATGTTGTCAAAGAATTACGATGGTTTGCAGAACGACCTTGACAAGATGGAAGGTGTGTTCCTGAAACGCGGTGATTACACAAACCCACTCGATGAGGACAAACTATGGCAGTTCGAGCCTATTGCTAAAGCCGGCGATGTGGTTGGTGCGGCAGCATGGTTGGGTAGTGTAGAGGAGAACCACCAGCCTTTGAAGATTATGGCTCCATTCGGCCTGAAGGGCAATTGGACTGTAAAGTCTATTGCTGCTGCCGGTGAGTACAAGATCACAGACACAATTGCGGTAATTGCCAACGAAGAAGGCGAAGAGCGCGAGCTCAATATGATTCAGAAGTGGCCCGTGCGTGTGGCTATGGACGATTATAAAGAGAAACCACGTCCATTCAAATTGCTTGAGACTGGTGTCCGTACAATTGATACATTGAACCCCATCGTTGAGGGTGGTACAGGATTCATCCCCGGACCTTTCGGTACCGGTAAGACCGTGCTTCAGCACGCTATCTCAAAGCAGGCAGAGGCTGACATCGTTATCATTGCTGCCTGTGGTGAGCGTGCGAATGAGGTTGTGGAAATCTTTACAGAGTTCCCTGAACTTGTAGACCCACACACAGGACGCAAGTTGATGGAACGTACAATCATTATTGCCAACACATCAAACATGCCTGTTGCGGCGCGTGAGGCTTCTGTATACACAGCTATGACTATCGCAGAGTATTATCGTGCAATGGGATTGAGAGTGTTGCTTATGGCTGACTCTACATCACGTTGGGCACAGGCTTTGCGTGAGATGTCTAACCGTATGGAGGAACTCCCCGGTCCCGATGCTTTCCCAATGGATATCTCATCAATCATCGCGAACTTCTACAGTCGCGCAGGTTATGTATATCTGAACAATGGCGAAGTGGGTTCTATTACATTCATCGGAACAGTATCACCTGCCGGTGGTAACCTCAAAGAGCCTGTAACCGAGAACACAAAGAAGGTAGCACGTTGTTTCTATGCCCTTGAGCAGGACCGTGCCGACAAGAAACGTTATCCGGCTGTAAACCCGATTGATTCATATTCAAAGTATATAGAATATCCCGAATTCGAGAAGTTCATTACAGAGCGTATCGGCGACGGTTGGTTGTCTATGGTAAACGAGGCAAAGACACGTCTGTTGCGTGGTAAGGAAATTGCTGAGCAGATCAACATCCTTGGTGATGACGGTGTACCTGTAGACTATCACGTAACATTCTGGAAATCGGAACTTATCGACTTTGTGGTTCTTCAGCAGGATGCATTCGACGAGGTGGATGCCGTAACTCCGCTTGAGCGTCAGCAGGAAATCCTCAGCATTGTAACAGATATGTGCCGTGCCGAGTATGATTTCGAGAACTTCCAGGAGGTAACAGACTTCTTCAAGAAGGCAATCAACATCTGCAAGCAGATGAACTATTCAGAGTTCAAGAGCGAAAAGTACAGCTCTTATTATGCCGAACTCATGCAGTTGCTTGCCACAAAACAGGTGTCTAACGATTAACGACTACAATTATGGCTACAGAAGCATTCCAGAAAATATATACAAAAATCAGCTCAATCACCAAGGCTACCTGTTCGCTAAAGGCTACAGGTGTTGGTTATGACGAGCTTGCTACAGTAAACGGAAAACTTGCACAGGTTGTAAAAATCATGGGCGATGAGGTTACATTGCAGGTATTTGAAGGTACCGGCGGTATCCCCACAAACGCCGAAGTGGTATTCTTGGGCAAGGCACCATCGTTGAAAGTGAGCGACCAGCTAGCAGGACGTTTCTTCAACGCATACGGCGACCCTATCGATGGTGGTCCTGCCGTTGAGGGACAGGAAGTGGAAATCGGTGGTCCATCGGTAAACCCCGTACGACGCAAACAGCCATCAGAGCTTATTGCTACAGGTATTGCAGGTATCGACCTTAACAATACACTTGTTACAGGTCAGAAGATTCCTTTCTTTGCCGACCCCGACCAGCCTTACAACCAGGTAATGGCAAACGTGGCGATGCGTGCCGAAACCGACAAGATTATTCTTGGTGGTATGGGTATGACAAACGACGACTACCTATACTTCAAGAATCTGTTTACCAATGCCGGAGCACTCGACCGTATCATCTCGTTCATGAACACCACAGAGGACCCTGCCGTTGAGCGTCTGCTTATTCCAGATATGGCTCTTACTGCCGCAGAATACTTTGCAGTTGAGAAAAACCAGAAGGTTCTTGTGCTGCTCACCGACATGACAATGTATGCCGATGCGCTTTCAATCGTATCGAACCGTATGGATCAGATTCCTTCAAAGGACTCAATGCCCGGTTCTTTGTACTCCGACCTTGCAAAGATTTACGAGAAGGCTGTGCAGTTCCCCGCAGGCGGTTCAATCACCATCATTGCCGTAACAACACTTTCAGGTGGCGACATCACACATGCTGTGCCCGATAACACCGGTTATATCACCGAAGGTCAGTTGTTCTTGCGTCGCGACAGTGACATCGGTAAGGTTATTGTAGACCCATTCCGTTCATTGTCTCGTCTTAAGCAGCTTGTATCAGGTAAGAAGACACGTAAGGACCACCCACAGGTTATGAATGCCGCAGTACGTCTTTATGCCGATGCCGCAAATGCAAAGACAAAGATGGAGAACGGTTTCGACCTTACCGACTACGACAAACGTACATTGTCATTCGCAAAGGATTATTCCGACAAGCTGTTGGCAATCGACGTAAACCTGAATACCACCGAAATGCTCGATGTAACATGGGGATTGTTCTCCAAGTACTTCAAGCCCGAGGAGGTTAATATCCGTCAGGAACTTGTCGACACATATTGGAACAAGTAAATTAAGTTTAGAATATAGAAGAAAAGCATAATGATTGCATTTCAATATAACAAAACATCACTCCAGCACCTCGAAAAGCAGCTGAAGATGCGTGTGCGTACTCTTCCTATTATAAAGAGCAAGGAGAGTGCCCTACGTATCGAAGTAAAGCGATGCAAGGCCGAGATGCAGCAGCACGACGAGGAGTACACTGCACAGCTTGAGCAGTACCGCGCCTTGTTTGCCCTGTGGAATGAGTTCGACGCTTCACTTGTGAAGACCGGCGAACTGCTCATAGGCAAACAGAAGGTTGCAGGCGTTCAGGTTCCTGTACTCGAGAAAGCCACTTTCGCTGTTGCTCCATACAGCCTTTTCAATTCGCCCAAATGGTTTGCCGACGGTATCGAGTTGCTGAAGGAGATGGCAATGACGGCAATACGCCGTGAATTGCTTAACCGCAAACTGGTTCTGTTGGAGAATGCACGTAAAAAGACCACACAGAAAGTGAATCTTTTTGAGAAGGTGCAGATTCCCGGTTACCAGGATGCCATAAGAAAGATAAAACGATTTATGGAAGACGAGGAGAACCTTTCAAAGTCATCACAGAAGATTTTGAAATCCTTGTTGGAGCAAAGAGAGGAGGTGCAGGCATGATTACCAAGATGAACAAACTGACACTTCTTGTATATCATAAGGAGTATATCGATTTCTTGCAGCGCTTGCGCACAGTTGGTGTTGTGCATATAGCAGAACGCAACAGCGGAGTGGCAGAAGATCCCGAAGTTGAAAAGCAGATGGCACTCGCCACACGCTACATGCGCACAATCAAACGCCTTGAAAAGTGCGAAGTAAATGAGCATTTGCAAGCCGGAGATATTAAGGGAGCAATTTCTGTGGTTGAGAAAATCGAGTCCATTGTTGCTGAAACAGAGCAATTGCGTACACTGCAGCAGACTGTGGAAAAGGATATTGCAACACTGAATCCATGGGGTGAATTTGATTTCACAACAATAGAGAAACTCGAAAAGGCAGGATATGACATCAACTTCTTCATATCACCCGTAAAGAGTTTCAGACAGGAATGGGTGGAGCAGTATAATGCCATTGTTGTTGCCGAACAGACCTCGCGTTACTATTTTGTAACAATCACTCCAGCAGGCATGCAGGTTGATATCGATGCTGAGAGCGCGAAACTCCCGGATGCTTCGCTATCGTCGCTTTGCAAAGAAGAGGAACGTGTTGAACAACAGATAGAATCATTGTCAAAGGAACTTGAAGAGATTGCTACAGCACAGCTTAATACATTACGTGCGGCTCACGAGGCGCTGATGCACGAACTGGAGTTTATGAAAGTTGCTCTCGACGGCGAGAAGGTGTCGGGCGAAAAGCTCGTGCTTCTCGAAGGCTGGGTTCCCGAAGAGAACGTTGCCGAACTCAAGAGCATGCTCGACGCAAGCGGTGCTTTCTACGAATTGAGAGCCGTACGTCGTGGCGATGACGCTCCTGTAAAGTTCAAGAACAACGCGTTTACACGAATGTACGAAGTGCTGACAAAGATGTATGGTATGCCAAGCGGTAAGGATTTCGATCCCACACCAATTGTAGCACCGTTCTTCTCGTTGTTCTTCGCATTCTGTATGGGTGATGCCGGATATGGTCTTATACTTATCCTTTTAGGTTTCCTTCTCAAAAAGAAACTTGGCAAGGATATGGCAGGTATGATGAACCTGGTTATAACACTCGGTATCTTCACAACAGTCATCGGCGCTTTGTTGGGAACATTCTTCGGAATCTCGCTTATCAACTCCGATATACCACAGGCAATAAAGAACTTCATCATTGCAGGAAATGTGGAACTCTTCGGTTCAACATACGACAAGCAGATGATACTTGCTTTGGGAATTGGTGTCGTGCACATATCACTCGCCATGACAGTCAAGGCTATAAACAGCACAGTATTCTATGGCTTTAAGGAATCCCTTAGCGCATGGGGCTGGTGGCTTGTTGTAGTTGGCGGAGTGGTTGTAGGCGCACTTTCGTTCATGAGTGTTATTCCTGCCGAAGTTTCCAAATGGGCATTCATTGCTGTTGGAGGCATAGGAGCACTGGGTATATATATCCTCAACAACCTGCGCAGAAACGTTTTTGCTAACATCGGAGCAGGTCTGTGGGATACATACAACATGGCTTCGGGTTTGCTTGGCGATATACTTTCATATATCCGTCTGTTTGCCCTTGGTCTTGCCGGTGGTATGCTCGGACAGACATTCAACGACCTCGCATTCATGCTCGTTGACGGCAAAGAAGGAGTAGGTGCCATTATCGGTTGGATTGGCTTTGGCTTGATAATAATCTTCGGTCACACACTGAATATTGCAATGTCTTGCCTGAGTGCCTTTGTGCACCCGTTGCGTCTGACATTCGTCGAGTATTTCAAGAATGCAGGCTACGAAGGAAAGGGAGTGGAGTATAAACCATTCAAAAATAAAGAATAAAACAAAAAAATATAAACATTAAAAACTTAAAACTATGGACTTTAATTTATTATTGGGTTATTTGGGTATGGGCCTCATGTTGGGTCTTGCCGGTATCGGAAGTTGTTATGGTACAACAATCGCAGGTAATGCTGCAGAAGGCGCATTGAAGAAAGATTCATCAAAGTCTTCAGGCTACATGATTCTTTCAGCACTCCCTGCTACACAGGGTCTTTACGGCTTCTTGGCATTCTTGCTTCACTTCAGCAAAGTAACATCAGAAACAGGTACACTCTGGTTTGGTGTTGGTATCGGTGTTGGTATTGTATGCTTGTTCTCTGCAATCCGTCAGGGACAAATCTGTGCAAACGGTATCGTTGGTATCTCACAGGGTCACGACGTGCAGACAAACACAATGATCTACGCAGCGTTCCCCGAGTTCTACGCAATCCTTGCACTCGTAGCAACATTCTTGGTGTAAGAGAAGTGTTTGACATTGTAAAAAACCTGCTCCGTTATTCGGAGCAGTTTTTTTTATATATTTATTACAGGATTATTCGATAATTTTAAACATCATTACCTCTTCGTCTCTATTTAATAATGACTGTTGTAAAAAGATAAACTTGTTTTTTAAATGTACTAATCTATATTAGCATGTAAAAATAAGTTTACGACTAAATATAGTAGGAAAAAAGAGAGACATTTTTAGCATTTGTCACAATTCCGCAAGGTGGTGTAAAGTTAATTTGAGAATTTTGCGATAAATAAGCAAAAACGGTACCGCTTTCTGCTTTTTTCCCATATATAAAGGGAGTGTTTTACTTTAACAAAAAATAATAAATATAATATTGAGCAATATAACACTACAATCATTAATTAAAGAGCAAAAGAAACGTATTAAACTTTTGCAGAATAGAGTCGTTGGCGATGATATCAGCGATTATTATTCTGATATGCAAACTTATTATGATTGGGCGGAAATTACTCAAAGGTTTTTAGATTTACATTTCAAAGGTGATAAATATACCGAAAAATTTTGTAAGCTGTGTGATGAAAGTTTTTCTCTCGTCCAACAAAAAAAACTGCTTGCTATATTAAAAGCATTTGATGCGTTTCCGATAACAATTAAAAATGATGTTCAAATGAAAAATAAAGAAAAAGCAAATTTTGTAGTGAATGTGACCAACAATAATAGTCAATCACAGAATCAAGACAATAGACAGCTGGCTGTTATTACGGAAAGTGATAAAGAGTTGGTTAAACCTCGTTCGGGTATAATGTCTAAACTTAAAGCGAGATGTTTTGCTATTGTCACAAATATTTTTGTTGATGTACTAAGTAACATCACATTATGGCAATGGTTGCATAGTCAATTGGAACTGATAATTGGTCGCCTGCTGTTCTGATGTGTTTTTTAATACAAATTGTGTTTATATAAAAGTGTTGTTCCGGTTACATTTATCTCTTTTGGCATTGATATTCTCTAAAAAATGTTATTTTTGCAATTAATATAAAACAGACAAATATCATCAACAATGACAATAGATAAATTACAGCAACGCACTACTGTAAACATACAAGAGAAGGCAAACCTTATTTGGGCTATTGCCGATAAAATTGTGGGAATATATAAACCTCACGAGTACGGCAATGTCATCTTGCCGATGTGTGTTATCAAGCGTTTTTCGGATACTCTTGCATCTACCAAAGACAAGGTTATTGAAATGAATAAAAACCTTGATGCACGAGGCATCATGGTTAAGGATGGTTTTTTACGTAGTGCTTCGGGATATGACTTCTACAATGTTTCACCATTCACCTTCGAGGGCTTGTTGTCCGATGCAGAGAATATCGCAGATAATTTCCGTAGTTACCTCAACCATTTTTCAAATAATGTAATAGACATTATTGATAAATTCGAGTTTGACAATGAGATTAAAAAACTATCAAATCACGGTTTATTGTACAATGTAATTGCTGAATTTTGTACTAAGAAAGCATATATGGGCGCAGATGTTATCTCTGCGGTAGATATGGGATACATCTTTGAAGAGTTGGTTCGTAGATTCTCTGAGAGTTATGGAGAGGATGCGGGAGCATTCTTTACTTCAAGAGATATTGTTTACTTAATGACAGAAATTCTCATTGCGCCTCAAAAAAACAATTTAAAAAAAGACGGTATTACAGCATCAATATATGATATGACAATGGGAACCGCACAAATGTTAGATTGTCTATCTGAAAAACTGTATAACATTGATGCAGATGCACAACTTACTGCATTTGGACAAGAGTACAATGAGCAAACTTTTGCAATAGCAAAATCCAATATGTTAATTAAAGGTGGAGACTCTAATAATATTCAATTTGGAGATACTCTTAGTGAAGATAAATTTGAGGGATACAAATTTGATTACATCATCTCTAATCCACCATTTGGTATTGAATGGAAAAAGGAGGCAAATGCCGTAAAAGAAGAATATAAAAAAGGTTATCTTGGAAGATTTGGTGCAGGACTTCCTGCTATTAGCGATGGACAGCAGTTGTTTATGCTCAATGGTGTTGCTAAATTAAAAGAAACAGGAAGAATGGCAATTATTCAGAATAGTTCTCCTCTTTTTAAGGGCGATGCAGGAAGCGGTGAGAGTAATATTCGAGGTTATCTAATTGAGAATGATTGGTTAGAGGCTATTATTCGGATTCCAAATGATATGTTCTACAACACCGATATTGCTACATACATTTGGGTAGTAACCAAAAACAAAGCATTTAAACGTATAGGTAAAGTACAGTTGATTGATGCTTCAAAATGCTGTGTCAAACGTCGTAAGCCACTTGGCTATAAGCGTAATGAATTTACTGATGAATGTATAAATCTTATTATAGAAGCATACAATGCCTTTGCCAATGGTATTTATCAAGATGAAGCAACCGGGCTTGAAGTAGAAGTAAAAATTAAAGAAAACAATGACTTTAAGTATAGAAAAGTTGTAGTAGAACAACCTGTATGCGATGAAGATGGCAAGCCTATATTGAAAAAGGGTAAACTTACTGCCGATTCAAGCAAACGAGACACAGAAACTATTCCTTGGGATGAGGAATTTGGAATGTATATGGAGAAAAACATATATCCTTATGCTCCTGCTGCTTGGATAGATGAAAAGAAAACAAAAGTTGGTTATGAGATTCCATTTATACGAGAGTTCTACAAGTATGTAGCACCACGTAAGAGTAAGGATATTTATGCAAACTTACAGGCTTTAAATGCTCAAGAAGAGTCGCTGATGGTTAAAATTATGGAAAAATGAGCAGGAAAGAAATCGATATTAAGTGTAAAGACATTGTCGAGGGTGTATTGAAGGCAACTCTTGAACAAGTCCCTTATGTAAATTTCTTTGTTTCAGCAGTTGGCAAAGTTAAAGAAGGAGTGGTACAACGTAGATTTGAAAGTTGGCAAGAAATGGTTGGAAAAAGATTAGCCACTTTGGAAAAAACTGTATTTAAATCTCTTGGAGATAATGAAACATTTGCTACGACATTAGTCAAAACAACCGAGTTGGTGGCAAAAAGCAACCAAAGGAAGATGGAATTATTGGCTAATGCTGTAAAATGTGTGGCTAATAACGATGTTGAAGAAGACTATATTATTATGTTCCTAAAATATATCGAAGGGTATAGCCTATCACATTTAAGACTAATACAGTATTTTAACAATCCTAATGATTATTATATTGAAGGGAAATGTTATGAGATGCCTTCACCTATGACATTGTATAAGGACACTTATTCAACATCATCAAAAGATGACGGTTTGCTGAGAATTATTGTAAGAGATTTACAAAATGATGGATTGTTGGATGGAGATAATTTGTACAATGCAACAATTCCTAATTATGCATTAGCACAGCGCACCACAGATATGGGACGTAAGTTCATTGATTTTTTTGGTTTAAACAATGCGGAATTATGAGCAGGGAAATGACAGATAGTGGTATCCCTTGGATTGGAAAAATACCGAAGGAGTGGGAACTATGCAAAGTTAAGGATGTCTTTTTTAGAAAAAACGAAAAAGCACACCAAGAGAATCCTGTTGTACTATCATTGGCAAGGGCAGGTGTTAAAGTTAGAGACATCAGTAATAATGAGGGACAGATGGCTGAAAGTTACTATGACTACAATCCTGTTGAACCTTTTGACTTGCTTGTAAATCCCATGGATTTATACAGTGGTGCAAATTGCAGTATGTCATTAGTATCGGGAGTAATCAGTCCTGCTTATGTTAATTTAAGAGCAAAAGGAGGAGCAAACCCTCGTTATTATGACTACTACTTTAAAACTCAGTATTGGAGTATGGCTTTCTTTGCTCACGGTAAAGGAATTTCATTTAATAATAGGTGGACATTAGGTGTGGACACATTGCTTCGATACGATGTGCCGTCTCCTCCTATTATTGAACAAAATAAAATTGCAGAATTTCTTGATAGAAAATGTTGCGAGATTGATGAAATGCTTGCGTTGCAGGAAAAGTATATTGAGGAGTTGAAGGCGTACAAGCAATCAGTAATTGCAGAAACTGTAACCCAAGGACTAAATTCCGACATCTCTAAGAAGGATAGTGGTATCAAATGGATTGGACAAATTCCTGAGCATTGGGATATTGCTAAACTTTCAGTGCTGTTCTCTTTTAAGGGTGGATATGCTTTTGATAGTGCTGATTTTGGATTGGAAGGGAAGATTCAAGTAATAAGGATTGGAAATGTAAAAAATGATTCATTGCTTCTTGATGTAGCCCCTGCGTGTATCTCGGAAGAAACGGCATTAAAAGCACAAAAATACAAGTTGGAAAAAGGACAAATCCTATTTACAATGACAGGAACAAAAGGCAAAAGAGATTATTTTTACACATTACTATTGAAAGAAAATGATTTTGCGGATAAAGAACTTTACCTGAACCAACGAGTAGGATGTCTTATTGAGAAAAACAACGTTTGTGCTGGCTACTACAATTATTTGCTTAAAGAAAAACATATCCTTGATGCAATATTTTTATATGAAACAGGAACTGCAAATCAAGGTAATTTGGGTATTGAAAGTATTAAAAGTACAAAAGTTCAATTTCCGCCAAAGTCCGAACAACAAGCAATAGCCGACTATTTGGATAGAAAATGTTCTGAAATTGACAACCTTATAAGCATCAAACAACAGAAGATAGAAGAACTAAAAGAATATAAGAAATCTATCATCTACGAATATGTAACAGGCAAACGAGAAGTAGAATAAGTATGAGTAAATTTTATCACATAGATGGTACACAAGAGTTTGGTTATTCCGCTCATAACAGATTCTTATACTCTTTTTATTTGTATATGAATACTGTAAAAACAGTATGCAAACTATGTGATAACTATGCTCCTGTTAATTGCTTGAAAGGATATGTTGCACATTTTTGTTATGTTCGCTTAAAATCATTCGATACGTTCTTTAAGGTAGTTGTTGAACACAAAGACTATGTTTCTGCTTGCAGTCTATTGAGGATGTTAGGCGATAGTGTTGCCGTTTTTCGTTTGGTATATATGGAACCTGATGAAAATCTTCGAATTTTAAGGCATTGTCTTTATGTCCTTGATGGATGCAAAAGAAGTTTGGAAGTTTTGTCCGAAGAAAATGTCAACGAGGGTGCATTACCTGACGACGAATTGGAGGATTTAAACAGGCAAGTAAAATTCAATAGGGAGCATCGTGAAAGAATGAAAAGTGAAATGCATGAAATGCTTGAAAAATCTCCCTTAAAGAATAAAGATGAAGATGCTTTCAATAAGATAGTAGAAGATTGTAATTGGAAATTCAAGGAATTTAAGAATTATAAGAATGTTAATGCAAATCAATATCGTTGGTGGGAACTTTACGATATGATAGGACGTAGTAAGCATTTTGATTTATTTTCTTTCTTCTCACAATATGCTCACGGATTAAGTATGAGTAATTTAAATGCTACACCAAGTCAACGAGTTTTCGATGGTATTATTGGTGAAGGTGTAGCATTATTAGACATAATGAATCAATATTTGCTTAAAATCTTTGAATCAGAGAATTATTATATATACGAAGGACTATTGATACCACAAATGCGTGATAAAATACTTGAGTGTTTTGATGATGAACATCGTCCTACAGTAGATGAATGGAATCTACATCTTCATTCAGTATTATCAGAAATAAAAAGGTGATTTCAAGTTATATATGCTATGGAAACCAAGGAAAAGAACTTTGAGAATGACATTGAAGCCTATTTGCTATCACACGGATATGTAAAGGGTAATCAAGATACATACGACAAGAGCAGGGCTATTGATATGCCTGTGCTTATATCGTTCATCCAAGCCACTCAGCCTAAGATGTGGCAAAGGTACGTCAATGTATATGGCGAGAAGGCTGAAAAGCAACTATACACCATATTCCAACAGAATGTTGAGCAGAACGGTTTGGTTCATGTTCTTAGATATGGTGTAAAGGACAGGGGTATGGAACTTCGATTTGCTTATTTTGCTCCTGCATCGAACCTTAACGAAGAACTTGTACAGAAATATAACAGCAATATCCTTACCTGTACACGACAGTTTGCATATTCAACCCAAAATCATAATACCATTGACATTGTACTGTCTTTGAACGGTATTCCTGTTGTTGCATTGGAGTTG
>CAJGDP010000003.1 GCA_904502235.1 uncultured Bacteroidaceae bacterium
GAGGTCCTAAAGCTAAAGGTGCATTTGAGACATATCAGATGAAGGACATTCCCGGCGATACCTCATTCCTCGAGATGCTCGATATCCTTAACGAGCAGTTGGTAAATGAGAACAAAGAGCCTATCGTGTTCGACCACGACTGTCGCGAGGGTATCTGTGGTATGTGTTCACTTTACGTGAACGGTCACCCACACGGTCCTGCAACAGGTGCAACAACTTGTCAGCTATATATGCGTCGTTTCAAGGACGGTGATGTCATCACTGTTGAGCCTTGGCGTTCTGCAGGTTTCCCTGTAATCCGCGACCTTATGGTTGACCGTACTGCATTCGACAAGATTCAGCAGGCTGGTGGTTATGTATCAATCAACACCGGTGGTATGCCCGATGCCAACGCAATTCCTATCGGTAAGGATATTGCCGAGGAGGCTATGGATGCAGCGGCATGTATCGGTTGCGGTGCTTGTGTTGCCGCTTGTAAGAACGGTTCGGCTATGTTGTTCGTTTCTGCAAAGGTTAGCCAGTTTGCATTGTTGCCACAGGGTAAGGTTGAGGCTGCTAAGCGTGTCAAGGCTATGGTTGCAAAGATGGACGAACTTGGTTTCGGTAACTGTACCAACACTCGTGCTTGCGAGGCTGAGTGTCCAAAGTGCGTATCAATCAGCAATATCGCGCGTTTGAACCGTGAGTTCATAAAGGCTAAGTTGAAGGATTGATATTTCCTCTGATATTCAAAAATGGAGTCTGCTGTTTTGTATGGCAGGCTCTATTTTTTTTATAAAAGTTACTTGCAGGATAGGTTTTTTCAACTCGTTGCTTTATCTTTGTATAATTGTATATTACGCTAATTTAGGCGTGAATTCAGGAATATTGTAGATGCGAGTAATAGATTTTATAAATTCATCGTCGAAAACTGCCTTTTCGTTTGAGGTGTTGCCTCCGTTGAAAGGTGTGGGCACGCATGGACTGTTTGCCAATATCGACAGGCTTATGGAATTCAATCCCGGTTATATAAATATAACCACTCATCATAGCGAACCTGTCTATAGGGATATGGGTAATGGTATGTTTGCGCTTCGTTCCATACGTCGTCGTCCGGGAACAGTTGCTGTGGCAACTGCAATACATCATCGATACGGTGTGCCTGTAGTGCCGCATATACTATGTAATGGGTACACGCTTGAGGATACCGAATATGTACTTATCGACCTGCAGTTGTCGGGTATTACAGATATCCTTGTTTTGCGTGGCGACAAGTGCAAGCACGATGCAAACATGGCTCCTGCAAAAATCGGAAACAGATTTGCCATCGACTTGCAGAAACAGGTGAATCGTTTCAACGAAGGGTTTTTTGTGGATGGTACTGCAATGAAGGAACGTGGCGAGAAATTCTCGTATGGTGTGGCATGCTATCCCGAGAAGCACGAGGAGGCTCCCAATATGGAGAGTGACCTTGATGTGTTCAAGCAAAAAGCCGATGCAGGTGCCGCATATGCGGTTACGCAGATGTTCTTCGACAATAACAAATATTTTGAATTTGTGAAACGTGCGCGTGCTATGGGCATAACAATACCCATAATCCCCGGAATCAAGCCTATGCATCGTCTCTCGCAGTTGAATGTGTTGCCTAAGACATTCCACGTGGATTTGCCTGTTGAACTCGTTTCTGAGATTCAGAAATGCAAGGACGATGCGTCGGTTGCACAGGTTGGACGTGAGTGGAGTATAGCACAGTGTCGAGAACTTATGCAACATGGTGTACCAAGTATTCATTTCTACACGATCAATGCTTTTGACAGTGTGTATGAGATAGCCAAAGCAATTTATTGATGGGAGTATTCTTTAAGGACATAATAGGGCAAAAGGAGGTTATCGAGCAATTGAGACATTGCGTCGATGAGAATTGTCTTGCTCATGCATTGCTTATAACCGGTCCCCGTGGCAACGGTAAGTTGGCTATAGCCATTGCCCTTGCCAATTATATGTTATGCGGAAACCGCGGTGGAGATATTTGCGGAACGTGCCCGGCATGTGTAAAGCTGGACAAGTTCATACACAGCGATCTTCACTTCGTATTTCCTGTGGTAAAAAAGAAGAAGAGCAGTTCAAGCGATTCTGCCCCTGTAAGTGATGACTATATAGCGGAATGGCGCGAAATGCTTTCGAAGAGTGCCTATTTCAGTTATGATGACTGGTTGAAGAAACTTAATATTGATAACCAGCAACCTCTTATTTATGAGCGCGAGAGTGGTGAGATTCTTCATAAACTCTCAATGCAGTCGCGCGAGGGCGGTTGGAAGATAGTTGTCATATGGTTGCCCGAGAGGATGAATGAGACCGGCGCCAACAAGTTGCTCAAGATTATCGAGGAACCGCCGAAGAATACTCTTTTCCTTCTTGTTTCGGAAGAACCGGGTAAGATAATACCTACCATTCTTAGCCGTACGCAACGTGTAGAAGTGCCGCGTATAGCAAGAGAGGATATGGAGAAGGAACTCTCGAAGCGTTACGGACTCACTTTTGATGATGCTTCACTTATTGCCCAGCAGAGTTGTGGTGATTGGGAAAAGGCAGAGGAGTTGCTGTCGTTGAGCGATGAAAAGTCGCAGTATCTTGAACTGTTCATGCAGCTGATGCGCGTGGCTTATGCCCGTAATATACGCGATATGAAGGCATGGAGCGAACAGGTGGCTGCACTTGGACGTGAACGTCAGAAACGTCTGCTTGACTATTGCCAACGTATGATACGCGAGAATTTCATCATGAACTTCAAGAATGATGAGATGTTATACATGTCGCAGGCCGAACGTAACTTTTCGGTACGTTTTTCGCCTTTTGTAAACGAGAATAATATTTTTGGAATTACGGAGGAACTCTCCGAAGCCCAAAGACATATAGAACAGAATGTTAATGCGAAAATGGTCTTCTTCGACATGTCGTTGAGGATGATTGTTTGGATAAAAAACCGTTAAATGGATAAGAAATATAAGGAAAATAATGGTTGTGCCGGTATCTGCTGCAAGGGTTGTGGCAAGATGGATGCACCTCTGAATACTTTTGACTGGCTTGCCGGTGTGCCCGAAAATCAGGAGTATACCGACATTGTCGAGGTCCAGTTCAAGAACACCCATAAAGGTTATTACAGGAACAGTAATAATATACCGTTGCAGAAAGGTGATATCGTTGCCGTGGAGGCTGTTCCGGGTCATGATATAGGTGTGGTAACAATGACCGGTCGCCTGGTGCTTCTTCAATTGAAGAAGACACGTCTTACTCCGGAGAGCGAGTTCAAGCGAATCTATCGCAAGGCGCGTCCTGTGGATATGGAGAAGTATGCCGAGGCAAAGGCACGTGAGCATGATACAATGATACGCTCGCGACAGATTGCAAAGGACTTGAATCTTGATATGAAAATCGGCGATGTGGAGTATCAGGGTGATGGTCAGAAGGCTATCTTCTATTACATTGCCGACAACCGTGTCGATTTCCGTCAGCTTATCAAGGTGCTTGCCGATGTATTTAAGATAAAGATTGAAATGAAACAGATTGGTGCACGTCAGGAGGCAGGACGCATTGGCGGAATAGGTCCTTGCGGTCGCGAACTGTGCTGTGCCACATTCACCACCAACTTTGTGTCGGTTTCTACATCAGCGGCACGTTTTCAGGATATCTCGCTCAATCCGCAGAAACTTGCCGGACAGTGTGCAAAACTCAAGTGCTGTCTGAACTACGAGGTGGATGCGTATGTTGAGGCTTCTCGTGGATTGCCGAATCGTGATATTGAACTTGAGACACAGGATGGTACATACTATTTCTTCAAGTGTGATATCATGCGTGGCGAGATTACATATTCTACCGACAAGCATATTCCGGCAAATATCGTTACAATATCAGGTCGCAGGGCTTTTGCGATAATTGAGATGAACAAGCGCGGAGAGCGTCCCGAAAGTCTTCAGGCAGACGGAGAACGCGAAGTAAAGCGTTCTGTGGATTTGCTTGAGCAGGAGAACATAAACCGTTTCGACAATATGCAGCGTGGCGGTAAGAAACGCCGTAAGGGTGGTCGTCCCGATCAAAGAAGAGGCAATGAGAGACGCGACAAGAACAACAAGGGCAATTCTCAGAAGAGCGAGTAGTATTATTCTGCTCTTCCTGCTTTGTGCGTGCGACGGTACGCTTTACCACTCTTTCTCTACTTTGACTGGCGAGTGGCAACGTGATTCTGTTGCTGAATTCGTATATGGTAGCCCGTATTTGCCTTCTGCCGGTTGTGCAGTTCGTGTAGAGGCTCGTACCGATGCCACATACCGTTACAGGAGTCTTGTTGTATGTGCAGGATATTATAATATGAACGACAGCCTTTTGGCATGTGATACAATTCCTATCGTAGTATATGGCGACGATGGTCGCCGCCTTGGAGCCACTGCGGGAATCCTGTATCAACAACAGAGCGATATCTTGTTCCCGGAGGTATCTTTCCGCGATTCGGTTACCGTCCGTTTACGTCATATCATGTCCGATGACACCTTGAAGGGTGTGCATGATATAGGAATCAGGCTGATGAAAAGGAATTAACGCCTTACCTCCTCGCGGTCGGCATCTATTCTCAAGAACGAAAACAGCAGTATTGAGAATCCAAGGAACGATGAACCTCCGTAACTGAAGAACGGCAATGGTATTCCGATTACGGGGACAAAACCTATTACCATGCCTATGTTTATGGCAAAATGGAAAAAGAAAATCGATGCCAGAGCATATCCGTAGGCTCGCCCGAATCTGTTGTTCTGCCTCTCGGCAAGTGCCACAAGGCGCAGAATGAATACCACGAAGAATACAAGAACAAAGGTGGAACCGAGGAATCCCTGTTCTTCGCCTATCGTGCAGAAAATAAAGTCGGTGTCCTGTTCCGGAACATATTTCAGTTTTGTCTGTGTGCCTTTCAGGAATCCTTTTCCTGCAAGACCTCCCGAACCTATTGCAATCTTTGACTGGTGCACATTGTAACCGGCTCCCGAAAGGTCCTCTTTAAGTCCTAAAAGCACCTCTATGCGCACTTTCTGGTGTGGCTCAAGGATATTGTGCATTACATATTCGCACGAGCTGTAGAATGCCATGGAGCCTATGAGATAGAGTGCAATCCATAGGTTCTTCTTCTCTTTGTTCAGTTTTATTCTCAACAGCATATATACGGCATTGAATATCAACAGCAGATATTGTGTAATCATTATGTTGAATTCAAAAAGGTATATCGAAATCCAGTAGGGCAGCAATATTCCTGCAATGTTTGTTATGGCAAGCACAAGGAATGTCCTGTCGTTCTTGCACCAGAACTTTATCATTGCGGTGGAGAATGTCAGTATGAGTACAGTTACTGCATATGGTCCGATGGCTATCGGAAGATTGTCGAACATTGTGCTGTCGAACTTTATTCCAACCACGAAGTATACAACTGCGCTCACTGCCATTAGAAGGAATATGCCGGTCATGCCTTCGCGGTACAGAACTATGAACAGCGAAAGATATACAAGCGCGCTTCCGGTTTCGTTCTGTGCTACGATAACAACCATAGGCAACATTATTATGGCAATGCTTCGCAGTATGTCCTTACGGTTGTTTATATTGAATTCGCGTTGTCCGATGTATGAGGCAAGCATGAGCGTGGTGGCGAATTTCATGAATTCGGCAGGCTGTATCTTGAATGAGCCAAATGATATCCATGAGTGTGAGCCTTTGGTGTCTTCGGCAATGAATATGGTCAATATACCTACGGCTATTGCCACAATATATATTATTGGTGAAAGGTTGCGGTATGTGTCTTTGGGAATGGCAAGCAGGAATATGCCGGTAAAGAGTGAAATACCTATCCACAGAGCCTGTTTTCCGCTTCTCTCGCCTTGCTCAAAGAATTCAAGGAAATTTGTTTCTATATAGCTGTGGCTGGCACCGCATATGGCAAGCCAACCCATTGTCGCAAGTACAATGAACAATGCAATGGTCAGCCAGTCTATTCTGCCCAATATGTTACCTCTCCTCGTTTCCATAGTAGATTGACTTTTTCTGAATGTATCTGGCTTTTTCTTCGCTCTCTTCGGAAAGTGTTCCGTTCAGGTATTTTTCCATAAGCAACGCTCCAATGGGTACTCCGTATTCTGCACCGAAACCTCCGTTCTCAACGTAAACTGCGATTGCAATCTTGGGATTGTTTCTTGGCGCGAAACCAAGGAATGCCGAGTGGTCCTTTCCTTTGTTCTGTGCAGTTCCTGTCTTGCCACACACGTCAAGTCCGGGTATATTCGCGGCATGGCATGTTCCATCGGTAACGGCAAGGCGCATTCCTTTTATTATCTCCTCGTAGACATTTGCATCCACCATAGTCTTGTTTGCAGTGGTGAATTCTGAACGTATTGTGTCGCCGTCAATGGATTTTACGATATGCGGTGTTATGTATGTTCCTCTGTTTGCTATTGTCGCACCAAGATTGGCTATCTGCAACGGTGTGAGTGCAACCTCTCCTTGTCCTATGGAGATACTGATTACCGTTACGGCACGCCAATAATTTCCGTAGTGCTTTGTGTAATAGTCGGCATTGGGAATCATGCCTCGTACTTCGCCGGGCAGGTCAACGCCCAATTTGTAGCCGAATCCCATGGATACCATATAGTCGCGCCAGAGATTCATCGCCTCTTTTGTTCCGCTATATTTTTCAGATGCGAACATACGGTGCAGACCCCAACAGAAATATGCATTGCACGATGTTGCCATTGCCGGTGCCAATGTTATGGGAGATGAGTGTGCATGGCATCCGAGTTTGAACTTGTTCAAGACGAAACCGCCACTACAGGGGAAACTTGTCCTTGAATTGACAATTCCTTCTTGCAGAAAAACTGCCGCTTGCGATGTCTTGAATGTTGAACCGGGAGGATATGTACCCATTATGGCGCGGTTGAGCAACGGTTTGTTCTTGTTGAGTGCAAGCTCTTTGTGGTTCTTGCCTCGTTGTCTTCCGGCAAGCAATGCCGGGTCATATGATGGCGCCGATACCATACAGAGTATTTCACCGGTTGACGGCTCAATGGCGACAATACTGCCCAGTTTGTTCTCCATAAGCCTTTCGCCCAATGCCTGTAATTCAATATCAAGGCTCAGTGTGATGTCTTTTCCGCGTATGGCCGCCGTATCGAGTGCACCATTCTGATATTTGCCCTGTATGCGTCCTCTAGCATCGCGCAGAAGAACTTCGGTTCCTTTCTTGCCACGCAGAACATGTTCATATGAGGCCTCTATGCCTTGCTGTCCTATGTAGTCTCCACGGCGGTAGTAAGGATCTCTGTCTATCGTTTTCTGCGAAACTTCTCCTATATCGCCGAGCAATACACCTGCCGCATTGTAGTTGTACTGTCTTATGGAACGTTTCCTTACATAGAATCCGGGAAAACGGAACATCTTTTCCTGAAAACGAGCGAACTCCTCACCGCTCAGCAGTGTCATGAAATCCTGTTCGGTATACGACGAGTATCCTGGATTGTAGCGTCTGTTCTTCACTCTCTCCATCCTCTCGTTGAATTCGTCGATAGTGATGTCGAGTGCGTTGCAGAGTTCAAGCGTATCCACGCCCTTTATTTCACGTGGAATGAAGGTTATGTCGTACGACGGGCTGTTATAGACAATCAGCTTGCCGTTACGGTCGTACATGAGTCCGCGTGCGGGATATACAGTCTTTTTGTAGAATGCGTTACTATCGGCTTTGCTCTTGTAATCGTTCTCTCTGATTTGCAGATCGTATATCTGGCAGATATATGTTATGAGTACGAGGATGACAACCCCCGACAGAATGTATTTTCGTTTGTCGTAACTGTAGTCCTTCATCTTATCGTTCGCTTGAGAAGAACTCTATCACAATGGTGAAAAGCATGGTAAGCAATGTGCTTGCCGTAATGCTTATAAGCAGTTTTACAGGGCTTGCAACGGTGAACATTTCAAGCAGGAACAGTGCTGTGAAGAATATCAGGTTACCTAGCAAGGAAAATACCATGTATCTGTTCCATTTAAGACTCCTTACACTTGGTGTAAAATCATCTGTCAACGCTTTTGGCGTGAAGGCTGCAAGCAATGGGTTACGTATGAATCCAAGAAGTGTGGCCGCTGCTGCATTTATTCCCGGAGTGTTACAGAAAATATCAACCCCCAAACCAAAAAGGAAACTCCATATAAGAAGTTCGTTTCTTGTGGTATGGCGTGGCAGTTTGATTATGAAAATGACAAATATGCACGCAGTGGCATATCCGAACAGATGTATTCGGCTGAATATAAGAACCTGTACAAGCAGAAGCAGTACAAAGTTGCGTAATTGGATTAGCGTGTTCTTTGTCATTGTTTGAATAGTTTTTTTTCAAGTTCTTCCTGTTCCTTCCTGCCGTCATTACCTACGACGAACACGTTGCTTACAGTTGAGAAATCTACAAACAGTTCAACTTTTGCACGATAGAACAGTCCGTCTTCCGACTCTTCCAGATTGTGTATTCGTCCAACAGGGATGTCTGCCGGGAATATGGACGAGAAACCGCTTGTAACAACTGTATCGCCTTTTTCAAAGACAGTATATCTTGGCAAGTCGACAAGATATGAGTAACGTGTATCACTGCCGTCCCATTGCAGGGCACAGAAACTGTTGCTTCCTTTTACTCTGCAATTTACCTTGCTCTTTCCGTTAAGCAACGGTATTACAATCGAATAGTTGTTTGAAGCCTGGTAAACAATACCTACAATACCTTTTTCACTGAATACACCCATCTCTGACTGGATGCCGTCGTTTGTGCCCTTGTTTATGGTAATGTAGTTGTCGGTTTTGTTGAGTGTGTTGTTTACTATAGTCGCACTCTTGTAGAAGAAACCGTTGTCTCTGTTTCTTGTGAATGGATTTTCGGCAATCAATGCTTTTTCTTTCAGTTCCTTCAACTCGTTTCTGGTCTTGTCCAATTCTTCTATAAGTTGAAGATTGTGGTCGGCAATAACCTTGTTCTCGCTTTTGAGGCTGAAATAGCTGTCGACATCTGTCATGACGGAATAGATGCTTCCGGTAACATTGTTTGCCGAGGTGAACATTACCGCGCCCTGATAGTTGTTGAAACTGACAATAAGCACAAAACTGATTCCTTCCAACAAAGTGAAGAGGAACCAGTGATTGTGCTTTATAAGAAAATTCAGTATCGTCTGCACGGTATACATTCTTTATCTCATCAGGAATGATGCGCTCAAGTCGTTAAGTGCAAGTGCTGTACCCTTTGCCACGCAGTAGAGAGGATTCTCTGCAATGTGGAATGGAATGTTTATCTTGTTTGAAAGACGCTTGTCCAAACCGCGGAGCAATGCACCGCCACCTGCAAGATAGATACCATTGTGTACAATGTCGGCATACAATTCAGGAGGAGTGTGCTCAAGTGCGCTTATGATAGCATTTTCAATCTTTGTGATAGACTTGTCGATACAGTGTGCAATCTCCTGATAGCATACGGGAACCTCGATAGGCATGGCTGTTATACGGTTAGGACCATGTACTATGTAATCCTGTGGAGCCTCGTCGCCAAGGTCGGTAAGTGCCGAACCTACATGTATCTTGATACGCTCCGCCATACGCTCACTGACGCGTACGTTGTGCTGACGGCTCATATACTCCTGGATATCGGCAGTGAAGTCGTCACCAGCAGTGCGCAACGAACCGTTTGATACTATACCGCCAAGCGAGATGACGGCAATCTCGGTAGAACCACCACCTATGTCAACCACCATGTTACCTTCAGGTGCCTGTACGTCCAAACCTATACCCAATGCCGATGCCATAGGCTCGTAGATCAGGTATACGTCACGACCACCGGCATGCTCTGCAGAGTCGCGTACGGCACGCAACTCAACTTCGGTTGAACCGTAAGGAACACCGATAACCATGCGTAGCGATGGAGTGAACAACTTGCTGCCCATATTAACCTTCTCTATCAATCCACGCATCATCATCTCGCATGCATAGAAGTCGGCGATTACACCGTCTCTCAAAGGTCGTATGGTCTGAATGTTCGGGTTGGTCTTCTCGTGCATCTGTTTTGCCTTTTCACCAACAGCGAACATTTTCTTGTCTCTATCAATAGCTACAACCGATGGCTCGTCGACAACAATCTTACCATTGTATGATATGATGGTGTTTGCTGTACCGAGGTCGATAGCTACATCTTGTGTGAATGAAAAAAGTCCCATCCTTTAAATTGCTTATTTTTGATTAATGTTCAGTCTGTAATAACCACTTTTTGTTCTCAAATTACTGTGGAAATATTCCGCCGGAACCGGCATATGTAATTTTCTGCGAAGTTACTTTTTTTTATGCAATTCTGCACTATAAAAAATGCTCTATTTTCTGCGATTAAATATAAAATATTTAAAAAGGCGAACAATTCGTGGTTGTTCGCCTTTATGCAGTTTTAATTCTCTTTCTTGGGGTGGTCGATGTTGTAGTGCAAGCCTCGACTCTCTTTCCGTTCCATTGCCTGACGCATAATTAGGTAACCCACATTGATTACATTGCGCAGCTCACAAAGTTCGCGGCTTACAACGCTCTGTTTGAAAAGTTCTTCAGTCTCTTCGTATAACAGGTCAAGGCGGTTCCATGCGCGTTTAAGACGCAGGTCGGTGCGCACTATGCCCACATAGGTACTCATTATTTGCTGCACCTCCTTGGCATCTTGTGAAATAAGTACCATCTCTTCGTTCATCTTTGTGCCTTCGTCGTTCCACTCGGGAATGTTTTCGTTGTAACTGTAACTTTCGAAGTGCTCAAGTGAGTGTTTTGCTGCTGCATCGGCATAAACGACAGATTCTATAAGCGAGTTGCTTGCCAGACGGTTTCCACCATGCAATCCTGTGCATGAACACTCGCCTACGGCATAAAGTCTGTGTATGCTCGATGCCGCGTTCAAGTCTACCTTTATACCGCCGCAAAGATAGTGTGCTGCAGGGGCAACGGGAATATAATCCTTGGTTATATCAATTCCCAATGAAAGGCATTTCTCGTAGATGTTGGGAAAGTGACGTTTTGTCTCCTCGGGGTCCTTGTGGGTTACATCAAGATAGACATGGTCGTCGCCACGGTGTTTCATCTCGTTGTCTATGGCACGCGCCACGATGTCGCGTGGTGCAAGCGACAGACGAGGGTCGTATTTGTGCATGAATTCCTTGCCGTCTTTGGTACGTAGAATACCTCCGTAACCACGCATGGCTTCTGTAATAAGAAACGACGGACGGTCGCCCGGGTTATATAGTGCTGTGGGGTGGAACTGTACGAATTCCATATCCTTTACCGTTCCTTTTGCACGGTAAACCATTGCTATACCGTCGCCTGTTGCAACAAGCGGGTTTGTTGTTGTCTTGTATACGGCACCGCAACCACCGGTTGCCATCAAGGTTACCTTGCTCAGGAATGTGTGTACCTCGTTGGTGGCTATGTCAAGAACGTATGCTCCGTAGCATTCGATGTCGGGGGTTTGGCGTGTGACTTCAATGCCCAGGTGGTGCTGGGTAAGTATCTCTATGGCAAAGTGATTGTCGAAGATTGTTATGTTAGGATGCTTCCTGACGGCTCTTATCAGTGATTGCTGTATCTCGGCGCCGGTATTGTCGGCATGATGCAGAATGCGGAACTCGGAGTGTCCACCTTCGCGATGAAGGTCGAATTCACCATTTTCATTCTTGTCGAACTCAACTCCCCAGTCAATAAGTGCCTGTATCTGTGATGGTGCTTCGCGAACCACCTTTTCTACAGCCTGGCGGTCGCTAATCCAGTCGCCGGCAATCATTGTGTCTTCAATGTGCTTGTCGAAATTGTCGACCAGTCCGTTTGTAACTGATGCGATGCCACCTTGTGCAAAATATGTGTTGGCATCTTCCAATGTCGTCTTGCAAACAAGGGCAACCTTTCCTTTGTCTGCAACCTTCAGAGCATAACTCATTCCGGCTATACCGGAACCAATTATCAGAAAATCGAATTTCTTGACCATCTCGTTCTAATGTTGCGGAGTTCTGTCATTTATGGCAAAAGTACAAAAAAGTGGAATAAAATCTTTTATATGTGTAATTTTTTGTAAAAAAAATCACTCCTCATCTTTGTATAGAGCCGATATGTTTCTTTTTAACTGTTCATATCCGCACCGTTCCACAGCACTCTCCTTGAACAGTATGTTGTATTGCTCTTTTGTGAGATTTTTCCATTTCTCACAGTCCATATCCAGTAATTCTTCTTTTGGTTTGAATTCGGGTATGTCGTTCGGTACGGCAAATCTGTTATGTGGGCATGCCTTTAGGCAACAGTCGCAACCATAGAAGGTCTTTTTCATCTTTTTACCGATGTTTTCAGGTAAATCTTCCCTGTATTCTATCGTGAGATACGAAAGACACTTGCGTGCGTCGAACCCATTGTCCGTCAAAGCACCGGTGGGGCAATTCTCTATACACTTTCGGCATTTGCCACAGTTGTTGCCGATAAAGGGAGTGTCATATGCAAGTTCTGCATCTATAAGCAGTTCGCCAAGAAAGAAATGGGACCCTTTGCCCGGAATGGTAAGCTGACGGTTTGTGCCCACCCAACCAAGACCAGCCTTTACTGCCCAATATCGTTCGAGAACAGGGGCTGAATCGCAGAAAGCACGCCCTTTTATTGGATGGATTGAATTTATACTATCCAGTAATGTATATAACCGGTCTTTTATAACCTTGTGATAATCATTGCCTATTGCATATGAGGCTATTCCTTCTATCGGTGCTTCTGGTGCGTAATTCATTGCAACCACAACAATGCTTTTGCAACCTTCTACAAGCAACGTGGGATTGAAACGCTTGTCGCAGTTCCGTTGCAGATATTGCATTGTGCCGTGTCTCTCTTCTTCAATCCATCTGCCGTATGTTTTTGCCACGTCATCGGGTATGGCTTCGGCTTTGGCTATTCCGCATATGTCAAATCCGAGACGCTTTGCCTCGGATTTAATGAATATGCTCAAATCTTTCTTTTCCATTATTCGAAAACTTTGAAACTGTAGCCTTGCTCCATCAGCCATTCTATTGCACGCGGCAGGGCGTATTTCAGATTTTCTTCGGCTCTCAGAGAGTCGTGAAAGGTTATTATTGAACCGTTACGGGTGTATTTCTTTACGTTTTCAAGCACCTCTTCGCCCGTCATGCGAAAACTGTAGTCGCGTGTTACAAGGTCCCACATTATGAACCTGTAGCGTCCACTCAACTTGTTGTATAGTCTGTGATTCAGGAAACCATGAGGAGGACGGAACAGGTTGCTGCGTATCAGCATGTCGGCTTTGTGCACGTTCTCTATGTATCTGTCGGTATTGGT
This sequence comes from uncultured Bacteroidaceae bacterium, assembly GCA_904502235.1. Lineage (GTDB taxonomy): Bacteria > Bacteroidota > Bacteroidia > Bacteroidales > Bacteroidaceae > HGM04593. The sequence goes on from CAJGDP010000003.1 coordinate 13,379, forward strand.
AAAAACTCCTTTCAGGTGATTGAATGTGTGGTTGCCCACCTTGTGCCCGTTTTCTACAACATACTTGTATTCCTGCGGATGTTTGCGTATGTTGTCGCCAACCATAAAGAATGTGGCTTTTATGCCGTACTTACCCAATAAATCCACCACCCACGGAGTTATGGAAGGAATGGGACCGTCATCAAAGGTGAGATAAACAGCCTTTTCGTCGGGGCTCATCCTCCATATTGCCTTGGGGTAGAGGTTGCGGAATATTTTGGGTACTTGCTCTATAAACATACTATCAGTAATTCAATACGTATGGTGCGTATTTCTCCACATTAATGTGGTATATTTCTTCTATATCCTTGAGAGTGGCATCCTGTCTGTTATTGAGATTTTCCGCCATTCTGTATGCCGATGCAATTATCTGCAACGATGTAAGAATCTCTTCGGCATCACTCTCCTGCAATCTGTTGAGATTATATTTCTTCAGGCGTCTGTTTTCGCTGTTGCAGATGTGCTTGAGTGCAACACCGATTTTCTTGTCGATAGATGGGATGTCGGCGAAAGAACTCAACAGATCGTATTGATAATCCATCAACTGCAACTTGTTGTCGATGGTGGTCTTGTTGCCCGTCTTGTCGTTCAGAATCGAGTTGCATTCGGTTTCAATACTCTTTGCAAGTATGTTTGCAAGTTTTTCCACAGGTATTTTGTCTATTCCGGCATTGCCAAGAATGTTCATTGCCTGTGTGAGAATGTTCAGACGTGTGATTATCATCATCTCGTTTCTCTGGCTTGCTCTCAGACCGTTGTACCAGTTCAGGTATTCTATCTGCTCGTTTGTGATTGCTGAAGCTATCTTTATGTATTTTTCCTGCAGTTCCGCGGCTTTTGACTTGTCGCTTGTCCTGTCGTGGATTATCTTGTATGCGGCAGCAATGCTGATACTGTTATCTCTGATTGCATCATAAGGAATAATCTCATGCGGGAATTCCTGATACCATTTGTCGAGAATGTTCAGAATCTTTTCATCGGGATACTGCTCTTTGAACATTATCTGCGCCAACATCGAAACAAGGTTACGATGAGTGTAAATCATGCGTCTTACGGTTTCGTCGGCATAATAATCCTTGTTGTTCTTTACTTCGCCCCATTTGAAACGGTTCATTATGTTGTCGTAGAAACGCTCTACATCCACAGGGTGTCCGGTCTCGCTATTGTAATAACCCAATTCTTTCCAGTTGAATGGAGATATTCGGTATGCAAGACCTTCGTGAATGAAGAAATTCTGCAACACGGCAGGGTAATTGTTCTCGCCTACAGTCATGGACATATATATCGGGCGTTCCCAGTTCGCATTGGCTATCATGTCGAATATGATGAACTCATAACGGTAGAGTACATCCTTGTCGCTGATGTCAATCTTCATATATTCCGGCATATTCTCCTTGTATTCTTTCGGAATCATCATGCCTGAGCGTTTTACAGCTTCAGCATCAATCGATATATACAACACGTTGGGGATTGCCTTTTTGCCTATGCTACGTGCATAGTCGGCAAGCATTGCGCCGTGCTCGGCATATCCTTGTGCCTGTGCCAGAGCGGTTTCATATTCGCTTGCAGAAAGCATGCCCAGGTATTGTGCTTTTCCGCGGACAAGCTTGCCGTACTCGCTGTTGCCCTTTTCCTGTATAGCTCTTCCCTCTTTTTCAAGTTCGCTCTTTATATATTTTACAGCCTCTTCAACAACAAGACGTCCTTCGGATTTCTGCTCTGCATCGGCTTCGTAAATCCAATATCTGCTGATGTTGTTCATCTCGAAAGGATTGTTGCCGAACACCTTTGCCTTGTCGGGGTTCTCCTCAAAGAAACGTTTTGCAATTTCTGTTGCACGGCTGTTTAGGACTTCGATGCTTCCGTTGGCATTGCCTGCATAGTCGATGCGTTTCATCGTTATTGGCAGGCTTGGAGAATCGTATGCCGGACGTCGCATCTGGTCGATGTACCAATCGGTCTGCAGGTACGACAGGTTGCACACGCGTGCGTCGGTACGCTCGCCTTCAACTTCCTGGTTGTACCATAGCGGGAATGTATCGTTGTCGCCACAGGTGAATATGATCGGGCAACCATCATCGGGCAGAGTATTCAGATAGTTCTGTCCAAAGTCGCGGCAGGCATAGCGACCACTGCGGTCGTGGTCGTCCCATGTCTGTGACACCATCTGTATCGGGACAAGAAGACATACTGCGGCTACTATGCCGTTTGTAAGAACGCTCTCCTTCTTTGTGTATTTACGTACAATTTCGATAATACCAGCAACACCCAATCCAATCCATATTGCAAAAGCATAGAAAGAGCCTGCGTATGCATAGTCGCGTTCACGTGGCTGACCGGGTGTCTGGTTAAGGTACAGAACTATGGCAAGTCCTGTCATAAAGAACAGCATGAATACCAGCCACAACTGTTGTTTACCCTCTTTTCCACGTTTCCATTGCCACATTATGCCTATTATACCGAGTATGAGCGGCAGTGCAAAGAATACGTTGCGACCCTTGTTATCTTCGAGCTGTTCGGGCATGTCATTGCTGTTGCCAATCAGTGCATGGTCTATGAATGGTACTCCTGTTATCCAATTTCCATGCTCCGATTCTCCATTGCTTTGGATATCGTTCTGACGACCTACAAAATTCCATAGGAAATATCTCCAGTACATGAAATTTACCTGGTAATTGATGAAGAACCTCATGTTGTCCAATTGTGTAGGCATTTTTATGTACGGAACTCCTGTGAATGCAGTGTTCTCGGCACGTACCATGTTTGTTATGGGTTTGCCCACCCATTGTTCATACTGATGTGCATGGTCGCTGCTATACATTCGTGGGAAGAACATGTTCTGGACGTAGTTGTAGTCCTTGTTGTAGCCAATGATTTCGTATCTGTCCGGTTCGTTGGCGTCTTTTTTCTCCACACGTGAGTATATTGGGCTTGTCTCTTTGAAACTGTATCTCTTCTTCGCCTTGTCAATCTTCATCTCGGAACTGAATGCCTGGCCGTAGAACAACGGGCGTGTGCCATATTGCTCGCGGTTGAGATATGTTCCCAAGGTAAAGATGTCCTCGGGGGAGTTCTGGTCCATAGGCGTATTTGCCGAAGAACGTATCACAATAAGTGCGTATGACGAGTAACCCACCATAATTAGCAGAAGGCACAGGAATGCAGTGTTGAATGCTCTCAGACTTACCAGGAATTTCTTTCCTGTTGTCACTATACCTTTACCTGTGGTGGTTGTAAAGTTCCTGCTATAGACACACAAAAAGTAAATAGCCACAAGTACTATGATGCCAAGAACAACACTTGCTGTTACATTGTGTCCGTAGAAGGGGATACCGAGCAACGCAACCGAGAATGTGAATACTGCGGCAATGCTCTTTTGGCTCTTGCCTTTTTCGGTCAGATATATGCCATACACAAGCGTGCAGACCAGTAATATGATATATATTATCAAACCTGTGTTGAAAGGCAATCCGAATACGTTCACAAACAGAAGTTCGAACCATCCTCCAACTTTAACCACACCCGGCACGATGCCATAAAGGACAATGGCAACAACCACTGCCGATACTGCCAAGGCAAACAATGAACCTTTGAAACTTGCTTGTGGGTATTTCTTGTAGTATACAACAAGAACTATTGCGGGGATACACAACAGGTTAAGCAAATGGACACCGATAGACAATCCCATAAGATATGCAATAAGCACCAGCCAGCGGTCGCTGTGTGGAGAGTCGGCATTCTCTTCCCATTTCAGAATGAGCCAGAATACAACGGCGGTGAACAGTGATGAATAACCGTAAACCTCACCTTCTACAGCACTAAACCAGTATGTGTCGCTCCAGGTGTATGCCAATGCTCCCACAACTCCCGATGCAAGGATGGTAACCATCTGTGCTTTGGTCATTGTTTCGTTCTTGTCTACTATAAGTTTGCGTGCAAGGTGTGTTATGCTCCAGAAAAGGAACAATATGCCCAGCGCACTGAGTATTGCCGACATTATGTTTACCATAAGAGCGACCTTCTCGGGGCTTGCAAACATTGAAAAGAAGTTTGCTGTGAGCATAAAGAAGGGTGCACCGGGTGGGTGTCCCACCTCCAGCTTGTTTCCTGACAATATGAATTCCGGACAATCCCAGAAACTAGCGGTAGGTTCAACGGTCATGCAATATGTAAGGGTTGCAATAAGGAACGTTGCCCAACCGAGCGCGTTGTTTAGAATTTTGAACTGTTTCATTATAAAGGGTAATTTTATTTGCTTAAGAACTTTTAAGAGTTTTTCAGTATCCCCAAAATCATGCAAATTTACCTAATATATAGCACAGAACAAAATATTACCCTATAAAATGGGATGTCGTTAAGATTTATTATAACGGATCAATATCGTAATACATTGAAATTGCGCGGTAACGCGGCATTTGGCAATAGGCCTGCTGGATGTTCTGAAGAACTTCGTTTATCTTGTATTGCGACAGCCCGTTCTCCACCTTAAGTACAATCTTGCGTATGTATAACTGCTTTATTCTTGCAACCGGAGGCAGGTCGGGACCAAGAACGCGGTTGTCGAAAATCTCGCGCATACGTTTTGCGATAATGTCCGAGAACTCTTCGAGCACATGCACATCACGATGCTTCATATATATGTAAACAAGTCGGTAAAAAGGCGGATAATGGAACAGCATACGTTCGCTCAGCTGTTGGTTATAGAAAGCCTCGTAATCGTTCTTTACAATCTGCGGAATAACCGGAGCGTCAGTCATTTTAGTCTGCAGAAAAACAGTTCCCTGTCCGTTCTTTCTTCCGGCACGTCCTGCAACCTGTGCCATAAGCTGAAAGGCGCGTTCCGTTGCCCTGAAATCGGGATAATTGAGTAGAGTGTCAGCGTTTATTATGCCCACAACCGCCACATTGTCAAAGTCCAGTCCTTTTGAAACCATCTGTGTGCCTATGAGAATATCCGTCTTTCCTTGCTGGAAGCCCTCAATGATGTTTTCGTAGGCAGTGCGTGTTCGTGTAGTATCCAGGTCCATGCGCTCTATGCGGGCTTCCGGGAAAAGATTCTGCAGGTCGTCCTCTATCTTTTCTGTACCATATCCGAGCGTCAAGAAATTCCTTTCCTCGCAATTCGGGCAATGAACGGGGGCCGGGATGGTGTATCCGCAATAGTGGCACACCAGTTTGTTGCTGTTCTTGTGCAGGGTAAGGCTCACGTCGCAATGCTTGCAACGTGGCACCCACCCGCAGTTCTTGCATTCCACCTGTGGGGAATATCCGCGACGGTTCTGAAAGAGGATTATCTGTTTCTTCTCTTTCAGAGCATTGCCCATTGCTTCCACGAGCGGGTCGGAAAATGTGCCGACAGTCATTTTTCTACGGCTGTATTCAGCCATGTCGATAACTTCGATATGTGGCAATTTTACTTCCCTGTGTCGGGTGGTGAGGCTTACAAGCGCATATTTGCCTGTCGTGGCATTGTAATAGCTTTCAATTGATGGTGTCGCTGTTCCAAGCAGAGTCTTTGCTCCATATAACGAAGCCAGTACCATAGCCGCATTGCGGGCGTTATATCGTGGGGCAGGGTCCTGCTGTTTATAACTATTCTCGTGCTCTTCGTCAATAACAATCAATCCGAGCTTCTTGAAAGGCAGGAATAGCGAGGAACGCACACCAAGGATTATGTCATACGGCTCGTCGCTCAGTTGTTTCTTCCATATCTCAACCCTCTCGGCATCAGAGAACTTGGAATGATACACTCCTATCTTATTTCCAAACACACGGCGCAGACGCTCTGTAATCTGTTTTGTAAGAGCAATTTCCGGAAGCATGAACAGCGCTTGTTCTCCACGCTCCAGAGTCTCGGTAATTAAATGTATGTATATTTCGGTCTTTCCTGCCGATGTCACTCCATGCAGCAGAGTCACGTTCTTTTGTCTGAAGCGATCCTTTATCTCTTCAAAAGCCTTTTTTTGTGCATCGTTAAGGGTGTTCTGTGGCTTTGTTGTGCTACTTTCGCGTACCAGTCTGCCTATTTCCACTTCGTAGGTCTCGAATATACCTTTATCCTGCAGTTCCTTGTAGATGTTTGCCGATACCTGTGCCTCTTCCAGGAGTTTATGCTTGGAAATCTCTCTTGCATTTCCGCTAAAGGGCATTGCTGTTTGCAAGTATGTTGCAAGCAGGCGCTTCTGGCGTGGTGCGCGTGATAGTGATTGGAGAATAAGGTTTATCCCTTTTTCATCGTGGCATTTTGCGGTAAGTTTGACGCGTTGTTCTGTACGTGGTTTGAACTCTCCCTTCAAACCTTGCGGAATGGCTGCCTTGTAGATGTCGCCAAGTGAGCACAGATAATATCTGGAAATCCATTCCCACAGTTTAATCTGTTCATCGAGTATGATAGGTGTTTCGTCGAGAATCTCTTTTATAGGGCGTATTTCGTAGTCGTTGTTCGGGGTGTTGTGTACCGATGCTACCAACGCCGTGTATGTGATTTTTTTGCCAAATGGTACAACAACCCTGCATCCGGGAAAAACCTTTCCTTTCAGCTCCTCCGGAATGCTGTATGTGAATGTTCCGGGCAATGGCAACGGCAGTATTGCTTCTACGAAATTCTCCATGATTATGCGAAGGTATTAAAAAGCTGTCAAACCGCAAAAATAATCTTTATACTTCCCCGTTTGTGAAAAAAAATATATTTTTGCGGAGTGGCATTCAAATGCCGTTTTTTTTGATATGAAAAAGATAGTATTATTGGCTTTGTTGCCTTTGTTGTTTTCGTGCGGTGTATCCGATGAACGTATCGACGCTTATGAGCGTGCTACAAAAAAGGTCAGGAAGGCATCGTCGGCTCAGGAACTGGAGATGATTGCTTATGATTTGAGCAAGGAGCTGTATGTAATTGACTCAAATGAGGAATATACCCTTGCGCAGATGAAGTCCATGGCTCTAACCGACGAGGATTATAAGGAGATTGTTGAGGCTATAGCCGAAGCAAGAGGATGCTATGATGAGGCTTTGTCGGACAAGGGAACAGCATTCTTCCTTGAACAATTATCTGATAAACAGAAATGACTCAGTTTTCTGAGTCATTTCTGTTTATCGGCATGAAAATCTGTGCCTGCAGGGCTTTGGAATGCCTTCAAACCATATTCTGGCAATATGGCAAACAGATATTCAAAAATTTCGGCCTGCAGATGTTCGTATGCAATCCAACCAGTGTCGCTCGAGAAGAAGTACAGTTCCAAGGGGATACCATGTGCTGTGGGTTGTAACTGTCGTACCAACAGAATCATATCCTTGTTTATTGCCGGATGATTACGTAGCCACTCCTCCAACCATTCGCGGAATAGTGTAAGATTTACTTTGGGCTTCTCGTCGTCGGATTTTATAAGTCCTTTCTTTATCAGATTCTCTTTCAGTTTTCCGTCGCAGAATGTAACGGAGTTTGAATCGATATATATCGAGCGTTTGACACGTCGTCCGCCACTACAGAACATTCCTCTCCAGTTCTGGAATGAGTCGCTTACAAGTGCATATGGCGGTATGGTTGTTATTGTCTTGTCCCAATTCTGTACTTTAACGGTTGTCAATGTAACATCTATCACAAATCCGTCGGCATCGTATTTTGGCATTGTTATCCAGTCGCCAGGGCGCAACATGTCGTTTGCCGAAAGCTGTATTCCGGCAACAAGTCCCAGAATGCTGTCTTTGAAGACCAGCATCAACACTGCAGCCGAAGCACCCAGACCGGCAAGCAATTTGCTTGGATCCTTGTCAAAGAATATGCTAACAACAACAATCGCGCCAATGCATATCACAATTATTTTAAGCATCTGAAAGACGCCCTGCAGAGTGTGATCCTTTGTTTTTTCCGATTCATGCGACAGCTTATAGAGCGATGTGAATATACTGCATAGCAGGCCAACGCCGATTATTGCCACATACACTTTGCACAGTTTAAGGCAGAATACAAGTATACTGCTGTTCTCTTTCAGCACGATTGGCAATACGGCACTTGCAATTATTCCCGGAACAAGGCGACATAGGTTTCTTATGGTATTGTTGTTCAGCAGTATGTCGTCCCATTTGTTGACGGTACGTTTTGTAAAACGGCGCACTATCGGTATGATAATCCTTTTGCCTATCAGTTCAAAAAAATAGAACAGAAGGAATGCACCGACAATGATAAGCCCCCATAACAACAGTTCGTTGTGCCCGGTGTTTATACCAAGTTCGTTCAGTATGTCGTGTTCCATGGTGTGAATGCGTTGCGTGTCTTGTCCTTAAAAAATATAGGCTACAGAGAGTTGCCAGATATTGCTTTTTGATTTTATTGTCTTGAACTCGTCGCTGAAGTTCAGGTTCTCAACTCCAAAATATTCGCATGTCTGTCCAAGTGCGATATTATAGTTCACATGTAATTGCACGTGGTCGAACAATACGAATCCCAATCCGGCATTCAAACTGAAGCAACTCTCGTTGAATTTCAGGTATTTACCTGTGAAATCCTTCAAATCCTCCCAATTCTCTACTTCTCCGAACTCCTTTTCACCAAAGGTGTAGCCCCATTGTGGACCAACAGCAACAAATGGCATCATGAATTTCTTTATTACCGGAATTCTTACTTCCCAACGAAGATAAACGGGAACTTCAATGCTGTTCTTTTCATAAACATCCTTTCCGATGCTTACTCCCGACTTTGAATAGAGAGCATCTGCTTCAACTCCCAATCCAATGCCCGGAGCAATTAATTTGAGCATTGGGCCTGCATACCATCCGGTGTGTCCATCCTTTATTCCCTTTATATTGGAAGGTTTTTCACTGAAGTTCAATCCTGCTTTTATACCAAAATCAAACTGTGCCTTGGCAGGAACTGCCATGAAAAGGCAAATGCCAAAGAGTATTACCGATAATTTTTTCATACCAGAAAATGTTTTGTTAATAAAAAACGGTATTGTCAATAAGTATGACAACACCGTCTCAATACCTATCTGCATTGCAAAAGAACAACAAAATAAGTATGTAAACAACTGTTTGCAGAAAAAAGTTTATCTGCGTGTGCGACGCACTGAAACTGTAGCACCTGCCGAACCGGAACTGCTACGTGCAGGAGACTTGGTTTTTGGTTTGCTTACATTGCTCTTTTTGATTGTACTCTTCTCGCTTTTCTTTGTTGTTGAAGCTGTTGCGGTTCTTCTTACAACTTTGTTCTCCTTTTTCTCACTCTTTACCGTATCGTTGGCTGCCGCCATTGCCGCCTCTACAGAATCCTTACGTATTTCGGCAACAGTCTTTGTGTTCCAAAGATTTGTTTCAAAGTCTTTCAGTTGCTGTTCAATCTTCTCCTGCTCTTTCTTTATCTCTACGGAATCCTTGCAATATTGCGACAGTGCAAGGTTTCTCGCATTTACAGTCTTGTAGATATCGCCTTTGTACATACCTTTTGCAAAGAAATCGTCGAATGAGGTCTGTGCGACATTGTTCAGGCTGCTCGACATTATCTTGTTCTGTGCAAGATATGGCTTTATGTCGTTGTAGTTTACCCAGAACATGGGGTATTTTGTTACTTCCAATTCGCCGGCTCTGTGTTGTACCGGACAGATGGCTGTTATCTGTTTGCCATAGACACCTCTTCTCTGGTCGTAGTAGTGGTTTTCCTTCACATAATAGCTCAGAATCTCGGCACTTGGAACATCGCTGTTGCCTACTACAAGTTCACCGTCCTTCTCCTCATAGTATATGCTGTAGTTCTCCAACATTGTTTTAGGATCCATTATGTTATCCTCGGTGAACGATTCGTAACCGTCAAGATTATACTTGTATGCTGTTATATCTCCCGAAAGAATAAGACGGAACAGAAGAGTGAAGAGGTTTACATTCTCACCCATAGGCTCCACAGGGAAGTACAATGTCGCATTTTCTTCAACACTAAGGTTTATTGAACGGTAGATGTCGCGTTTCCAATCCACCTCTTCCGAAACAGCAATACCGGGGTATTGTGCTTTTGCCCTTTCGGTAAGTTTTACATTTGCGGCACTCTCCTTCTTCTCCGTATTGTTAGCGTCCCTGCGAGTGGGGGGCTGTGCAATGGCATTCTGTGCAAAGGCAAAAACTGCCAGAACTATCAATATTTTACTGATGTAATGCATGGTATAGAGTTGTTTACTGTTTTTAATTTATGATAACCTCAAGCGTTGTTGGCAGAAGACGTTCAATGTTGTCGGGACCTATTGCGCTGACATGTGATATATAGAATCTCTTGCCACGTCCCAGTTTGCGGAACATGTCCTTTTGCTGTTGCGAGAAGTTTTCTCCCTGCGATTTCAAAGGTATGGCATTACCCATATTGTCAAAGAATACTGTTTCGAACGAGAGAACCTTGAAACCGATGTTGAGCAGACCGTCATCAATGGCGGCAACAATGCCGTTTGTACTCATGAGTGACTGCTTGCTGAAAGGTGAACCGCCTCTGTATCGCTGTGTGTTACCGTCCTTGTCCTTGAACTCAATGAAAGGCATCGGGTCGGGCAGTTGTCTTACTCTGAAGACATATTCTCCCATGCTACGGTTCTTTCCCTCTTCGTTACGTGCTGTAACACCAATCTTTACATCCTCTCCCACTTTGCTTGGAGTAACAATGAATCCTCCCTTTCCATCGCTCTTTATTGTTCCGTTTGCATTAGTTATGGATGCCGATATGCGATTTGCGACAACTCCCGGAACAGAAATGCTTACCGGGTTTGCAAAGCCTGCATAAAGTACATTCATAAGCGATGCGCTGACGGTAGCCGTGGGATCAACAACGGTATATTCCTGTGAGAAATTATAACGTGTCTGAACACCGCCTCCATCATTTACAAGCATGTATCCGTTGAGTGTGTAATCACCAATCTTGTTACATTGTATAGAGTATTCTCCGTTTTCCGATTCAAGTTGTTTGTCATCGATGAAAATCTGCGGACGCTGAGTTGAATCCACAGCTGCGAGAATAATCTGTGCCGAGAATTCACCACCACGCACCACGTTGCGTGATGTCGGGATAACCAGAGCCTGAATCTGGTTTACACGAACGTCGCCCATGTCGATGTTGTTCGCAAGTGAGTGAAGAACCTCGCCCTCTACATAGTGTACGTCGTTCTGAATCTTTGTAAGCAATGTTATTGCTGCAATGGCAGGCATGTTTTCAAAGTGATACTCCTGCCAGTTCTTCAGCAATGAAATGTCTCTGTGCGGAACATCTGTACTGAGGCTTGTGTTTATGATTTCCTTCAGAATAGAATCATTTGTCATACCGAGCATGTTGGTCCTGTATTCGGTTATCGCATCGTAGAGAATGTTGCCTTCTCCATCTACGGGGTTCAGCATAACTTGTGTTGCCGCTTCAAGGTCCTCGCGGTTCTTGAGATTCTTTACATCGCCTTCCTCGCCGTCAGCCTTCTTGGCAATGCGCACCTTGAGCCTTTCGGCAAGGTTGTATATGCTGTCGGACATCTCCCTTACTGTGCATGCACGCTCATACCATTCGCGTACCTTTTCGGGATTCTGCTTCATGTGCATTTCGAATGCATCGTACAAGGCATCATTCTGTCTGCCGGTATTTTCCGAACTCTTTGAAAGGCTTTCGTCCACAAGTGTGAAACCGTTCAGTACGTCCGATGACACATTTAGCGCAAGCATCGCCATCAGAAGAACGTACATAAGGTTAATCATCTTCTGACGTGGAGAGACTTTCTGTTTTTTTACCTTCATCGTCTGGAAGTATTAGATTTGTGGACGGTTCATGTTTGTTGTCATTGCCTCAATCATGCGTGCATACAGGTTGTTGAGCTCCTCAACCTGCTCTGCCATCTTCTTGGTCTGATCGTTCACCTTGTCAATAGAGTCGAGCTGACCTCCTGCGCTACGCAACTGCACCTCGTAAAGTGCATTCATGCCTGTCAGGTTACGACCGAGTGTCTCCATCTCCTGCAAGTTGCGTCCTAGGGTCTCGCTTTGCTGTGCAATGCGCTGAATAGCCTCATTCAAAGCACGTACCTGCTCAACATACTCTTCGGTAACCTTGTCCATTTCATCGATGTTTTCGATGTTTGGAGTCTGCATGTTACCTACAACAGTAGGCATGCCGCTTGTAACGGGTGTGCCGCCACCTATATGTACCGGAGCAGCTTGTGCAACAGGCTGGATATCGCTATCGGCAACAGAAGATGGTGCACCGCCGGTCATTATAGAACCGTTGATTATTATAGGCTGTCCTATAGCACCCGTCTCTTCTTTTTCTTCAGCAACTTCGTAAGGACGTTCAAAACCTGAGAAGAAGAATACCAGCACCTCAGTTCCCATACCCACGAAAAGCATAAGGTTTGCGCCTGCAATATGTGTCAGTTTGAACAATGTACCCAAGATAACCACCGCTGCACCCCAACTGTAGAGGTAATTCATGACGGTTTTTCCTTTTGCAGAATCCATGAATGCCTGTATGGCACCAATCAAGCTCTTTGACTTTTTCATATGTCGAAAATGTTTATTCCGTAATTATATGTTTTTATTTTCTTCTGTTTGCACCGGCATAACTGCGTACACAACGGAAGCCTATGTATGAACGCGATTCGTTCTGATATTCGTATGTGCGTGTCGCACCCTGGATGTATCTTACAGGATCTTTCCAGGAACCGCCTCTCACAGCCTTCTTTTTCATGTAATACGGGTCTTCGAGTGCCGCGCGGTATTTCAGGTTGGGGTTCATGTCGCTCATCTGCAATACACCGGCTTCGGTATATACTGTAGATGTCCATTCAGCCACATTTCCTGCCATATCGTATAGTCCGTTGGAGTTTGCCGAGAAAATTCCGCATTGCGATGTTATAAGGCTGCCATCCTTTGTGTAATTACCGTCTCCGGGTTTGAAGTTGGCATAGTAGCATCCTGCGTCGCTCTTTGTGTCGCCCTGCTCCCAAGGGAAACGGTTGCCCTCTTTGCCTCGTGCAGCAAATTCCCATTCCGCCTCCGATGGCAGACGGTAACGTTGTATCCACTTTGCATGCGCTCCCATGCCTTTCAACAGATATTCGGTGCGCCATGCGCAGAAAGCATTTGCCTGCTCCCAACTTACGCCCACAACAGGATAGTTGTCGTAATTCGGGTGGCTGAAATAGAGCTTAAGGTATGTTTCGTTATCAGCATTGGGGAAATCGTTTACCCAACATGTCGTATCAGGGTAAATGTTTACAATGTATGTGTTCAGGAAATCGTATGGGCTCGACAACGGACGGTTTATGGTCTCGCGTACAATATTGCCTTCATCGTCAATGTATGCAGTATCCTTTGAAATCATCACAACAGCCTCGTAATCCACAGGAATGTCGGTGTTGCGGTTACGCTCGCTTGGGTTTATGCGGTTCTTGCGCAGAGCAGCTTGTGTGTAGTCATACTCCTCGTAACGATAGTTCATCTGCGAAGCATCGAGCATCTTCTCACCGGTGATAGGATTGGTGATGTATACACTCTCTATAGCGCGTTGTTCGTCCTCTGTAGGTTTTTTCCAAGGAATAGGTTTCTTCCAGTTCAGGTATGGTGTTATTGGCTCACCGAACTCGTCTTCGGTGATTTTGAATGTTTCATCGCCGCCATAGGCAGGGTCGGCAAGACGCTCACGGATAATGGAGTCGCGCACCCAGTACACGAACTGACGGTACTTGGCATTGGATACCTCAGCCTCATCCATCCAGAATGCGTCAACCGAGATGCTTTTGACAGGTGTGTTGCTACCCCACAGAGAATCGTTGCTCTCGTCGCCAATCTTTATTGAACCACGTTGAACAAGAACCATTCCATAAGGAGCCGGCTCATTTATGGCTGTGCCATTTACTCCTGTAACCTCTCCGCCTTGTGTTGTGCTCATGCCGCTCATCTGTGAGCCTATGCAAGACGCCAAGGTCAACGAAATGACAATTGTTGACAGAAAAACCAATTTCTTCATCATTGTAATATTCTTATGCTATTATGTTTATTTTTCCCTTTTTTGAACGTTCCCAAGTCTACCTTGTAGCCAATGTATATATCGTGGTTACCGTTCGCCGCTCCAACCCCCGATGTGAATATCTCATATCCGTAACTTAGTGTGATATTCATCATCTCAATACCCAAAAATGCTGCCACAGACACCGTGGGGCTATATGTTATACCGCCAAAGAACTCCCTTTCGTTATATGTGTAGGTTGCTTTTGCCGATATGTCAGCCCTCCATGCAACAAAGTCTGTCATCACCATCAATGAAGGTTGTACTGATAATAACGGATTTTTTAACGGTATATTGCATCCTGCCATAAAATTTAAGTATGGGTCTATCTGTATCTCGTTCTTTTCGCCCAGTTCAATGAGTGGTGCATTAAGGTGAAAAGCCGAAATTCCGGCATAGAAGAATTTGTGCTGATAGAGTAGTCCTGCACCCAAGTCAAGGTTGTTGCCGTCGGCGTTTCCCGATGGAAATGCAGGGTCGTTGGCAGAGCCGCCTCCAAAGTCGATATCCTTACTTTCGAAACTGCTGTTCACCAATCCAACTTGTGCACCTATTACAAAACGACCTTTGAAGAGTTTGAAACCGTATGCGTAATTCAGGTAAAGACGTTGGTTGGAGAACAAGCCGATGTCGTCGTTTACTATGCCCAAACCAAGATTATGGTCGCTCTTTATGAAAGGGATAGGAGCGTCTATGTTAATGAGCATGGTTTTGGGATTGCCCTCGAATCCGGTCATCTGGTTGCTGTATGCTGCATAAATAGCCATTTTCTTTTCAAATCCGGCTCCGGCAGGGTTGTAGAAGTTCTGCATTTTCCAATAGTGGGTGAAGTGCGCATCGTATTGTGCGTGCATTTTTGCAAGCACGCATACCAACAACATTGCTGTAAACAACCACTTTCTCATTTTCGTCAATTCACCTATCTATCAACGAGAAAATCTGCAGGATATTATTTAAATCCCATTTTTTCTTAAACAATTAATGGACACCACAAAAGTAGTGCCCATTAATATCTGGTTTCGAGTATTTATTACTTTACAAAAACCTTCTTGCCGTTAACAATGTAGATGCCGGCTGTTGTAATCTCGTTTACACGACGACCTGTGATGTCATAGATTACCTTTGCACTGTTCTCTGCATTGATGCTGTCGATGCTTGTTACATTGTCCTCGCTACCGAAAACTACGTTGATAATCTGACCAAACATTTCGCTCATATCGATATCAATAGTGCAATATAGGTGTTCATCGTTCATTTTACCAGTGAGCTTCACAGGTACTTCACCAAGCTGTGGACCCAACCAGTCGTCCGCATTTCCTTCGCCAGCAGTGATAATGATGTTCTGATCTACGGTAAAGCTCTTGATGTTGTTGTTCTCCTCAACTGTTATGTCCTCGATAACGATGTTACCTACCTGTATCATTCCGCCAAGAACAAAGTTGTTGAGTGCCAAGGTGTATGTACCGTTTGCGTTCTGCTCAACAGAAATTGTTGTCTGCTGTGGCTCTGTTGACTCTCCGTTAGTAGTGACAACCAAGTCCTCTGTGTAAGTTTTTGTCTGTGCCATTGCAAACATTGTTGTAACAGCCATGAACATTGTGAGTAAAATTTTCTTCATAAGCATTAGTTTTTAATTAGTATTATTATGTGTTTAATTTATTTAGAATATATAGTTAAAGCCGAATGTGGCATAGATGGGTTTAAGTGCGAAAGGAATACATGTATAATCTTCGGGGAAAATTCCGCTCATACCCCATTGCAGGTTTACAAAAGCAGCCAAGTGAGAGTATATTTTGTATTCACCGCCTGCTTGTATTCCCCAATAATTATTTCTTAAATCATCGCTGAAATCATACTGTGCGCTTGTAACCTCGGTTTTGGGTCCTGTTGGGTCGCCTTCGCGCAGATAGCCATCGTATGCCTCGCCATTAAATGTTCCTTTCAAAAGATATGACCAATACGCTCCGGCTGACACTGTCCAGCGTTTTCCTATTGAGTATGTTGCAAGCACGGGAACTGATACATAAGTGTTGCTTACATGTGTCTTTACCTTTCCGGTCCATGAGCCTGACAGCTCGGCTTCATCAGCCTTCATTACCATGTAGTAGTTCTTTGTGTTGGCATCGGTTGTCATGCCCTTTGTGTCGAAGCGAAGTCCCAATTGAACACCAAAGTCGCTGTCGCAGATATTTTTTTGTATGCTTCCTTCGATTGAAATGTTCAATCCCGGGTTGAAACCTTCTATACCGCGTATTTCAACCGGTATTGGGAGTGGAGCTGTTCCGCCCAACAGATAACCTGCGCCCAAGCGGAATTGCCATCCTTTGTTTGTGGCATCAATCAGATTCTTGTCGGTATCGCTGATTTGCGCCTGTGCGTTGAATGCGAATATTGTTGCAAGTAGTATTGTAAAAATCTTCTTCATGGTGTGTCTTGTACTTATAAATTCCTTTTAAGATTATTCTTTTTCCCACTCAATCTTCAGTTCGTCAATCAGCAATGTACTGCCAACAGCACCTTCAAAGAATGCTCCGTTTTTGCTTGAACTTGCAACGATGGTGATTACATATTCGTTGTTTGCGAGTTTCTCGTAATCAAATTCTTTACCGTTCATTGGCTCGAATGGGATATTGAATTCTGTCCAATCTTCAGGCTCCCCGCCATTTTTCAGATCTGCCATCAATACAATGCGGTCGCTTGATGTTATGTTTGAACCATTTAGCGGAATGAAATTATTGGGGTCAATCTCGAACAAAACTGCATAGATGGAGCATTCGTCTCTCATTCCTTCAACAGGTTGTTTGTTCTTGTCGGTAAAGGTCTCGCCAGGGGTATATCTGTAATATCCTTTGAGAGCAACAGGTCTGCAACCTTCAGGGATAATCTGCAGACCAAAGTGTGTAGCTTTCTCTTTATCCTTCATTGCATTTTTGTCATCAAACTCTCCTATAAATATGCTACCGGCAGCGATAGGCATCTTTGTCATGCTGCCCAAGGTTCCAGTGCTGCATGTAGTGAGTTTAACACAGTCTCCAGAAAAGCCTTTGTCGTAAGTGGCTGTAGGATATTCTGATGCGGGCTTATTGCCTGCAACCATCTTATAACCGGCATTACCGTTCGACCATATGTCACTTCTTAAACCATCCTTATTTATTTCGTACCAGTTTGTGAACTTATCTGTTTCGAAATTTTCAAAACTGAAAACATGGTCAATGTCAAGAACTGGCATTTTGATGAACATTACATCATAGTCTTTTGACCAAACACCATCCTCGGCATACACTGTGTACCAAAGGTGAATTCCGTTATTGTCAATCTTTATGCCTTTTTTTTCTGTGTCGTTTCCGTTATAGATTTCGATTCTTGCTCCGGGTGTCAAAAAGAATGATGATATGATTGAATCGTGGTTTATCTCTATTGCGTTGAAATCAACACCTTTCTTTACTTTGAAGATTACTTCATTGTTGTTTACTTTGAGTTCTCCGGTAAGAATATCTTTGTTATTCCTGAACCAAGTCTGTGTAGTATCCACCGAAACAATATCACATTCTGCATTTGGGGCTTCATCCTGAATACATGATGTAACAGAGAATAATGTCAAAAGTAAAACAAGAATTAAGTGTCTGTTTTTCATAATGTTTGTTGTTCTTGATGATTCATCCGACAAAGGTAATAAAAAAGTTGATACAATTTGTAAAAATTGCGGTTTTTGGCAAGTTTCGGTAGGCAAATAAGGTGTTTACGTACTAATCTGTCTGTAAAAAGGACAATTCATCTTCTGCCCAGGACGGAAGATGAATTGTTTTTGTATCTTATTTTGTATTTCTTCTTTATTTCTGGTCCAGATAGTAAAGGTCGCCTTCCAATATCTGTTCTACGCGCATGAATGCTTCATCGCTCTTTATGTCGAGTGATATAAGGCGTCCTTCAGGGTCTATGAGCATCATGCGAGGTGTCTTTTCAACTCCGAAGAGTTTGATATTGGGCGATTCAATGCCAATGGGGTCTATTCCCTGTGCCCACCATGTTGCATCGATGCCGCTGTTTGCCAAGGCGTTGCTCCATGCTGTCTTGTCAGTATCAACAGAGAGGCTTATGATAACGAATTTATCCTGTTGCTCTTTTGTTGCTTCGTATATCTCCTTCAAGGCATTGCGGTTCTCCATGGATTTCTTGCAGTTGCTTGCCCAAAAGTCAAGAAGGATGAATTTGCCACGCCAGTCACTGAGTTTATTCTCTTTGCCGTCGGCGAAGGTTATTGTTATATCGGGCACTTCGTTACCCACCTTCAATGTGCGTGCAAGCACAGCGTTGCGGAACGACAGGTAATAGGGGTGCTTATGTAATGTGTTAGCAACGCTCTTAACCATCTGCTCGGCATATGCATCGCTCAGGTATGGCAAAACAGAGCGTTCCATCTCAAGTGGTGTCATTGGTGAAGCATTGTTGTCAATGAGGAATCTTATTCTGTCTGCTTCTGCTTTTATGCGCTCTGTTGCTTTTATTCGTTTTATTTCCGTCTTGCCTTCCTTGCTCTCGGTCCACTCCTTGCCATTTTGCGCTTCAAGTGCTTCAATTGCTTTTGTAACTCTTTCTACGGCATTGCGTTCTATATTTTTGTACGCATTATACAAATCGTTGGTTGGAGTTCCTTTTACTTCGCTTTGGCAAGGCTGGGCAACTGTCATAGTGTTTATGGTTACTATACCGGGCTCAACAAACAACTCAATACCTTCTTCGGCATTGAAGCCTGTTATGGTGTACTGCATGACAGGTGCATCCTGTGCAATCTTGTACTTGAATGTATAAGAGCCTTTTTTCACTTTGGCTTCAGCTACAATGGTGCTTCGGCCATATTCGTCGGTGCTTGTAAGGAATACTTTTTTAATTACCTCTCCACCGGCAAGTTTTGTGTTCGCTAATTTACCATTTATTACACACACATTCTGTGCATATACTGCAAGTACGGCAAAAAGGGAGAATATTGTAACTGTTAATCTGTGTCGCATAATCGTACGTTTTATTTGTTTGCACTGTCAATGATGTTCTTGAGTTTCTTTACCATCTCTTCGCCTCGGAGTCTGAACTCAACCACATTGCCTTCGGGGTCGATAAGTGCGGTGAATGGAACGCCTTTGGCTCCGAACAGCTTTATGGCTTCGCTGTTCCAGCCTTTGAGAGTTGATATGTGAACCCAATTCTTGTGTATAAGATTGTTTTTCTCAATGCAGGATGTCCAATCATTCTCCTTGCTGTCGATGGAATAGCTCAGTACAACAAGATTGTCGCTCTTCTCGGAGTATGCGAGCACCTCTTTCAAATATGGTATTTCGCGTCGGCAGGGTGCGCACCAACTTGCCCAGAAGTCGATGAAAACGTATTTTCCTTTAAAGTCGGACAATGAAAGTTCTTCGCCCTGGGGTGTACGTCCTGTTATGTCGGGAGCCTCTGCACCAACCTTGAGGTTTGCTGCAAGTATTTCGTTCTGCAGTTCTTTATACATTGTATGGCTGTGCAGTTCTTTAGGAATTGCATTCAATAGATTCTGTACCATCTCTGTTTCAAAAGCGGGCGACATAGAATATTTGATAATATATAGTGCAACCGGTGAATGGAGATTGTTGTATAAAAAATCCATTATGGCAACCTTGAAATGCAGGTTGTTTACATAGAATGTGGGTGATGTATATTGCAGTTCAATTTCCGGATTGTCCCTTAATTCGGCAGGAATCTGTGCCTTGGTCGCTCTCATGCGCACTTTACTCTCTTCGATGCACTTGTCGTTGATGTCAAGGAATGCCTGATAGGTGTCGTTGCATGGTGTTCCGCTGATATTGGCAGCAACAGGATATGCGGCATCAAACGGTCCTACTTTTATTTCACCCTCTTCAAGGAAAACCTGTATACTGCCGTTGTCGAAGCCTTTTATGTAGCCTATAACCGGCATGTCGGGTGCTGTGCCTTCGAGTGTAAAACAGTTGTTTTCCACTTTGGCTGTTGCCATGGTTATATGTTGTCCGTCAACAACATGGTCGAGTTTTATCTCTGTTACAGATTCGTCGCTGTAGCATAGTCGCGGACTGCTCATCTCGCCACGTATGACAAATCTTTTTTCTTGTGCTGTGGCAACTGTAGCGACAGCAATCAAAAACATTGCAAAATACTTTTTCATAGTCTATGGTCTGTTTTATTCTTATTTCAGATATTCTTGCAGGAATGCCCTGAGTTCTTCGTCGCGCAAGCCTGTTGCAATAATGCGGTTGTTTTCGTTCAGAATGTACAAAGCCGGAACTCCACTTACATTATATAGACGTACAACATCGCAGTCCCATCCTTTGAGTGACGATACGTTTATCCAGCTTAAACCATCTTTCTCAATTGCCTTTTGCCAGGCGACTTTGCTGTTGTCCAATGAAACTCCTATGATTTCAAGCCCTTGACTGTGAAATTCTTCATATATTTTTCGGAGTGCAGGGTTGTTCAGACGGCATGGTCCGCACCAGCTTGCCCAGAAATCAATTATCTTTATCTTGGCTTTTACTGTGCTCATTGTTACCGGATTGCCGTTTGTGTCGGGTAGGGTGAAGTCGGGGGCTAAGGCTCCTCCTACGGTCTTTTCCATGCGTTGGATACGTTCTTTTATTATTACTCCGTAATGGCTGGCTTTGGCACCGTCGCCCATTGAAGAGTATATGTTCTTTGTTTCGCGGAATCCCATATCACGCATTTCGATGTTCGACAGCATCGTGTATGCCAGTATCACATTGTCGTTGCTTTTCAAGAATTCTGTGGTGAGCGATGCCAATTTTTCTTTCTCTAATCTCAACGTATCGTTAACTTGGCTTGCACTACGGAATTTCTTGGCCTCGCGCAATGTGTTGTATCGCTCTTGTAGGCTTGCAACTATTGCTCGCAATGAGTCCGATGATACCATATGGGCTGTATAGCTGTTGTTGAGTTTACCCCCTTTGATGTAAAAGTCATTCTCATTACTCAAATTAGCCTTGTATGCAGTGGAAGGTTCAGCAATCAAGGTAAAGCCACCCGAATAGCCTTCGAGAATCAGTTGGGTAACCATAGGCTCCTGTATATTTGCCTTCAGGTTGAATTTCCCCTTTTTGAAGTCGCAATATCCAAGAGTGTCAATCTGTTTTTCTCCCACTCTCGCAAGCATATATATGCGACCTTTTTCAATGCCTTTGACTGTTCCTTTAATTGTTATGCCTTCTGTCTTGCCAAAACTTTGCACAGGCAACAGAAGTGCAAAGCCCAATGCAAGCAGACTGAATATATTCCTCGATTTCATCGTTCTATTTTATTGTGGGTTGCTATATACGTCCGATTTATACATGTATTCATTTGTAAACTGCATATCCTTGATGATTCCCCATAGATTGCCGTTGTCGTCCTTGTCATAGAAGAGAGTCTCAAAATCTTCATCAACATCGGCAGCCGTGTTGAATCTCATTTCCGCTATGGCACCGTTCATCCCATTGTAGAGTCCGATGCTCAAAATACGTCCCAGGTCGCCGGTGAAGTTTGAACGGTCCTCGGTGCGGAATTTCATCATTGTGATGTTGTAACCGTCGGGTGCTATATATACGGGAATGTTGTCGCCGCTCGAAACACTGTATCTGTAAATGGTCTTGCCGTCGGAATAGAACAGAAAGTTTGTTGTGAACCAAGAGTTATAGGTTATAGTAGATACATCGCACGAAGGCATGAAATTATTCAACTTTTCGCACTCTATTGTGAATGCCGCCTTTTTCTCTTCTACGGCACTTCTTGTTTTTTCCTCATCGTTGGCTGTCTGCAACAGGGCATAGCGATAGAACTCCTCGGTTGATTCATCTTTAAAAATGAAATATGCCTTTTGTGCGTCATAGTTCTCGCGGAAATTTATATAACCAAGCAACGCCGTCATACCCTCGGGTGAAACAGACAGTGTTGTAAAGTCGATATTTGCATCGAGTACAGGTGTATTCGATTTCAGACTCAGGTTTACCGAGCTTGGCTCATCCATTGCAAAATCGCTTGAATGCTTTGCTGAATACAGGAAACGGTTGTTCTTTGCATCCCAAAACAGGAAACGGTTCTCGGTGATTGTTGCCGCAGTTATGCAGTAGTCGCTCTGGTGCTCCATATCGCCTTGGGATATCTCGTAACCGTATCCCGGCTTGTAGAGTGTGTGCAACCAGTTACCCACATACACATCTCCATTTTCGGAAAGTGCAATCCTGTATATGCTGTAGTTGGATGCATCTCCAGTCTGAATCATCTTCTTGAAAACAAAATTGTCGTTCTCGGGTTTGAATATTTCCTCTTCGATGAATTTTACACTCATTCCATAGGGATTATATGCCTTTGTTCCACCTTCCTTGTTAAATACGGTGATGGTGTTTGCCTCTCCTTGCTTCCATTGTCCGGTAATGGGGTCTTTGGCAATATCATAGAATGTGGTGTATGACAATCCTACTGCATCGCTGTAATTATTCCCCGGCGTGATTGACATTATGTCGGAACGTACCTTGGTTTCATTTCCTATAACTTCAATATTGCCCAATTTGCGATTTCCTTCGATACCATGCAGCACAAAAAGACTGTTCTTGAATATTGGTCGAGTCTTTATCTTGAAACCGGAATAGTGCGACAGTGTTGTTGTGGTGTCATATATCTTCAAGAAAATATCGTACGACATCTCTGTGTTCAATGGAAGGTCGAATTCAAGAAAACCTTTCGAGTATATTGTGTCCTGAACAGATTTTCCATCAACATCAACGTATGTCCTGTACCAATTGAATTCAAGGGCATCAATGTTGTCTGCCAAAGTCTGCTCTATAATCACATCTATACGGCGTTTGGTGTCGTCCTCGCTCAAGGCCTGCTGTACTTCAATCACTCTGCCGCTTGCAGTCTCTGCAATGGAAGGCGAAAATGTAACCGAGGTTATCTCGTTCATAGAGTCAAGCGTATAGTCGTAATTGCCTTTGTCTTCGTAACAACCGCTGAGTATAGCGGTAATCATCAGGCTGTATATAATCTTTTTCATACTCTTCTCTTTTTGTATTTATATTTATTCCAGCACAACTTCGGGGATATCGTGACGCAGAGGCTTGGGGCGCTTGTCGTTCTTTGCCTTGATTGTCTTGTAGCACTCTTTCAGTCTCTCTTCTCCACCTACGGTTTCATCCCAACCATATCCCTTTCCTTCAATTGTGAACGGCAGGATTGTGGCTACGACGAAGTTGTCTATTCCGTCATAATCCATCATGGTCTTTATCATGAACTGATACTTGTCATCGGTATACTCGCCAAAGTATTTCTTTACAATCTTGCCTGTACCAAGATTGTCGGGGTCTTCCCACCAATATGGAATTCTCATGTATACTCCTTTACTTATGTAATCGGTCTCCTTGTCTATTTTTACCCATAGGAGTTCCTTGTATTGGTCAATGGTATAACCCATCTTTGGATAATCGTAATATGCATTCAGCATGGTAAGTACGTCTTCCTTGTGGAATGTCTCCTTGTACTTTTCCATCTGTTCACCGGCATTTTCGTATGCAGCGATTATCTCTGTGGTGTTCGCCGCATTTATCATATGTGTGAACTTGCAGAATTTCTGTGAAGTATACAAACCTAGCTGTTCCGAATATCTCTCCCAGAAGAACGGTTCGCTGTAATCGGGATATTCTTCGGCTTTGAGTATCGGGAAGTTCAATGTTATGGGTTCTGCAGGTTCTTCGGAAAGCAGAGTGTTTACGGTCAATTCATTCAAATTGATGATTTCGTCATATTTGTACTTGCTCTGCTCTGTGCTATATAAAGCTTCGTAGTAATAGTTGTTGTTCATCATTGTTGCAAGGAAAGCATGCTTCTCCCTGTTCCAGTCGCCAAGATATGTCTGAACCTGTCCTGCCCAAACGCTCGGTTTTTCGTGAACCTCCTTTACATATATCTTGAAAGAATCCTTTCCTGCAATTCCGGTTCCAAGGTCACCTTCGCCGTCCAGATATATGCATACAGCAAAAATCTCATCTTCCACCTCGGGGCGTTTGACAATAATCTCCAGTTCCTTCTGATATTCCCTGTTTGCGAATGACAAATCGGGTATAACAATGTCTGCAAGGGCATATCCATCAATTTCCTTTGATTTTATCGACAATGTGCGCTCTTCGTCCGAAAGATATCCCAAGAGTTTTACGTTCAACTTTACAGGTATGGTTTCGGGGTTGCCCACAACATACTCGCCAAAATTCAGAGTCTTTTCAAAGTCTGCTGAATATTGGTAATCGAAATATGCGCCGTTGTACTCCTCATCAAAGAAATCCGGTTCAATCTTGTCGCAGGCCGACAGGATAAAGGTCAAACCAAGCAACCATGTAATATAGTGACTGTATCTTTTCATGTTGTTTCTCATTTTGCATTAAACTTCGTCTGCGGTATCTTCTGTTTCTTCCTCATTCTCTTCGCTCCAACCGTACTCTTTTTCTGCGTCGGGCAATGGGAATACAAAGTTCTCCTCAACAAGCGTAACGTCGGTGTTGTAGTCCAGTGGGCCGGTGAGTCCGTGTGCTTTCAGGAACCAGAAATATTGTCCTTCGGCATAGAACTCCTTGCGGTATTCTCTGTTCAGCGCGGCAAGAATGGCTTCCTTGCTGTCGCATGTCTCGTTCTTTGTTATGGAGATACCTCTCTTGTTGCGTACCTTGTTTATGTAAAGAGCTGCCTCTTCGCCCTCCGATGTTTCACAAGCTATATAATACATCTCCGGCAGACGTATCAATGGAATTACCTGGTTGTCGTTTTCGATGTATTTCTTCGTTACACGCATTTGCTTGTCATCGTCCTTAATGAATGCAGAACTCTTTGCACGCATATCATCACTCTCTATTCCTGATGTCTCGAAAAGCAGGTTCATGGTTGGAAGTTTGATATAGTATTTTATATCAATCTTGTCGCCACCGGCAAAATAGTCTGCCATATAGTCGCTCATCTCGTGCATGCTAAGTCCGCAAATAACTTCATCGAAAAGTATAGGATCCTCTTCGTTGCCACTCATAAGGCTCAGACCGCAATTGTCTATTACATCCAATGCGCACTCTCTTGCCTTTTCAACCTCTCCGGTGTAGTTGTATACACGCGCCAGAGTTGCATTCACAGCATGGTAATTGAAGCGGAAACGTCTGTTTCTGTATTCATTGCTGTTCAGAGAAATCTCTTTCTCGAATTCTAGAAGTTCCTTAGCTGTCTCAAGGTCTTTGACAATGTTCTTTACAATTTCCTTTGCCGGCAACAACGGTTGCTTGGAGTTGTCGGCAACAGTGCGGTACGGGATACACTTTGTCGCTTGTGCCGTGGGGTTTCCTGCGTAATTCATTGGACCCCAGCCGCGCAACAGATCGAAGTGCAGATATGCACGTATGGCGAGAGCCTCGCCACGAATCATGTTGCGTGTATCTTCGTTGGTTATTACAACTTCGCCATTCTTGTCGAGCCATTTTAGCAGATTATTCGCATTGGCGATTATATGGTATTGTCCAAGCCATATGCTTGCAAGTGTACCTTTGGTGTTAAAGGCACCTGATGTCTCCCTGTCGTATATATATACGGTGGTGGGGTCGGTTGTGCCGTCAGGCAGTTTGTCGTACATCTGTGCAAGTTGCTCCACCATGCCAAAACTCAGATTCTTGCCATAGGAGCTTTCGTTGGTCATTGTGATATACAATCCGGCAAGCGAACTCATGAAACCGTTCTCTGTTTCAAAAAGCTCTTCGGCAGGAACATCGGTCTTGGGGACTGCGTCGAGCCAGTCATCGCACGAAGTCAGCGACAATGTTGCTGTCAGCGCGGCTATAACTACATATAGTGTCTTTTTCATATTTAATGCTCTTTATTGGTGTTTGAACGGTTATTTGAAAATCAGGGACAACGATAGTGTGTATGAACGGGCAAACGGATAGTCAAGACCACGCTCCATCTTTATGCGTGATATGCGTGCTATATCGTTTGTGGTAAAGTTCAATGCCATTACATCAATGTTGGCAAATCGCAGGAATCTGAATTTGTCGCCTTTTAAACGGTAACCAAGGTTGATTGTGGCAAATCTTATCTCATTGTCGTTCATTATGAATCGTGTACTTGCAGGTGTGCCGGCTCCGGTGGGGCTGAATCCTACATAACTGGTAACATCGCCCGGCTCTTCCCAACGACCTTCTCCGGCACGTCGGTCAAGATTGTATGCGACATTCTGATTCTCAATTTTGTCAACAAGTGTCTGGTTATATACCACACCGCCATATTTGTATGTGAAACCGAGTGAGCACGACAGGTCCTTCCAGTTTATGTTTGTTGACACGGTTCCGCTTATTTTGGGGTTGGTGTCGCCAACCGGAACCTTGTCGTTCGCATCCCATACAAATGTCTTGGTTCCGTCACGTTTAAGATAAACCTCCTTGCCGGTAACGGGGTCCACACCCAATGAACGTACCACATACAATGTTGTTGTGGATTGTCCTTCGCGGTATTGTGGTAGCGGAGCCGATGATGATTTCATCTGTGCCTCGTTAACCTTTTTCAGATAATCCGACAGTTTGCGTATCTTGTTCCTGTTGTGGTTGGCATTGGCGCTGATTGTCCAGAAGAACTCCTTGCGCAGATTCTGCAGGGCTATGATGTTTACCGATGCATCGAAACCGCGGTTCTGCAGCTCTCCGGCATTCATTATCATGGATGAGAAACCTGTAGATGGTGCAAGGTCATAACTGGTGAGCAACTCTTTTGTAATGTTGTCGTAGTAGTTCACAGTCATGTTGACGCGGTTCTTCCAGAAACCGAAATCAAGCGAAAGGCTTGTGTTGTGTGTCTTTGCCCAGCTAAGGTTTGCGTTGTTCAATCCTATCAGCATTGCTCCAAGAACGGGGAACGACTGGTAGGGGCGCATGGTCTCTGAATAGCTGTAGTACTCTATGGCATCCGACGGGCTGAAGTTCTGTTCGCCGGTAATACCATAGCTGGCGCGTAGAACAAGGTTCGACACATATCCCGACAACCATTTTTCGTTATGCGCATTCCAACGTCCGCCCACCGACCAGAATGGTACAAGATTGTGGTCGGCATAACGTGATGAGGCTTCACCGCTTATGTTGAAGTCCAAAGAGTATCGGTTGTCATAACTGTACGACAGCTGTCCAATCAGACCAATTGAACGCGAGATATTCTCTGTTCCTATATTGTTCATGCTTGTCTCCATCTTGTTTCCGAAGATGAATTCGTCCATGTGTGGGTCGGGGTATCCTGTTGCCGACAAGTTTACGTAGTCGTTGCGGTCTTCGTTTACAGTCCAGTTACCGAAGGCACTCAACAGATGCTTACCCAATACAAGGTTGTAGTTTATACCGAGGTTGCTCGACCACGATGACATGTTACCCGAACTCTTGAAATAGCTTCCTCTGCGTGTCAGGTCGTCTTCAAGTTCAAAACTTGTGTGGTCGGCAGGAGTGAATTTGTCGGTTCCTGCCATACCTCGTGTATATGACAATTGCTCTGTTATACGCAGGTTGTCCAGGAGCATATACTCCAGACTCAGGTTTGCCGCAACGGTAAGGCTGTTGGTTATGTCTTTAATACCGACAGTGGCGTCATAAAGCGGATTGGTGATTACTCTGTTCTGACCGCTTACCACATTGTTGTCGAGAACTTTCTTCTGGTTGCCCTCGTCGTCGGTGGGTATATAATACTGGTTCAGTCGTGTATATTGTGAGAATGAACCATAGGGAGAGTTCTTGCTGTCCGATTCCGAAAGATTGATATTCGCACGCATTGTGAACTTGTTCTTCAGATAGGTCATATTGAAGTTTACTCCCTTTGTCTGGTTTTCCGACTCCTTCATTACACCCGGTTGCATAGCAAGGTTCAGGTCCAGACTGTAACGGAACACATCCGTACCACCGGCAACACTTGCCGAATGGCGGTGTTGTATGGCTGTGCGCAAAGGTCTTGAGAGCCAATATGTATCAACACCTCCCAACACATATCTGAGATATCTGTTGTAAAGGTTCATGTCGCTTGCATTGGTTGGGTCGTAGAGTCCTGCTTTCCATTCAGTTTCTAGCTTTTCGGCAGAAGTCATCATGTTGTAGTCGGTGAGGTCGGGTGTCTGTACCGTCATCGTACCATTGTACGAAACAGAGAGAGCACCGTCAGGAGCTACTTTTGTTTCAACCACCACAACACCGTTGGCAGCACGTGAACCGTAGACCGATGTGGCTGCCGCATCTTTCAGGATGGTGATGCTCTCTACACGCTCGGGGTCAAGGTCAAGGATGCGGCTCATTGGAACGGTGAAGCCGTCGAGAACAAACAGAGGTGTGTTCGGGCGGCTCGACACGTTGTCGAGCATAAGGTCCATGCTGTTCATGGACTTTGAGCCAAGTGACTGGTCGCCACGAATCTGGAATTTAGGTTCAGCATTGGGGTCGGAACCGGCGCTGTTATCCTCTATTATCTTGAAACTGGGGTCGAAGAACTGCAGACTCTTGAGAATGTTTGTCGGGTTCATCTTGCGTAACTCGTCGCCCTTTACCTCTACATAGTTTCCCGTGAAGCTGTTCTTGCTGCGTCGGCTAATACCGGTGATGACAACTTCGTCGAACTCAATACTCGGTTTCAGTTCAATGACAAGGTTGTTCTCGTTCTTGAGAATCTGTTTCGACAGGCTCTCATAACCCACATAAGATATGGTTATGGACTCTTTCCTGTTAAGACGAAGGCTGAATTTTCCATCAAGGTCGGTGATGCATCCGCGTGCACCCTTTCCTGAACCGTCGGTGATGAGTACTGTTGCACCAACCAGTGGCTCCTGAGTGTCGCGGTCGAGAATCTGTCCCGAAACATCAAGTTCCACATCTGTGCTTCCCTGCTGTTCGTCGGGTTCCACAATAATCTGATTGCTTCCCTCGTAGCGTATCTTTACATTCTGGTCGCCGATAAGGTCGTTGAGTACCTTGTCAAGCGGTTTGTTCTTGACGGCAATACTTGTGTGCTTGTCTATATTCCAAAGAGAAACTCCCTGTAATGTGATTTTGGCGCCGGCGGCTTCAGCTGCCATCTCCAACACCTTGCCCAATGGCTGATTGCTCACTCGCAGAGTAATCTCCTTTTCTTTCCATTGTGTGGCGTCTTGCGCTTGCAAAGCAGTAAGACTACAACAGAGTATAAATAAGGCAATTGCTTTTCTCATAAGCGTTTAACTGTCTTGGTGTGTATTTTATTGCAAAAGTAAATCAAGGATACTTCTATAATGATTGTCCTTGTTGTATTTCTCTATGTAATCCTTATAAAGGACATCGGCTCTCTCAATCTCCTTACCGTTTCTTATGAAATTGCACAGCAATGTATATAGGAGGAAATCTCTCTGTTCTCCCTCATAGAAAGCGGTAAGTTCGGCATACATATCCTCCAGATTGCCTGGAATCTCATATTTCTCACCCTTTTCATTTGCAGCTTTTTCTTTGGCAAAGAAGCAGTAGCGCATAAGCAGGCTGGCGTATTCAGGGCAATTCATTGCTTCTGCATCTTTTCTTGTGGTATATCCATCCATTATGCTCCAATAGTCGCCAATCTCCTGCTGGTCAACAGCAACACCGCGTACACTATGGTACATTACCGGATATTCAATGAACGACATATATACGTCATAGTCGGTCAATGCCATAACATAGTTTTTTGCTTCGGTGCTTGCAGAACTTCTGGAAATAAGGGCATTTACTTTTTCCAAGAGTGTGCGTGAATCGTCAATCCTGTTCTTGGGCTTTATGTCGAGTGCCACGCATCCTAGCAACTGGTTCTTATAACGCAGGCTGCGCTTTATGCTGTTGAGGTTCTCCAACAGACGGTTGTTGCTGACTGCGCGTTCACATCCGCTGTATTCAACGGTTACATTCTTTCCTTCGTAATTGATGTTCACATGAAGGCTGTCGCCGGGTTGTAGCAGAACGTTGGTGCGTCCGTTTATTGAAATGCACACAAGCCTGTCGCACTCAAAATTGTATATATGCTCCTCTCCGGGGTTTGTATAGAATTCCTGTGCAATGAGTGGGGTCTGTATGCAGTCGAAATATACCATGTCTCTCTGGTATCCGTATATTTCAGCACTGAGTGTGGTTTTCTGCTGTGCATTTACAGCACCTGTTATGGATAGGATAGCGATAATTGCCGTAAATAATCCTTTTTTCATAGTTATAAAGTTTAATGGAATGCCTTAATCGTGGTTAAATGTGTTTTAAACATGGCAAAAATATTATAAATGATGAATAAAAAGAATATTATATAAATAAAAAATATTAAATGTGTGTAAAAAGTTGTTTGTATGCTTGCGTAACATACTTATATTTGCAAACAAATACTAAAATACTATGAAAACATTTAAATTTGGTTCAATTCTTGCAACAGTGTTGCTTGTGCTCTCTTCGTTCAATGCTTTCGGACAGAATGTCCAGTTACATTACGATTTTGCAAGAAATTGTGCAACCTCAACAGTAGAGATGTTCCGTGCCGACAGAGCCGGTAGTACATTCTTCTTCGTGGATTTTGACTTCAATCCCAGAGTAAGTGGAGCATACGGAGAAATTTCCCGTGAACTCTGTTTCTGGAAGGAGAGCAAACTTAATTGGCTGTCGGTTCATGTGGAGTATAACGGTGGTCTGAATACAGCTGCCGGTTCGTTCAACAATGCGTGGTTGGGCGGTCTTACATATTCTGGTCATTCAAAGGACTGGAGCAAGACTTGGTCGGTGTCTGCGATGTATAAGGCAATTCCTGGTACTGTAGGCTTGAATGGCAAAATGCAGCCACACAATTTCCAGATAACTGGTGTATGGAATCTTGATTTCTTTGACCACTGGGTTTCGTTCAACGGATTTGCCGATTTCTGGAAAGAGGCAAGAGTTTGGCAAGGTACAGAATATATCTTTATTACCGAACCACAATTATGGATTAACCTTAATAAGATAAAGGGATGGGATAAGGTGAATTTGAGCCTTGGTACAGAGGTGGAACTCTCAACCAACTTCGTTGAAAAGGGATTCAAGGCAATGCCTACTGTCGCAGTCAAATATGCATTCTGATGAATAATTATAAGCTACAAAATAGAAAACAACAATAGAAATTTTAAAGAAGATGTTCGGGTTCGATTCGAGCAAGACAACTATTCGCACTGAGGTGGTAGCGGGTATTACGACATTCGTTACAATGTCATATATTCTTGCTGTAAATCCCGATATGTTCGGTCAGCTTGAGGGAATGCCCGGGGGTGCGGTGTTCACTGCAACAGCGCTAGCGGCTATTGTGGGATTGTTGATGTTTGAGTCTGTAGTGAAGATTGATATGACCGACTATTCAGAGTCTATTCCTGCATTCCTTTGTGTGATTATGATGCCTCTGTCTTATTCAATATCCAACGGTATTCTTATTGGTATGATTCTTTACGTGGCACTGAATGTGATTTGTGGCAAGTTCAAGAAGGTTACTCCTGTAATGTATGTACTTGCAGTACTCTTTGTGCTAAAGTTTATATTTATCAAAAATTAGGGTGCCGTTGCATCGAGCATCGCATACTATTCTTGTTACAAAGCTGTTTCCTTTGGGATACAGCTTTGTTTTTTCGACAAATATTGTTGCTTGTTGATTTTATTCTACAACCCTCTTGCATTTTTAATAATTAGTGCATACATTTGCTTACTACGAAATTAAATCTAGCATATGAAAACTGTGAAAAACATTTGCCTGTTGTTTGTTCTGGCAATCTGTGCTTGTGGTAATGCTGTAAAAGGTGGCAAAGCAGAGGGTGTTGAAAATGGTGTGAAAGAGATTGCTGTGGAGCAGAAGTCGCAGGGTACGGTTTTCTATGATATCACCCCTGAAGAGGCTTTTAAAAAGGCTGAGACTGAAGGAAAGTATGTTCTTATCTGTTTCAGTACCAAAACCTGCGGCCCTTGTAAGAAAATGAAAAAGGTTGTGTTCCCTACAGCCGAGTGCGGAGAATACTTGAACAAACGTTTTGTTACAATATCAATGGATGGCGAAGATGGGGGCATAGGTCAGGAATTCGCAAAGAAGTATGAAGTATTTATTTACCCGACATATTTGGTGCTTCAACCCGATGGTTTCAGAGAGGGTATGATACAAGGTGCAGAATTCAATATTCCCGCTTTTCTTGATATGTTCAGGACAATTCTTCATGATAAATAAAAAGAATGACCTCGTTTCATTGAAACGAGGTCATTCTTTTGTACAAGCAGTTATTACTTGTTGTTCTTCTTAGCCTTTTTGTTGGCTTTCTCGAGCTTTCTCAACTCTTTCTTTGAAGTTGATGCTTTAACAGCGGCTCTGTCGTCTCTACACTTCTTGTATGTGTCTGTGTTGACAGTCTCTTTTGTTGCAGCCTTTACAGCCTCTTTCTTAGCGCCTTTTACAGCCTCTTTCTTAGCGCCCTTTACAGCCTCTTTCTTAGCACCCTTTACAGCCTCTTTCTTAGCGCCTTTAACAGCCTCTTTCTTAGCGCCCTTTACAGCCTCTTTCTTAGCGCCCTTTACAGCTTCTTTCTTAGCGCCTTTTACAGCCTCTTTCTTAGCGCCCTTTACAGCCTCTTTCTTAGCGCCCTTTACAGCTTCTTTCTTAGCGCCCTTTACAGCTTCTTTCTTAGCGCCTTTTACAGCCTCTTTCTTAGCGCCCTTTACAGCCTCTTTCTTTGCTGCAACCTCTACCTCGTTAACTGTCTGAGCATTAACGGTCAAGCAGAAAATTGCAAGCAATGACATTACAATAAATTTTGCTTTCATTATATATAAAAATTTAGTGGAAAAAATCTCTTTTTCGTAACGGAGCGCGAAATTATGCATTTTTATTTTATCTGCAAAATATTTCTGTATAAAATTATTCATTATATACTGATTTTCATTGTTTTAGCAATTTTTTTGCATTTTTGTTAAAAAAACAGACCTCAAAACAAGGTTCTGAGGTCTGCGTGCTATGTTTGTTGTCTTCTATTATGCGTCGATGTTTGCGTAGGTTGCATTCTCTTCGATAAACTCTCGGCGTGGGCCTACGTCGTCGCCCATAAGCATTGAGAATATATAGTCGGCTTCCTGTGCGTCGCGGATTGTAACCTGTTTCAATGTGCGTGTTTCCGGGTTCATGGTGGTTGTCCAGAGCTGTTCCGGATTCATCTCACCAAGACCTTTGTATCGCTGTATATTGATTTCTTTTTCGTTACCGCCTGCAACTTCCTGGATGAATGCATCTTTCTCCTTGTCGTCGTAGCAATATTTCTTTACCTTGCCTTTTGAACAAAGGTAGAGTGGTGGCATTGCCTTGTATAGGTAGCCGCCTTCGATGATTTCGGGCATGTAGCGATAGAAGAGTGTCATGATAAGTGTTCCGATGTGAGAACCGTCGACATCGGCATCGGCCATCATGATGATTTTGTGGTATCTTAGCTTTTCGATATTTGCTTTTTTGCTGTCCTCGGGGTCGAGTCCGAAGCGTACTCCGATAGCCTGGATTATGTTGTTTACTTCTTCGCTTTCAAAAGCCTTGTGCCACATGACCTTTTCTACGTTCAGGATTTTACCGCGTAGAGGAAGGATTGCCTGGAACTTGTTCTTGCGTCCCTGCTTTGCTGAACCGCCCGCAGAGTCTCCCTCGACAAGGAACAATTCGCAATTTTCAGGATTCTTGTCGGAGCAGTCGGCAAGCTTTCCGGGCATACCGCAACCGCTCATAGGGCTCTTGCGCTGTACGCTCTCGCGTGCCTTGCGTGCCGCGATACGTGCTGTAGCTGCAAGAACAACCTTGTCGACAATCATTCTTGCCTCTTTGGGGTGTTCCTCCAGGTAGTATGCGAGTGCTTCTCCCACAGCCTGGTCTACGGCTCCTGTAACTTCGCTGTTACCGAGTTTTGTCTTTGTCTGACCTTCGAACTGTGGTTCGGCCACCTTTACCGATACGATGGCTGTCAATCCTTCGCGGAAGTCTTCGCCCGAAATCTCTACCTTGGCTTTCTCAAGGACCTTGCTGTCGTCGGCATATTTCTTGAGAGTGCGTGTCAGGGCGCGACGGAAACCTGCAAGGTGTGTACCGCCTTCGTATGTGTTGATGTTGTTTACGTATGTGTGTACGTTTTCGCTATAGCCAGTGTTGTATATTACGGCAGCCTCGATGGGTACACCGTTCTTTTCGGTGTTGAGATAGATTACATCGCCGATAAGCGGTGTGCGTGATGCGTCGATGTGGCGGACAAATTCTCTCAAACCTTCTGTAGAGTGGAATGTCTCGCTCTTGTAGTTGCCGTTCTCGTCGGTTTCGCGCTTGTCGGTAAGTGTAATTGTTATACCTGCATTCAGGTATGCGAGTTCGCGCAGACGTGTTGCAAGTATCTGATATTGATATTCCGATACGGTGAAGATTGTGTCATCGGGCTGAAATGTCTGCTTTGTACCTCTCAGGTTTGTCTCGCCAACGCAATGAACCGCTTCCAATGGTTTACCGCATGAGTAGTTCTGCTCGTAGTGCTTTCCGTCGCGGAAAACCTCGGTCTTCATATGCTTTGACAGGGCGTTTACGCACGATACGCCTACGCCGTGCAAACCTCCTGAAACCTTGTAGGAATCTTTGTTGAATTTACCTCCGGCATGCAACACTGTCATTACGACTTCGAGTGCTGAACGTCCCTCTTTTTCGTGCATGTCAACGGGGATACCGCGTCCGTTGTCCTGTACGGTGATTGAATTGCCTGGATTGATGGTTACGTTTATGTGTGTACAGTAGCCTGCCATGGCTTCGTCGATAGAGTTGTCCACAACTTCGTAGACGAGGTGGTGGAGTCCCTTCTCGCTGATGTCGCCAATATACATGGCGGGACGTTTGCGTACTGCCTCCAAGCCTTCTAGGACCTGGATGCTGTCGGCAGAATAGCTGGCCGCTGTGCTTTTGTTCAATTCTTCGCTCATAGTTGTTTTTATAACCTTAATAACTCAACAAAGTTAATAAAAACCGCTCTATTTAGCAAAAAAAACAACATCAATTTTGATGTTGTAAATCAGCTTGTTGTCTTAAGCGTATCGATGTGGTATAACACGAAAAGGCTGGAATAATTTCCAGCCTCTTGTTCGGTAAATATATGTTTCGATAAATTAGGCTAATTTTGCGATTCTAGCGCAGAGACCTGACTTGAGGTTAGCTGCCTTATTCTTGTGGATAAGACCGCGCTTAGCCATTCTGTCGAGCATCTTCTGAACTTCGGGGAACTTTGCCAAAGCCTCGTTCTTGTCAGTCATAGCGCGAAGGCCACGAACTGCTGAACGCATATTCTTGCCAAAATAACGATTCTGAAGATTTCTCTTCTCGGTCTGTCTGATTCTCTTAAGTGATGATTTGTGGTTTGCCATCTCTTTTAATTGTTTTTTAGTTTTACTTGTAGCCCATAGGGGAATCGAACCCCTCTTTCAAGAATGAAAATCTTGCGTCCTAGCCGATAGACGAATGGGCCAGCCTTATGTCGCACCTTTCGGGCGCTCTAGATGTGCTTTGGTTCTCAAAGCGAGTGCAAAGGTACAACCTTTTTTTTAACTGGCAAATATTTTTCGACTTTTTTTTATAGTTTTGTATCGGAATTTGATTTTTTGTTGCAATGACTGAGAAATTTGACGGTATTGTATTGCGTACTCTTAAGTATAGCGACTCGTTGATGATTGTTGATGTATACACACGTCAGCGTGGTCGTATATCTTTTCTTGCTCCCGTTTTAAGGAGCAGGAAAAGCAAGGTCCGCAGTGTGCTTTTCCAGCCTTTGTCGATGCTTACATTCGCGGCTTCGTGCCGACAGGGACGCCAACTCTCGCGTATTAATGATGTTCAGCCGTATGCAATGTACTCTTCCATTCCATTCAATGTGGTAAAGTCGTCAATCGCTTTGTTCGTTGCCGAGATGCTTTCTTACACGTTGCACGAAGAGGAAAGGAACGATGCCCTGTTTGATTTTCTCGACAGTTCATTCATGTTGTTCGATAATCTTGAACATGGATATGCCGATTTTCATATTGTATTCCTTTCGCAGTTGTTGCGGCATATAGGAATATATCCCAATCTGGAAGATTACGCTCCGGGTGCGTTTGTCGATTTGATGCAGGGTTTGGCCTCTCCCGAACAGCCGTTGCATGCGCATTTTCTTATGCCTGCCGAGGCGCATTTTTTTGTAGAGCTCCTTTCTACATCATTCGACTCCATGCATACACTCTCTTTAAACAGAGAATTGCGAGGCAGATTCCTCGCAATTCTGATAGAGTATTATCGTCTGCATATTCCCGATTTCCCAAATCCAAAGTCTTTGGATGTTCTCAAGGAACTGTTCGATTAGTTCTGCAACAGTTGCTTGACAATTGTTGAAATCACTCTGCCTTCGGCTTTGCCTGCAAGCTGTTTTGTTGCAATGCCCATCACTTTTCCCATATCTTGTGGTGTTGATGCGCCTGTCTGTGCAATGATCTCCTTGAGTGCTGCAGCAACCTCCTCTTCGCTCATCTGTTTGGGAAGATAGCGTTCCATCACTGCTACTTGTGCAAGTTCTTCCTGTGCAAGTTCCGGACGGTTCTGGCTGTTGTACAGCTCTGCCGATTCTTTTCCTTGCTTTACAAGTTTCTGGATAAGTTTGATTGCTGTCTCGTCACTTACTGTGTCACCGGCTCCTGGTGCAGTCTTTGCTTCGAGCAATACTTTCTTTATATTACGGAGGGTGTCGAGCGCAACCTTGTCCTTTGCCTTCATTGCCTCCTTGATGTCGTTGCTGATGATGTCAAAAAGTTCCATATTCTATTTCTGATTTATCTTTATTGTTGTTTTTCCTGTTCTTCAATCTCTTCCTCTGCCGGAGTCTCTTCTGCAACAGCCGGTGCTGCTACAGGTATTATGGCCTCTATACTCTCGAGTTCCTGTGCTGTGCGGCTGTATGTCGGCGAGTTGTCGAGTGCGCTGAGGAATTCCTCGTTATGCATCTCTTCGCCCTTGAATATATGAATCTTGTATGTGGGCTTGTAGAATGCTTCTACCATGCTGTCGAGTTTGCGGTTCTCTTCTTTTACCTTCTCTCTCTCTGCCTGTGAAATCTCTTCCTGTTTTTCCTCCTCTTTTTCTATGTATGGGCGCATATCTGGAATGTCCTTCATGCCGAATCCTGTGGCAAGAACGGTAACCTTGACTTCGCCCTCCTTAAGGTTCGCATCCTGGCTCAATCCCCATATAAGCTCCATCTCTTCGCTTTGGAATTGCTCCATGAATGCCTCAACCTCTCCCATCTCTTCTACAAGCATAGGGGTGTTGGGGTGATGGTAGATGTTGAAGAGTATCTTCTTAGATTTGTATATGTCGTTGTTGTTGAGCAGTGGAGAGTGCATCGCGCTTCTGAATGCACGCGAAACACGCATTTCGCCACTCTCTATGCCATAGCTCATTATTGCCACTCCGCCGTCCTTGAGTATCTTCCTTACGTCGCGGAAGTCAAGATTGATGGTTCCTCTTGCAGTGATTATTTCTGCAATACTCTTTGTGGCTGTGGTCAGTACCTCGTCAACCTTTCGGAATCCGTCGGTAACATTGAGCTGTGGATAAATGTCTATAAGACGTTGGTTGTTTATTACAAGCAGTGCATCAACATACTTTGAAATCTCAATAACACCCTTGAGTGCCTGTCTGATTTTGCCTGCCATCTCGAACTTGAAGGGGATGGTTACAATTCCCACAGTGAGTATTCCGAGTTCTTTGGCAATCCTTGCCACAACGGGTGCGGCTCCGGTTCCTGTACCGCCACCCATTCCGGCAGTGATGAATGCCATCTTTGTTCCGTCGTTGAAGAGATTCTTTATCTCTTCTTCACTTTCCATTGCAGCGTTGAATGCCACTTCGGGGTCGTTTCCGGCTCCGAGTCCTTCGGTTGTGGTTGCTCCAAGCTGTATCTTCTTTGGAATGGGTGAGTTGTACAATGCCTGTATGTCGGTGTTGCATACCGCAAATGATACATTGTGTATGCCTTTGCGGTACATGTTATGTACGGCATTGCTTCCTCCGCCACCAACACCAATAACCTTTATTATTCGTGGTGCATCAGTGGGTATTGCAAATGGAAGTGGTGTTTTGGTCTGTTCGTTCATATTCATACTCTATTGTATCATTTTTCAGTCATCATTATTATTGTCGCCCTCATCTTCGGTAACCTGCTTCATGAATTCAAATGTTCCCTGGGCTACAGTCTTCTTTATTTTGCCCCATAGTGTATCTTGTTTATCTTTGTTGGGCTTTTTCTCCTTCTTTGTCTCTTCCTTTGCCGGTTCCTGTATTTCAACAGTCTCTTCGTTGTTGTCGGTGTCATCACCGAATGGTAATGTCTGTTCAACAGGTGGAATGTAAACTGCCGGTTTCTGCTCTTCGCAACAGTTTTCGTTGCCACGCTTCATAAGGCTGCAGAGTGCTGTGGTGAATATTCCGCTCAGGTTCACACCGTTGTTGCTCAAAAGACTGAATTGTGGTTCCGAAATTATTTCGCATTTGAAATTGGGCAGGTACTCTTCGAGTAGAAGTTCCAGATTCTTGAGCTTTGAACCGCCACCGGTGAAAATAATGTGTCCGGTGCTCTCTTTTGATTGCTCGAGCTGGTATTTTACATTATGGAGGATTTCGTTCATCCTGGCATTTATTATGCTGTTTACCGTGTCGGAATCAATTGAGCCAAAGTTGCCGTTTGACGATTTGTATCCTTGGATAATCTTGATTTCCTCTGCTTCGCTCATGGAAATCTGGGTTGAGCAAAGGTCCATGGTTATGTTGTTGCTTC
This sequence comes from uncultured Bacteroidaceae bacterium, assembly GCA_904502235.1. GTDB lineage: Bacteria > Bacteroidota > Bacteroidia > Bacteroidales > Bacteroidaceae > HGM04593. Next base: position 52,306 of record CAJGDP010000003.1, read on the forward strand.
CAAGTGGCAGTACGACAAGCTTGCGCATTATGTCGTTCTTGTATATTACAATGGTGGTTGTCTCTGAACCGATGTTCACAAGGGCGCAACCGTTGCGTTTTGCATCGGCAGGAATTATTATTTCGGCATCCATGCGTGCGGCACAGAAACTGTCGGCGATATCAATGTTTACCTGCTTGAAACTCTCGTTGAGCTGTTCAAGATATTGCTCTTTTATTACAATGTTCAGGTAGTTGCCCTCTATCTGCTTTGTGGGTGCTCCAATAGGATTCTTTTCAGGTTTTCCTTCGAGCTTGTATTCCTGGGTAATAACCTCTACTCTCTTGTATCCAGCCGGTGTGGAGAATGTTATATCGTTCTCCTCAACCATGGCGTTGATGATTTCGGGTGTTATCTTGGTGTAATTGTCGAATTCGCGAACCACCTTTGAAGATATTGAGTGCATGGTCAGACCTGCAAGCGAAATGTATGCTCTCTTTATTGAGATATTGTCCAGTTTCTCTTCCAGTGAGTTTATGATGTGGTTCAGGGCGTTGCTTGTCTCATCGACATTGCGTACCACGCCTTTGTAGACGGCTCCTTCGAGCGGTGTGCTGGCTGCCGCCAGAATCTTCACGCCTTCGTATGTGTTCACACCTACTGTTCCCGAGATTTTTGACGAACTTATCTCAATGGCTGTTATGTAATCTGTTTTTGTCATATCAGTTTTTTTGTGTGCAAATGACTTTGTTTCCGAATTCAATGTTTAACTTGCTGTATTTGTTCCAGCCAATCTTGTTCATTCCGTTCTTATAGAATGTGTATAGCTTTTCAAACTTGTTCTCGATATCCTTGGCTTCTCCGAACTCTATTATGTGGTTTCCCACGCGTGGTACCATTGTAATATGGCTGTTCTCGCCAAAGTAAATCTGTTCAATCTGCGAATTCCAGAACTGGTCTTCGTTTATAAGTTTCGCAATGGGCATCACCTCGCTGGTGGCAATGCTGTCGTCGATGAAGCCGCTGGCTATCGGCAGATAAAGTGCCTTGTGTATTCCGTGTACAATGTTGCCGTTCTCATCGATATGGTATGCTCTGCCGTCCTTGTCATATACTTTAATAATTGGAATACGGCAATCTATGTCTATCATGGTATACCCTTTTATGCTGTTATATACCTGACATTTTTTGATGAGCGATATGCTGTCGATGAAATTCTCAATGTCGTAACAATTAAACCCATCGATTTTCTTGCCACTCGGGTCTAACCCTTCTTTCTTGAGCAATTCCATGACTTCGTCGCGGCTGATTATTTCCATCTCGTTGTCGTTCACATTTATAATTACATCCCTGCACACTCCGCTCTCCTTAAAAGAGGGTATGACGCACAGTGCAAATAATGCGTAACAGACGATTACCGCAACAATCAGATATTTAAGAATCCGTTTGAACATTATCTGTTTTCAAGTATTTTTTTCATTTCAAGTATATCGTTCTCGATGTCGCCGGCTCCCAGGGAGACAAGTACTTCGATATTGTTCTTCTCGTTTTCAATGCAATTGAGAACATCGGCTCTGCTGCACATTGCCTTTTCTATGTTTTCATCAAGGCAGTTATATATAAGTTCGCTTGTCACTCCGGGTATCGGCTCTTCGCGTGCGGGATAGATATCCACAAGTATCACCTTGTCGAATAGCGACAGGCTCTCTGCAAACTCCTTATAGAAATCGGCGGTGCGGCTATACAGATGTGGCTGGAACAATACTGTAACCTTCTTGTCCTTATACAGTTCCTTGATTGATTTTGCGCATGCACGTACCTCATCGGGGTGGTGGGCATAGTCGCTCAACAATACAAGGTCGTCGCGTTTGATATGAAAGTCGAAACGTCTGTCGGCTCCGGCAAAGCTTGCCATGCCTTCCTTCAATTCATCTGCTGTTGCTCCACAGATTTCAGCCATAGCCATTGACGCTACTCCGTTCTCGATGTTTATGCTTACGGGTACACCTAATTCCACATCCTCGATTCTTTGCCAAGGCGATACATAATCAATAATGATTCTGCCGTTGCCTATTCTTATGTTCTCGGCGTGGAAATCTCCGCTTTCGCGTCCGTAGGTATATGTGGTTACGTTTGGCTTTGTGCGTGGTGTAACCTCCAAGCCTTCGTGTATGATAAGATAACCGTTCTCTCTTATTTTCTCGGTGAATTGTGCGAAAGCTTCCAGATAATTCTCCTTGTTGCCATAGATGTCAAGATGGTCGGGGTCTGCCGATGTAATTGTGGCAATGTATGGTTCAAGGTGCAGGAACGAACGGTCGTACTCATCGGCTTCAATGACCACAAAGTCACTCTTGTCGCTGAGAATAAGATTGCTCTTGTAGTTCTTTGAAATTCCGCCAAGGAATGCGGCGCAGTCCACATGTGATTGATGAAGCAGATGCGCAGTCATTGTTGATGTGGTGGTCTTGCCGTGTGTTCCGGCAGCACATACACCCTGTTTGCCTCTGGTTATTATACCAAGGACCTCGGCACGTTTCTTGATGTTGAAACCTCTCTCTTTGAAGAACTCCAGTTCTTTGTGGCAACTTGGAATGGCAGGGGTATATACCACCAGTGTGCATGCAGGGTCTGTGCACTCCAAGGGGATGAGTTCTGTGTTCTCCTCAAAATGCAGTGCGGCTCCTTCTTCAATCAGTTTGCCGGTAAGAGGACTGGGAGTACGGTCGTATCCGGCAACGAATTTGCCTTCGCTCAGGAAGTAGCGGACAAGAGCGCTCATGCCTATACCGCCGGCTCCAAGGAAATATACCGATTTTATATCTTCGAGTTTCATTGTTTATTTCTTATTGTTCTCTGTTTCCAAATATGCGTCAGCAAGCTTTATTACCTCATCGGCGATAACCTCTGCCGCATTGGGCATACCAAGTTTTGACACGTTGCTTTCGAGGGCAGCTATTCTCTTTTCGTCGAGAACGGTTTCTATTGCAGTCTTTATCAGTTCTTCCTTGGCCTTAACGTCGGGGATGTGTATTGCTGCATCCTTTTCGACAAGTGCCATGGCGTTTTTGGTCTGATGGTCTTCCGATACGTTCGGTGACGGAATAAGTATAACAGCTTTGCCAAGCAACGCGAACTCGGATATAGAACCTGCGCCTGCACGCGATACCACAATGTCAGCGGCCCCCAGCGCAGCGGCCATGTCTGAAACAAAATCGGTGATAATCAGGTTCTCAGGTTTTCCTATAGCCGAACATCTCTCTTTCATCTCTTCGAAATAGAGTTTGCCTGTCTGCCAGATGAACTGTATGTTCTTGTTCTCTCTTACGGTTTCGATGTCGGCGAGAACGGCTTCGTTTATGCTACGTGCTCCAAGGCTGCCTCCTACAATAAGGACACACTTCTTGTCTGCGTCAAGCCCCATCTTGTCTATTGCCTCTTTGCGGTTGGTCTTCATCTCAATAAGGCTCTTTCGCACAGGGTTGCCGGTCATCTTTATCTTCTCCTGTGGGAAGAAACGCTCCATGCCGTCGTAAGCCACGCAAATCATGCGGGCTTTTTTGGAAAGAATCTTGTTTGTAACTCCGGCATACGAATTCTGCTCCTGAATAAGTGTCGGGATATTCATGCTTGCAGCCATCTTGAGTGTCGGTCCGCTGGCATATCCGCCCACTCCCACTGCCGCATGAGGTGCAAAATCCTTTATGATTCTTTTTGCCATCAACTGGCTTTTAAGGATAAGCCAGAGTACTTTGAAATTCTTGAATATGTTCTTGCGGTTGAAGCCAGCAATGGGCAGTCCCACAATGTCGTAACCGGCATCGGGAACACGTTGCATCTCCATTCTGTTGTTTGCACCCACAAAGAGTATCTTCGCATCGGGATGTTTGCTCTTTATGGCATCTGCTATGGATAGTGCGGGGAATATATGTCCGCCTGTACCGCCTCCACTGACAATTATTCTATACTCTTTTTTCATACTATAGGGTTGTTTTCGTTGTCAATCTCTTCAAAACTCTGCTTGGGGTTTGCACTTGCTTTCTTTGCATATCGGCTGATGCTCAATATCATGCCTGTATATAAACTGTTTATTATTACCGATGTTCCTCCTTGGCTTATGAGTGGCAACGGCTGTCCTGTTACAAATTCACCCACCGATATGTACATATGCATGAATGCCTGCAAGGTTATTGACAGTCCAATTCCCATTATGAGGAATGCCGGATATGGATCTTCGCACTTCTTGGCAATCATTCCGCACCTGAACAGAATGGTAATGTACAGTAACAACACGAATATTCCGCCTGCCAAGCCGAGTTCCTCGATGATGATGGCATAGATGAAGTCGGACTGTGCGTGAGGAATGAAATCGCGAAGTGTGGAGTTGCCCGGTCCGCAACCGAATATATGACTCGATGCTATGGCAACGTGTGAATATGTCCTTTGCGGGTTCGTGACAACATAGTTGTTGGCTGTAACAGGTTCTTGGGATACGCCACCCTTGAAACGGTTCTGCCAGGTTACAACCTTCTGTTTGAAGCCCCCCTCATCTGCCCAGCTTTCTGGTACAGACATTATGAGTGTGAATCCTATTGCGGCTGTGGCAAAAGCGATTCCCAATATCTTGAGCATCTGTCCTTTAGGAAATCGGCTTACGAACATCATACCATAGAGTGTGAGCATTATTATGATTACTGACGACAGGTTGTCTTTAAGTATCAGAACCACCGGTGGAACAGCGTATATTAGAATCTTTTTTAGTGCAAAGCGGTCTGTTCCCTCTTCGTCCTGATGTTGCGCGCTCACAAGGGCAGTAATCATGACAAGTCCCATCTTGGCAAATTCCATAGGCTGGATTGTCATACCAAAGATTTTAATCCAACGGTCGCTGTAGTTGATTTCCACTCCGTCGAACAAAGCCCATACCATACCTGCCATTCCAATCCAATAGATAACGTATGTAATTTTCTTTATCCATGCAACCTTCATGTTGTGCATCACCCACACAATGATAAATCCGGTCACAAGGAATACGATGTGCTTGATAATGGGAATCCAGTAGCTTCTTTCCGTGCTTATCTGTCGGCTGGTTGCACTGAATACCTCCACCAATGAAATTGAGCAGAGTATAAAGAAGACTATCCATATGACTTTGTCTCCTTTGAACAGAAATCTCTTTATTTGGTCGCCTCCCATTTTTATTTATAATTTACATACATGTTCTTTGAATTGTCTGCCACGGTCCTCGTAACTCTTGAACAGGTCGAAGCTTGCGCAGCAGGGGCTCAGCAATACAGTCTCTCCCTTTTTTGCCATTACATATGCGGCCTTTACACAATCCTCCATGGATGATGTATCTGCAATTGGCAATCCAAAACCATCGAAGAAAGTGTGGAGTTTACTGTTGTCGGCTCCAAGGAATATCAGACCGCTACATTTTTCTTTTACAAGATCTGCTATCTCGCTGTAGTCATTGCCTTTGTCTTTTCCGCCCAATATAAGTATTGTTTTTGTCTTCATGCTCTGCAAGGCATACCAGCAACTGTTCACATTCGTTGCTTTTGAGTCGTTGATATATTCAACTCCATTCACTTTGGCTACTTTTTCGAGGCGGTGTTCAACGCCGGCAAAAGTGCTCAAAGCCTCGCGTATTGTCTCTTTGCGTATACCTGCGACATTGGCAGAAATACCTGCAGCCATTGAATTATAGAGATTGTGCTTGCCTGTCAGCGACAGCTCTTCGAGTTCCATGTTGAATGGCATAGGCTCTGTGAAAACAAGCTTCTCCTCTTCGGTATATGCAGCCGCATCTTTGTGTTTCGACTCGGCAAAGGGGTAGAGCTTTCCGTGTCTGTATTTTGGAAGTTCTTCTCTGATGATGGGGTCGTCGTCCCAGAATACGAATGCATCGTTAGGCTCCTGGTTCTGCAGAATACGCAATTTGGCATCGATGTAGTTCTGCATGTTGTATCCATAGCGGTCGAGATGGTCGGGAGTGATGTTCATCAATACCGCCACATTTGCGCGGAACTCATACATGTTGTCGAGTTGGAAACTGCTCAGTTCAAGGATGTAGTAATCCTTGTCGCCTTCAGCAACCTGCAAGGCAAGGCTATTGCCTATGTTGCCGGCAAGTCCCACATTCAGTCCGGCTTCGCGGAAAATATGATATATGAGAGATGTTGTTGTTGTCTTGCCGTTGCTTCCGGTAATACAGATCATCTTGGCCTTTGTATATCTTCCGGCAAATTCAATCTCTGAAATAACAGGTATTCCCGCATCCATTATTTTTACTACTATGGGTGCTTCGTTGGGTATTCCCGGGCTTTTGATAACCTCGCCTGCGCTCAGGATTATATCTTCGCTGTGCTGTTTCTCTTCCCATGCAATCCCTTTTTCGTCAAGCATCTGCTTGTACTTTTCTGCGATAGCACCGAAATCCGAAACAAAGACATCGAATCCCAACTTCTTGGCGAGCACGGCCGCACCGCAACCGCTTTCACCGGCACCTAGTATTACTATCTTTTTTTCCATTTATCTGATCTTTAGTGTCAGGATTGTTATTACCGCCATGATAAGTGTTACAATCCAGAAACGGATGGTGATTTTTGATTCATGCAATGGCCTTTCGGGACCCTTGAATATATATGTACACTCTTTGTCGAGTTTCTCTTCTTCGATATTGTAATGGTGGTGGAGCGGAGTCCTGCGGAAAATTCTCTGCTTGATGCCTTTCTTTTTGCCCTGTTTGAAGTATGCCACCTGAAGGATAACAGAGAGGTTTTCTACGACGAATATTCCACACAACAATATCAGCAGAATCTCTTTGTGTATAAGAATGGCAATCACACCTATTATTCCGCCAATGGTGAGGCTGCCTGTATCGCCCATGAACACCTGTGCCGGATAGGCGTTGTACCATAGGAAACCTATCAGCGCACCAATGAAGGCACACACAAACACCACTATCTCTTCGGCACCTGGCAAGAACATTATATTAAGGTATTCAGCCCATCCGACGTGGCTCGATACGTATGCAAGCAGGGCTAGGGCAACACCCATTATGGCTGCATTGCCTGCAAGCATGCCGTCCATTCCGTCGTTGAGGTTTGCACCGTTTGAAACTGCCGTTACAACAAGTATGGTTACAATGACAAAAAGAATCCATCCGGCCTCCTCTTTGTATTCCCCACAGAACGACATTATCTCGCTGTAATCAAGGTTGTGATTCTTTATGAACGGGATGGTCGTCTTTGTGAGCTTCTCGGATGTATCCTTGTGGTGCACAATTTCCGTGTTGTTGGCATTCTCTATGGTGATATTCTCGCGCATCACAGCCTGCGGACTGAAATAGAGTGTAAGACCTATTATCAGTCCGAGTCCAACTTGGGCAACAATCTTTACTTTGCCGGGAATACCGTCCTTGTTCTTCTTGAAAGTCTTTATATAGTCGTCGGCAAAGCCAAGGATTCCCAGCCATACGGTTGTTATGAGCAAGAGAACCATATATACATTGCTCAGACGTCCCACAAGCAGACATGGAATAAGTATTGCAATGATTATTATAAGACCTCCCATTGTGGGAACGCCTGCCTTAAGGTTGTTCTTGTCGAACTCGCGCAAGGTCTCGGTAATCTGTTTTTTCTTGAAGTACTTGATGAGAATACCTCCCAACCATGCCGACAGTATCAATGACAACACAATTGATATCAATGAACGGAACGATGTATATGTCAGGAGTCTTGCGCCCGGTACATCGTTGTTTGTAATCCAATCAAAAATATAGTGTAGCATATCCGTTAAATATTAAATATTTCTCTTATAACCTCTTTGTCATCGAAATGGTGCTTTACACCCTTGATTTCCTGATAGTTCTCGTGCCCTTTGCCGGCAACCACAACCACATCGCCGCTGTTTGCCAGGGCACATGCCGTACGTATGGCTTCCTTGCGGTCGGTAATGGATATTACGTTCCTTTTCTGTTCATCGCTCAAACCTGCAAGCATATCGTTGATGATATCCTGTGGTTCCTCGTTGCGTGGATTGTCGGATGTAAGAATCACCTTGTTGCTGCTCTTTACGGCTTCCAGAGCCATTAGTGGACGTTTTCCCTTGTCGCGGTTGCCACCGGCACCTATGACGGTGATAATATTCATGTTGCCACGCTGAATCTCCTTTACTGTGCCCAATACATTCTTTATTGCATCGGGGGTGTGCGCATAATCCACAATGGCTGTGATACCGTCGTTTGAAATTATCGTTTCGAAACGTCCCGACACCGGACGCAGAGTGCTTATGACGCGCAACACCTCCTCGGGCTCCTTGCCAAGTTCCACGGCTGTACCGAATATTGCAAGCAGGTTGCTTATGTTGAAGCGTCCTGTAAGCATTGTGTTGAACTCGCAGTTGTTGAATTCAAGAATCATACCGTCGAGGTGCGCTTCTATGAAACGTGCCTTATAGTCACACATGGTGCGTGTAGAGTAGCTCTTTATGTCGGCACGGCAGTTCTGTACCATCACGGGGCCGTTCTTGTCGTCGAGATTGGTTATAGCGAAGGCGTTACGGGACAAGTTGTCGAAGAAACTTTTCTTTGCCTTAAGATAGTTCTCCATTGTCTCGTGGAAATCCATGTGGTCGCGTGTGAGATTGGTGAAAATACCTCCGGCAAATTCAAGTCCTCCCACTCTTTCCTGTGCAAGAGCATGCGAACTCACCTCCATGAATGCATATTCACAGCCTGCATCAACCATTTGCGCCAACAGTCTGTTGAGAGAAATTGCATCGGGTGTGGTGTGTGTCGATGGATAGGCTGTGCCATCAATGTAGTTGCATACGGTTGACAACAGTCCGCATTTGTGTCCCATCTCCCTGAAAAGAGTGTAGAGCAATGTGGCGATGGTTGTCTTGCCGTTGGTACCTGTTACACCCACCAACTTCAGTCTCTGCGACGGATTGCCATAGAATGTTGTCGCCAATTTGCCTGTGATGCTTTGGGCGTTGACAACGTTGATATATGCAACATTGGGATTCTGTCTTTCGGGAAGCGTTTCGCACACAATGGCAACGGCTCCTTTCTCCTCGGCAGCTGTAATGTATGCATGTCCGTCGGTCTGTGTGCCTCTGACGGCAATGAATATATCGCCCTTCTGTATAAGACGTGAATCTATGTTCACACCTTGTACGTCAACCTCTTCCTTAGGCATTATCACACGTGTGTACTGTATCTCTTTAAGTAGTTCGCTAAGTTTCATATATCTATATCCTTAATATATTTATGGCGTAAGTGTCAATCTTACGGTTCTTTTTCCTTTTATTTTTGTGCCTGCAACAACGCTCTGTGTCTTCACGGTTCCATATCCGCTTATCTCCACATCCAAACCGCATTGTTGCATCAGGTATATTGCATCCTTGGCTCCCATGCCACAGACATTGGGAACAATATCTGTATCCAGTACTTTGCCTTGGAAACTGTATATGCTGTCGTTTTTCAGTTCGGTTTTTCCCCACACGACAGCAACCTTTTCGCTATCCTCCCACGAGTGGCTGTTCATGGGATGTCCCATCTCTTCCAGAACTTTGCCCGCTTCCTGCATGTTGCCATATTTCACCTTTGGCAAATGGTTGTTTATGGTGTCGCATGCACTCTCAATAGGAATGGCATTCTGCTGTGCCATAATTCTTTCGGCAATTTCCTTGAAGGCTATGGCGGCACTGCTGCCACCACCAAGTCTTATTTTCAGAGAATCGGGGCATGTGTCCTGTTTCTTGTCGTACATCATTTGCACCAGCAAGGTGTATTTAGGCTTTTCCGCAGGGAAGAAACCGCAGAAACTCATCATCTTCTCGCTGTTGTCATACACACCAGTCTGTGAGTTCGGTATGTTTGCCGTTCCTGTTTTACCGGCAACGGTCATCAATTTTGACTTTGCGCGTGCTCCTGTTCCATCCTTTCCGTTCACAACCTCAACCAGCAGGCTTGTAATTATGTCGGTTGTCGTTTTTGAGATAAGCTGCTTGTTGAGAACCTTGGTGGGGAACTCTTCTACTATCTCTCCATCCTTAATTATGGCCTTTACAAGACGCGGTTGCATCTGTTTTCCACCATTGGCAATGGTGTTGTAGAACGACAGGATATTTATTCCCGTCATTCCTACAGCATAACCATAGGACATTGAATTCAAACTGAAACCGTTCCATTTTTTTGTGTTCGGCAGCGTGAGATAAGGTGTTGTCTCGCTGTCAATAAGCTTGTAGTTCTCTGTTAAGCCGAATCTCAGAAGCGTGTTTGTGTACTCTTCGGGGTTCTTTCCGTATGCCTTCCTTATATACTGCACCATACTGATGTTTGATGAGTACTTGAGCGCTTCAGCCATGCTGTACTTTCCTGTTCCGTTGTCGCGGTACATTTCGTCGGTAACCTTCTGCTTGCCAAAGTGGCAGACTTTCGACTTGTATGCTATCACAGAGTCTTTTGTGGTGAGCTTCCCGTCTTCTATGGCGGCTGTAAGTGCCACTGTCTTGAAGATAGAACCCGGCTCCATCAGACGGCAAAGTGCGTGGTTGGGTGTGGGGTTGTTGGGGATGTTCTCTATGGTTTCGGCATATACCCCTTGCTTTAGCTTTGTAAGGTTTACAATTGCTTTTATGTCGCCGGTCTCGGTTTCCATGAGAATTGCCCATCCTGCAGGCAGGTGATGCTTTACGAGCACCTTCTTTACTGCATTTTCGCAAATGTCGAGCATTTCGGAGTTGATGGTGGTCTGCAAGTCCATACCGTTTACGGCAGGTATCTCTGTCTTTAGGATATACTCACCGCCGATTTTTTCTCTACGACCTTTGCCGGGGACACCTCTCAGGTATTTGTCGTATTTCTTTTCAAGCCCGTTGACCTCTTCTATTTCCTTATTGTTATTGTCGGTAGTCTTGCGTACAATACCGAAGGTACTCATGCCAATGTCACCGAAGATGTTCTTGCGTTGTATCTCCTCTTCAATGAGTATACCGCTGTATGTCTTGCCCTCTTTCATGATGGGCAATTTAAGGATTTCCAGATATTGTGTGTAAGAAATCTTGCCTTTGTAAAGCGGATGATATCGCCTTCTGTGCTTATAACCGTATGAAAGGTCCTTTTTGAAATCCTCCACACTCTTCTGTGGAAAAATATCATGCAGGCCAACGCATAAATCATGCAGATGTCTTGTCCATAGCGTGTCTCTTCTGTATCGCACCTCGTTTTGCTTTCGCTGGTTGTTGTGGTTGTATTCAAAGTCGAGACGAATTCTGTATAACGGCAGAGTGCTCACCATAAGTTCGCCTTTGTCGTTGATAATCTTTCCGCGCTGAGGCTCTATGGGCACATTCTCCTTTATGAGTTTGTTCTTTACGATAGCCCACTCGTCGCGCTCCTTGAACATAATGAACGCAGCACTGCCGATTATCACAAAGGCAGCTGTGATGAACGCAAAGAACACCACAATGTAGTAGCGGTAAATTATGTTGTCGCGGAATTTGAACATCGTATATCTTACTTTTTAACTTTGTATATCGGTTTGGTTGCCACTTTCAGGTCGCTGTTTGTCTCTTTCAATAATTTTTCAATTTCGGTTTGCCGGCTCTTGTACGAAAATTCGCTCTTGAGTGTCAGCAGGTTGTTCTTCAGTTTGTTGCGTGTTTTTGTAAGCTTGTCTATTCTCAGCAACTCCTGTTCGTATTCGTATCGGTTACTCACATAAATGAACGCATACAGCACAATCAGGGCAATCAGCCAACCGTTGTTGGTGATAATCTTGCTGTTTAATATCTGTCCGCTCATTATGCGGTTCAGTATGCCGCCCTTTTTCTTTTTTTCTATCTTTTCGCTCATTTTACAGTTTTATGGCAATACGTAGTTTTGCACTCCTTGAACGTGGATTCGCTTCAAGTTCTTCGTCGGTGGGAACAATAACCTTCTTCATCTCAAAAGGTGATGTCGAGCGTCCAAAGAAATCCTTCTCCAATACACCGTCGAAGTTTCCGCTCTTCATAAAATTCTTTACTATGCGGTCTTCAATGGAATGGTATGTTATTACCACCAGGCGACCACCGGGTTTCAGCAGGTCCTTTGCACTTACAAGCATCTCCTTCAAAGCCTCTACTTCCTGATTTATTTCGATGCGTAGTGCCTGGAAAACTTTTGCCATCTCTTTCTTTTCGCGTTGTGGCGGACAGAAAGGTTTGGCTATTTCAATAAGCTCGTTCACACGCTGTATCGGTTTTTCGGCTCTCACCTTTACAATCTTCGCGGCAAGCTTGCGTGCACAGTTCAGTTCACCGTATAGTTTGAATATCCTTGTAAGCTCCTCTTCTGTCGCTTTGTTGAGCAGGTCGGCGGCAGTTTCGCCACCGCGCTTGTTCATTCGCATATCGAGTGCCGCATCAAAGCGGAAGGAAAAGCCTCGTGTCTCATCGTCGAAATGGTGTCCCGAAACTCCCAGGTCGGCAAGAATCGCATCAACTTCGGTGGCATCGTGATAGTGCATGAAGTTGTATATAAAGCGGAAATTGCTTCGCACAAAGGTGAAACGCTTGTCTTCGGGCGCATTCTTTTCGGCATCCTCGTCCTGGTCGAAACTGTAAAGGTGTCCTTTTGCGCCAAGACGTGAGATAATCTCCCTGGAGTGTCCGCCACCACCGAAAGTTACATCTATGCAGATGTCGTTTGGTGATATCTGCATTCCATCAACGCTCTCCTTCAGGAGAACCGGGGTATGATATACATTATTCTCGCTCATTATTCGTGATTCTTTCGGTTGTCATTATCTTTTCCAGTTCAAGTCCGAACTCTTCGGGCTGCATGAACGGCTTTTCAACTTTCTCCTTTGCCCAAATCTCAATGGTGTCGTCCATGCCTATGAAACGCACTTCCTGTTTGATGTCTGCCAACGCCATATATCTTTTGGGCAACAATATACGTCCGCTTGTGTCGATGCTTAGTTCTTCAACATCTGCCACAAATTGGCGGAAAATCATCTGATGTTTTGAGTTCCACTTGTCGAGACGTGAACGCAAGGCATCCAGTTGTTCGTTCCAGTTCGATATGGGGTAGAGTACCAGACAGTCCTGATATACTTCCTTGCGCAACATCACTTTGTCGCAACCGTCGTTCTGAAGGATGCGGCGAAAGCATGCAGGCAGGAAAACTCTGCCTTTGCTGTCGGTCTTTGCTTCGATGTTGCCTATGAAACGCATACTTTTTTCTCTAAATTATATAATCCGTTTCAAAATTACACAATTCCCCACAATTCCCCACAATTTTTGAATATAAAATAAAATAAAGTTTTCAACAATCTGTTTATATCTTTCTCAGAAGCCTATTCTGCTAATAATAAATGCTTTGTCAATTCGGTATAAAGAGTGGGGCGCAAAAAAATATCCATGTGAAACCTGACTCGATTTCACATGGATGTAAATCTTATGAACGATGTCGCTCTTATGCAACGGTGTATTTATTGCGGCAATTCTTTGGGCAGATATCTGTTGAGCATAATGCATCCGATGATTGCCGATATTACCGAACCGCACAGGATACCGAGTTTTGCCTGGTTAAGCAACCTTATACCTCCGTCGATTGATGCGTAAGAAAGGTCGGCAATGAAGATAGAAACGGTGAGTCCTATACCGCAGAGCATACATACCGAAGCGAATGCTTTCCAGTTGCTTCCTTCGGGCAATTGGACGATGTCGCATTTTATTGCCACCCAACAGAATGTGAAAACTCCAATGAATTTGCCGAATACAAGTCCTGTCATTACCGGCAATCCCACTCCTCCAACAACGTCTGTGATATTCATCGAAGAGAAATCTATTCCCATATTCGAAAAGGCGAACAGAGGAATTACTATATAGCTTATGATTTTGTACAGATTGTCCTCAAGGTCCTGCAACGGGCTGATAAGTTTGTCGGCGGCGGATTCTATACATTTCAGGGTGTGAATGTCGTTGTTGCTCAGTATTATGGTGTGATGTTTATGGTTTATGTCGGTAACAGGGAATTTATTTATGTTATTGCGTATGTTTTCAATGTAATATGCCGAGCCTTTGCGTTGTGATGCCGGCACGCAGAATGCCACAATCACGCCGGCAATGGTTGCATGTATACCTGAATTGAGCATTGCATACCACAAAACAATACCTATTGCCAGATAATACGATTTCTTTATTATACGTAGGTTGTTGCCTGCAATCAGGAATGCAATGCATAGCAAGGCTATGATTATGAATGAATAGTTCAGACTCGATGTGTAGAACAGTGCTATAACGATTATTCCACCGAGGTCGTCGGCAACGGCAAGCGCGGCAAGGAATACCTTAAGTCCCAGCGGAACACGCGTTTTGAATATCGACAATACGCCCAATGAGAATGCAATGTCTGTAGCCATCGGTATGGCTACACCGCGTAGCATATCTGCATTGTCGGGGCAGGTTATCCAGAAGAGTATTACCGGAACCAGCATACCGCCACAGGCTCCTATTATGGGAAGCATAGCCTTTTGGCGTGTCGACAATTCACCCACAAGTATTTCACGCTTTATTTCAAGTCCCACCGACAAGAAGAATATAGCCATCAGGAAATCGTTGATGACCTGCATCAATGTCATGGTATGTCCGTTATGGCTGAAGAGATTGAATCCGCCCAAGGAAAAAATCACCGGCTGTTCCCAAAAGCCGAAATAGTACTCTTTTATGGGTGAGTTGGCAACAACGAGTGCCAATATCGTAAGTGCTATAAGCACACCGCTTGTGCTTACATACTTCTTTATTGTGTTTATAAAGCTATAGTTGTTTTTCATTGATTTTGTAACTTTATATTATTGGAATGCAAAATTACATTATCTTTTCCGCTGTTTGGGTAACAAACTATTGTTAAATTCGATTGCATTGATAGATGTTTTCGATAACTGCCTTATAAACAGCAAATAAAGGGAACGGCAAGCCGTTCCCCGTCATATATATAAACCCTGCATCATTAGTTAAAGTTTCCTTCTTTCGATACATAAATGGTTTGTTCCAAACCTCCATTCTCAATTTCAATTCTATAGTACGATTTTTCAGGGCTTTCAATGAAATCCACATCGTCTATCCTGTATCCCGGATATTTCTTCGATACGGCGCTCTTTACCCCCTCGGGCAGGTTGGAAACCCTCACATCCCAAGTTGTATATACCCAATTATCTTTTTTGTCGAAGTGAACATCCTTGATATACGAGTTGTGTCTTATTTCAACCTCGTAAAATCCATCGTCGTCATATTCAGCATTGCGTATTGTTGCGCCACTGTACTCTTTCTGTATGAAGTCGATGATGCTTGAGCTGAGCAATACATCATGATTGTCGCATGCCAGCAGCGATATTGCAACAATTAAAACTGAAAAAACTCTTTTCATAATTGCATTGCTTTAAAGTTGCTCAATCAATTGTCTATGTCAACAATATTGTAGTTCTTGTTGAAAGTGAGTTCGTAGCGGTTCGAGAGTTTCAGTTCGTAATATCCGTGCTCGTGTTCAATCTTCAGAATCTTCTCACCGGGATAGTTCTTGTTTACATACTCCTTTATAGCCTGTGGAATAATTGCAACAGGAACTTCGTTGTACTTGCAGTCAACCTCTTTCCATGCTCCGTTGTTCGTGAATTCCAGTTTTGTGCCGTCGGCAAGTACCACTTCGTATGAACGCTCAAAGAAGTCGCGCTCCAGTTTGGCATAAGTGAGTTTCACATTCGCGAAATGGCTGTCGATGAACTGTTGAGCCTGTGCCGGGAGTTCGCTCTTGTTTACAAGTTTGTCGTTGTCTGCCGAAACATTTGAAACACCTAAAGTAAAAATAGCTGCAAGTGCAAATAAAATCTTTTTCATAATCTTTGTTTTTAGTCAGTTATACATTTAACAAAACATTCGTTCTTTGGTTTCCTGAACTGTTTTGCTTTATTTGTATCGCAAAGATTATATACAAAACTGAAATGAATTTGAAATTTCAGAATTTCTTTAAAAAAATCTTATAAATATATGCAGTAATCCAATATACCATCAAGCCTGTAACTACTCCGGCTATGACATCTATGAGATAGTGCGCCTTGATATATACTGTTGCACAGCAGAGCAATGTGTAGACCACGAACAAGGGAACAAAGTATCTCTTTTTCATTTTCCATGCCAAAATCATAAGGATTGTGCTTACTCCCACATGTGAGCTGGGGAAAGCGGCTGTTGCGCGTTCGCCGGAAATTTGCGCCCAACAGACAAGTTGAGTGAAAAATCCACCTTTCTCCTCTTGCAGAATGGTTATTCCCGGAAAATAGTCGAACCAACTGCCTATCTGGGGGTATACTCCTGCCGCCACATTCTCTTCGCCTATAACAGGGAAATAGAACTGAGGTCCTGCCACAGGCAGGAACATGAAAACAGTATAGTATATGAAGAACGATGCAAGTATTATGAAAGAGCAACGTTCCGATTCATTCGGACGCGCGAAAAAGTAATATGTTATTACTATAGCAATCATCGGGTAGTACATCCAGTATCCGAAGTTGAAAAGTTCGCGCCAGATCATACCGTTGTACATCTGCTCAAAAAGGATGGACGGTTGGCAACCGAAGATATTGAATTCTACGCTTGCAAACAGGTGGTCGAGGTTCGGGAACAGACGATTGAACTCAAAAGTCTCGGGATACCAGAAATTCAACAGAGCGAACTGTACAAACACACGCAGATATCGCGTTGCTTTCGACGGGAAACGTGTATACAGGTATATAAGGCAGAATGTTCCTGCAAGTATAAGAAAACGCCCCATGAGCATGGGCTGGGGATTGTTCAGCCTATTGTAGAATATTATTATGAAAATGGTTGTCAGCAGGTTGTATGCAATTGCCAGTTTCTCTACCGCTAGGAACTTTATCTGTGTTTCTTCTCTTTTAAAGATATCCATCTCTGTTCTATTTTGTTCCGCGAAGATACTTACAAAAAACCGTTTATGGCTGTTTTTTCTCTTTTTTGATTGGGAATATATGCGAAATATATAATTTTGTACCGTCACACTTTGATTTTGAACATTAATGCCACGCGTCCGTTTTGAAGGATTTGATACTCTGTGCAATGCCGAATTGTTCTTTTGGCAAATAGAGGAGAGCTGCGAAGAACTTTCGGAGCAGATAGGCGATGGCGGCATCTTGCTTGCCGAAGCCAAGGAACGTTTCAAGTCGCCTGGCAGACAACGCGAATGGCTTGCCGTACGTGCCTTGCTGCAACAAACCCCTTATAAAGGAAGTGTGCTCTGCTATAGCGATAGCGGTAAACCCTGTTTTGCCGATGGATGCAGGTTCTTGAGTATAAGCCACACGGATGAATATGTGGTTGTGGCTGTCTCAAATACTCCTGTAGGCATTGATGTGGAAACAAAGAACCGTAACGCCTATGCTGTGATGAAATCATTTTTGCAACCACGGGAAATTGAATATGTAATGGCGTGCGATATTCCTGCCGATGAGGCTTTGTTGCTCTGGAGCGCAAAAGAGGCTGCATTCAAATTGGCATCAGATAAGGTAACTGTGCTAAAGGATATATGTATGGTTCCACAGAGCGGTGGTTACAAGGTAATCTACCCCGACGGTGCAACGGCTGTCTGCAATGTTCACGTCTTGGGGAAATTCGTGTTGTCGATAGCAGTTTTCTGATTATTGATATCTCAGCATCTGCCCCGGACGGATGATGGTGCGCGAATTTATCTTGTTGAGCTTGAAAATCATCTCCTGTTCAACACCATACTTTTTGGCAATCTTGCCCACCGTTTCGCCCTGCTTTACTTTATGATATTTTTTCTCGGGGCCGGCAATCTTTACAACACCGTTCTCTATGTATTTTGAGCCTGGACGGCGATACAGATAAAAGTCGCCTGTAACATCCTGGTTCTTGAAGTCGAACAATAAAGCCGGGTCCAAGCATTTACCCAGGAGTAATGTTTCAAAGTGCAGGTGCGGGCCAGAACTTCTTCCCGTGTTTCCACCAATGCCTATAGGGTCGCCCGCCTTTACGTTTTCGTTTGCTTCAACAAGTTTCTTCGACAAATGCGCATAAAGGGTCTCAATGCCGTTGTGGTGTCTTATCACAACATAATGTCCGTAACCTCTGCGCTGATAGGCAGTGATTCTCACTTTGCCATCGAAAGCCGCATATATGGTGTCGGTTCTCTCAACTTTAATGTCAAGACCATTGTGTACACGCTTGCGACGTGGGCGATAACCGAATTTGTCGGTAATCTTTGTGTTTGTTGTAGGCATCACAAAACCGCGCAGGTCAATGAGAAAAGAGTCGGGGAGAGCATGGTTGAAATGTACCCTTGTGTTTATCCATTCGGGATACATGTCGGCAGAGGGAACCGTATTCGCTTCGTTCAACAGCATCCTGCGCAGGGCTATTGCCTCTACAGCCTCCATCTGTTGCTGTATTGTTACCTCTTCGGCAATAAGAGCCTGCGCTTTGATGTCGGCAGACGTCAAAACGGACAAGGCAAAAGCGAATATGTAAAGGAACAGTCTCTTCACTTTGGATTATTTGTATTTCTGGCTTTCTTCGCCACCATATTCAAAACATGTAACCGCCGATTCGTAATCGAACAGTTCGCAAGGCTTGAAGAAACGGTCTATTTCAATAAGCGCATTCTCCACAGAATCTGAAGCATGCACCACATTCTGCTCACCACTCATAGAAAAGTCGCCACGTATTGTTCCCGGCAATGCCTTGCGTGAGTTGGTAGCACCAACCATAAGACGGACAGTCTCAACAGCCTCAGCACCTTCAATGCAACAAGCAATAAGAGGAGCCGCCTGCATCGACGCCTTAAGATAAGGGAAGAAAGGACGCTCCACCAGGTGAGCATAGTGCTCGCGCACCAGTTCGTCGGTCATGAACAGCATTTTCATGCCTGCAATTCTTAGACCTTTGCGTTCGAAACGTGTAATGATATCTCCGGTCAAGCCACGCTGTATGGCATTAGGCTTAATAAGTATAAGAGTCTTTTCCATAGGTGTTATAAGTAATTACACTGCAAAGATAATAAAAAAAGGATATTGTTATGTAAATTAAGATGTTAATATTTGGATACACCAAAATTAGGAAATCGCTCCCCAATTCCAGTTCTTCATGTTCTTGATTGCCTGCAGGCGTTCCCATACTACTCTGTAGTTGGGGTTGTCGTGTGCGGGGTCGGCGTCAATCACCCCGCGTGCCACCTCTCTCACATATTGCAACAGCTGTTCGTCGCGGGCAAGGTTGGCTATTTTCAGGTCAAAGGCTATGCCGCTCTGCTGGGTGCCTTCTATGTCGCCCGGTCCGCGTAACTTAAGGTCGGCTTCGGCAATCTCAAAGCCGTCGTTGCTAGTGGTCATGATTTCCATGCGCTTACGGGTATCTTCGGATAGTTTGTAGTCGGTAACCAGTATGCAATACGATTGTGATGCTCCGCGTCCCACACGTCCGCGCAACTGGTGTAGCTGTGATAGTCCGAATCTTTCGGCATTTTCTATTACCATAACCGAGGCGTTGGGCACATCCACTCCCACCTCTATAACGGTTGTGGAGACTAGTATCTGTGTCTCGCCCGATGCAAAGCGACGCATCTCCTCGTCCTTTTCCTTGGGTTTCATTTTGCCGTGGAGTTTGCTCAGCTTGTAGTCGCAGAATACGTTGCACAGCTGTTTGTAACCGTCTTCGAGGTTTTTAAGGTCAAGCTTTTCGCTTTCGTTGATAAGCGGATATACGATGTATGCCTGCCTTCCCTCATCTATCTGTTTGCGGATGAAGGAGTATAGGCTGTCGGTGCGGTTACGGAATATATGTGTGGTTGTTATTGGCTTTCTGCCCGGTGGGAGTTCGTCGATTACCGATACATCCAGGTCGCCGTAAAGTGTCATAGCAAGGGTACGGGGGATGGGGGTGGCTGTCATAACAAGCACGTGTGGCGGTATGTTGTTCTTTCCCCACATTTTGGCGCGTTGTACCACGCCAAAGCGGTGCTGTTCGTCAATCACAACTATTCCCAGATTGTGGAACTGTACATTGTCCTCGAGAACGGCATGTGTTCCCACAAGTATGTCCACTGTGCTGTTCTCAAGCCCTTCGAATATGGGTGCACGCTCTTTTTGCCTGGTGCTTCCTGTGAGCAGTTCCACTCTCACCGGCAATGTGCCCAGCATACGTCGTAGGGTGGCACAATGTTGTTCGGCAAGGATTTCTGTGGGCACGAGCATGCATGCCTGATAGCCGTTGTCCTTTGCCAGCAGCATGGAAAGCAGGGCTACAAGTGTCTTTCCGCTACCGACATCTCCCTGTATGAGCCTGTTCATCTGGCTGTTGCCGTTGACGTCTGCACGTATCTCCCTTACCACTCTTTTCTGTGCGCCGGTGAGTTCAAAAGGGAGATTCTCGTGATAGAAACGGTTGAACATGTCGCCTACTTTTGCGAAGCGGTGTCCTACGTATCTCTTCTGTCTGTCGCGTGAGTAGTTGAATATATTCAGCTGTATGAAGAAGAGTTCCTCGAATTTCAGCCTGTATTGTGCCTGTTGCAGCTCCTTGGGATTCTTTGGAAAATGGATTATATGCAGGGCTTCGCTAAGACTCATCAGTCCGTGTTTTGTTATTATGTCGTGCGAGAGGGTTTCGGGGATTTCGTGTGTGAGCAACTGGAACAGATTACTTACAAGCTTGGCTAAGGCATTGGAATTCAATCCGCTGCGTTTCATCTTCTCTGTTGTGTTGTAGTAGGGCTGCAATCCCATGTTGTCGAGCTTCAGCAGTGATGCGTCGTCAACGTCGGGGTGTGCTATGTTCACCCTGCCGTTGAACATGGATGGCTTGCCGAACACTACATAACGTTTGCCTGTCTGCAGTTTGTTCTTCACGAACTTTATTCCGCGGAACCACACTAAATCCACAAAGGCTGTTCCGTCGGTGAAATGTGCCACAAGGCGACGCGATGCTCCTTCGCCCATCTCTTCGAATGAACGTATTTCTCCAAGCAACTGCACGTGCTGCAGTTGTCCGCCAAGTTCCGACACTTTGAATACCTTGCTGCGGTCGATGTATTTGTATGGAAAATAATACAACAAGTCGTTCAAAGAGTGTATGTTCAACTCCCTGTTCAGCAACGTGGCGCGTTGCTCACCCACTCCCGGCAGGTATTTTATATTTCTTGTTGTGATTTCGAGCATTCAATCAATGTCTTGGCAATCATCAGGTCGAATGGTGTTGTCAGCTTTATGTTCTCTCTGTTGCCTTCCACTCCAACAACCTGTTCGCCAAGAGCCTCCACCACCGATGCGTCGTCGGTGAAACTCTCTACAAAGCGTTGTTCATAGGCGCGACGTAGCAACGACAGTTTGAACACCTGCGGAGTCTGTACCAGACGGTAACGGTCGCGTGGAACAACTTCGGTAGTTCCGTTTACGCCTACAATATGGCGCAGGCTGTCCTGTATGCTTATCATGGGGATTGCCGCACCGTGCATCCATGCTTCGCGGAAACAGTCGTCCAGGACTCTTGCCGATATAAAAGGACGTACTCCGTCGTGCACTCCAACGAGTGCCTCTTCCAGGTCATCGATCTGTGCAAGTCCGTTCTGTACCGAATGGAAACGTGTGGAACCGCCGTTTGTGAGCATCAAAGGAACTGCAAACGAGTGTTCTTTGCACAACTCTTTCCATAGTTCAATATGTTCTGCCGGCAGAACCAGAATAAGCTGTATTGTGTGGTCTATGGTGTGTAGACGCTCCAAAGTGGTCATTACCACAGGCTTGCCGCAGAGTTCCTGGAACTGTTTGGGCATTTCACCGCCCATGCGTGTGCCTTTGCCTCCGGCAACGACTATTATATATTTCTTCATGTTTCTTCTATTACTTGAACTGCATCTGTGAACGCAGGGTTGCAACAACCTCGCTTCCGCAAAGACGCTCTACTATGGCAAATCCGAAATCAAAGGATACGCCAGGTCCGCAGGCGGTGATTATGTTGCCGTCCTGCTCTACATCTGTGGCTGTATATTCTGCACCAAAGAGGTCGCTCTCGCAACCGGGGTAGCAGGTTGCCTTTTTACCTTTCAGGATTCCCATTCTCCCGAATACCATGGGTGCGGCGCATATTGCGGCTACAAGCTTGCCATTGGCATGTGCTGTGGCGAGCTGTGAGCGTAGTGCTTCGTGTGCCGAGAGATTGTCGGTTCCCACGCCTCCGCCGGGTAATACAAGTGCATCGGCATCGCTGTAGCATATCTCTTCAAAAAGAGTGTCTGCAAGCACTGTGACATTCTGTGCCGACACCACCTCCTTGCGTTTCGTAATGGAAACAGTTACAACCTCGATGCCTGCACGGCGCATTACGTCTACCGGAGCCAGTGCCTCAACGGTTTCAAAACCGTCGGCAAGGAAAAGATATATTTTGCTCATGATTATTTCAGTTTAAAATAATATGTGATTGTTCCCTCCTGGTTGTTCACACCGCCTATGGCATTGAAACGTGCGCGTTTGGCTGCGTTTATTGCAGCTGTACGCAGTGCCTGCGATGTGGTGTTCGTACGGTGGTTTATTCTTGCGTTTACTACATTGCCGTCGGAATCCACGGTGATTGTTACCACAACTCTACCGTCTTCCTGCACGTTGTATGCAGGTAAAGGCAACTTTCCGTCGCCTGCAAGTGCGCGTCCGGCAAGGTCCCATGAACCCATTCCCGAGCCCTCTTTCTCGCCTATATCCATTGTGCCTTCGGGAGCACCGCTTGTGCCTTCGTCAACCTCGTCGTTGCCTTTGCTTCCCATGGAGCTGCCTTTTCCGAAGGCGTTTGCCATAAGGTTCGAAGCCATTTTCATGGTCTCCTCCTCACGACGCTTGCGCTCGGCTTCCTGTTCGGCGGCAAGTGCCTTCTCCTTCTCAAGCGCAGTATTCTTTGCTGAATCCACGCTTATGCTCTCCTCGTTGTTCTGTGTTATGAGAGGTTTCTCGGGAGCGGGCTTCTGAGGCTTGGGCTGTACTTGTGGTTTTGGCGGTTGTGGTGCCATTTCAACTTCGGTCATGGCATATTGGTCGCCCATCATTACCGACAGACCTGCCTCGGGTTCCATAGGAGGACGGTCCATTACAATAAGGAGCAAGACAAGCAATATCAGCAAGTGGAATATCACCGTACCGACAATACCTATAACTTTTTCTTGTGAAATTTTCTTCATCATTTCTTGTCGGGACGGCGTGTAGCCAACACCATTTTGAACTGGTTTTCATTAGCAATGTTGAGCACTTTGACAATCTCGCTGTAGGGTATTGTCTCGTCTGCATACAATGCAACATACATTTCGTAATCCTTCTCGCGGCAACCCAACAGGAAGGGAGTGATATCGTCCTCGGTAACAGGCATCTCGTCTTCGCGTCCCCAGGCTGCGTAGTAGTTGAGGTCCTTGTCGATTATTATGCGTGCCATGGGCTTTGCCTGTGTCTGCTCCTTGCCCTGTGGCAGAAGCACCTTTATGGCATTGGGAGTTACCATGGTGGAGGTTATCATAAAGAATATGAGCAACAGGAATATGATGTCGGTCATCGACGACATCGAGAATACGTCTATTGCCTTTGTCTTTCTTTTTATCATATTCAGACTTTTGGTTGAAATTTATTACTGCACCTGAATGTAATCAGTATTATCTGCCTGAGCAGTCTTCTTGCATGGTGCTTCCTTGCTCTCGGTAACAATCTCGATGAACGAGATGATGTCTGCCTCCATAAGGTTCTGTATCTTGTCTACAAGGATTACAAGGTAGTTGTATGCGAAGATTGCAATGATACCTACGATAAGACCGCCTACGGTTGTTACCATAGCCTCATAGATACCGCCCGACAGCAACGATACATCGATGTTGTTACCTGCGTTTGCCATCTGCCAGAATGCCTGTACCATACCTGTTACTGTTCCCAAGAAACCGAGCATGGGGGCTACGGCTGCAATTGTTGAAAGTATTGGAAGACCTTTTTCAAGGGTTGCAATCTCAAGGCCGGCATTGTTGTCGAGTGCCTGACGGATTGATGCAGTGTCGAGCTTATAGTCCTTTACGCCCTTTGCAAGGATTCTTGACATTGGCGTGTTTACTTTCTCGCAATAGTTGATTGCCGATTTCATGTCGCCGTCAACGATGTTGTCGTGAATGCGGTCGAGCAATAGAGGATTTCTCTTCATTGCCTTACGCAGTACGGCAAGACGCTCGAAAAATATGTATATACCCCAAATTGAAAGAGCTGCAAGGACAATCATAATCCAACCGCCCTTCATAGCCAATTCAAAAATATTTATACCCTCCTGAACTGCACCTGCAACCTCAACGGCCTGCATTGCTTCTTCTGCTGCAACCTCTGCAGCTACTGTAGTCAAATGAATCATAGTGTTATTGTTGTTTTATTATTTTATCAAGCATTTCTGGTATGCGGCAATGGTTGCCTCCAGTCCCATGTAAAGTGCATCGCAAATAAGCGCATGACCTATGGAAACCTCATCCACCCAGGGAATTACGTCGGTGAAATATGTGAGGTTCTCAAGGCTCAGGTCGTGACCTGCATTCAAACCTATTCCCAGCTGTTTTACACGTCTTGCCGTTTCGTAGAAGGGCGCAATGGCCTCCTCGCGGTTACGTGAGTAGTTGTGGGCATATGGTCCTGTATAGAGTTCCACTCTGTCGGCTCCAGCTTTAGCGGCATACTCTGCCATGCGTATGTCGGCATTGATGAAAATGGAACTGCGTATTCCGGCTGCACGTATCTCGTTTAGGATATCGCGCAGGAACTCCTGTTCTGTTACTGTGTCCCAGCCACAATCCGATGTAAGTTGCGATGGTTTGTCGGGCACAAGTGTTACCTGTGCGGGGCGCACACGCAACACCAGGTCAAGGAACTCCTTTGAAGGATATCCCTCGATGTTGAATTCCGTGCGAAGTATGGCACGCAAGGCTGTTACGTCTGCGCGTCGTATGTGGCGCTCGTCGGGGCGCGGATGCACAGTGATGCCGTCGGCACCGAAAGCCTCGCAATCCTTGGCAATTTTCAGAATGTCGGGATTGTTTCCGCCACGGGCATTTCTGATTGTTGCCACTTTGTTGATGTTTACACTCAATTTTGTCTTCATAAAGCTCTTATCCTTTGCTGTTAAAACCACTATTATGGGTAGTTTAGGATATTTTCATTGCAAAATTAGCACAAATAAAAAAAAAAATAATATAATTTGTCGTAAATTTGCAAACAGATAGCCAAACAACCCGTGTTATCTCTACTTTATAACAGAATAAACAAGGAAAATATGAAATTTGCGATATTCGGCAACAAGCATCAGGCAAAAAAGTCGAAAAGTATAGAACAGCTTTTCGATGCCATTGCCAATTGTAAGGACAGTTTTATCATAGACAAGCCTTACTTCGATTTTCTGTGCGAAGAGGGTGTCTCTATGCCTGCTCCCCACGGATTTATCGTAGGCGATGATTTTGATGCCGATGTAGCCATAAGTTTCGGTGGCGACGGAACTTTGTTGCGTACGGCAAGCCGTATAGGACGCAAGCCTATACCCATTTTGGGAATCAATGCAGGACGTTTGGGATTCCTCACCACAACAGCAAATGAAAACCTTGGTGCTATTATAGAAAAGATACATCGTGGCGAGTATGATACTGAGAGCCGTAGTCTTATCGAGGCTGTAACTCAGGGTGGTGAACTCAAGAATTATCCCTTTGCCTTGAATGAAATAGCGGTGATGAAGCACGATTCCTCGTCGATGATGACTCTTGAGGCTACCGTCAACGGTGTCGACCGAATCACATATCAGGCTGACGGACTTATTGTGGCAACACCTTCGGGTTCTACAGGATATTCCTTGAGCGTTGGCGGTCCGATAATCTCGCCCGAAGCGAATGTGCTTGTACTCACTCCAATTGCTCCACATAGCTTGAGTGCGCGTCCTATAGTAATAGACGATAATGCCGTAATTGAGATAAAGGTGTGCAGCAGAAGTCATAATTTCCTTATAGCCATCGACGGACGCAACGAAAGTTGCAATGAGGAGATGACGGTTACAGTGCGTAAAGCCGATTACAGACAATTGATAATACGAAGCAAGGAGCACTCATTCATTCAGAATCTGCAGGAGAAACTGATGTGGGGAAAAGATGTAAGAGAATAATAAAAAATAAATGTGAGCTAAGCTCACATTTATTTTTTTATTCCCATCCCTTATGTACTAACCAACGGTATATGATTGGTATTATGTAGATGTTCAGCAATGTTGATGAAAGCAATCCGCCGAGCACTACAACTGCCATGGGACTCTGTATCTCGTTGCCCGATGCCGAACCGTTCAGAATCATAGGTACCAATGCCAATGCCGATGTGAATGCGGTCATGAGAATCGGTGTAAGGCGGTCGGTGGAGCCTGATATTACGGCTTTTTCGAGCGAAACTCCTTCGGAGCGCAAGTGCTGGTAACGTGAAACCAACAATATGCCGTTTCGCGTGGCTATACCGAACAGGGTTATAAGGCCTATAATGGCAGGGATGCTCATTACCGCTGATGTGAAGTATGTGGCAAGTATTCCGCCAATCAATGCCAATGGCAGATTGATTAGTACCACTGCCGAGAGCGATGCGCTCTTGAATTCACTATAAAGCAGTACGAATACTACAAGAATGGCGATAGCCGTTGTCAGCCATAGTGTTCGGGATGCCGACTCTGCACTCTCGAACTGTCCGCCATATTCAAGACGATAGCCTTCGTCCAATGGCAACTGCTCTTCAAGATGTTCTGCCACGCGCTCCACGGTTCCAGCGATGTCACCGCTGGCAATATTTGCCGAAACCACGACTTTGCGTTGCACATTCTCGCGGCTGATGCTTCCGGGACCACCAACAGATACAATGGATGCGACATCGTCGAGTGCAACTTTACCGCTCGGGGTGTCAATGAGTGCACGTCTTACTCCGTCGATACTTTCTGTATAGTCCTTATTCAGGCGTATTATAAGGTCGAAACTGCGCTCTTCTTCATATACGCTGCCCAATTTTTTACCGGGGAATGCCGCCTCTATAAAACTGTTGAATTCAGACATGGTTATGCCGTAATGAGCGAGTTTCTCTCTGTCGGCGCGTATCTGCAATTGTGGTGTCTCCACCTGTTGCTCGACATTTACATCCACAACTTCGGGGAAGGCTTTAAGCAGTTCCTGTATCTCGGTTCCTTTGCGGAAGAGTGTACTCAAATCGGAGCCGAAAATCTTTATCGCAAGGTCGGCTTGTGTTCCCGATACCATGTGGTCTATGCGGTGTTCCAACGGTTGACCTACAGATGTTACCACACCCGGTATTGTTGCAAGACGGGCACGTACTTCAGCAAGGAATTCAGCCTTGCTGCGGTCGGCAAGTGTAAAGTTTACATCAATCTCCGCTCCGTTTGATGTCTGTGAGTGTTCGTCAAGTTCTCCGCGTCCTGTACGACGGGCAGTGCTTACCACTTCGGGAATCTGCAAAAGTTCCTTTTCTATGGCTGCACCAAGTCTGTTGCTCTCTTCGAGCGATACTCCGGGGCGCGAAACTGCCGAAATGGTCAAAGCCTTTTCATTGAATTCGGGTAGGAAACTTCGTCCCATGTCGGCAAAAAGGAATAGACATACTATAAAAAGGAGTATGATTGTTGCAACAGCATATCTTGCATGGTCAAGAATCCACTGCAATGATTTCCTGTATATCTTGAGTAACCATTTGTCAACCCAATTCTTTCTTTCGTTCTTGGTAAGATATCTGTCGTCCGAAAGCATCAGCTTGCAGAGTAGTGGAGTAACGGTCATTGCCACAATCAGCGACATCACAAGTGCAATAAGATATGCTATGCCCAATGGCTTTAGCATACGGCCTTCGAGTCCGCTCAGGAAGAACAATGGTGTGAAGGTTACCATTATTATAAGTGTGGCATGAATTATTGATGCGCGTATCTCTGATGAGGCTTCAAAAACAATGTTCAATGTGGATTTACGCTCTTCCTTGGGAAGTGCATGGTTTTCGCGCAGACGTTTATATACGTTTTCAACGTCTATTATGGCGTCATCGACAAGCGAGCCTATGGCAATGCACATACCGCCCAATGTCATAGTGTTTATATCCATGCCAAGCAGATATAGCACAATTACCGTACCCAGCAACGATAAGGGAATTGCCAATAGCGATATCACGGTTGAACGTATACTTGTAAGGAACAGGAACAATACAAGTATTACACATACGGCTCCCTCGATGAGTGAGCTTCCCACGTTGTTCACCGAAGCCTGTATATAGTCGGCTTGGCGGAATATCTTTGTGTCGAGTGTAACATCAGCAGGCAGTGATTTTGCAATGCTTTCGAGGTTTCGCTCTATGTTCTGTGTTACGCTGAGTGTGTTTATTCCGGGTTGTTTTGAAATTGAAAGGATTATCGACGGTACGCCATTCTGCGAAGCGTATCCTTGTTTTACAGCCGGTGCAATAACCACGTCTGCAACATCAGCCACGCGTACAACGGTTGTTTCAGTTGCTTTTACAACTGTGCTTCCCAATTCTTCGACATTGTTGCTTCTGCCCATTCCGCGCAGATTGTATTCGTTTCCGAAATCACGCACCACACCTGCACCAATGTTTACGCTCATGGCTTCGGTGGCACTTTCAAGTTCTTCCATTGTGACTCCGTACATGTCCATGCGTACTGGGTCGGCAAGTACCTGATACTGCTTGTAATCACCACCAATAATGGTTACATTTGAAACTCCACCGGTTGCAAGGATTGCCGGTTTTACAATCCATTCGGCAAGTGTACGCAGTTCCATCATGGATGTGCTGTCTGCCTGCATTCCTATGAACATGATTTCGCCCATCACGCTCGATTGCGGAGCAAGCATTGGGGTTATGCCCGAGGGAAGTTGCTCTGCCAACAGACTCATCTTTTCGCTTATAATCTGTCGGGCACGGTATATATCCATTCCCCAATCGAATTCCACCCATACGAATGAGAATCCTTGTGAAGACGAAGAACGCACCCTGCGCACATTTGTTGCACCGTTTACTGCGGTTTCTATGGGGAAGGTTACAAGACGTTCAACCTCTTCGGGTGCCATGTTGGATGCATCGGTGAGTATTACCACAGTGGGCATTGTGAGGTCGGGGAATACATCCACTTCAATTTTCTTGGCTGAATATATTCCGCCTACTGTTACCAATACCACGGCAAGCAACACCAACAGCTTGTTGTTTAAGGAGAACTTTATAATTCTGTTTAGCATAGTTGTCTCTTTTTAGTGAACATGTCCTGCATGCGGGTCCAAAGCTGCTGCACCTTGTGCAAGTTTAAGTACAGTTGCTCCTTTTGTTACAATACGTTCTCCGGAATGTATACCGCTGTATACTTTCACAGAAACACCGTCGGTTGTGCCGATGGTAACGTTGCGCTTCTCAAAAGATACGGGTGTGTTCTGTACAAATACAAAATAGTTGCCCATCTCCTCTACAATGGCAGAACGGGGTATCACCACGTTCTCCCTCTCTTGGTTTTCCGATGCAAGATACATGGTAACGATGCTTCCGGGAACAACATCCTGTAAAGCATCAGTGGTTAATGTTACGGGTAGCATATTGCATCCGTTGGCTGAATGTCCAACGGCAAGTGTCTTGCCGTTTACATCGGCAAATGAATATACTTTGCCTTCTCCGGTTTCTATATTTACATTTTTAATATTATGCAACTGCTTTGAATAGCGGATTGGCAACTCGGCAGTAATATTTACTTTGCCTTTGCGCTCTATTCTGGCAACAGGAGTTCCCGGTTCCACGTAATCTCCGTTTGCAACAAGCAGTGATGCCACATAGCCTTTGAATGGAGAACGCAGGCACACCTTGCCCTCACCAAAACTGCGTTGCATACTTTCGTAACGTGCCTTGGCACTGTTATAGGCAGCTTCGGCTTCCTGATATTCGCGCTCCGATACAATTCTGTCGGTAAAAAGGAGCTTTTTGCGTTCGTAGTTGTTCTTTGCGACGGTGTGCTCGCTTTCCGCTTCGGCATATTTCACTGCGGCGTCGTTGTCGGTAACATCGCTGCCTTCGAGATAGAACAACGGTTCTTCTGTCATTATCTCTTTTCCTTCAACGATGTTTCCTGCAAATTGTACCTTGCCGCTGGTGGTGGCTACTATAGTGGTGAAGTTGTCAGGGATTGCATTTATTTTGGCAGCAACCTTTACAACTCCGTCAAATGTGCTTTTCTTTGCAATGTCGATGGCAAAGTCTATCTTCCAGCTCTGCTCTTTGCTGAATGATATGTCGCCCGATTTGCCCTCAACGGCTTCGCCATGTCCTGGGTGAGGTGCATGGGAGTGACTGTGAGTATGAGCGTGCTCCGCATGGCTGTGTCCTTCGTGGGAATGGTGCTCATGGGTGCAATCTCCATTGTGGGCATGGTGTACTTCTACGTCAAAATGGGCATGCTCGCCTGCAATGTCTATATAAAGGGTTCCATGTCCCGAGCTGTTCGGAGTGAAATCAAAGTGGTAGATACCCTTGTGCCCGGCTTTCGCAGTTGCCGAAACTCTCTTTCCGCCAACCGACATAATTACGTTCGCACTGTCGGCTTCACATGGCTTGAAATTTTCCAGTTCTGTAGCGTACAGTGTTACACACGATTTCTTACCCTCTTCAAGTCCTTCGTGTTGCATGAACAGCTCCATGTTATGGGTGTATGCAACAAATGAACTGATGTGGGTGTGCACGTGTTGCGCGGTACTTTCGTCGTGGCTGTGCTTTGCACAACCTATAACGGCAATCAGGATTGCCAAAAACAGTGTCTTTTTCATAGTAATGCTGCGGACGGTAGTGTATGGACCAGTCCTGTTTATTTATTTGTTTTGTCTGTAGGCTGTAGCCCACTCTTTGTCTATATAGTTCTCGATGAGTGTGCATGCGCGTGCACTGAAGTCAAGACCACAGGAAATCACATTGCACCATTCCTCCTTACTCAGTAACGAAGGGCATTCTTTTTCTGTCAAAGCCGACAACAGACCGTATACCACACCTGCATTGAAGTTGTCGCCTGCACCTACGGTGCTTACAACATCGACTTTTTTCACAGGGAATTCCTCTGTGAAATTTCTTGTGAACAGTTTTACATCTCCGTCGCCACAGGTAAAAATGAATTCCGGACTGTAGAATTTTATTTTCTCCTTATATATCTTTTCGGCATCGGTCATCTCGTAGAGATAGTTGAAATCGTCGGCTGAACCGCGGACAATATCGGCAAATTCAAGGTTTTCTATAAGTGCTTCACCCAGTTTTATGCGTTCTGCTACATGATTCTTGCGGAAATTGATGTCGTAATAGAGAATGGCCCCGCAATCCTTTGCATACTTGAGAAATGCTTTTGTCTTGTCGCGTAATACGGGATTGAGTACAAAGTACGAACCGTAAAGAACTATATCGCCTTTGTTTATCTTGGGGAATTCAACTTCTAGACGGTTGTTGGGATAATCCTTGTAGAAAAGGTATTCTGCGTCGTTCCTTTCGTTAAGGAATGCAAGCGCAAGCGGTGACTTGCCTCCTGAAAAACAGCATACCGATGATGCATCCACACCGCTGTCGCGCAAGTGCGAGAGAATTATCTCGCCGATCTTGTCGTCTCCGACCTCGCTTATGAAGGCTGTTTCGGCTCCCACTCGTCCCAAGGATATAATGCTGTTATATACAGAACCGCCGGGCACAGCCTTCACCGGCTGACCGTTCTTGAAAAGAATATCAAAGACTGTTTCTCCTATTCCTATGACTTTACTCATTCTGTCGCTTCTTTTATCAGTTTTTCCAACTCTTCGATGTTGTCGGCTTTTGTAAGTATATGTTCCATGTTGCCTTTGATGAAACCTTCGGCTTTGAACTTTTCAATCAATGCCATCAGACTGTCCCAAAAACCGTTGACATTGTATAATACAACCTGTTTGCTGTGATAACCTATTTTTGCAGCGGCTACAACGTGGAACACTTCGTCGAGTGTGCCTATACCTCCCGGCAAGGCGACAAGGATATTGCTTCTGCTGAGCATAATGTCCTTTCTGTCACTCAGATTGCGGCATGGAATTTGCTCGTCGAGCAGGGTGCTTACTCTGCCGCGTTCTACAAGAATGTCGGGTACAACCCCTACAATGTGTGCTCCGGCTTCTTTCGCCGCTTTTGCGGTTGTTTCCATGAGCCCGGCACTTGAACCGCCATAGATCAATGATGCTCCCATCTCTCCGAGCATTGTGCCCACACGGTGTGCCGCATCAACGTATATGTTGTCTATGCTTTCCGATGCTGCACAGAAAATTGCTACATTTCTTGTATCTGCCATGTTACAATGATTGCATGTCGTTAAGACGCTTGTATACGCCGTCGAGCTTCAGAAGTTCTTCGTGCTTTCCGCGTTCAACAATTACTCCATCGCGCAGAACGCAGATTTCATCGGCGTTCTTTATTGTGGACAGACGGTGTGCAATGGCAATGGTTGTGCGGTCTTTCATAAGACGCTCGAGAGCCTCCTGTACAAGACGCTCGCTCTCGGTGTCGAGTGCCGATGTGGCTTCGTCGAGAATCAATATCGGCGGATTCTTCAATATTGCACGTGCTATGCTTATGCGTTGACGCTGACCGCCCGAAAGACGGCAACCTCTGTCGCCCACACATGTGTCGTATCCTTCTTCGGTCTCCATGATAAAATCATGTGCATTAGCAATCTTTGCGGCTTCTATAACCTGCTCCATGGTCGCATTCTCAACACCAAAGGTTATATTGTTGTAGAATGTATCGTTGAAAAGGATTGCTTCCTGGTTTACGTTACCCATAAGAGCACGCAGTGATTTCACCTTCATATCCTTGATGTTTACGCCGTCAATGGTTATTTCACCCTTTTCAACGTCGTAATAGCGTGGTATAAGGTCTACCATTGTGGATTTTCCGCTTCCCGACTGACCTACAAGTGCAATTGTCTTGCCTTTCGGGATTTTCAGATTGATGTCTTTAAGCACATCGCGTTCGCCGTCGTATGAGAATGTGAGGTTCCTGAATTCGATACCCTCTTTCATCTCGTCTATTTCTATGCCTTTCTCTCCGTCGGTTATAGGATTCTCGGCATTTAGTATGGCATCGATTCTCTCCATTGATGCCAGACCGCGCGGAATGTTGTACGATGCTTTAGAGAGGTCCTTCAACGGATTGATTACGCTATAAAGGATTGTAAGATAGTAGATGAACGATGCTGCGTCGATTGGTGAATTTTCGCCTAGAATCAATGTACCTCCGAACCAAAGCACTATAACGATGAGTGCTGTTCCGAGTGTCTCGCTCACAGGGTGTGCCGATGCCTGGCGTGTGGCAACTCTGATGGTTGCTGCGCGTAGGTCGTTGCTGCACTTAAGGAAACGTGCCGACATCTTTTTCTCGGCAAGGAATGCCTTGATGATGCGAAGACCGCCAAGTGTCTCTTCCATTTGCGATGTGGTCTCGCCCAATCTCTGCTGTGCTACAGCCGATCTTGCTTTCAGTTTGCGTCCAATCGCACCCATTACCCAACCGAGTGTGGGTACAACGCATAGAGTGAACAATGTAAGTTCCCAGCTGATGTAGAACAGTGTAACCATGTATATGATTATGAAAATCGGGTTCTTGATAAGCATGTCGAGCGATGTGGCAATAGAGTTTTCCACTTCACCTACGTCGCCAATCATACGTGCCATGATATCGCCTTTGCGCTGCTTTGAGAAGAAACCGAGAGGCAGGCTTACAATCTTGTCGTAAAGCTGTGCACGCATGTCGCGTACAATACCTGTACGCATCGGTATTATCGCCGCCGATGAACCGAAATAGCATGCGGTCTTGAAAAGAGTCATTACAATCAGGAATATTCCAAGATACAACAATACCATGGATGCGCCATGTTCTGCGGTGAGTGTGTTCAGATACCATGTGGCATTGTTC
This sequence comes from uncultured Bacteroidaceae bacterium, assembly GCA_904502235.1. Classification (GTDB taxonomy): domain Bacteria; phylum Bacteroidota; class Bacteroidia; order Bacteroidales; family Bacteroidaceae; genus HGM04593. The sequence goes on from CAJGDP010000003.1 coordinate 86,337, forward strand.
ATCAGAACATCTTTTGCATTGCTTGAATTCATCTGCTCCCATGCGATGAATTCCACTCCCGAAGTGTCGTTGATTTTGAACAGCACCTGCAGGATTGGTATTATGACCATAAAGGAGAAAACGTTCAGAATTGCCGATAGCAATGTGAATATAAGAGAAAGTATCAGAGATTTCTTGTATGGCGGTACAAAGCGCCTCAGTACCTTAAAAAAGTCTTTCATGTTGTATGATTTTATTGAATGGCTGCAAAGTTACAACAATTTCGCTGTTTTATAGTTAAATTATAATATTTTAATAGTTAAGTTATACCCATCCGAGTTTCTTTGCGAATTCCCAAATGACCATACCTGCCGTAACGGAAACATTCAGCGAGTGCTTTGTGCCGAATTGCGGAATCTCTATAGCTCCGTCTGACGCGTCTACCACCGACTGCTGTACTCCTTTTACCTCGTTTCCCAGAATTACGGCATATTTTTCTCCGTCGCATGTTTCAAAGTCCTGAAGCGCGATACTCCCGTCGCATAATTCAATGGCATATATGCGGTAACCTTCTTCGCGCAGCATCGCAACGGCGTCGTCCGTCGATTCAAAATATTGCCATTCTACAACATCTTCGGCTCCAAGGGCTGTCTTGTGTATCTCGGCATTCGGGGGTGTGGCTGTTATGCCACAGAGAAGAATCCGCTGGACACGGAATGCGTCGCTTGTCCTGAATACCGAACCTACGTTGTGCAGGCTGCGTACATTGTCAAGTATTACTGTGAGGGGAAGTTTCTCTGCATTGCGGAAGTCGTCTCCGCTTATGCGCCCCATTTCCGTTACAAGTTTTTTCCTGTTCATAGATATTTGCTCCAGTCTATTTTTCTCATGTCGCCATCACTGTCGTATGTCGCATGCATGGCAAGAGATGCAACTATATTGTGTGAGACATGTCCTTTTTTTGTTATTTTCAGATAATCCCACAGCAGGTTACGGTATTCGGGATGTGCACAATTTTCTATCAATAGTTTGGCACGTTCGTCGGGACCTTTGCCACGAAGGTCGGCAACTCCCCATTCGGTAACCACAACACGTACATCGTGTTCTGTGTGGTCGGTGTGTGTTACCATTGGTACAATGGAACTTATCATACCCCCTTTTTGTGTCGATGGACAGGTGAATATCGATACATAGGCATTGCGTGCAAAGTCACCGGAACCACCGATGCCGTTCATCAGACGTGTACCGCCGATGTGTGAAGAGTTTACACAACCATACAGGTCGATGGCAATGGCTGTATTCATGGCTATCAGTCCAAGGCGACGTATTATTTCGGGATGGTTCGATATTTCCGACGGACGTAGTATGAGCCTGTCGCGGAAGAACTCTATATTGTCGTAGACATGTTGCAGACACTCCTGGCTCAACGAGAGTGAGCATGTACTGCCGACATTCACACGTCCTTTCTCCATAAGTCCGATTACGGAATCCTGCAGAACCTCGGAATAGAGGTCAAGGACCGGAAGCTCATCGTTTTCGCCAAGTGCCTTTAATACAGCATTGGCAACATTGCCGATACCGCTCTGGATTGGCAGACCGGTTGCAGGGATTATTCCACGTTTGATATCGTTCAAAATGAATTCAACCACATTCTCGCCAATTTTACGGGTTACGGGGTCGAGTTCCTTGAACACAACCTGTTCGTTGGGCTGGTATACCTCTACAATTCCGATTACCTTTTTAGGGTCTACCTGTACGTATGGCTTTCCCGCACGGTCCGAAGCCTTGTAGATTGGGATTTCCCTGCGGTAAGGAGGGTCCAAAGGCTCGTACACGTCGTGCAATCCCATTGTGTGATGGTATGTGTTACGCTCTATGATTATTCTGTCGGCAAGATTGGCAACGGTCTGTCCTATACCGCCTGCGGTGGTCAGATAGACCTTTCCATCGGGCGTAATGTCAATGGCCTCCAGTATTGCAACATTAACCTTTCCCAGATAGCCATAACGCAGGTCCTGTGCCATGAGCGACAGGTGAAGGTCGGTGTATATTATCTCTTTCTCATTGATTGCGTTGCGTACGGTGGGGTTGGATATGAACGGTGCACGGAAATTCAGTGCGTTGGCGCGTGTGAGCACACCGTCGATTGTATCTCCGGTGGATGCGCCTGAATATAGATTTATCTTGAACGGTTTGCCTGTGGCGTGTATCTCTTCTGCACGTTTGGCAACTTCGGGCAATACAGCCTTTGGTGTTCCCGATAATGTGAAACCGCTGATACCTACGCCATCTCCGTTGTTGATGTAGGATGCAGCTTCCTGTGGTGTCAATATTCTGTAAGTCATGTTGTTGCAGTTGCTTTAGGTCAATATTTTCTATTGAATATCTCGGCTTCTATAAAGGCGCGTTTTGCATCGGAACGGTTACTCAGTGATATCTTTTTCCCCTTGTATTTGTTCTCAGCCTTTAATTCGGGTGTCCTTGCTGTGGGTTGGATACGTGCGTTGTCTTGCTTTGGCTTTTCTCCGGTTGGTTTAGTAGCCACAGTGGGCTCAGGTGCTTTGGGCGTTTCTGTATATACGTAGTTGTCTTCCTGTTCCAATATGTCTATCTGGGGAAACACTTCTTTGTTGATGGGTGTTCCCTTGACATCGGTTCTTGCAGAATTGAGCGACTTTATTAATGCAATTATCGCATATGCGGCAAGTGATACCAGAATAACAATAATTTTCATGATACAATCATCCGTTATTAGTGAAATAATCCTTGAACATCTCGTTGAAAATCTCTCCACGTGTCAGGCGTCCATCCTTAAGGCAGACTACATCCACCTCGCCTTTGGCTGAAATTTTGCCGGTTGCCTTGTTGTATATATCCTGCAGAAATACAAGTTTTGCTCCGCGTCGTTCCATGTTTATGCTCACAATAAAGGCATCTCCACCACGCAACGGCAGCTTGTATTCGATGGCTATTCTTGAAACCATAAAGTCAATGCCTTGGTTATGAAGGTTTGAGAAACTGCCTCCAATGGACTCAAGGAATTCATGACGTGCATGTTCAAGATAGTGCTGGTAATTTGCATTGTTTACAACTCCTTGAATGTCGCACTCATAGTCGCGGACCTTCATTTCAATGCTGTATGTATATTCTTTTGTCATATCGCAGTGCAATTTTCGTAAAATCATTGTAAATATAATAACAAATAAATTCATAGTAGATAAAATTAAGTATTTTTTGTATAAATAAAGGCTTTACAACCAAAATTAGATTAGGATATTGAAGATTTTGGTTATTTTTGCATCATACAAAATGGAAAGTAAGGAAATTCAGCAGATATACGCAGAGCATCCCGGAGTCAAGGCTTTGATGCAGTTGCGCGAAGAGGGGGGCAGGAAACGTGCTTTTCTCGAGGGCTTGTCGGGCAGTGCCGCGGCAATGGTGTTCTGTGGACTTAAGGCATGTGCTCCGGAGCAGACGTTCCTTGTTGTGATGAACGATGCCGAAGAGGCTGGTTATTTCTATCACGATGTCGTGCAGGTTGTCGGCGAAAATGGCGTCCTGTTTTTCCCGTCATCATTCCGCAGGTCAATGAAGTATGGTCAGACCGATGATGCAAACCGAATCCTTCGCACCGAAGTTATGAGCAAGCTCTCAAACCGTCGCAGAAAAGAGGGATTGGTTATAATAACGCATCCCGAGGCTTTGGCGGAAAAGGTGGCATCGCAGAGCGACCTGGACAAGAATACGTTGTCGATTGCCTTGGGCGACAGGATTACGCGCGAAGAGGTGGAGAAAAAACTCTCTGCACTAAAGTTCAAGGAGACCACCTATGTGTACGAGCCCGGAGAGTATGCTGTAAGAGGTAGTTTGATTGATATTTTCTCCTTTTCATCGGAGTATCCTTACCGTATCGATTTCTTCGGCGATGAGGTTGAGAGTATCAGGACATTCGAGGTGGAGACGCAACTTTCAAGGGAAAAAATGGAGGAAATTTCCATTGTTCCCCAAAGTACAGGAAAGGAAACTGTTGCAATAACAGAGTTCTTGCCTAAGAATGCAATACTTGTTACAAAGGATATTGAATTTGTCAAGGGAAATGTGGAAAAGCTCCGCAACGAGGGCTTTTCTCTTCAGGCAAAACTCTCGGAAAGCAAATTACCAGATATGCCCGAACTTATGTCGGCTTTGGAAATCGAAACCTTTGCCCGTGGCGTAAAGCATTGGGAACTCCGTTCCGAAATCGGCAGTACTTGTGATAAGGTAAAGTTCGATATATCTCCGCAACCTCTTTTTCAAAAGGATTTCGACCTTGTAAGCAACAGTTTCAGGAACTATATCGAAAAAGGGTATAAGTTGATGCTACTTACCGACGACATGCATCAGGCTGATCGCCTGAAGGCTATCTTTGACGACAGGGGCGATGATATATCCTTTACTCCCGTCGGGAGAACCATACATGCCGGATATGTGGACAATACCTTACATATGGCTTTCTTTACCGACCACCAGTTGTTCGGACGTTTCCATAATTACAGGTTGCGTAGTGAACGTGCGCGTAGCGGTAAGGTGGCTTTGACACTTAAGGAACTCAAGGAGTTCGGCATTGGCGACTATATAGTGCATATCGACCATGGTGTAGGTAAATTCGGAGGCTTGGTGCGTATCCCTAATGGAAATACCACTCAGGAGGCTATCAAACTTATATACAAAAACGATGATGTAGTATTTGTCTCCATCCATAACCTGCATAAGATTTCAAAGTATCAGGGCAAGGAGGGTGATGCTCCTGTGTTGAACAAACTTGGTACGGGTGCGTGGGAACGCATGAAGGAGCGTACAAAGAGCAAGATTAAGGATATTGCACGCGACCTTATCAGACTTTACTCACAACGTTATCAGGAAGAGGGCTTTGCCTTTTCGCCTGACAGTTATTTGCAGAACGAACTCGAAGCGAGCTTTATATACGAGGATACTCCCGACCAGTTCAAGGCTACCAACGAGGTAAAGCGCGATATGGAGCGCAAACGTCCTATGGACCGTCTTATATGCGGAGATGTGGGCTTCGGAAAAACCGAGGTTGCCATACGTGCCGCATTCAAGGCCGCTACCGACGGCAAACAGGTTGCGGTGCTTGTTCCGACAACTGTACTTGCCTATCAGCACTATCTTACATTCAAGGAACGTCTTAAGGATTTCCCAGTCAATGTGCAGTATTTGAGCAGAGCACGAAGCGGTGCTGCAACAAAACAGGTTCTCGAAGAACTTAAGGATGGCAAGATAGATATAATTATAGGAACACATAAGCTCACAAGCAAGGAGGTAAAGTTCAAGGATTTAGGATTGCTGATTATTGACGAAGAGCAGAAATTCGGTGTTGCCGTCAAGGAAAAACTGCGCCAGTTGAAGGTGAATGTGGATACTCTGACCATGACTGCCACTCCTATACCGCGTACGTTGCAGTTCTCAATTATGGGTGCGCGCGATCTCTCAATGATACAGACTCCGCCTCCTAACCGCTATCCTATACATACGCAGATTCATACATTTGATGCCGAAGTCATAAAGGAAGCCGTAAGTTTTGAGTTGAGCCGTAACGGACAGGTGTTTTTTATCACCAACAGGATTTCGGGCATGGATGAGTTGGCAAGAGTAGTCAAGCGTGCAGTTCCAGATGCAAGGATATGTATAGGTCATGGTCAGATGGAGCCTGCCGAACTGGAAAAGAGATTGTATGAATTCATAAACCACGATTATGATGTGCTTATAGCAACTTCTATTGTGGAGAATGGTATTGATATCCCGAATGTAAATACTATAATAATCAACCAGGCGCAGAACTTCGGCTTGAGCGACTTGCACCAGATGCGTGGCAGAGTGGGCCGTGGAAAACGAAAGGCGTTCTGCTATATGCTTACTCCACCGCGTGATTGCCTGAGCACCGATGCCCGACGTCGCCTGGAGGCTATTGAGAGTTTCAGCGAACTTGGCAGCGGTATGCATATTGCCATGCAGGACCTTGACATACGCGGAGCAGGTAACCTGTTGGGTGCAGAACAGAGCGGATTCATTGCCGACCTTGGATATGAGACCTATCAGAAACTGCTTGCTGAGGCTGTGCATGAACTCAAGGAGGAGGAATTTGCCGATATACTTCCACAGGAAGAAGAGGGTAACGGATTCTTTGTAAAGGAGTGCTTTGTGGAGAGCGATCTGGAACTTTTGTTTCCTGCAGTGTATGTTCCCGACAGCAACGAGCGTATACTGCTTTACAGGGAACTTGATTCGCTTACCGAACAACGTGATATAGAGGCTTTCCGCTCAAGGATGAAGGACCGTTTTGGAGCAATCCCCAAGGAGGGTGAGGAACTTATCCGTATGGTTGCATTGCGACGCGAGGCACTTCAGCTTGGAGTGGAGAAAATATACCTGAAAGGTGGCAGAATGAATCTGTTCTTTGTTGAAGGACATGATAATAAATATTATCAGAGCGATGTGTTCGGTGCTATTATGGGGTATGTGAATACACGACAGGAAGATTGCAGGGTGCACGATGATGGTGGTAGGTGCAGAATCACCGTTGAAAACGTGAAAAATGTGGAAACGGCACTCGCTTTTATTGAGGCTGTGAAAAAGGTAGCAGAAAAGTAATATTATAATAAACAAACAATAAGTAATCATGAACAGAACATTGAAATTTGCGGCTTGCGTCGTGTCTGCCATGTTGTCGGCAGGCGCATTGGCACAGACTGCCAATGGTGGTATAGACAATGCCACACTTAATGAAATCAGAGACAGTTACAAACCGACAACTGCAGAAAAGGCGTTGCAGAATGTAATGTTGTCGAACTCAATCAAGGTTTTGTCTCTCAATCAGGAGAACCTGAACGAACTTGACACCTATTTCAGTCATAGTGTACCGTCAAAAGGCATCACCGACCAGAAATCATCGGGACGTTGCTGGTTGTTCACCGGTATGAATGTGTTGCGTGCAAAAATGATTGCAAGTGAGAATCTTGGAGCATTCGAGTTCTCACAGGTATATAATTTCTTCTACGACCAGTTGGAGAAGTCGAACCTCTTCTTGCAGGGTGTTATAGATACACGCAAGAAACCTTTTGATGACCGTACAGTAGAGTGGTTGTTCAAGAATCCCCTAAGCGACGGCGGTACTTTCACCGGTGTAGCCGACCTTATCGCAAAATATGGTATTGTTCCAAAGGGTGTGATGAAGGAGAGCTATACAAGCGATAACACATCGGCGTTCTCGGCATTGCTGAAGACAAAACTGCGCGAATTCGGTCTTGAACTGCGTCAGGCTCATGAGAATGGCAAGAAGGAGAAAGAGCTTCTCGCTCTCAAAAAGGAGCAGTTGAAGACTGTCTACAAAATGCTTGCACAGGTATATGGTGTGCCTCCTGTTGAGTTTACCTGGGCTCCAAAGGATGCCAACGGTAAATACCGCGAAGAGCCACAGACATATACTCCACAGAGTTTCTATAAGAAATATCTCAACATCAACCTTCAGGATGATTATGTGATGTTCATGAACGACCCCAGCCGTCCTTATTGGAAGAGCTACGAGATTGAATATGACCGCCATGTATATGACGGACACAACTGGTTGTATGTAAACCTTCCTATTGAAGAGATCAAGAAAATGGCTATTGCCTCTATCAAGGACAGCACAATGATGTATTTCTCGTGCGATGTGGGCAAGTTCCTTGACTCAAAGCGCGGTACACTTGATATCGACAACTATATCTATGAAGAGATGTTCGGTACAGAGTTCGGTATGGACAAGAAGCAGCGTGTAATGACTTTCGATAGCGGTTCTTCTCATGCAATGACATTGAAGGCTGTCGATATCGACGAGAACGGCAATACTGTGAAATGGCAGGTGGAGAACAGTTGGGGAGCCGGTTCCGGTTTTCATGGTACACTTATCATGACCGACGAGTGGTTCAACGAATATATGTTCCGCCTTGTTGTTGACAAGAAGTATGTACCGGAAAATATTCTCAAGATTCTGAACGAGAAGCCAACAATGCTTCCGGCTTGGGACCCAATGTTCACTCCCGAAGAGTAATACGGTACTATAAAATTGAGTGCGGATTTTCGTAAAGAAAGTCCGCACTCAATTTTTATCCTCTCAATATCAACAGCCCTTCGGGGCCCATATTGAATAGCAAATCCACGATGCTCAGGTTGGGAATGAATCCGTTGCGTTGCGAGAAAACCTGATAGTAGGGCTGCGCTGTGTGATTTTCTATGCTTGTCAGGGCTTTAGGCTCGGCTATGCGTTGCAGGTCTATGATATCTGTTGTGTTGTTCTTGTTTTCTTTTATTATTTCTACTTCTCTTTCAAGTCCCAACAGTTCGCAGATTACATTGTGCAGGCGCAGATTGAAATCCATCAGGAAACCGTCGCGTTCTTCGTAGAAGTGGGCAAAATCGTCGGCATAGTAGTCGAAAAACGGACTTTTGCGATATGCGCTCACCAATGCGTTCCAATGCTGATGGCGCCAGTTCCCATGCTCGCTTATGCGTACGTCGCGCATGGCAATCCTGCCACCGTTGTGTATTACGGGGATGGTGAGATTCTGCGTGCCATTCTCGGTGGCTATTACAGCACGGTTGCGGAATGTCTGCTTTACAAACGGTTCTTCGCTGTTTATAACAAGCCTGTCGCAGTTGTATAGCTGTGTATACAGTGGAATTGGGGCAAGGTATAGCGGATGTGATAGAAGCTCCATGTGGAATCAGTTGAATTTTGCAACTCCACGGAACATGCGTTCCCAACGTATCTTACCGTCGAACCATCCACGGTCTTTGTCAAGCGAGAGCCAGATAAACAAAGGCTTGCCCACAATGTGGTCTTCGGGCACGAATCCCCAACAGCGCGAGTCGGCGCTGTTATGACGGTTGTCTCCCATCATCCAATAGTAGTCCATCTTGAAAGTGTAGCTGTTACTCTCTTTACCATTGATGAATATCTTGCCGTCCTTAACATCGAGCGTGTTGCCTTCGTATGCAACAATTGGGCGTTCGTAAATGGCAATATTGTCGGGTGTCAACTCAATGCTTTCACCTCTCTTGGGAATCCATACAGGTCCATAGTTGTCGACAGTCCATCCTGTATTGCCGTTGAGGGGATATATACCCTGTGTGTAGTTGTTCTCCACAATGCTTATATCCTTTACCAGCTTGGTGTTTTTCTCGAGTTTAAGATAACTGTCGTGGGTGAGTGGCAACTGACCTGTGTGGCGTAGCATGGCCAGGTCTTCTTTGCTTATACCCAGATTACGTCTGAGGTTTTCGGGCATGTTCTGTGCAAGTTGTACGTTGTAGTTGAATTGCACGTTTTCGGGCTGTTCTGCCTGTTTGCCGTCTATGTATATAACTTTGTCCTTTATCTCCAGTGTGTTGCCGGGGAGTCCTACACAACGTTTTACATAATTCTCGCGACGGTCAACGGGGCGATAGACAATCTCGCCGAAGATATTGGGACGTTCTGCGATATATTTCTTTCCGTCGTTGTAATATGTTTCGTAGACTTTTCTTGCATCCTTCCCGGCTGGCACATCAACGGTAAGGTCTGGGTTCAGCTGTTTGCCAATTTCGTAGCAGAGTGAATGAAAATCAATTACTTCGGGGTTAGTGGTGGCTACATCGCCTGCGGGATAGTTGAATACCACAATGTCCCCGCGTTTTATGTTTTCCAATCCCGGAACGCGTTCATAATCCCACTGAATGGCATCGATATAGCTCTTTCCGCCGGTAACGGGCATGGTGTGCTGTGTAAGTGGCATGCTGAGCGGGGTTTGTGGCTTGCGTGGTCCGTAATTGCATTTGCTCACAAACAGATAATCGCCCACAAGCAACGATTTCTCGAGAGACGATGTGGGGATTACATAGTTCTGAAACAGATACAGGTGTACAAAATATACGGCAACAAGAGCAAAGACAATGGCATCCACCCATCCCATGATTTTGCGCACAACTGCGCTCTTGCTGTTTTTCCACCAGTTCCAGGGGATGAAACGTGTGGTGTAGCAGTCTATGATGAACGGTATTACAATAATACCCATCCAACTTTTTACCCAGATAAGAAACAGGATATAGAGTACTAGGATAATGCTCAGTTTTATAAGCTCTTTACGTGATGTCTTTATCTCTCTGTTGAATATTTTGAACTCCATTGTGATTGTTCTTTTAGAAATCCAATAAATCCTTCATACCAAGCAAACCGCTATGACCGGCTGTGTATTCTGCTGCAATCACAGCACCCAACGCAAAACCGTTGCGGTTGTGAGCGTCGTGAGTGATGGTTATTGTATCCTCATCTGATCCATAGGTGATAGTGTGAATGCCGGGTACCTCATCGCGGCGTATTGCATCAATCTTGATTTCAGTGGGTCCAGGAACAGTTCCTTTGGTTACAGTACCATCGGGGTTGGTGAGGTCACCCATTACCCAACTTGATTTGTGGACTATGTTCTCAAGAATACCCTCAGCAAGGGTTATGGCTGTGCCGCTGGGTGCATCGAGCTTGTGTATGTGGTGTGTCTCTTCAAGCTTTACGCTGTAGTTGTCGAAACGACTCATTATGCGGGCAAGATACTTGTTTACTGCTGAAAATATTGCCACGCCAAGGCTGAAATTGCTCGACCAGAAGAGAGTTTTTCCCTCTTTTTCGCACTTTTCGCGCATCTCGGCTTCGTGCTGATGATACCATCCGGTACTGCCACTTACAACCTTTACGCCGGCTTCCATGGCCTGAATGCAGTTATCGTAGGCTACATGCGGTGCTGTAAACTCTATGGCAACATCTGCGCTTGCGAATGCCTCGCCTTTGATGTCGTCGTGGTTGTCTATGTCGATGATTGACACAATCTCGTGTCCTCTCCCAAGGGCAATCTTTTCAATGGTCTTGCCCATTTTTCCGTATCCTATAAGTGCTATTTTCATTTTAATGATGTATTTAATTGTGCGAAGATAACTATTTTTTTACTTATAGCTGTTGTTTTAATCATAAATAACAAATCTATCCCTTCCTTGAAAGCCATTTTCGTATCGGTTCGTCGTATAATTTAAGGCATAGGAAGGCGAGTGCTATGCTCGAAACCACAACAAGCAGAACTGTCGGCCAGCAATCCTGCAGGGTGTAATATTCCTTTTTAATCAGCCATGCGTAGAAGATATACATTATGGGGTAGTGAACAATGTACAATGGATAAGAAATGTCACCAATCAGCCTGCTTGCCTTGGCGGTTTTTTCATTGCTTATGCCGCATGCACCCAACCACACCAGGAATGGGAAGATTACCGCAATACAGATTACTTCATAAAGGCCGTTTAGGCTTATTTCACCATTTGAGGGTATGTATGGCACGGCAAACAGTGCTATAAGTGTTATGCTGCATATCCAGAATGCTCCTTTCACTTTGCGTGGTTTGAATGTGCGGGCAAGCAACATACCCATTGTGAATGGGAAGAGCATACGGATAAGTCCGCCCCAGAAATTTACATTGTCGATAGTCCAACCAACGCCTACCATATCGTATTCGGATATATTCCCGACAAAGAACCATGCATGCAGGCATCCCAAGACAACGGTAAGCAAAAAGAGTATTTTTGTTGAAAGGCGTCGAATTATGAGTGCGTAGAGAATATTGCCTATGTATTCAAAGAACAGAGACCATGCCGGACCGTTCAAGGGGAACATCTCGCCGTTGCCACGCACTTCGTGCGGTGCGCCAGGGATTGCAGGAATCATAAACATAGTAAGCAACATCGCAGTCATAACCCAAATGGTAGGTGTAATTGTGCCATCCCACTTTTCAAACCCTGCAATGGCAAATGTTATTGTGCCGATGATTGCTCCCATTATCAGCATGGGATGCAGGCGGATGAGTCGTCGTTTGAAGAACTGCCATGTATTCATGCTTTTCCATCGGTCGTCGTATGCATAACTGATGACAAATCCCGAAAGAATGAAGAAGAAGTCCACTGCAATGTGGCCATGGTTGAGAGTCCTTATTATGCCGTCTCCTGCATTGTTTGTTATTTCGGCAAAGGAGAAGCCTTCGAAAATGTGGTAGAACAGAACCAGAATGGCAGCAACTCCTCTTAGTCCGTCGAGTAATTCGTAGTGTGGCTTGGAATTGGCGAAATCTGCCGATGAAAATGTGCTTTTTTGCATTTGGATTGTGTTTTTGATTTGTGTTTACTGTGCAAATGTAATATTTTTCGGCATAATATTTCCCTTTTGTGCGCGCGTAATTAAAAATAAAAACGTATTTTTGTAAATTGTGACGACAGACAGTCTTTGAACGGATAAATAGAAAACAAAAAAGATAATACAAATGGAAAAGAAATTCAAAAGAACTCTTGTAACATCTGCTTTGCCTTATGCAAACGGTCCTGTTCATATAGGACACCTTGCCGGTGTATATGTGCCTGCAGATATTTATGTGCGCTATCTTCGTCTGAAGGGTGAAGATGTATTGTTTATCGGTGGTAGTGATGAGCACGGAGTGCCCGTTACACAGCGTGCCCGCAAAGAGGGCATCACTCCACAGGATGTGGTTGACCGTTACCATGGTATCATCAAGGAGAGTTTCGAGGGATTCGGCATTTCGTTCGACGTATACAGCCGTACGACATCCGACACACATCATAAATTTGCTTCGGAGTTCTTCCGCAAGCTCTATGATGACGGCAAGTTGGTAGAACAGACATCAAAACAGTTCTACGATGTAAAGAACGAAAAGTTCCTTACCGACCGCGATGTTGTAGGCGAGTGTCCATACTGCCACAAGCAGGCTTATGGCAACCAGTGCGAGGAGGGTTGCGGTCGCGCACTTGAACCTACTGAACTTATAAATCCACGTTCAAAGGAAACCGGTGAGACACCGATATTAAAAGAGACAAAGAACTGGTATCTGCCACTCAATGACTATCAGCAGTGGCTTAAGGAGTGGATTTTGGAAAATCACAAGGAGTGGCGTCCGAATGTGTACGGACAGTGCAAGAGCTGGCTCGACATGGACTTGCAGCCACGCGCCATGACACGCGACCTCGACTGGGGAATACCCGTGCCCGTGGAGGGTGCCGACGGTAAGGTGCTCTATGTATGGTTCGATGCCCCCATCGGATATATCTCAAACACAAAGGAACTGTGCGACAAGGATCCCGAAAAGCACGGCACTTGGGAACAGTGGTGGCAGAGCGAGGATACACGCCTTGTACATTTCATCGGAAAGGACAACATCGTGTTTCACTGTATTATTTTCCCTGTGATGATGAAGGCTCACGGCAAGTATGTGATGCCCGACAATGTTCCGAGCAACGAGTTCCTGAATCTCGAGGATGATAAAATTTCAACATCACGTAACTGGGCTGTATGGCTTAACGAATATCTTGTCGATTTTCCAGGCAAACAGGATGTGCTGCGCTATGTGCTCACAGCCAATGCTCCTGAAACAAAGGACAATAACTTTACCTGGAAGGATTTCCAGGCACGTAACAACAACGAACTTGTAGCCGTTTATGGCAACTTTGTAAACCGTGCTCTGGTTCTCACAAAGAAATATTTCGACGGAAAGGTTCCTGCCAGTGGCGAACTTACCGATTACGACAAGGCAATTATTTCTGAATTTGTAGATGTGAAGGGCAAGGTTGAGCATCTGCTCAATCAGTACAAGTTCCGCGATGCACAGAAGGAGGCTATGGAGCTTGCACGTATCGGTAACCGTTATCTTGCAGAAACAGAACCTTGGAAGTTGGCAAAGACAGATATGGACCGTGTTGCGACAATACTTAACCTTTCGTTGCAGCTTGTGGCTAATCTTTCTATCGTATTTGAACCATTCTTGCCTTTCAGCAGCAAGAAGTTGCGCGAGATGTTGAATCTTGCATCGTTTGAATGGGCGAGCCTTGGTAGTGTGAATCTGCTTTCAGAGGGACATGAACTCGGCGAAGTAGGACTTTTGTTCGAGAAAATCGAAGATGATGCAATCCAGGCACAGCTCGACCGTCTTGAGCGTATCAAGAAAGAGAACGAGGCTGCAAACTATAAGGCTAATCCAATCCGCCCCGAATGTTCATTCGATGATTTCATGAAGCTCGACCTTCGTGTAGGTACTGTGCTTGAATGTGCCAAAGTGCCAAAGGCTGACAAACTTCTGCAGTTCAAGATAGATGACGGTCTTGAGACACGTACAATCCTTTCTGGTATAGCCAAGCACTTCAATCCCGAGGAACTTGTGGGCAAGCAGGTATGTTTCATCGCAAACTTGCCACCACGTACACTCCGCGGCATTGTCAGTGAGGGTATGATTCTGAGTGCCGAGGACAACGAAGGCAAATTGTCGTTGCTCACTGTAACACCTCAGGCAAAGCCTGGTAGTGAAATCAAATAAGTGAAGGGCAAAAAGGTAATGACAAAGGACAATACAGCAAACAACTTGAAACATACCGTCGCAAAGGGTTTTCTTTGGGGCGGTATGAGCAATGCTGTATGTCAGGTTCTGAGCCTTTTCTTCGGAATATTTCTGGCTCGCATACTTACTCCCGATGATTACGGTCCGATAGGTATGCTTGCCATATTCTCGGCCTTGGCCGGTTCTTTGCAGGACAGTGGTTTTGTGGCAGCTATAGCGAACCGTAAGGAGGTGAGCCACGATGACTATAATGCGGTCTTCTGGTTCAATATCCTTATCTCGCTGTTTATGTATGGAGTGCTGTATGCTTGCGCTCCACTTATTGCTGATTTCTTTGGACAGCCTGTTCTTGTAGGGCTTTCCCGATACAACTTTCTCGGCTTTGTGGTAGCCGGATTCGGTATTGCTCCATCGGCATATCTTTTCCGTGAACTGAAGGTCAAACAGAAATCCATTGCCTTGATGCTCTCAATTGCGGCGTCGGGTGTGGTTGGTGTTGTTATGGCACTGCGTGGATGTTCTTATTGGGGTATTGCAACGCAAAGTATAGTATATGTTTTTGTGCGCACGGTAGTATGTTGGTGCTTTACACCTTGGCGACCAAGTTTCAAGGTTAACTTTGCTCCGTTGAAGTATCTTTTCGCCTTCAGTTACCGTTTGCTCATAACAAATATTTTCCAGCGTTTCAATTGGAATATATTCTCTTTTATTCTGGGTAAGCTTTACAGCCGTGCCGATGTGGGTAATTATACCAAATCGGCAGAATGGTTCAATATGGGCGGTGAAGTTGTGAACGGAATGGTGAACGCGGTTTCCCAGCCTGTGTTGGCAAAGGTGGTGGACGATAATGAACGTCAGTTGCGTGTGTTCCGCAAGATGCTGCGCTTTACCGTGTTTGTCGCTTTCCCGTTGATGCTCGGAATGTCGTTGGTTTCAGAGGAACTTATAACGGTTGTTATAGGTGAAAAATGGCTCGAAAGTGCCAAGATGTTGAAGATTCTTGCTGTATGGGGTGCATTCATGCCGATACAGTCGATGCAGACAAATCTTTTGGTGAGCCGTGGCAGGTCGGGCATATTCATGTGGTGTACTATAATTCAGGGTATACTCACATTGTCAATTCTGCTTGCGATGTCGTTCTTCGGTATCAAGATGATGCTGGTTGCATACTGTGTCTTCAACACCATGTGGCTGTTCGTGTGGAATTATTTTGTCAAGAAGGAAATCCGTCTTACATATGCAATGTTCGTCGGTGATACATTCCCGTATATAATACTGGCAACTGCCGTAATATGTGCAACTGCATATCTGACAGCCTTTATTGAAAATATGTATCTCTTGCTCATCGCTAAAATAGCGGTTGCCGCAAGTCTGTATATATTGGTTTCGTTCATAATACGCAGCGAGGAGTTGAGCGAGATTGTTGCTTTCATTTTTAAACGTAAAAAACAGTAGTGGGCATGAAAAAGGTTCTATATGATCATCAGATGTTCACGTTACAGCGTTTTGGTGGAGTAACACGTTATTTTGCCGACCTCATACACAATATCCCCCGGAGTGAGTTCGTGGCAGAAGTTCCTATGAGGTTTTGTGAGAACCATTACATGACCGAAACTTATGGCAGTGAATACGGCAAATTCTCTTTCCCTGCAAATTACCGCATCCGTCGCAGGTTGTATGAGCCGGTCAACGATTTTGTCTCGAAAAGGGCTTTGAAGAGTGGCGATTATGATATTTTTCATCCCACATACTATAACCCTTACTTCCTGAAAACTTTAAAACAGCGTCAGAAGCCTTTTGTACTTACAATACATGATATGACTTTTGAGCGTTTCCCTCAGGAGGTGCTTGTATACGATAAGACAATCTCCAATAAGAAACGTCTTGTTGCCGAGGCTGACCATATTATAGCCGTAAGCGAAAACACAAAAAGGGATATTGTGGAAATATTGGGAGTAAACCCATCAGACATAAGTGTTGTATATCACGGATATAGACCTGTTGTAGAGCCTGCGGCGCAACTTCTCGACCGCTATATACTTTATGTCGGCGAGCGTAAGGGGTATAAGAACTTCTTGCCTTGGATGTCGGCAATTGTTCCTTTGATAAAGGACGACAGTAGCTTGAAAGTCGTGTGTACCGGTGCCGCATTTACACAGAACGAACTCTCTGCATTTGCAGAGTGGGGGATTTCCAACAATGTTGTCCATATTTCTGCAAATGATGCCCAGATGGCATCTCTTTATCGTCATGCACTCTGTTTTGTGTATCCGTCGCTATACGAGGGTTTTGGAATCCCCATTCTTGAGGCTTTCGCAAACAGTTGTCCTGTATGTTTGAGTGATGCAAGCTGTTTCCCGGAGGTGGCAGGTGATTTTGCGCTCTATTTTAATCCTGATGATGCCGGTTCGATGCATGATGCCATTAAGGAAATACTGGAAAGTTCGGCTTTGCGTAACGAACTTCGTGCCAAGGGGAATATGCGTGGAAAGGAATTTTCGATAGAGAGAATGGTTGAACAGACCTGTAATGTTTACCGTAAACTGTAAGAAGGTTATGCGAATAAGGATTTCCGAAATATCACGTTTGTTTCCAATCGTCAAAAGACGGGTGGCGAACTTTATTATAAGATGGACGCAAAAACTGCTTTTGAGTGAACTGTATAAAAAGGATGTTTTCAAAAGAGGATATGCAAAACGGGTGCTTATGTGTCATATTCCTGAGGCATTTTCAAAAAACGGTTTGCCTAAATATCATTCTAATTTCACAGAGTGCCATACAATAGCAAAATGTTTCGATAAATTGGGCTTCAGCGTGGATTGCGTCTCGCGTACAAAGACGGGTATTGATTATTCGCAGTACGATGTGGTCTTTGGAATAAACGGAAATGCTTTCATGGGTGCTTTTTCTGCCGATGAAAAGGTGAAGCCGTTGACGATATTCTATTCTGTGGGTGCAGAAACATTCTTCAATTATCGTATGACGGCAAAACGTAATAAGGAGTTCTGCGACAGACATGGAATGTGGTTGCTGAATTCCAACAGATATGTTCCGGGTGATGTAAGGACATATTATGAGTCGAATTTGAGCGATGCAGTTATTTGTCTGGGCGATGAATATGTGTTCAGCCACTTTGTGGATGAAGCCTCTTCAAAAGAGAGATTCCGTTGGTTGCCGGGCTTCTTTTTCCAGACGGTAAAATCAAATGTAAAGAAGAATTTTGCAGAATACCGGAAGTCCATACTCTGGTTCGGCAGTTCGGGAATGGTGCATAAGGGACTTGACATCGCCATTGATTTTGCAGTGGAGCATCCCGAATATACTCTTCATATATGTGGTGGCAGTCGTCAGGAAACGGATTTTTGGAACTATTATATGCCTAAAATAAGGGAATGCGGTAATATACATCTGCATGGTTTTGTTGATATTGAATCGGAAAAGTATGCGCAGATTCTGTCGCAATGTGGAATTCTGCTCAATCCGTCTATATCCGAAGGTGGAGCCGTGTCGGTTCTGAACGTTCTGGGCAATGGCGCATTGTTGCCTGTGTATAGTCTGGCGACAGGCATAGCTTTGTCCGAAGTGGGTGTATGTGTTCCCGAAGTCACATACAAGGACTTTGAGACAGCTCTGCTGGAGCTTGAAACTCTGACCGATGCGGAGTTTGAACAAAAGGCGTTACATGCCCATAAACTTGTAAGCGAGAATTATACTCTTGAAAAGTACGAGGAGAAGATGTATGCTCATTTGAAAGATATTATTGATAAAAACAGATAAATATATGAAACTGAAAATTGATTGGAAGGGCTTTGTGCCCCATATGATAGCCATATCGATGTTCCTGTTGCTTACTTTGGTCTATTTTGCACCGGTGCTTCAGGGTGAGGATATCCGTCAGGCGGATGCTGTAGGCTCCATGGGATGGGGCAAGGATGCGCGCGATTATCACGAGGAGAGCGGGGAGTATTCGTATTGGTCGAATTCGATGTTCTCCGGCATGCCATGCAACTATACCTTTGCGCCACAGCCAACAAATGCCTTCAAACCCTTGAGCCGTATTGTAACCCTGAATGTGTTCGGCGCATCAAGCCGACATATCGGTTGTATTTTTGCTACATTCATAGGATGCTATCTGTTGTTCCTTGCACTTGGTTGCAAACCATGGCTCAGCATAGTCGGTTCCATTGTGTATACCCTTGGTTCATATAATTTTATAATAATTGCTGCCGGGCACATGAACAAGAGTCTGGTAATAGCAACTTTGGCACCGATAGTGGGTGGTATAGTGCTGTGTTACAGACGTAAACTGGTGCTCGGAGCATTGCTCACACTGCTTTTTGCCGGTCTTAACATATATTGGAGTCACCAGCAGGTTACATATTATATGATGTTGACCGCGTTGATAATGGCTGTTGTGTATTTTGTATATGCCTGGCGCGAAAAGTGGTTGCCTTACTATTTCAAGGCAACAGGTGTGCTTGCCATTGTTGCTGTTATGGCTGTAGCTCCTGCAGTGGGAATACTTATGCCCACAAACGACTATGCAAAGCACTCTATGCGTGGCGGTTCGGAACTCAGTTCTGCTGATGGCGAGAAAGCCGATGGACTTGATGTGGATTATGCTTTCAGCTGGAGTTATGGCAAAATGGAGACAATGACATTGCTTATACCGAACTTCTATGGAGCATCGTCGCATTACAATGTCGGTACAGACGGAAAACTTTATGGAGCATACCGTAAGGTGATGATGGACAATTATGTCGATATGGTAATGCAACATAATCCCGATGTCTCGGCTGATGAGGCTATGCAGTATGTATATAGGAATAGAGAAATACGTGCGCAGGTGGATGCCGAGGCAAAGCAGTTTGTGTCGGCAGCTCCCACATACTGGGGCGACCAGCCATTTACCGAAGGTCCTGTGTATGCTGGTGCGGTGGTGTGCTTCCTCTTTGTGCTCGGTTTGTTTATTCTTAAAGGTGCCGAAAAGTGGTGGTTGCTTGCCGCTACAATATTCTCGCTTATCTTGGCATGGGGACGCAACCTGCCCGGAATAAACAACTTCCTTTTTGAATATATGCCGCTTTATAACAAGTTCCGCACCCCGTCAATGTCACTTGTCATAACAACACTTACAATGTCTGTGATGGCAGTGCTTGCGATAAAGCAGTTTATAGAGGTTGTGAACAGCAAGAACGAAATTGCGTTGAAGGCTTTGCGTAAGTCGCTCTTCAGCTCTTTTGCAATAGTCGGCAGTATCGTGCTGCTTTTTGCTCTTGCCGGTGGCGCTTTGCTGAGTTTCTCTGCTCCGGGCGATGCAAGCATAGCACAGATACCTGAACTTTACGATGCTCTTGTGGCAGAGCGTAAGGCATTGCTCGTTTCCGACGCATGGCGTTCACTGTTCTTTATAGCTGCAACAGCATTGCTGTTATCGGTGTATATGCGCGGAAAAATCAAGAATACCGTTGCTGTTGTGCTTCTTGGTGTTATATTTCTTGTTGATATGTGGGGGGTAAGCTGGCGTTTCTTATCGCATGATGACTTTATCGCAAAGAAAAAGGCCACAGCTATTCAGGTTACCGATGCCGACCGTGAAATAAAGATGCTTGCAGGAAATGACCCCCATTATCGTGTATTCAACCTTACATCAAGCCCGTTCAACGAGGCATTCACATCGTATAAGCATAATTCCATTGGTGGCTACAGCCCTGCAAAATTGGCTCGTTATCAGGATATAATAGACCGCTATCTCTCAAAGATGAACTGGGATGTGATTTCTATGCTCAATACACGTTTCATAATAACAGGGGACGGCGTTGTCGAGAATAGTGCAGAGTATGGTTTGCCGGGCGCATTCGGCAACTGCTGGCTTGTAGACAGAATCAATTGGGTGAACGGTGCAAAAGAGGAGATTGCCGCTATTGAGAATGTTGACAAAACAACCGTGCATATAGATAATGTATGGAAAAGCTCTGTTGCTGATGCGGAACAATATAATAATGATGCAGTCGGTGTTATAAAACTTACCGAATATCGTAATCCCGGAAACATTGTCTATGAAAGCCGTTGTAAAGAACCTAAAATTGCTGTTTTCTCCGAGGTTTATTATAAGACCTGGAAAGCATATATCGATGGCAAGGAGGTGAAACCTGTTCGTGCGAACTATGTGTTGCGCGCGTTGCCGGTTCCAGCAGGTGAACACACCATTGAATTTAAGTGTTATGATGAAGTAATGGCAAAGAGTCATCGTTGGTCGCTCTATTGCTCTATAATAGTAGGTATTGCTGTAGTTGCATTGTTGGGCATATGCATCTATCGTAGAATAAAGGAGTAACTAGAGTATGGCTTTGAAACCAAAGTTTTCCATAATTACGATAACATACAATGCGGCATCGGTTTTAAAGCCGACGCTTGAAAGTGTGGCATCCCAAACGTACGCCAATTATGAATATATTCTTGTGGATGGTGGTTCAAAGGATGATACGGTTGCTATAGCAAAGGATTCCGGTATCAATTTTGCTCATATTGTAAGTGAACGCGATAATGGGATATACGATGCAATGAACAAGGGAATTTCTCTTGCCACAGGAGATTATCTATGTTTCCTGAATGCGGGTGATGCATTCTATGCTTCCGATACGTTGCAGACGGTTGTAGATGCCATTGCTGGTGAAAAGGAACTGCCTGATGTGTTGTATGGCGAGACGGCGGAGGTGAACGATAATCGTGAATTTGTGAGAATGCGTCGCTTGCAGGCTCCAAAAGAACTCAACTGGCGCAGTTTCAGGAATGGAATGCTTGTGTGCCATCAGGCATTTTATGCCCGTCGTGAGATTGTTCCTATGTACGATTTGAAATATCGTCTTTCTGCCGATGTCGATTGGTGTATAAAGGTGATGAAACGTGCAAAAAAGATGATTAATGTAAATGCCATAGTTGTGAATTATCTGCAAAATGGTATATCTTTGCGTTATCATCGCAAATCGCTCATGGAGCGTTTTTGTGTAATGAGCAGACACTACGGCTTTTTGCCAACGGTGGGAAGGCACATCTGGTTTGTGCTTCGTGCTGTCATAAAAAGATAAATGAACAATAAAACTTATAACCATGTTTTCTAAAGAAACCTATATTGCGCGTCGTAAAGCGCTGAAACAGAAAGTCGGCAACGGTCTGTTGCTTTTCCTTGGCAATAATCTCACAGGTGTGAATTATGCCGACAATACATATTATTTCCGTCAGGATTCTACATTCCTCTATTATTTTGCATCGGATTACGAGGGCTTGGCTGCGGTAATAGATATTGATAACGACAAGGAGATAATCTTCGGAAACGAGCTTACAATAGATGATATCGTGTGGACCGGTGTCCAGCCCACAATCAGAGAAAAGAGCGAGCGTGTGGGTATCGAGGAGATTCGACCTATGTCGGCTCTTGCAACATACGTGAAAGACGCTCAGACAAAAGGTCAGAAGGTGCATTTCCTTCCTCCTTATCGTGGTGAGCACCAGGTGTGGTTGCAGGAACTTCTTGGTATAAACCCTGCAGAGCAGGCTGCCGCATCTTCATTGGAATTCATAAAGGCTGTGGTTGCCCAGCGTAACTATAAAAGCGAAGAGGAAATTGCGCAGATCGAAGAGGCTGTGAATGTGTCGGTAGATATGCATTGTGCCGCAATGCGTGCAGTACGTCCCGGAACAACGGAAGCAGAAATTGTTGCAGTGGTTCAGGCAGAGGCTCAGAAGCATAACTTCAATCTGTCGTTCCCTGTTATTGCAACAGTCAATGGACAGACATTGCATAACCATGCATACGGCACAACACCGCTTAAAGAAGGTCAGATGTTCCTGCTCGATTCAGGTTGCGAGAATGCCATGCACTATGCCGGCGATTTGACAACAACCATGCCTGTGGGAAAGTCTTTTACAGAGCAACAGCGTACTGTATGTAATATTCTGCGTCGTGCCCATCTTACTGCACTCGACAATATCAAACCAGGTATTGAATACCGCGAGGTACACAAACTCGTGCTTACAGAAATTGCAAAGGGAATGATTGATTTGGGGCTTATGAAGGGCGACCCTGTTGATGCGACAATAAAGGGAGCGACCTGTATGTTCATGCCTCACGGACTCGGTCATATGATGGGACTCGATGTCCATGATATGGAAAACCTTGGCGAGGTGAATGTGGGTTATGAAGAAGGTCGTACAAAAAGTCCGTTGTTCGGTTGGAAATCGCTTCGCTTGGCAAAGGCTCTCGAACCGGGATTTGTATTCACTGTTGAACCGGGAATCTATTTCATTCCTGATTTGATTGACAAATGGCGTGCCGAGAAACAGTTTACCGATTTTATATGTTACGACAAACTCGAATCATGGAAAACATTCGGTGGTATGCGTGGCGAAGAGGATTATTATGTATTTGAGGGCGGTGCCCGCCGCTTGGGTAAATACAAGCCTATGTCGCCCGAGGAAATTGAGGCAGAGCATAACAGATAATTCAAAAAGAATGAGCATCCGGCGGGATGCTCATTCTTTTTATACTAATCTTTCCATTCTTTCTTTCATTACTTTTTCTGCACCAAGGATTATATCCTCAACGATTGCCGATGCCGGTTCAATCTGTTTTATAAGACCGGCGCATTCGCCTGCCATGTAACTTCCGTCAATGTCGCCTTCCTGTACAGCTTTGCGCAACGCACCGCCACCGAATGCAAGCAACTCCTCCGGTGTAACATTCGGGTCTGTTTCCATTTTTGCAAAATTGCGTGAGAACGGTGTCTTCAGCGAACGTACGGGATGTCCTTGTGATTTACCTGTTACAATGGTAGATATATCGGTAGCCTTTATGAGTTTTTCCTTATATTCGGGATGTGCATTGCATTCTGTTGCTGTGATGAAGCGTGTACCCACCTGCACACCTTCGGCTCCGAGCATGAATGCCGCGGCTGCACCACGTCCGTCGCATATTCCACCGGCGGCGATTACCGGAATATTCACAGCATCCACAATCTGTGGAATAAGTGGCATTGTGTGCAATTCGCCAACGTGTCCGCCCGATTCTGCGCCTTCGGCAACAATGGCATCAACGCCGGCGGCTTCCATTTTCACTGCGTGAGCAACGCATGCAATTACCGGAATAACCTTTACACCGTTTTCTTTCCACATCGGCAGATACTTTGCCGGAGAACCGGCACCTGTCGTAACAATCTTTACGCCTTCTTCAACAACCAATTCTGCAATCTCAGCCGCATTAGGAGCCTGAAGCATAATGTTCACGCCAAAAGGCTTGTCGGTCAATGTCTTGCATTTACGCACTTCGTCTCTTACGGCTTCTGTGCCGGCGTTTATAGCCGAGATCAGTCCCAGACCGCCTGCGTTTGAAACTGCAGCGGCAAGTTCTGCATCAGCAACCCATGCCATGCCTCCTTGAAAAATGGGGTACTTTATCCCTAGGATTTCACAAATTCTGCTTTTAATCATAATATATAATATTTTACTCTCCCACACCTTCGAGATGTCGGAAACGGTTTATGAATCTGTATCTTTTATTGCGCGTGTCTATGTCGGGAAGGAATTTCCTGTTCCGTTTTCTGCGTCGTATATTAATCAGGACTTTGGAACTGAACGCGACAATAAGAATGCCGCCAATTATTATCCATAGTATCATAAAAAAAAGGGTATTTTAAGGTTAATAATTGGGTTTTTTATTCACTCGTCTGCAATATAGCGAAAAGTTTTAAATCCGTTGTGTTGAAATAGAAATGTTATCAAAAATTAACATATTGTAATAATTGCAATATTGTAACAGTTAATTTAAAATTGTTGATATTTTTATCTGCTTTGTTTTTGTTTTTTTGTTATAGTTTATCTATTTTTGCATGGTATTCCTTGTTGAAACAAAAATCCATTAACATATATGATTCAGACTGTTGTTAAGCGCGACGGACGTATCGTCGGCTTTAATGAAGAGAAAATTATTGCAGCTATCCGTAAGGCGATGCTTCACACCGACAAGGGTGAAGATATGTCGCTCATCCGTCAGATTGCCGACCATGTTTCTTTCCGCGGTGATGCCCAAATGACTGTGGAAGCCATTCAGGATATGGTTGAGCTTGAATTGATGAAGAGTAGCCGCAAGGATGTTGCGCAAAAGTATATCGCTTATCGTAACCAACGTCGTATTGCGCGTAATGCAAAGACACGCGATATCTTCCAGGAAATCATCAATATCCAATCGAACGATGTTACCCGCGAGAATGCAAACATGAATGCCGACACCCCTGCGGGCATGATGATGAAGTTCGCGAGTGAGACCACAAAACCTTATGTTGATGACTTCTTGCTGAGCGAGGAGGTTGTTGATGCTGTGCGTCACAACTATCTGCATATTCACGACAAGGACTACTATCCTACAAAGAGCTTGACCTGTTGCCAGCATCCGCTCGACAATATCCTGCTCAACGGATTCAATGCCGGTCATGGTGAGTCGCGTCCTGCAAAGCGTATTGAAACAGCAAGTATCATTGCGTGTATTTCAATGGAGACAGCGCAGAACGAGATGCACGGTGGTCAGGCAATTCCTGCTTTCGATTTCTATCTCGCTCCTTATGTGCGCAGTAGCTTCATTGAGGAGGTAAAGGCTATCGAGGAGTTGACAGGTGCAAATTATTCACACCTCTATAATAAGCCTATTGAAGATTATATTTCACAGCCTCTTGATTTCTTGAGTGGCGACGAGCGTATAATGCAGCATGCAATAAACAAGACTGTAGCCCGTGTGCATCAGGCAATGGAGGCGTTTATCCATAACATGAACACCATCCACTCGCGTGGTGGTAACCAGGTTGTGTTCAGTTCTATCAACTATGGTACCGATACATCGGCTGAGGGCCGTTGCATCATGCGCGAGTTGTTGAACAGCACATACCGTGGTGTGGGTAATGGTGAAACTGCAATATTCCCAATCCAGATATGGAAAAAGAAACGTGGCGTAAGCTATTTGCCCGGCGATCGCAACTACGACCTGTATCAGCTCGCATGTAAGGTTACCGCACGCCGTTTCTTCCCTAACTTCCTGAACCTCGATGCTACATTCAACCAGAGCGAAGAGTGGAAGGCTGATGATCCCAAACGTTATATTCACGAGGTGGCAACAATGGGATGCCGTACACGTGTTTATGAGAACCGTTTCGGTCAAAAGACATCTGTCGGTCGTGGTAACCTTTCATTCTCTACAATAAATATTGTGCGTCTTGCAATTGAGTGTATGGAGGTTGCCGATAAGGAGCAGAGAATCTCAATGTTCTTTGCGAAGCTCGACAGCCTGTTGGAGATTACAGCACGTCAGTTGCATGAGCGTATGGATTTCCAGAGGACCGCTTTTGCAAAGCAGTTCCCGCTTCTTATGTCATCTTTGTGGCTGGGTTGCGAAAAGTTGAAAGCCGGCGATACCATCGCTCCTGTCATCAATCAGGGAACTCTCGGTATTGGTTTCATTGGTTTGGCAGAGTGTCTTGTTGCACTTACAGGCAAGCATCATGGCGAGAGTGAAGAGTCTCAGGAACTCGGTTTGCGTATCATTACATATATGCGCGACCGCGCCAACGACTTCTCGGAGCAGTATCAGCATAACTACAGTATCCTGGCTACACCGGCCGAGGGTTTGTCGGGACGTTTTACACGTGGCGACCGCAAACGCTACGGTGTCATCGAAGGTGTTACTGACCGCGATTATTATACAAACAGTAACCACGTTCCTGTATATTACAAGTGCAGTGCACGTCGCAAGGCTGAGATTGAGGCTCCTTACCACGATTTGACAAGAGGCGGTCATATCTTCTATGTCGAGATTGACGGTGATGCTACACACAACCCCGAGGCTATCATGCGTGTGGTTGATATGATGGACGAGTACAACATCGGTTATGGTTCGGTCAACCACAATCGTAACCGTTGCCTTGATTGCGGTCATGAGAACTCTACAAGAGATCTTCAGGAGTGTCCAAAGTGCGGTAGCAAGAATATCGACAAGTTGCAACGAATCACAGGCTACCTTGTGGGTACAACCGACCGTTGGAACAAAGCAAAACTTGCCGAACTTAACGACCGCGTAATACACGAATAATATGGCAACTATCTCCATATTGGATATAGTGGAAGATACAACGGTCGATGGACCGGGATTCAGGACAACCGTCTATTGTGCCGGTTGTCCTAATCGTTGTCCGGGATGTCATAATCCGCAGTCGTGGGATATGGCAAACGGACACGAGGTGGATGTGAAGGATATTCTCAAAGTAATTCTTGCCGATCCTTTTGCCGATGTGACATTCTCGGGTGGCGACCCCATGTATCAGCCAGCCGGCTTTACGGAACTTGCCAAGGCGATAAAGGAGTGCAGTGCCAAGAATATCTGGTGCTATACAGGTTATCTGTTCGAAGATTTGTTGAAGAATATTCAACAAAAAGAACTTCTGAAATATATAGATGTGCTTGTCGACGGAAGGTTTGTCGAGGTGCTGAAGAGTGAGGAGTTGTGTTTCAGAGGCAGTAGCAACCAGCGTATAATAGATGTGCAGGCCTCTTTGGCAAGCGGAAAAACAATATTATTGGATATAGACAGTGGCAGACAATTATCTTGAAAAAAGAATGGAGCAATTCCGCTCCGGTGCAGGCAATATTTCGACAAAGAGCAATAAAGGCTCTTTGTCGGCTTTGTTGTTGAAGAACCGTAGCACGCGTGGGTTCGATTGCTCGTTCAAGGTGCGTAAGGACCAGCTTATGCGCATTGTGTCGGTAAATAACAAGGTTGCATCGGCAAGGAACAGGCAGGTGCTGCGTTTTGCGCTTGTAACACATGAACGCGCTCACCTTGTGCTTCCGCATGTAGCAATGGGCAGTGCTTTGAGTGACATGAAATTGCCATTGCCCGGAACCGAACCCAATGCCTTTATTGTGGTATGTTCAACTGTGGAGCCGCACATAAGTACATATATCGACCTTGGAATATCGGTGCAGAGTATGTTGCTGCAGGCTGTGGAGATAGGCTTGAACGGAATCTGCCTTATGTCGTTCGATAAAGAAAAGATAAAGGAAAATCTGTCGTTGCCATACGAACCGTTGGTGGTTTTGCCCATAGGCAAGAGTGCCGAAAAGATAGAGCTGGTTGACATGCCTGCCGATGGCGATTGCAATTACTATCGTAAGGACGGAGTTCATTGTGTCCCCAAACTTCCATTGGAGGAACTTGTAATTGAATAGATCTGGAAGGAAAAGAATAGTCGCGCTCTTTTATTGTTCTAAATATACTAAACAACTGTTTTATACGTTAAATATTCTGTAAAAGGATTTTGGTATGAAATGGTTCAATAATTTCAGAAATGTAAAATATCTGCTTGTGGTTGTGGCGGCGATGATTGCCGTGGCTTCTCTGTTTGTGTCTAACGGGTTTGTGGACAGGCTTAAGCTGGAGGAGAAGAACAAGATGCAGGTATGGGCTTCTGCGATGGGCTCTCTGATAAATGCCGATGTTGACGAGGATGTGAAGCTTGAATTGCAGATTATTAGCAGCAACAAGACTATTCCGGTTATTCTTACCGATGATAAAGGTTCTATAATTCAGGAAAACAATATAAGTATTCCGGCTAATGCCGATTCGCTTGCGGTGCTCATGGAGCGTGTGGTGGATATGCGTAAGAAGGGGAATATAATTCCTATTTATATGGCAGGTGTGGGTGAGCAGTATGTTTGTTACGATGATTCGAACATCCTTATAATGCTTTCCTATTATCCTTATATATTATTGGGAGTGGTTCTGGTGTTCCTTATTATATGTGTGGTGGCTGTTGTAAGTTCCAAACGTGCCGAGCAGAATCGTGTGTGGGTTGGTTTGTCAAAGGAGACTGCCCATCAGTTGGGAACGCCTATATCTTCGCTTATGGCATGGGTCGAGGTTTTGAAAGACAAATATCCTGCGGATGAACTGTTGCCTGATATGCAGCACGATGTGGAGCGTCTGCAAAGGGTGGCAGAGCGTTTCTCAAAGATCGGTTCAAATCCGGAGCATACAACTGAGGATCTGGTTTCTGTTATAGAAGGGGCTGTTGAATATGTGAAACGTCGTAGCCCGTCAAAGGTTGAATATGTTGTTGAATTCCCCAAGAGGCCTTTGCTTGTGCGCATGAATACTCCGCTTGTTGAGTGGGTGATAGAGAATCTTTGCAAGAATGCGGTTGATGCAATGGGTGGCAGTGGTGTGATTACGGTGTCTGTGTCTCATGATGAGCACAATGCTTATATAGAATTGAGTGATACCGGCAAGGGTATTCCCAAATCGATGCGACGCAGGGTGTTTGAGCCCGGTTTTACAACAAAGAAGCGTGGTTGGGGGCTTGGATTGTCGTTGGCAAAGAGAATTATGGAGGAGTATCATAAAGGTAAAATCTTTGTGAAGAAAAGTTCTGTAGGCAAGGGTGCAACGTTCCGTCTCGAACTGAAAAAATAGTAAAATAGTGCTGTTTTTGAAGTTTTTTTATCATTTTAGGTGTTTCTAAAGAATTTATTACTATCTTTGTGTCCTAAATTCGGATAGTAAAGGTGGTTTATGCCGCTTTTTGCGACTTATATTGTTGATTGTGTTGATTTTATGTAGCGATGGGAAGATTTGATAAATATAATGTTGATCTGAAGGGATTGAAAGTTGCGTCCCTGAATTTGGAGTTTGACCTTGATAATGCCTTTTTTGGCGATATCGATGGTGAAGAGTTTCAGAAAGGTGCTGTCAAGGCATTGGTAACAGTGAAAAAGAATCGCGATGTATTCGAATTTCATTTTGCCTTGAACGGAACGGTGGTTGTTCCTTGTGACCGTTGCCTCGATGACCTTGAGGTGGACGTGGACACAGAGAACACTCTTAGAGTGAAACTTGGTGAAGAGTATGCCGACGATGGCGATATAGTTATCGTTCCTGAACAGGATGGTGATTTGAATATCGCGTGGTATCTCTACGAATTCATTGTTTTGTCGTTGCCGATGAAACGTGTGCATGCTCCGGGAAAGTGTAATCACGAAATGACGGGCAAGCTGAAGAAACACTCTGCCGAGCGTAACGATGATGAAAATGGCAATGAAGAACAAGGGTTTGATCCCCGTTGGGAAGGTTTGAAGAATATACAAATTGATGAAGATAATTAAAAAGTAAGAAAAATGGCACATCCTAAAAGAAGACAATCAAAGACTAGAACTGCCAAGAGAAGAACTCATGACAAGGCAGTAGCTCCTACATTGGCA
>CAJGDP010000004.1 GCA_904502235.1 uncultured Bacteroidaceae bacterium
AAAGTATGGTGAGGAGTTGGTTAAGAAGATGGAGAAGAACGGTGCTAAGGCATACCTCGTTAACACAGGTTGGAACGGTACCGGCAAGCGTATCTCTATCAAGGATACACGTGGTATCATCGATGCTATCCTCGATGGCTCAATCGATACAGCTCCTACAAAGGTTATCCCTCACTTCGACTTTGTTGTTCCAACAGAGTTGCCAGGTGTTGATCCTGCTATCCTCGATCCACGCGACACTTATGCTGACGCAGCTCAGTGGGAAGAGAAGGCAGTTGACTTGGCTGGTCGTTTCATCAAGAACTTCACCAAGTACACAGGTAACGAGGCTGGTAAGGCTCTTGTTGCTGCAGGTCCAAAGCTTTAATAAACGCTTAAACCTAAATACGGCGTCTGCTCCTTTCGGGGCAGACGCTTTTTTTTTGTTGCGTATTTATTTATTATGTTATGAATCATTTGTATAATGGAGCATGATGTTGTATTTTTGTGCAAAATATAATATCATGAGTAAAATAAAATTCTGGTTTAAGAATGCGCGACCCATTTCGTTGCCTCAATCGTTGTTGCCTGCGCTTACGGCAGTGGCTCTTTCGTACGGAGCTGAAAGTTTCAATTGGATAGCTGCCATTGCGTCGGTTATCGGTGTGGTGTTTCTGCACCTGGGATTGAATCTGCTCGATGACTGGTTCGACTATAAGAATGGCTCTGCCGAGGCAAGACAGAAAGTGCAGAACGAGGGATTCCGTAGCCGAATGGTGAAATATCCATATCTTACTTCGGGTGAGGCTACCCATAAGCAACTCTTTGTGGTTTCCTCTCTGTTTATGCTCTTGGCATTGGCTATGGGTGTTTTAGTGCTTGTTATTAGAGGATGGGATATCTGTTGGTGGATTCTCGCAGCAGCGATAATAGGTGTTTCCTACTCTGGCGGTCCTTTAAAACTTGCTTATCATGGTCTGGGAGAAGCTGTAATATTCACGATGTTCGGTCCTTTGCTTATGACCGGTGTGTATTACGCTATTACAGGCACGGTGAACTCAAAGATTCTTATACTCTCATCATCTGTGGGACTATTGGTTACAAACATCGTATATACCCATTCGGTGCTTGATGCCGTGCCCGACAAGAAGATGGACAAGAAAACTATGGCACATCTTATGGGTGGAGCAAAAGGGCAGATATTCCTGTCTGCAGTTATAAATACTCTGCCTTATATCATTGTTGTTGTTGCCGTGATGTTGAAACTGTTGCATCCTGCGTATCTTGCAGTACTATTGGTATTGCCCATATCCCTGTGGATTGTAAAGTCGTTGAACGATTTTGTGAACCATAAGGAAACATCTTTGGAACCCAGAAAGTGGATGGGACCTATGGGTGAGTGGGAAAAATACAAGCAGGCTGGTATCGACTGGTTCTTACTCAGGTGGCTCACTGCACGTAACGTAACAATGAATTTCTGTCTTATAATAATTATTGTAAATATAATATTCGGTTAAGGATGAAGAAACTTTTTTATCTTGCCCAATGGTTTGTCAGAGCGCGTTTCTTTGGTCGTAAGGCTCCGCTTCAGACAGTTCTGTTTATTTCTGATATATGTAATCTGCGTTGCAAGCACTGCAGCGTCTATGAGTTGAAGAATCCTCATAACATGACCTACGAACAGGTGCGTGGACATCTGCAGAAATCCTATGATGCCGGTTCTCGATTTGTTGATTTCGAAGGTGGTGAGGTTACTCTGTGGCGCGATGGCGACAAGAGAATAAACGACCTTATTGACCTTGCAAAGGAAATCGGTTTCTTCTCGTGTACCATAACAACCAATGCGCAGTTGCCGTTTGCCGGTTCGCATGCCGACTCTATCTGGGTGAGTCTTGATGGTGCAGGCGGTTACCACGAGGAGGTACGTGGAAAGGGTACATTTGCAAAATTGGAAAAGAATATTGCCGAGTGCGGACACAAGCATCTGAGCGTGAATATGGTTGTGAATACCCTTAACCATACCGATGTGTTCAATACCATAGAATATGCAAAAAACAATCCTGCAATAGAGTGTATATCCATCAACTTCCATACACCTTTCGAGGGAACTGAATACCTGTCTCTGCCTCTTGACCAAAGAGCTGAAATCATAGACAAGGTAATTGAATACAAGAAGAAGGGGTATCCTATCATGAATTCTATATCAGGTCTGAAGCTCATGAAATCGAACAAGTTCAAACGCCGTTGCTGGGTAACAGACTTTGTATATCCCGATGGCAGCAGAGGTTTGTGTATCGGTCATGGAACAGACAAGTGTGCGCAGTGCGGTTTCTGCATGGCGGGTGAAATGGCATCGGTATTTGCCTTTAAGCCCGATACAATCTTTGCCGGATTGAAGTTAAGAGTATAATTTGAAAGAAAAATATATATGTCGCTTTTAAGAGTTTTGCTAGCAATTTTCTTTCCTCCTCTTGCCGTTATCGATAGGGGATGCGGTTCGGTCCTTATCATTTTCCTTCTAACCTGCTGTGGCTGGGTTCCCGGCGTTATAGGTGCATTGGTGATTCTGAATAAGAACTGATTATATGCTCGATATTGCAACCATAGATTTTATAGGACAGCATCGTTGCGACGATGTCCGCTCTCTTGCGTTGCAAGCCAAGCGATATCCCGGTGTGGATATGCGCGAAGCTGTGGTGCAGATAGAGGGCTGGCAACTGGCGTGTGTGAAGCTTCCGGCATGGTCTGCCACTGCAGGAATTATTTTTCCGCCGAAAATATCTATGGAGCAATGTTCAAGCGAGCCTGCCGCAAAGTATAAGGCCTCGTTGTTGCGTGGTGCGCGTTTTGCCGACCTTACAGGTGGTTTCGGTATCGATTTCAGTTATATATGCCGTGGCTTTGATGAGGCTTTTTATATAGAGCGCAATGAAAGGCTCTGTGATATCGCCCGTCATAATTTTTCTTTGCTTGGTCTTGACCAAGCAGCAGTAATGAACGGTAACAGCGAGAAATTGCTTGAATCGTTACCGCAACTCGATTGGATTTTTGTTGACCCGGCCCGTCGGGATGGCGATGGGCGCAAGGTGGTGGCTCTTTCCGATTGTGAGCCGAATGTGGTGGAACTCGAGGAGTTGCTGTTGGAGAAATCTGCCAATGTCATGATAAAGTGCTCTCCGATGCTCGATATAACGTTGGCATGCCGTCAGTTACGGAATGTGTCGGCTGTACATGTGGTTGCTGTAAACAATGAGTGCAAGGAACTGCTCTTTGTACTTGAACGTAACAAGTGTGAATCGCTTCCTGTTCATTGTGTCAATATCCTAAAGGATGGTGTGCAGGAATTTGTTTTCGAACAGCGCGAAGAGGCTTCTGTTGTGATTGGTTGTTGCAGTGAAGTGGGCAGGTATCTTTATGAACCCAATCCTACTATTCAAAAGGCAGGTTGTTCGCGTGTCATTGCATCGCGCTTTGGCATAAGTAAACTGCATCCGAACAGCCAATTGTATACTTCGGATGTTCTTGTAGATGATTTTCCGGGGCGTGTATTCGAGGTAACGGATGTGCTTGGCTTTTCAAAAAATGAAATCAAAAAGGTGCAGAGCCTTCAGAAGGCAAACATTACCGTGCGTAATTTCCCGGAGAGCGTACAGCAACTTCGTAAACGGTTGAAACTCTCCGATGGCGGAGATTCCTATATATTCGCAACCACTCTTTCCGATGAACGTAAGGTGTTGATTCTATGTAATAAATAACAAAGAGAACCCAAAAGGTTCTCTTTGTTGTTTATTTAACCAGCAGGTTTTCGAATTTCTTCTGCTGTATCAGTTCATATGCTTTCAGGAACATATCGTTGCTCTTATTGTATATCTCCATGAACTGCTCCATATCCCATATATCACGTGCTATAAGGTGTTTGAGCTGTTTCTTTATTTCGGGCAACGACTTCTGATACTCCTCTTCGCCGCCTTCGAGTTCAACATTGTCCTGTATGCTTTGTTCGCGAAGGATATTCAGGTATGTGTCGTCCACCTCAAAGCGGTTGTCAAAGTCGTGGATATCGCTGTATTCTTTTGTGATGTTCTCTCTGTTGGCATCAAGGTACTTGAGCGAAGCCTGTGTTATACTGCCCTTTGCCGCAAGCGCACGGTGATACTTGGTGTATTTGAGTGTATCGAGCGGAACAAAATAGTCGGGCATGATACCTCCTCCACCATATACGGGACGTCCAAGACGCTTCGTGTATGTCTTTAGAGAGTCGGGGAAGTGTATGCTGTCGGCGCTTGTAAGTTCGCCGCTGTTATAGCGTTGCATAAGGTCCTGTTCGTACTTTATGGAATCATTGCCATAGGGCTTCTGTATACAACGACCTGCAGGTGTGTAATAACGTGCTATTGTAAGACGTATCATTGAGCCGTCGGGCAAATTGAACGGACGTTGTACAAGACCTTTACCAAAGCTGCGTCGTCCCACAACAAGGCCTCTGTCCCAATCCTGTATTGCTCCCGATAGAATCTCTGCGGCAGATGCAGATGTTTCGTCTACAATCACCACAAGGTTCCCTTTAAGGAATCTTCCTTTGCCTTTTGACATATAGTCGTAGCGCGGGTTACTTCTTCCTTCGGTGTATACAACAAGCTTGTTCTCGTCTATGAGTTCGCTTGCAATGTCAACCGCGGCATTCAGATAGCCACCGCCATTGCCTTCAAGGTCTATTATAAGATTCTTCATGCCCAATGCCTTCAGGGAATCAAGTTTTGCGGCAAATTCCTCATGTGTCTTTGCACCGAATGATGTTATTCTTATATAGCCGTTCTTCTTGTCTATCATATATGCGGCATCTACTGTCTTTGTAGATATATCGTCGCGTATGATGTTGAATTCCAGCATGCGCTCTATGCCCTTACGGCGCACTCCAATCTTTACTTCCGAACCTTTTGCACCTCTCAGACGCGACATTATGTCGGTGCGCTCCATCTTTACACCGGCGATTACGGTGTCGTTCACGGTTACAATCTTGTCTCCGGCAAGCACTCCGACACGCTCAGACGGACCGTTCTTTGTTGTCTGTATTACATAGAGGGTGTCCGAAATTATATTGAACTGTATTCCGATTCCGCTGAAACTGCCCTGCATCTGTTCCAAAAGGGCTTTTGTCTCTTTAGGGTCGGTATATGTTGAGTGTGGGTCAAGCTCTTTGAGCATTGCCTTTACTCCGGCTTCTGTTATCTTGTCGTTGTTGGTCTCATCCACGTAGAAACGTGAGATGATGTTGCCGGTGTACATGAGTTTCAACAGATGTTCCGGCATCTCCTGTGCTTTGCCTGCAAGTGTGAATGCAAGTGCTGCGAAAAGTATGAATATCTTTCTCATTTGTCTTTGTTTTGTGGCAGGAGTGCTGAAACGTCCTTGCCGTATGTTATTAGTTCGCGTACTATACTGCTGCTTATGGATGCGTGTTCGGGTTCGCTTATAAGCAGGACAGTTTCTATCCCTCCCAGACGCAGATTAATATCAGCAATCTCACGCTCGTATTCAAAGTCCTTGGTGCTGCGTACTCCGCGTAGCAGTACATCTGCCCCAATCTCTTTTGCAAAGTCCATAGTCAAGGAGTTGTATACCATTACTTCCACTCGCTCTTCGTTGTTGAAGAGTTTCTTAATGGCATTGGTGCGCTCTTCGGTTGTGAACATGCATTTCTTGCCGGAATTTGTACCAATTCCTATTACAATCCTGTCGAACATGGTCAATGCGCGTTCCACCAATGCATGATGACCTTTTGTGAAAGGGTCGAATGAACCCGCGAAAAGTGCTGTTTTTCCCATGCTGTTACTCCTCGTCGTTAGCTTTGTCCTCTTCAACAACAAGGTTGTCGATGATGAAGTTCTGTCGTTCCATGGTGTTTTTGCCCATGTAGTAGCTGAGCAGTTCATTCACCTTGTCTTCTTTATGAAGCTCTACCGGCTCCAGACGCATGTCTTCACCGATGAAATTTCGGAACTCGTCGGGAGAAATCTCTCCCAATCCCTTGAATCGTGTTATTTCGGGGTTGGGCGACAGTTTTTCTATTGCGGCGATACGCTCCTCTTCGCTGTAGCAGTATATTGTCTCAAAGTCGCTCTTGTGTTCTTTCTTCTCCTGCGCGCCTTTCTTGCCACGTGCTACCTTACGCTTGTTGCGCACGCGGAAAAGCGGTGTCTGCAAGATGTACACATGCCCTTTCTTGATGAGCTCGGGGAAGAACTGAAGGAAGAATGTTATCATGAGCAGACGGATGTGCATGCCATCCACATCGGCATCGGTTGCAATGATTACCTTGTTATATCTCAAGCCTTCGAGACCGTCTTCGATGTTCAGTGCGGCCTGCAGAAGGTTGAACTCCTCGTTCTGATAAACCACCGCACGGCTCAGTCCAAAGCAGTTCAGCGGCTTTCCTTTCAGACTGAATACTGCCTGTGTGTTGGAGTCGCGGCTCTTGGTTATTGAACCGCTTGCTGAATCACCCTCGGTGATGAATATACAGCTTTCATCCATGCGATCGCCCTTGGTGTCGTTATAGTGTATGCGACAATCGCGTAGCTTGCGGTTGTGTATATTCACTTTTTTTGCTTTTTCGCGCACCTGCTTGGTGAGTCCGGCAAGTTCCTTGCGCTCTTTCTCCGATGTCATGATTTTCGCGAGAATCACATCGCTTATCTCGGGGTTCTTGTGCAGGAAATTGTCGAGTTCCACCTTTACAAAGTCGCTGATGAATTTCTTTACACTCATGCTGCCCGGATCGGGTGCAATGGTTGTAGAACCAAGACGTACCTTTGTTTGGCTCTCGAACACAGGTTCCTGAATGTTTATTGCTATTGCCGCAACAATACCGTTACGGATATCGCAGTATTCGAAATTCTTTGCAGAGAAGAAATCGTGTATGGTCTGCGCCACAAGCTCTTTGAATGCACTCTGATGTGTTCCGCCCTGTGATGTATGCTGTCCGTTTACAAAAGAGTAGTACTCTTCGCCATACTGCTGTGCATGCGTGAAGGCAATCTCTATGTCATCGCTCTTAAGATGTATGATGGGGTAGAGTGCTTCTGTATTCATGCGGTCGCACAGCAGGTCGACAAGACCGTTGCGCGAAAGGATGCGCTTGCCGTTGAACATTATCGCCAAGCCTGTATTCAGGTATGTGTAGTTGCGCAGAAGATTCTCTATGTGCGCATCGCGGTATTCGTAATTGCGGTACAGGGTATTGTCGGGCGTGAACGATATGTATGTACCGTTCTCGTCGTTTGTCTTTTCGGTGCTGTCGCTGACCAGTATTCCCTTTTCGAATTTTGCTATGCGTACAACGCCGTCGCGATAGCTGCGTACCTCGAAATTGGTACTTGTGGCATTTACGGCTTTAAGACCCACACCGTTCAAGCCGACCGATTTCTTGAAAACCTTGTCGTCGTATTTGGCACCGGTGTTCAGCTTGCTCACAGCCTGTATCATCATTCCCTGCGGAATGCCTCGTCCGTAGTCGCGGATGGCAACAGTGTGGTGTTCAATGATGTCAATCTCGATGCGTTTTCCGAATCCCATCTTGAACTCGTCGATACAGTTGTCCACCACCTCTTTCAAGAGGACGTAGATACCGTCATCGCTTTGTGAACCGTCTCCCAGTTTACCTATGTACATACCCGGACGCAGACGGATGTGCTCTACATCGCTCAAATGGCGTATAGAATCATCGCCATATGCGGCGGCGTCCACTTTAGGGGCTTCGTTGAATTCCAAATTATTCTCTTCGGACATATTTTTCTGTCTATTGACTTTATGTTGTTCTTGTTTAATTAAAGTTGTTTCTTGAATGCTCTGCGACGCTTGTGCTGTTCTTTTTCGAACTCATCCCATTGACTCTGCATCTTCTTGTTGTCCTCGAGTTCGGGATTGCTCTCCACGTCCACAAGTCCCATGTCAATGAAATTGCCTAACAGATCGTTGAATATCATTGCAAATACTCCTTTGCTCTGGTATTCGGGCTTTACTGCCACAAGCAGGAAATCCAGCCTTTTAGGTGGCTTAATAAACAGGGCTTTTGCCAGATGCCACCAACCGAACGGGAACATCCGTCCTTTTGCCTTGCGCAGAGCCTCGGCAAGTGAGTAGATGCTTACACCCATCGCTATCAGGTTGTCGTCCTTGTCTACGACAAACGATGCCAGTTTCAAATCTATCACAGGCAGGTACATCTTTATGTATTGCTCTATCTGTCTTTCGCTGAGCTGCGAGAAACCATACAGTTCGGAGTAGCACTCGTTGACAAGATTGAACAGCTGTTTTCCATATTTCCTTGCCACCTCGGCGCGTGATTTGAATCTTGCGACTCTCAGGTTGTATTTGCGTTCCACTATTGCAGAGACGCGTATGGCCTTTTCCCATCTCTTTTCGGGAACTTTAAGCAGATACTCCACCCAGTCGACATCTTTTGTGTAGCCCATACGTTCCATGTGCTTGGGGTAGTAGGGGTGGTTGTATATTGTGGCCATTGTTCCCATTCGGTCGAAACCTTCGATGAGCATACCTTCGGGGTCCATATCGGTGAAACCGAGCGGTCCTTGAAGCTCGGTCATTCCGCGTTCACGCGCCCAATTCTCAACTGTTTCAAACAGGGTATCCACAACCTCCTTGTCATCTATGAAATCAACCCATCCGAAACGTGCCGCGTTGTGGCCCCATGTCTCGTTTGCTCGCCTGTTTATAATGGCAGCAATACGTCCTACGACTTTACCGTCGCGATATGCAAGAAAGTAATCGGCATCACAGAATTCAAATGCAGCATTGCGGTCCTTGCGCAGTGTGTTTACAGTGTCCTCATACAATTCGGGTACAAAACAACTGTTCCCCTTGTAGAACTCATAGTTGAAACGGATAAAAGTCTTGAGTTGTCTGTTGTTCTCAACCTTTACTATGTTTACTGACATTTGTGGATAATGTTTGTAAGTTTGTGTAAATTTACTACTTAATTCCGAGATGAACAAATTTAGGCTCTAAAAACGGGGAATATCAGCCGTTTGCCTATATGTCAGGAGTGTACTTCTTGAGTTTGGCACGTATCTCTCTGGAATTGCAATGGCAGGCTTTGTCGAGCAGTGCCCAGAAGCGTTCGCCATGATTCATCTCAACGGTGTGGCATAACTCATGCAACAGCACATATTCAATAAGTTCATCGGGCAGAAGAACAAGATACATACTCAGGCTTATGCTGCCTTTGCCGTTGCAGCTGC
Source organism: uncultured Bacteroidaceae bacterium (assembly GCA_904502235.1). Classification (GTDB taxonomy): domain Bacteria; phylum Bacteroidota; class Bacteroidia; order Bacteroidales; family Bacteroidaceae; genus HGM04593. The sequence continues at coordinate 9,240 of CAJGDP010000004.1, forward strand.
CCCATCTGCTGTGGCTGTTGCGTACGGAGCAACCGGTATACCTGAATCCATGTCTTTTTGCCAGCGATGCAAGACGTGGAGGCAGAACGTTCTTTGCCTTTTCCTGTATTGCATTCTTTACAACTCTTTGCAACCATTCCTGTATTTTGTTGTAGTCGGTATATTCGGGGCACATCAGTGTGTGTGTCGCTCCGTTGTGTACCCACATGAAGTTCTTGCCCTTGTACTCCTCCAGAGTTATACGGAAACTTTCTTCTCCAATAGAGTAGTTGCAGTCGATGCATCGGGGTTTCGCCGTGCTCTGCATTCTTTTAAGTTTGTCGCCATGTGTTGCCAATGCCTTTTCAATGTCCTTGTTCGTGGCCAGCGGAGGAACGGTCATGCGTATGCAACCGCTGTCGGCACGCATTATTATTCGTCTTGCACGCCGGTTTACCGTAATCCTTATCATTCCCCATTCGGGATGTATTAAATCCTTTTCTGAAAACATTGTCATATAGGCACGAAAGGTTGTAGCGTGAATCTACAACCTTTCAAGAATAGTGTCATATTGTTATTTCTCAATAATCGAGATAGGTGTATCCATAAAGTCCCGAACGGTAGTTCGAAAGGAACTCCTTGCCCTCTTCAAGTGTGATTTTACCCTCTTTTACAGCGCTGGTTACCCAACGTTCGAGTGTGCGCACGAGTTTGCGTGCATCGAACTGTACATAATCCAATACATCGGCAATGGTTTCACCGTCGATAATCTTCTCTATCTGATAGCCCTTGTCATCGACGCTGACGTGTACGGCATTGGTATCACCGAACAGGTTGTGCATGTCGCCAAGAATCTCCTGGTATGCTCCTACAAGGAATGCGCCAAGGTAATATGGTTCGTTCGATTTCATGCGGTGCACCTTAAGAGAGTCGGCTTTGCTGTTGTAATGGATAAAGTCGGTAATCTTTCCATCGCTATCGCAGGTCATATCCTGTATGGTACAATCGCGGTCGGGACGTTCGTCAAGGCGATGTATAGGCATTATGGGGAAGAACTGGTCGATACCCCAGCTGTCGGGCAGGCTCTGGAACAAAGAGAAGTTACAGAAGTATTTGTCGGCAATGAGCTTCGGCAGTTTCCTGAAATCGTCGGGAACATGCTTCATGTTCTTTGCGATAGCCAATGTCTCGCGTATGATACTCCAGAACATGCTCTCAATCTGTGCACGTGTCTTAAGGTCCACAATACCGTGGCTGAAGAGTTCAAGAGCCTCCTCGCGGATTTGTTGTGCATCGTGGAGTGCCTCGAGCATTGTGCGCTGGTCGAGTTCGCACCATATCTTGTAAAGCTCTTTTGCAAGGTCGTGGTCACCGGCAGCTACCTCCCAATCCTCGTCCATCTGTGGCAATGCGGCTGTTTCGAGCACCTCGAATATGAGTACTGCATGATGCGCTGTTACGGAACGTCCGCTCTCTGTTATGATGTTAGGATGAGGAATGCCGTTCTTGTCTGCGGCGTCCACCATGGTGTATACAGCGTCATTAACGTACTCCTGTATTGAGTAGTTGACACTACTCTCGCTGCTCGATGAGCGTGTACCGTCGTAGTCGACACCCAATCCTCCGCCTATGTCGGTGAATTCGATATTATATCCCAATTTGTGCAGCTGCACGTAGAACTGTGAAGCCTCGCGCAAAGCGGTCTTGATGTGGCGGATGCGTGTAACCTGGCTTCCGATGTGGAAGTGTATCAGTCGCAGACAGTCCTTTATGTCGTAGCGCTCGAGTATCTCAAGAGCCTCCAACAGTTCGCTCGATGTCAAACCGAACTTGCTTGCATCTCCACCGCTCTCTTCCCATTTTCCGCTACCTTCTGATGCCAGTTTGATGCGGATACCTATGTTGGGACGGACTCCTAGACGCTTGCCTATCTTGGCTATGCGTTTCAGCTCGTTAAGTTTCTCTACAACAAGGAAAATACGTCGTCCCATCTTCTGTGCAAGCAGGGCGAGTTCAATGTAACTGTCGTCCTTGTAGCCATTACAGATGATGAGTGAATCGTTTTCTGTATTCATGGCTATTACGGCATGAAGTTCCGGCTTTGAACCGGCTTCGAGTCCGATGTTGTACTTTTTGCCATGGCTTGTTATCTCTTCCACAACAGGACGCATCTGGTTTACCTTGATGGGGTAGACTATGAAATTCTCGCCTGTGTAGTTGTACTCCTCCGCCGCGATTTTGAAACATCCCGAAATCTTCTCGATTCTGTTGTCGAGAATATCCGGAAAACGTATGAGTACAGGAGCCGGAACGTCGCGTAACTGCAACTCGTCTATCAACTCCTTGAGATCAATCTGTATGCCGTCCTTCTTGGGTGTAACGGCAACATTACCTTTTTCATTGATGCTGAAATAAGAAGCACCCCAACCATTGATGTTGTATAGCTCCTCTGAGTCCTCAATGCGCCATTTTCTCATGTCTGAAATGTTCGATAGCTGTTAATAATATAACCAAAGGTTAAAAATATATCTCTTTACTTCAATTCTATCTGTTGCAGGAAGTTTCTCACCGATGTCTCTATCTGTTTCACATCCTCGAGCTGGTCGGCAATGAAACTATGCTTCGCTTTGCTGTAGTGCGGCAATCTTTTCGCCAATTGCTCAGTGATGAAGCAACGCAGTTCTTCATCGTTCTTCTCCATTATGAGCGGACGTTTCTTGCGTGCGATGCTCAATCTGATGAATAGTCTCTCTACGGGAACATCAAGGAATACGGTAACTCCTTGGGCGTTCATGTAGTCGATGTTGTCAAAGAAACATGGAGTTCCTCCACCGGTTGAAATAATCACATTCTCAAATTCTCCTGCTTCGTGTAGCATACGGCGTTCAATGTCCCTGAACCCCTCTTCGCCTTTTTCGTCAAAAATCTGTGATACGCTTTTACATAGCCGATTCTCGATATAGCTGTCCAGGTCTATAAACTCTACACCAAGTTCTCTGGCAAGCGCACGTCCTAGTGTGGTCTTGCCGGCACCCATGTAACCTATAAGGAATATGCGTATCATTTCTTCCTGTATTGTCTTTTTGCAGGGGCTTTGGTGTTCTCCTTCTGCTTGTTTACAATATCAAGGCACTCTTCCAATGTGAGTTCCGAAGGTGTTACGCTCTTTGGCAACTTGTAGTTGCTGCCGTCAAAGGCAATGTATGGGCCAAAACGTCCGTTCAATACCTGAAGTTCGGGTTTCTCGTCAAAGGTCTTGATGACGCGTTCTGCTTCCGCCTTGCGTTTTGCCTCAATCAGTTCAACAGCCTCTTCCAGGCTCACGGTCAACGGATCGTGTGTCTTGGGCAGTGTCACGTATGCACTTCCGTACTTTATGTATGGTCCGAATCGTCCAGCACCGATGGTAACGGCATTGCCGTCATATTCTCCCAAAGTGCGTGGCAGGCTGAACAATCCCAAAGCCTCTTCGAGTGTTATTGTCTCAAGGGTTTGTCCGGGCTTCATCTGTGCGAAACGTGGTTTCTCCTCGTCGGTAGCCGAACCAATCTGTACGATAGGACCGAAACGTCCGATCTTTACAGAAACGGGCTTGCCGCTCGCAGGGTCGTTTCCAAGTATGCGTTCTCCTACCTTATGCTCGTTTTTGGTCTGTATGATATTGTCTACTTTAGGCTCGAAATCCTTATAGAAATCGGAAATCAGATCCGACCACATAAGTTTGCCATCGGCAATCTCGTCGAAATCCTTTTCTACGGTTGCAGTAAAGTTGTAGTCCATGATTTCGGGGAAATAATCGAGCAGGAAGTCGTTTACGACTATACCTATGTCTGTAGGCAACAGTTTTGACTTTTCTGTACCCACATTCTCTTTGCCCTCTTTCTCGGTAATCTTTCCGCCGTTGAGGGTGAGTATATTGTATTTGCGTGTCGTGCCGCTCTTGTTGCCCTTCTCAACATACCCTCTCTGCTGTATTGTGCTGATGAATGTAGCGTATGTCGAAGGACGGCCAATTCCAAGTTCTTCGAGCTTGTTTACAAGGCTTGCCTCGTTGTATCGTGGAGGGTGCTGTGTAAAACGCTCTGTGGCAATAATCTCTTTTGTGGTGAGAACCTCTCCCTTGTGGACTGCAGGTATTGTGGTTGTCTCGTTCTGGTTCTCGTCGTCGGTGCTTTCGCGATAAACCTGCAGGAAACCGTCGAATACGGTTACTTCACCTGTAGCCACAAAAGTCTCGCTGTGTCCGCTTATCGAAATTTTTACGGTAGTCTTTTCGATTATGGCATCTGCCATCTGTGATGCGATGGTGCGCTTCCAAATGAGTTCATAGAGACGCTTCTCAGGAACTGTGCCTTCAATTGTAGTGTTTGCCATGTATGTGGGGCGTATGGCTTCGTGAGCCTCCTGCGCTCCTTTGGAACTTGTTGAGTAGTTGCGGCTCTTGAGATATTCGCTGCCATAAGTATCGGTAACAACACTCTTGCATGAGCCTATGCAAAGCGACGAAAGATTAACCGAGTCGGTACGCATGTATGTGATGTATCCCGATTCGTACAATCTCTGTGCAATCATCATTGTCTGTGAAACGGTGAAGCCCAGTTTACGTGCGGCTTCCTGTTGCAAGGTTGATGTTGTGAACGGAGCTGCGGGAACTCTCTTCTGTGGTTTGGTGCTTACATCGTCAATAAGGAATGTCGCATTGTCGCACGACTGCAGGAATTTCTCTGCCTCCTCTTTTGTCTTGAAACGTTTTGACAGTTCTGTATTCAGTGCTCCTGCACCATTCGGCAGCTCGAATGTTGCTGTGATTCTGTAACTGCTTTCGGGTGTGAAACGGTTTATTTCTCTCTCGCGTTCAACAATGAGTCTTACGGTTACGCTCTGTACGCGTCCTGCCGAGAGTGCCGGTTTTACTTTTCTCCACAGAAGCGGTGAAAGTTTGAAACCTACTATACGGTCGAGCACACGACGTGCCTGCTGTGCGTATACAAGGTTGGTATTAATCTCTCTAGGGTTTTCTATGGCATTGAGTATGGCTGTCTTTGTAATCTCGTGGAATACAATGCGCTTGGTATTCTCGGGCTTTAGACCAAGAACTGTGTAAAGATGCCAGCTGATAGCCTCTCCTTCACGGTCCTCATCGGATGCCAACCACACCATGTCGGCTTTCTTGACTTCGCCCTTTAGTGTACTGACAAGTTTCTCCTTTTCTGCCGGAATTTCATATTCCGGTTCGAATGTGTTGGTGTTTATACTGAATTCCTTCTTCTTAAGGTCACAGATATGACCATAACTCGACATCACTTTATAATCCTTGCCAAGGAATTTCTCAATTGTTTTTACTTTGCCCGGAGACTCAACTATAACTAAATTCTTCTGCATGACTCAAACGCCGTTTTTCTGTTGTCGGGGATATTCCCGTTTTTATTTTGCCGACAAAAGTAGAAAAGTTTCCTGTATATTGAAACCAAAAAAAACAAAAAAAATAAAAAGAGCCGGACGGCTTTTCCCATAAAATAATATATTATTTTAAATAGGTGATAAATTTTTCACCCGGGATAAGCTTTTGTCCTGACTCTTTTTAAAAGCGGCTGCAATCAGAAGTTTACAGTCGCTCCCAACATACCGCGGATGCCCAAAGCCTGGTAACCTGCGTATTCATAATATTTGTCGTTCACAAGGTTGTCGCCTTGTATGAATGCACCTATATATCTGTTTATGCTGTAGCTGATTCTTGCATGAAGGTCGTGCTTGTCGCTTATGCGTGCGCCTGTCGCATTCTTTGTGTAGCGTGTGAAATTGTAGCCCACTCTCATTGTGAGGTTCTTAATAGGTCGCACCTCAATCTTTGCGTTTGCTGTAATCTCGGGGCGCATAGCAAGCAGGTCTCTGTTGTTGCATGTCCAATAGTCGTATCTTGCATCAGCCTCAATGTTCAACCAGCCACCATAGTCATATCCGATTCTTCCTCCGGCATGTATGTCGTTTGTGAATTCCTGTCCGAAGTTGCTGTAGATGAGTCCTGCTGCATCAACAGAAATTGTCTGTAACAAATCGTCTTTTGTGAGGGCATATCCCGCAAATACATCGAAATAGAATGGTTCAAGAGTCATGCGTGTACCCACAGCGGCATCAATTATTCTGTATGTAGGCTTTATCTGTCTGTCGGCAAGACTGTTGTATCCCCAATACGGAGTTATTCCTTCGATAGTCCTGAAGCTGTTGTCCTTACGTCCGCCGGTAATCTCGGCATAGAATGAGATTCTTTTTGTAAGAGCCTTGTCTACGGTTATGTGCGGTGCCGCGGCAAATACCGGACCGTTGCCTGTGCGGAAATTGAACTTTGCTCCGAATGTGATTCTCCAGTCGTTGAAGTTGAAGTCTGCAAACGGGTTGAAATCCATCGACAGCAGATTCTTGTGCCTATATGTACTGTTGATCAATGTACTGTTGTAAAGGAATCCGTTGAAATCCACATCTATTCCGGCACGACGAAGATATTTTGTGTAAATTTCGTATGCGAATGTGGCACCGGCGTTGATGTGTTGCTCTGTTATGGGATTTTCAACTCCGTCGGTGTAACTGATGAGCGAACTTGTGTATCCAGCCTTGAATGTGTATGCAAACGGACCTGCAAGTTGTGAAACTCCATTAATGCCCACATTGTAGTTCATGTGGTGTTGTCTGTTTATGGCATCCTGGAAATTATTGGCTTTCTGATAATTGAGCACCAGATTGTTGAAGTCTCCCGTAATGCCGAAGGTCAGCTTCTTGAACTTGTATCCGAAATCTACGGCAGCGGCTGTGTTGAACAGACGTGAATTCCATATCTGTTCTTCTCCGTTGACATCGGCTTTGAAACCATCGAAGGCACCCAATATTCTCAGATAGCTCTTCTTGCCGAAGTCGATATTGTATGCCAGTTTGGCATCTATGTCGTTTCTGAAACCATATCCCACACGCAGATAACCGGGCAGTGTCTTTTCCTGCGCGGGCAATACATCCTTGGCATCTCTTTCGCTTGTGAAACCGCTGTATGGGGTAGCTTGTGTCGAGAATATAAGTTCTGCAGGCTTTGCATTGCTCTTGCCCTCCACCGTGGGAGTGAAATTCTTCTTGTTTACTGTTACAACAGTTGGATTGTAGTCGTTTTCTACGCTAACAACCGCGTTCTTGTTGTCTTCCTGTGCAAACAGCGCGCCGCATATCAACAACGCCGTCAATGACAATATACTTCTTTTCATTTTCATTATGCTTAATTATGCTGTTTGTTCTCTGAATTCAATTTTTCCAAACGTGTCTCAATCATTTCGGCTATATCATCGTCGCCGTCATAGTTGTTCTGGAGCGAGATAAGATATTGCTTTGCTTCCAACTGCTTGTCCTGTGTAGAGTAGAGATCGGCAAGCAGAATGAAACTGCGTGCGAGCCAATATGCATGTGGAGTGCTTTCGCCTATATACTCCATTATTATCTCTTCGCACTTGTCGTACTCTCCTTCATCGAACTTTATCTGTGCAATCAGATATTTTGCCTCTGCACCTTCCTTGGTGCGTGTGTCTCCGGCGAGTGATTCAAGGTCCTTTATTGCAGAGTCGGTCTTGTCCATTGCCAGATATGCCTTTGCACGATTGTAACTTGCTTCGCGCTTGACCTCGGGAGATGTGGTGCTGTTCTTCAACAGCTCGCTTGCGTATTTTACAATCTCGCCATATCTGTCGAGTTTTTGGGCTGTACGCATTATGTTTGTGCGTGCCAATTGACGTCGCTCCTCGTTGCTGCTCTTTACAAGCAACTGTTTGTAAAGAGTTCCGGCTTCGTCGTATTCAGCCTTGCTGTAATAGATGCCGGCAGCTCTGATTATGGCAAGTTCTGTGTATTTGTTGTCCGAGAACTCTATGACTTTCTCAAAGTTCTTCAAAGCCTCATCCATATCCTTTTCGCGATAATATATCTCGCCGAGATAGTAGTGTGTGTCAAGACGGTAAGCGCCGTTCTCGTGTCCTGAAAGATACTCCTCGAACTTATCCTTTGCACCTTCTATATCGCCCTTGCTGTACATCTTCTCTGCGGCGGTGTATGAAAGGGTGTCTATCTCGTGATTGTTTATGGTATAGATTCCGTTTGTTGTCTTTGCATATGCCGCAAATTCGCCGACTTCACCCATTTCCACATATATGTTCTTCAAATCCTGGAATGCCACCTGCGCTTCATCGCTATGCGGGTATCTGTCAATGATGTCCTTGTATGTATCTATCGCCTTGTCGCGTTCGCCAATAGAGTTGTAGACCATTGCTTTTTCTGTAGTTGCGCGACGTGTGAGAGCACTCTTGGGGAAACGTACTGTAAGACGGTCGAATGTCGTTATCGCATCTTCGGGCTGTTCCAGTTCAAGGTATGCTCTACCCATTTCATAGAAAGCCTGCTCCGCATATACGCTGTTGGGATATTTCTCCAGAAGTGTATTGAGTGTATTTACCTTTTCCTGATATTTGCCCGACAAGCCTTGTGCCAATGCCGAACGATACAGAGGGAAATCGCATGCCGAACTGTCTGCCGCAATCGACATCTTGTAGTATTGGTCGGCTGTCTTGTATTCGCGCTGATAGAAATGGCAGTCTGCCACGCGGTTCAAAGCATCTGCTATCACCTCCTTGTTTTCGCCAATGGAATTGTCAATGAATGTGTTGAACTCCTTGTGTGCTTCGGGGTATCTCTTCTGCTGGAAAAGGGTATATCCTATGCCATATCGTGCACGGTTGCTGTTTACACCGCCTTTGCTTATCGACATACGGTAGTTGGCTGCAGCGCCTGCATAGTCGCCCTTACGGTAAAGGGCTTCGCCTTTCCAGTAGAGAGCGTCGGCATATGTGGCTTTGTTGTATCGCGACAATTCTATGGATTTATCCATGTATGCAATAGCTCCATCCATGTTGCCGTTGATGAATTCCTGTACACCCAAACGGTAAAGAATCTTCTGCTTTGCCTTAAGTATTTCGGCAGAAGGTGATTTGATCTTGTTGATGGACTGCAGAGCGACGTCGTAGTTGTGTGTATTCATATACACCTCTACAAGATATCCTTCCACCTTCTCTGCGTGTTCCGAATTCGGGTAGTCGTTCAGGAAACGTTCGAAGACCTTGACGCTTTCAGCGAATGGAGAGTAGCGTGTGCGGTGCAGACAAAGCGCGTAATTGTACATCGCCTCTTCGCGCACCTTGTCGTCGAAGGTCATTGATGATGCCTGTTCGAATGCCATGCGTGCGGCATTGTCGTCCTTCTTTTCAAGCATTATTATACCTGTGTGCAACAGAGAACTCTGGGCAACGGCATTATTTCCGTCGTTGCAGATTGTGAACAAGGGGAGCGCCTTGTCGAAATCTCCGTTGCTGAAATGACACATACCCAACTGATAGCAGGCAATGCGTTGTGGTTTGTCGCTCTTCTCGATATATTCGGTTAGCGGTGCAATGGCTTCGTCGTAGTTTCCTTCGGAGTATTTTACGGCACCGATGATCTGCGACATCTTTATGCATTGCTGTTTTTGGGGATTCTGTGCAATGAATCTCTTTGCAACGCTGTTTGCCTCTTCGTATTTCCCTCTTTTAAGGTGAATGCCGGCAATGTAATATGGAACGTCGTATCTGTATGTCTTGTTTTCCTTTACACTTCTGAAGCCACGTTCTGCTGTTTCGAGATTATCGTTGTCATAATCTATTACAGCAAGGTGGAATATGGCGTCATCGGCATATTTCTTGCTTGTAATCACGGTGTTGCGCAACATGCTTACGGCATTATCCTCTTTGCCGCATTCCTGCAACGAAAGGGCATAATATAGCGATGCTCTCTCCTGCTGTATGCGTGGCAAGCGTTTTATGTTGTTGCTTTCGAACCATTTGCATGCAAGCGCATAGTCTCCGCTATGGTAGTATGATTCTGCGACATAGCATCCCAGCAACTCCTTCTTTGAACTCTCGGGATAGTCGGCAAGATACTGCAATATCAGTGCTCTTCCCTCAAGGTAGTTCTCTTCGAATGTAGCGGTGGCTTTCAGCAGTTCCAACTCCTGAACCATTTCAGGCTCAAGTCCTTCGACGTTGATTTTTTCAATCAAAGTCAGTGCTGTTCCGTACTTGCCGTCAGCGCACAAACGATGAGATTCCTTTATAAGAAAACTTCTCTCGTCGGTCTGTCCCGTCATTGCCAAGGACAACGAGGCAAACATAAGTAAAAAAATACTCCTTTTCATTTTCATTATAGCATATTGTTCTTATACAAATCCTTGAATCTTTCAATGCTCCTGCTTATTGACTGCAGTCCAAAATCCTTGCTGTCGAGCTTTTCTATGCTTATCCAGCGTAGGGTGGCAACATCGTCGTTGGCAACAATTGCATCGCAATCTTCCACTTCGCATTTGAAAAACATATCCATGGTGTGCAGTTCCATTCCCGAATAGTTGTATATGTTCGGTATCGTGAACAGATATTGCGTGGAGGTTACTTTCAAACCGGTCTCCTCCAGAACTTCCCTTGCAACTCCCTCTTCGGCACTCTCGTAGCTGTCGCAGAAACCGCCAGGCAGGTCAAATGTACCTTTTGCCGGTTCTTTGGAGCGTGTGGCAACAAGCATTTCGCCTTTTCTGTTGGTTATTATTGCTACTGTTGCCGCAAGCGGGTTGAAATAGTATATGAAGCCACAGGCTCCGCAACGTTTCGATTTGAAATCGTTCTCGGCAAAGGCTTCGCTGCCACATTTCGGACAAAAGCGGAACAGGTGCAAAGGGTGCTGCATTATACTATAGTTCTTTTTATGGATATTGATTTAATTTACAAAGTTACGTTATTTTTATAATATTCCGGTTTTTTGCGCGCTTTTTTATTGCTTTTATTTTATCTGTTGATAAAAATTAACAATACTTATCTGTTGATTGACAACGTTTTGCTACTGTTTGAGTGTTTTTCTTCGTTTAAATGCCACAATACAAAATAAAAATCACTAACTTTGCACAGATTTTGCGTTTTTTGAAAACAATTTTAACAGATAATATTATGGCAAACAAAGCATTATTGGTAATTCTCGACGGTTGGGGTGTTGGTAATCACGGTAAAGGTGATGTTATTTTCAATACACCTACTCCTTATTGGGATCATTTGATATCGGTTTATCCTACATCACAGCTTCAGGCAAGCGGTGAGAATGTCGGTCTTCCTGCAGGTCAGATGGGTAACAGTGAGGTAGGACACCTTAATATCGGTGGCGGTCGTGTTGTTTACCAGGACCTTTTGAAAATAAATCGTGCCATTGCTGATGGCTCAATAGAAAAGAATCCCGAACTTGTTTCTGCAGTTGAGTATGCTAAGAACAACGGTAAGAAGCTCCACTTCATGGGTTTGACATCTGACGGTGGAGTCCACAGTTCACTCGAGCACCTCGAGGCTATGTACAAGTTTGCTGTAGCACAGGGCGTAGAGAACGCATATGTTCACTGTTTTATGGATGGTCGCGATACCGACCCCAAGAGCGGTGCAGGTTTCATCGAGCAGCTCACAGCAAAGGAACTCAAGCTTGCTACAATCGTTGGCCGTTATTATGCAATGGACCGCGACAAGCGTTGGGAGCGTGTGAAGATTGCTTATGACCTCATTGTAAAGGGCGAGGGCAAGCAGGCAAGCGACATGGTTGCCGCTGTCAAGGAGTCATACGAAGAGGGTGTTACCGATGAGTTCATCAAACCAATAGTCAACAGCAACTATGATGCACGTATCAGCGAGGGCGATGCTGTTATCTTCTTCAACTATCGTAACGACCGTGCAAAGGAACTTACAGTTGTCCTTACACAGGAGGATATGCCTGCAGAGGGTATGAATACAATCCCTGGTTTGCAGTATTACTGCATGACTCCATACGATGCCAAGTTTACAGGTGTTCACATCCTTTTCGACAAGGAGAATGTTGAGAATACACTTGGCGAGTTCATCGCAAAGCAGGGCATGAAACAGTTGCACATTGCCGAGACCGAGAAGTATGCTCACGTAACATTCTTCTTCAACGGTGGTCGTGAGACTCCATACGAGGGTGAGGAGCGTATCCTTGTTCCATCTCCAAAGGTTGCTACATACGACTTGCAGCCCGAGATGAGCGCATACGAGGTTAAGGATAAACTTGTTGCCGAAATCAACAGCGAAAAGTACGAATTCATCGTCGTTAACTTTGCCAACGGCGACATGGTAGGTCACACAGGTATCTACAGCGCGATAGAGAAGGCTGTTCTTGCAGTTGACGCATGCCTTAAGGATGTTATTGAGGCTGCACGTGAGCATGGCTATGAGTCAATCATCATTGCCGACCACGGAAATGCCGACAACGCAGTGAACCCTGATGGCTCACCCAATACAGCTCACTCTTTGAATCCTGTTCCATGTGTATATGTAACAAATTCAGAGAACGCTACAATCGAAGACGGTATTCTTGCCGATGTGGCTCCTACAATCCTTAAGATTATGGGTCTTGAGGCACCTGCAGAGATGACCGGTAAGGCACTTATCCACTAATATGAAATAAGGGCGACTCGGTCGCCCTTATTTGTTATAAAAACGTTAGGACAATGGTACAGATAGGCGAAACAATAGTGTCATTCGATATCTTTCAGGAGTATTTCTGTTGTAACTTCTCGCATTGCAAGGGTATCTGTTGCGTGGAAGGCGATGCCGGTGCACCGGTACTGCTCGAGGAGGTGGAAAAACTCGAAGAGGCACTTGAGGTAATTGCATCTGAAATGACACCCGAGGCACGCGCCATTGTAGATGAACAGGGGGTAGTATATAACGATCGCGACGGAGACCTTGTTACATCCATAGTAAACGGCAAGGACTGCGTGTTCGCTTCGCGCGACGAGAACGGCGGTTGCATCTGTCTCATCGAAAAGGCATATCGCGAAGGTCGCATTCCATGGCGTAAACCGATATCATGCTACCTTTATCCGGTGCGCTTGCGTAAGGTTGGCGATTATACTGCAGTGAATTTCCATAAGTGGGATGTGTGCAACAGTGCATTCATAAAGGGACGTCGCAAAGGTATACGTGCATATGAGTTCCTTAAAGAACCGCTGATTGAACGCTTCGGCAAGGAGTGGTACAGTGAACTGCTCGTCGTTGCAGAAGAGTTGAAAAATCAGAATATGTTGTAAAAATAACAGACCAATAGTCAGACAGATAAGCCGTTGTAATACACTGCAACGGCTTTTTTATATCCGGCAAAACTGAAAAGTTGAAACTTTTTTGCAGAATAGTAAAGTGTATATTACTTTTGTATATAGAAAATAAAACACATTAACATAAATTATGGCAACAAAGAAACATTCATGGAACTACGAGAACATCGGTGGTTCTACACGTGTGAAAATCACTACAGGTGCCGACATCGCGCATCTCGCGGAGTTGGATCTTAAGAAGTGGACAGTACTTTCATGTCCCACAACAGGCTTGGATATAGACGAGAAGAGTCTTAAGTATATCGATACCGAAAACGACGGTCGTATCCGCGTAAGCGAAGTCATTTCAACATCACAGTGGCTTACATCAGTTATCAAGGACGCAGAACTTTTGGTAAAGGGTGCCGATAGCATTGATGTAGAGCAGTTCAATCAGGAAAATGCCGATGGACAGAGACTCTATAATTCTGCAAAGCAGATTCTTGTGAACTTGGGCAAGGAAGGCACGGTAATCTCTCTTGCAGATACTAAGGATACAACAGCGATATTTGCAAAGACACGTTTCAACGGTGACGGTGTAATCACAGAACAGACTGCCGAGGATGCCGATGAGAAGGCTGTTGTAGCAGCAATTGTCAGCACTCTGGGTGGTGTTGCCGACCGTAGCGGTGTGAACGGTGCAAATGCAGAGCTCATCGAGAAGTTCTATCAGGCATTGTCAGATTATTCAGCATGGCACTCTGCAACCGTTGATGCTCCTTATGGTGCAGATACCGACAAGGCTATTGAGGCATACAACGCATTGGATATAAAGGTTAAGGATTATTTTGTACGAGCAAAGCTTGCAGGTTTCGCTCCTGAAAGCGCAATGAAACTCGATGTGCAGACAGCACTTATCGAGGCTATCAGTGCCGATAATCTCACCGGCAAGACCGACGAGATTGCCGCATACCCGATTGCACGTATTACAGGCAAGGCAGAATTGGCTGTTGATGCAGCCATCAACCCTGCATGGGCTGCTAAATTCAGCACACTTATGAATATTGTAAAGCCTAAGGAAAAGGTACTTACCGAAGAGTCATGGGCTGCAATAGGCGCATCTTTCGCTGCATATAATGCGTGGAAGGCTGCAAAGAAAGGTGCTGAGGTAGAGGCTCTTGGCATTGATACAATCAACAAAATGATTGCCGACAACAAGAAGCAGGCATTGCTCGACCTGGTGGCACAGGATGTTGCCCTCAAGGATTCTGCCGAAGGTATCGATCTTGTAAACAAGTTCATGTATATATTCCGCGATTTCTATCGTCTGCTTTGCAACTTTGTAACATTCCAGGATTTCTATTCAAGAAACAAGAATGTTAAGGCTGTGTTCCAGAGCGGACGTCTGCTTATCGACCAGCGCGAATGTCGCATGTGTATGCTGGTTGCCGATATGGCAAAACACAATACCATGGCGGCTGCAAGCGGAATGTATCTTGTTTACTGCGATTGCACCACCAAGGCAAGTCCCACAAAGTTGAATATAGTTGCCGCTGTAACAGTAGGTGATATAGGCGATTTGGTTGTCGGCAAGAACGCAATCTATTTCGACAATAATGGACAGATGTGGGATGCAGTAATCACAAAGATTATCGATAACCCAATCAGCATAGGTCAGGCATTCTGGTCGCCTTACCGTCGTATGGCAACAACCATCGAGAACCTTATCAACAAGACAGCTGCCGACAAGGATGCTGCAATGATGAAGGATGCCAATGCCAAAATCAATGCAGCTCCCACCGCCGCTCCTGCCGATGACAAGAGCAAGGCACCGACACCACCGTTCGATATTGCCAAGTTTGCCGGAATCTTTGCTGCTATAGGTATGGCTGTCGGCATGATCGGTACAGCTTTGGCAGGAATACTTGACAGCTTCAAAGGTTTCACATGGTGGCAGTATATAGGAATATTCATCGGTATCATGATGTTCATTTCGGGTCCTGCAATGGTTATGGCTTGGATGAAATTGCGCCGTCGTAATATCGCTCCGTTGCTCAATGCCAATGGATGGGCGATAAATGCATCGTCAAAGATCAGCATCCCATTCGGCGAGACACTTACCGATATAGCAAAATTCCCTAAGCTTAAACTCAAGGATCCCTATGCAAAGAAGGGTATTCCTGCATGGCAGAAATGGATTATATCACTGTTGACAGTAGCTTTGGTTGTTGCAGGCTTATGGTTGGGAAACAAACTCTCATTCATAGCGCCTTCTCCACTCCCATGTTTCAATAAAGAACAGGTTGAGGCTCCCGCCCATAGTGCAGAAACCCCGGCGACAGAAGTTGTACTCCCCACAGACAGCACAAAAGTTGAGGCTTAAGTAATAACAGGATATTCTCATTCATAATTAAAGCAGGCGGTGCCTGCTTTAATTGTTTTATTTTCAACCAAAATCCTTGTCATTGTGTTTATACCTTGCTAAAGGTTTACATATATGATGAGGATTTCTTTTTTATTCCTGTTCTTCATGGCTTGCGCCGCAGGTGGTTTTGCACAACAGGTTGTGGGGCAGGGAAGTGGTTCTTCGCAGGGCGTGGAACTTCTTGAAAAACCGTTGCCACAGGGGTGGAACGACGGTGAGTTCTTTGACCAGACATTTCCACCCGATGATACCTGGTGGCTGAATTTCGAAGATGCAGTTCTTGACTCGCTCATTATAACTGCGTGCAAGAACAACTATTCGGCATTGGGTGCAATGGAGAATATACGCAAGGCGCGTGCCACATGGCGCAAGGCACAGAGTGGGCTCATGCCATCCTTTGACCTTAATATAGGGTGGCAACGCGCCAAAACAAGCGGAAATACTGCGCAATCGCTTTATCACGAGGCATGGGAGGGGCAATATACCATGGCAATGTCGATGAAATGGCAAGCCGATGTGTTCGGCAGTATATATATGCGTTCAAAGGCGCAGAAGTTGCTCTTCATGGCAACAGAGGAGGAGTTCTGTGCGGTAATGGTTGCTCTTGTGGCAAATGTGGCTACAACATATTTCTCTTTGAGGCAGTCGCTCGCTCAGATGCAGGTTATTCGTTGGAATGTTGAGTCGCAACGCGAAATAATGGCAATAGTAGAGTCGCGTTACAACAGCGGTCTTGCTTCAAAACTGGATGTTGCACAGTCGCGTAGCGTCTATTACAGCACCAAGGCAAAAATTCCGGCAATGCAGGCAAATATAGAGAGTTATCGTAATGCCATGGCAGTATTGCTGGGTGTCTATCCACAGCAGCTGCAAGGATGGCTCGATGAGGGTTATGCGCTTCCCGAATATATGGCACCTATAGAGGTGGGTATGCCGGCGCAGCTGCTTCTCCGTCGTCCCGATATCCGTGCGGCAGAAAGAGATGTAGAGGCTAATGCTGCCTTGCTTGGTGCTTCGCGTCGCGATTGGTTCCCTTCACTTTTTCTCACAGGTTCAATTGGCTTTGCTTCGGACAAGCTGAAGTATCTGCCCCGTTCAAAAAGCCTTACATGGGAAATCGCTCCGTCGCTTACATGGAATATCTTCACCGGCACAGAGCGTGTCAATGCCACACGCGAGGCGCGTGCCGCGCTCGATGCAAGCATTGCTTCGTTCAACGGCACTATGCTGAATGCGATGCAGGAGGTCGAGAATGCCATGTCGCAGTATCGCAGCTCAATAGAACAGATAGTTACGTTGCGTCAGGCTATGAATCAGGATGAGGAGACATTGCGTTTGTCGCTTGAACTATATAAGCAGGGACTTACGGAGTATCAGAATGTCCTTGATGCCCAACGGTCGCTTTTCAGTTGTCAGGATTATCTTGTGCAGGCGCATGGTGTGTCGCTTATTTATCTTGTTCAGCTTTACGAGGCTCTTGGTGGTGGTTGGTAACAGGTATATAAATTCTTTTGTGATGAGAAAATTGATATTGATGGTGGCAGTGCTTGTTATGACGGCATGCCACAAGAGAGTGGAAACGGGAATGTCGGTCGGTGTGTTGCCTGTGGAGGTTGCCATGCCCCGGGTGTGCGATGTGGAACTTACGCGCGAATATCCGGGCTATCTTGATGCCGATGCTGTTATCCCCGTGGTGGGACGTGTCAACGGCAATATTACGAAACGTAATTTCACGGAGGGTGGAAGAGTCACGGAGGGAGACCTACTCTTTGTAATAGATCCTACTCTGTATGAAAATGCTGTAGCGCAGGCAACGGCTGCATTGCAGACTGCGCAGGCTGAATATGACTATGCTGTAAACAACTATGAACGTATGAAGGTTGCCATAAGCAGCGATGCGGTCAGTCAGATAGAACTGTTGCAGGCAAAGAGCAGGGTAGAGAGCGGTAAGGCTGCCATTGATAATGCCCGTGCCGCTTTGAGTACAGCAAAGACAAAACTCGGGTATTGTTATGTGAAAGCTCCTGTATCGGGCGTTGTTGGTTTGCGTAAATATTCCGTAGGTTCGTATGTGTCGGGCGAAATGTCACCGGTGGAATTGTGCCGGCTGTATAAGGACGATATCATGTATGCTTATTTCAATATCAGTGATGCGCAGTGGCTCATGAGTCTGCGACGCGATGCCTCTGCCTTGGACCGCAGTAATATAACTTTTACTCTTGGTGGTGGCGAGTATTTTACACGTAAGGCAAAAATAGACTATCTGGCTCCTGATGTGAATCTGGCGACAGGAACATTGCAGGTGCGTGCCGAACTGTCAAATGAGGACGGCATGCTCAAGCCTGGAAGTTATATAAGCGTACAGCTCCCTTATGAAAATATAAAGGATGCAGTGTTGGTGCGCGATGCCTCAATCGGTACCGACCAATTGGGCAAATATCTTTATGTGCTCAACGACTCGAATAGGGTAGAATACCGTCGCATAAGTGTCGGCAAACTCATTGATGATACCATGCGTCTTGTTACCGAAGGGCTTGCTCCCGATGAACCGTATGTTACAAAGGCGCTTCTTAAGGTACGTAACGGAATGCCTGTTAAGCCAATGATGGAACAACGATAAAATGTACAGATTATGAAATTCTCAAAATTCTTTATAGAACGTCCCATTTTTGCGACGGTGCTCTCTCTGTTGCTGCTCGTGGCAGGTGGTGTGTCGCTTTTTATACTTCCAATAGACCAATATCCCTCTATTACGCCTCCCACGGTGCAGGTTACGGCTGTATATCCCGGAGCTAATGCTGAAACAATAGCGCAGACGGTTGGTATTCCCATAGAGCAGCAGGTTAACGGAGTGGACGGTATGTTGTATATGAGCTCCACATCATCTTCTTCGGGGACATACAGGCTTACGGTAACCTTTGAAGTCGGAACAGATATAGATATGGCAACGGTGTTGGTTCAGAACAGGGTAAATATAGCTTTGAGCTCATTGCCAAGCGAGGTATCGCAACAAGGTGTGGTGGTGCAGAAACAGTCCACGAATATAGTCCTGTTCATCACGCTTACAGGTGATGAGGAACATAACCAGCTCTATCTCTCGAATTATGCGCAGCTGCAGCTTGTTGACCAGTTGTCGCGTACTCCGGGTGTCGGAGGAGTGGATATTATGGGAGCAGGAAAATACTCCATGCGCGTCTGGCTTAACCCCGAAGCAATGCGCATCAGGGGTATCTCGGCTGCCGAAGTATATCAGGCAATCAGCCGTCAGAATCTTGCAGTGTCGGCTGGTTATGTGGGGCAGACACTTGACGAGACGGCAGACAATGCTTTCCAGTATACTCTTAATGTGCAGGGGCGTTTGAGCGATTCCACGCAGTTCGGCAATATTGTTATCCGCAACAACGGTGTAGACATGCTCTATCTGCGCGACATTGCCGAGATTGAGATTGGCAGTGAGACATATACATCATCGTCGCGTCTGCAAGGTCGTCCAACCGCGGCTCTGGCCGTGTATCAGTCGCCCGGCTCCAGTTCGCTTGCCGTGTCAAAGGCTGTAAGGGAACGTATGGAAGAACTTGCTACAGCTTTTCCTCCGGGGGTACAGTATCAGATTGCTCTTGACACCACGGAAGTGGTGCGCAGTTCAATAGAGGAGGTGCTTTTTACTCTGCTCGAGACAACAGCGCTAGTGATATTCGTCATTTTCCTTTTCTTGCAGAACTGGCGTGCTACGCTCATCCCCTGTCTCACTATTCCTGTATCGCTCATAGGAACTTTGGCGGTGATGCTATTGTTGGGCTTCTCTATAAATACCCTTACACTCTTTGGACTTGTACTGGCAATAGCCATTGTTGTTGATGATGCCATAGTGGTTGTGGAGAATGTAACGCGCATACTCGACGAGGGAAAACTTTCGCCGCGTGAGGCAACCGAAAAGGCTATGGACGAGATCACAGGGCCTATAATAGGCGTGGTGCTTGTTATGATGGCGGTTTTTATACCTACGACAATGATTGGCGGTATATCGGGTGAACTTTACAAACAATTTGCACTTACCATTGCAACGGCTACATTGTTGAGCGGATTCAATTCACTCACTCTCACCCCTGCGTTGAGTGCAATCCTGCTGCGACCTACTGAAAAGGGCGGACACAGGGGATTCGGATGGTTCAACAGAGGGTACGATTTCGTTCAACGCGTTTATGATAAGAGCGTCGGTTTCCTATTGCGCAAGTGGTGGATTGCAGCTATCTCCTTTATTGCCATGGTGGTGCTTGCTGTGTATATGTTCACCCATTGGCCCACCACATTCATTCCCGATGAGGACGATGGCTATTTCATTGTCAGCGTGCAGTTGCCACCTGCAAGTTCATTAAACCGCACCGAGGCTGTTGCGGCAAAGGTTGAAGAGATCGTTTCAGCGTATCCCGAGGTGAAGACAAATATCAGCATCAGCGGTTTCAGTATAATGAACAACGGCAGACAGAGCAATGCGGCAAGTGTATTTGTTGTTCTTAAGGACTGGAGCGAAAGAAAGAAAAAGAGTGAATCTGCGGCATCTGTAGTGGAGCGCTTCAACCGTCAGGCATATGTGGAAATCGAGGAAGCTCAATGCTTTGCCTTTGTACCACCGGCTATCCCCGGTATAGGTAATGTAGGTGGTCTGCAGTTCCAGTTAGAGGACCGCAAAGCTTTGGGACTTACCGAGATGCAGAAGGCTGTGGATGCTCTTTCCGACAACTATGGTCACCAAGGTGCGATAGCAAGTATGAACAGTTCCTTTGAGGCTGATGTTCCTCAATATTTCCTGAATATCGACCGTGAGAAGGCTATTGCAATGGGGCTTGATATGGGTGCAGTGCTCTCTACTCTAAGCTATTACATGGGTGCTGTGTATGTGAACGACTTCGTGTTGCTTGGTCGTATATGGCAGGTGAAGATGGCTGCCGGTGAGCGCAGTCAGAAGGTAATAGATAATGTTATGAATCTCAGTCTTGCCAACAATCGTGGTGAAATGGTTCCTTTCAGCACTTTTGTAACAGCAGAAGAGATTCTTGGCAGCGACCAGCTTGTACGTTACAACATGTATAACAGTGCAACCCTCACTGCAAATGTGGCACAAGGTTACAGCTCGGGACAGGTTATCGACGAGGTTGCCACACTTTTCAGGTCACAACTGGGCGATGAGTTCGGTTATGAGTGGACAGGTGTTGCCTATCAGGAACAGGTGGCAGGCAGTAATACAGCCATAATCTTTGCTCTTGCAATTCTAGTGGCTTTCCTTGTGCTTGCAGCGCAGTATGAAAGCTGGGCAAGCCCGGTTGCCGCAATCATGGGCGTACCTATTGCCTTGCTTGGTGCCATCGTGGGTTGCTGGATTGCCGATATTCCTGTGAGCATATATACCGAGGTGGGTATAATATTGCTTATAGCCTTGAGCGCCAAGAACGGTATTCTTATTGTGGAATTCGCACGCGACTACCGTTCGGCAGGTAATGATATACGTTACAGCGCAGCCGAGGCCGGGCATGTGCGTCTGCGTCCCATTCTAATGACATCATTCGCTTTTGTGCTTGGTGTGATGCCGTTGCTCTTTGCCGGTGGAGCCGGTGCCGGAGCGCGTCTGTCGCTTGGAGCGGCAGTGGTATTCGGTATGTTGCTGAATACCGTTATTGCCACGCTTTACATACCGAACTGGTATGAATGGATGCAGAGGCTCGAAGAAATTAAACGTAAAAAGGAAACTCGTTGAGTTTCCTTTTTACGTTTGAATCACCACCACTTTGCAGGTGTGTCGCTCATCTCTATTGTGAGTGTTCCGCCACGGGCAATGTCGGCGTGCTCAATGTATGGCAAGTTGTGAGGCTTGCCATTAAGTCTTATACTCTTTATATATATATTGCTGTTGCTGTTGTTGATTGTCTCGACAATGAACTTGCCACCTTCTACTGCAAGTTCCGCACGGTCTACAGCCGGTGAACCGAACCAGTAACGTGCTCCGGCAGGTTCTACCTGATAGAATCCGAGTGCCGACATTATATACCAGGCCGACATCTGTCCCATATCCTCGTTGCCCGACAATCCGTCAAAGTCGTTGCGGTATTGTGTTGTCATAACCTCGCGCACCCATTCTGCAGTCTTGTGTGGCTCACCCATCATTGTGTAAAGATACAGTATGTGGTGGCTTGGCTCGTTGCCGTGTGCAAACTGACCTATCATACCCGAAATGTCGGGTGATGGATCGCCCTCAACAGTTGACGGGGCAAGGAATAGTGAATCAAGGCGTGCTATGCATGCCTCCTTGCTTCCGAAAAGGTTTATATAACCTTCAACGTCCTGTGGCACAAGCCATGTGTACTGCCATGCGTTGCCTTCGCAATAGTCATCGGCACGGTGTGCCGCGAAATATGGGTTGAACGGTTCGCGGAAATTACCCTTATCGTCTACGCCACGCACAAAACCGCGTTCCTTGTCGAAGAATGTACGGTATGAGTGGCTCATCTTTGTGAAGTGTTCATAATCAGCATCCTTGCCAAGTGCCTTTGCCGCATTGGCTGCCGCACCGTCGGCAATGGCATATTCCATATCGTAGGCAACAGCCTCAGTGAACAGGTTGCATGGTATATATCCGTATTGTTGGCGTAACTCCTTACCTCTTTCAGCCAATGCCGCTGTCTGCTTGATTGCATCGAATGCCTTTTCCTTGTCGAAACCTGCTATGTTCTTTACAATGGCATCGGCAACAACGGGAATGCCCGGGTCGCCCACCATACAATCGGTCTCGTTGCCCCACAGGTGCCATACCGGCAAGTCACCCTGCTTGTCGCAGATGTCCACCATGGTGGCTACAAACTCACCCGCTTTTTCGGGATGTATTATTGTCATCAATGGCTGTTTTGCACGGTATGTGTCCCAAAGTGAGAAACATGTGTAACGTGGCTTGTCGCTGTTATATACCTTGTCATCGGCACCACGGTAATCGCCGTTCACGTCGCTGAAGAGCATCGGGGCAATCATGCTGTGGTACATTGCTGTGTAGAATATTGTCTTCAGCTCGTCGTTGCCTTCAATCTTTATGCGTGAAAGTTCCTTGTTCCACTCTTTTCTTGCATTCTCGGCTACGGTTTCAAAATTCCAGTCCTTGATCTCACTTTCAAGGGCAAGTTTTGCACCGTCGATGCTTACGGGTGAAATGGCAACTTTCAAAAGAATCTGTTCGCCCTCGGTAGTGGTGAACGATGCACGTCCGTACATATCCTTGAAGCCTTTCAACTCAAAGCTGTCGAATGGCTTTGCAAACTCTGCCGCAAAATATATGCGCTGGTTCTTTGCCCATCCCTTTGAATAGCGATAACCTACTATACGGTTATTGCCCTCTGCCTGCATGAATGTTTCTGTGGCATCGTCCCAGCAACCGCCATTCTCAAGGTCGAAGACCAGGGCCGCTTCCTGTGATGCAGGGAATGTATAGCGATGCAATCCCACGCGTGCACCGGCAGTCATTTCCGCCTTTATGCCGTAGCGTGTGAGCGGTACTGCATAATATCCGGGCTTTACAACCTCCTGTGTGCGGTCTGCCATTGACCATAGTCCGCTTTCAGGAATATCAATAGCTCCGCGTGAATATGTAACCTCACCGGTAACGGGCATTACGGTAACGTCAAAGAGGTCGCCGATACCTGTTCCGCTAAGGTGTGTATGTGAGAAACCGATTACCGATGCCTCGTCCTGATGGTAACCGGAGCACCAGTCCCATTTCTCGTTGATACTGGTTGGGCCCAACTGAACCATACCGAAAGGTACGCTTGCTCCCACAAAAACGTGTCCATGACCACCGCTGCCGATAAGCGGGTTTACATAGTCTGTCAACTCCTTCTGAGGAGCGGGATTACATGCCGCCAACAATAACGGCAATGCCAATGCTATATTCCTTATTTTCATTTTGCTTTGTTCTTTAGTTTGTATTCAATTATTGCGTTGTCGAGCAACTGATGGTGTGTGATGCGGTATCCGCTTTGCTTGCCGTTCAATTTTATATCTTCTATGTAGTGGCAGTTCTCTGCTGGACGGTTGCATTCTATCTTTATCTCGCCTTGTGGTGTTGTTATCTTCACTTTGTCGAACACCGGGGTGGTGAGGGTATAGGTTGGCTCTCCGGGACAGTCGGGGTAGAATCCCATCATAGAGAATACTGCCCATGCCGACATTGTGCCGGTGTCGTCGTTGCCCGGAATACCGTCGGGCGCATTCTTGTAATGGTTGTCAAGGATGTTCTTCACCTCTTTCTGTGTGCGCCACTCCTCACCCTTGATTCGGCTGAACAGATAGGCATATACGATATCGGGTTCGTTTGCCGGGTCGTAATCGCCATTGTCAAAGACTCCTTGCAGGCTTTTTGTGAAGTTTCGCTTTCCTCCCATCAGTTTTGTAAGGCCGTCCAGGTCGTGAGGTACTGCAAATGTGTAACACCATGCCGATGCTTCGTGGAAACCGGGCACGTTTTCAAAGTTCTTTCCTGTGGATGGGTCGAAGTCGCCAAGGAATTTGCCCTCTTTGGTAAGTGGACGCAGTGTTCCATGCTCCTTACAGAAATAGTTGCGATAGCTCTGTGAACGTTTCAGGAACTCCTTTGCACGTGTTTTGTCGCCCAATGAATCGGCAAGTTGTGCTATGGCATAGTCTGCCGAGCAATATTCAAGGGCATGCGATACTGAGTTGTCGCCCGACAGATCGTTCGAGAAGTACCACAATGGAATATATCCCTTTTCTATATATGGGTCGATGTCGGGACGTATCGGGTTCTCTGCTCCCTTTGTAGTGGCTGATTTCAGCATTGCTTCGTATGCAGTCTTTATATCAAATTCGCGCAGTCCCTTAATCCAGCTGTCGGCAATGACAATGGCGGCAGGGTCACCTTCCATTGTGAATGTCTCGCGTCCGAAAAGTTCCCAACGTGGCAACCAGCCCCAATCCTCGTACATTCCTACCATGGTGCGAAGCATGTCGGTCTGACGCTCGGGATATACGAGTGTCAGCAGCTGATGAAGGTTGCGGTAAGTGTCCCAAAGCGAGAAGATAGTGTATCGGGTATAGTCGCTCTTGCCGACTTCTCCGTTCTCCATCTTGGGGTATTCACCGTTTACATCACTTATTATGCTCGGGTGTATAAGGGCATGGTAAAGTGCTGTATAGAAAATTGTCTGTTGGTCGGCAGTTCCGCCTTCTATCTGTATGCGGCTGAGGTCGCTGTTCCAACGCTCTGTTGCTGTGGCAAGTACCTCGTCAAAGTTCATTCCAGCCTGTTCGGCATTCAGATTTTCGCGCGCATTCTCTATGGATACGAACGAAACTCCCATCTGGACGGTTATCTGTTCACCGTCGGCAAGGTCGTCGTAGCAGAAACGGTAACCTATATTGTCGCCGGCAACTTCGCGGTAATACTTCTCGTAGAGTTTGTATGTGCCGTCATCGGGGGTCCATTCTGCCTCAACGCCTGTAAGCAATGGCTGGAATTTCCATGGTCCTTCGCTTGTGGGTGCTTTTGATACACGCATCACAAAGTATATTGGGAATACTGCCTGTGTGGTGTAACAGAATGTACCCAGCAATTTGAAACCTTCGATTTCAGTACTGCTCACACGGCGAACCATTGCACCGCATTCGTTCGACAATCCTTGTCCAAGGTTAAGGATAATATTACCCTTTCCGGCAGGGAATGTGTAGCGTTCGCACGATGTGCGTGTGGTGGCTGTAACCTCGGTCTTGATTCCGTACTTGGTGAGCTTATTGCTGTAATAGCCGGGCGATGCCTTCTCGTCGGTATATTCCGAGCCGTAACTGAAATAGTTCACGTCGAGCTCGCCCGAGGTGGGCATCACAAGCAACGATGATGCCTCTGGGCAACCCACTCCGCTCAAAGCGACATGTGCATAGCCTGTGAAGAACTTGTTGTTGTACTCGTATGGTGCCGACCACCAACGGTTGTCCTTGTCGAAGACATTAAGGTCGGAGCCCATAACGTTGAACGGTACCACCGACATCATTCCGTTTGGTGTTACCGCGCCCGGATTGGTTGTTCCGAAATTGGTTGTTCCGATGAACGGATTCACCAGGTCGGCAGGCTTCTGTGCCATCGCTACGGATGACACAAAAAACATAGTCAGATAAAATATCTTTTTCATGGTCTGTTATCTCTTGTCCAATTCACTCAATGCAAAAGCATAGGCACCAACAGAAACAGCTTTGCTTGCTCCGAGTTTTGATATTGCTATACCTGTGCGCTTGCGGTTGTCGTAATCCACATAGCGGTCTTCGCCGTAAACCTTGACCTTCTGAACATCACCCTGAGCGAACTTTGCAAATTCAGCATCGTCCTCAAGATTATATACACTCATCTGTACAAGATTCACTTCGTCGCCTCCAAGGGTGCGTAGCTTTGTACGCATCTCCTCGAGCAATGCCGGCATAATCCAATGGCTTGCAGCTGATACACCGCCGCCAATGACAACCAGACCATCAATAATTGTTACGGCTGTGGATATTGCGGCACCTGCCACTCTTCCAAGTGAAGCAAACGCCTCGCGTGCTGCCTCCTGGTTACCCTCGCGCTTGCCGTCGGCAATTTCGCAGATATCCTTTGGAGTGAGTCCGTGGTTCATATTTCCGCTCTGCTCGCCATATACACGGCACACGGCACGGATGGCAACACCGTCTTCCACAATTACATCGGGCATATCGCGGTGGCGCAGACAGAATGTCTCCACACATGAGTTGTCGCCACGGTTCAACTTGCCGTCAATGACCACACCGATTCCGAATCCTGTACCCAAAGTGTATCCGATTAGGTTCTTGTATTGCTTTGTAGAACCTAGCTCACGCAAACGGCTGTTTATCTCGGGCAATGCACCGCACAGTGCTTCGCCGTATGCAAAAAGGTCGCCGTCATTGTTTATGAAAACGGGTACACCGAACTCCTTCTCAAGAAAAGCACCAAGTGCGACACCGTCGCGGAACGAAGGAAAGTTTGGAAGGTATCCGCCGATAATGCCGTTAGGGTAGTCGGCAGGGCCGGGGAAGGCAAAACTTATGGCAACGGGTTTTTCATCAAGCTGGTCGAATATCTGTGCAAAACCGTTCTTCATGTTCTGGAGACACAGGTCGAGGTCGTGTGCCATGGAAGGAACGGATACGGGGTCGATGATGAATTCACCGGCTTTCATTGCTCCGAAAACGAAATTTGTACCACCTGCATCGAGTGTGGCTACAATACGATTGTCATTCTTGTACATAGTTGTAAGTTTTTATCTTTTTGATTTTAATATCTGTGTGTATTCCTTTATTGCCTTTATGGTCGTCGTGTCGGTGTCGAATACCGAATACCATCCTTGTGGCTCATGTGGTGGGTCGCTGAGGTAATCGTCGCCCTGTTGCCAAACCAAATCGCGTGGACGTCCGCCGCCACCCCATCCCCAGAAGTTGCATCCCGAAATATATTCGCTGTCTGCAATTCGGCCGAAGATATATCGGTAGAATGCATCACGGCTTTCGGTTGTCGGTTCTGTGCCCGATTCATTGCCTTTGCGCGAATAACCGAACTCCTCTATAACAAGCGGTTTGCCGAGTCTCTTTGCAAGTGCTATATGCTCATCAATATAATTGCCGCTCTCATAACATGCGTTTATTATACCGGAATCTGGGTTCGAACGTGATGCCCATCCCCAGTTTACGGGCCAGATGTGAATGGTTATGTAGTCAATACAATCAAGTGCATGGACTCTTTCGCACAAATCCATATCTACTTCGCAACCTATGTAGCCTTCGCTGCCTATGGAAACAAGATGGTTCTTGTCCAGCGATTTAATTATCAATGCGGCTTTCTGAATCCACTTCGCAAACGGTTCTTTGTTGTCGGGTGAGAACGGACGAGGCTCATTGCAGAGCTGCCATGCCATAATGGCCGGCTCGTCGCAGTAGTTACGCCCGGTGATACTGTTCTTGCGTGTAACAATCTGTTCTATGTAGCTATAGTATAGGCTCAATGCTTTTTCATCGCGTGCAAAATTTGCGCAGTAATCCACATACTTCGCATAGCCTCCGTCGATATTGGCATTGGGAGAATTGCCATAACCGCATTGCTTCAGATAGAATCCGAAACCGCCGCTCCAGTCCCATGCATTGTTCAGGTAGATTACCGCATCCATTCCACGTTTCTCAAGTTCGGCAATAGTGAAGTCGAGACCTTGCAGTATCGTGTCGTTGAGAACTCCCGGTGCTATTTGCAAATATGGTTTTGCCGGGTTGGCAAGGTCGCTTCCTGCATCGGGTCCTGCCAATATACGCAGATTGGTAACGCCAATCTCTTTCAGATGGTCAAGTTCTTTGCAAAGCCTTTCCCTGTCGCCGCCTTCGCCTGTTGAACCTAGAACCGATGCATACCACATGTTTGTACCTATATAGCGATATACATCACCGTTCTTTACCAGGTGTATGCTGTCTGTTGTTATGAAATCCTTGCAACTCATGTCGTTTCCTGTATTGCAACCACCAAACAAGGTTACAATGGCTGCTATAAGTGATAAGAAAAAGGCATTTTTCATTATTGTCTGTATTATTTCTGATGTTTTGCGAAGATAAGAAATAGTATTTATAAATTAAATAATTATTATATAAAAAAAATGATGAGGTCGCACTTTAATGTGCAACCTCATTCTGTTATTGACTGAAAAACTGTCTGCTTTTATTCAGCGCAGTTGTTTTTCTTCATGAAATCGATGATTTCTGAAATGTAACCGAACGCCATGCCTACAACAGTGTCGGCTGCACCGTAATAAACGGCAACCTTATCTCCGTCGTGGAGTGCCGCGCATGGGAATACTACGTTGGGTACGTCGCCTGCAAGCTCGTATGGCGCAGCCGGTGCCAACAGGTAAGGCTGTGTGCGGTAAAGAACCTTTGAAGGGTCGTTTTTGTCGAGCAATGCTGCACCCATAGAGTAGCGGAATCCGTTACATGTTGTGATTACACCATGATAAAAGAGCAACCAACCCTCGTCGGTGAGGATGGGCACTGAACCAGCACCAATCTTGGTACATTGCCATGCACTTACGGGGAAAGGAGTTACTTTCATTACACAACGGTGTTCACCCCAGTATTTCATATCGGGGCTGTAGCTCACGTAAATATCACCGAAAGGGGTATGTCCGTTGTCGCTCGGACGGCTCAGCATTGCATATTTTCCGTTGATTTTCTCGGGGAACAACACACCGTTACGGTTGAAGGGAAGGAATGCGTTCTCGCACTGGAAGAACTCCTTGAAGTCGAATGTATAAGCGATACCGATTGTAGGTCCATGATAGCCGTTGCACCATGTAATCCAATAACGGTCCTCAATCCATGTTACACGTGGGTCGTATTTATATTCCGACTCAATCATTTCGGTGTTGCCAGCCTTGAAAACGATAGGCTCGTGCTCTATCTCCCAATTGATACCGTCTTTGCTGAAGCCTGCAAAGATGTTCATCTGTACCGATTTGTTGTCGCAACGGAAAACACCTGCATAACCATCTCCGAAAGGAACGACAGCACTGTTGAAGATACTGTTCGATGTGGGTATTGCATAACGGTCGATAACGGGGTTCTTTGAATAGCGCCACATCACATCGGCGCAACCTTCGGGACGCTCTTCCCAAGGCATATTGATTTTCTCGCTCATGGTTTTAAAATTTGTTTGGTTATTGTAATTGCCGTAAAGATATATATTTTTCTCATAAACAAAGATTTTTTTCGTTTATTTTGGCTCTGATATTTCATAGAAACCGTTTCGGGGCTCGCAGTTTGCTCTTTTTCAGCATTAATCGTTTGCAATTTATAAACAATTGTTATCTTTGCGTTTTAAATCAATATAAATTTATGGAAACAACAAACAAATATTTGCGTGTGGCATATACTTTGGTGTCGCACCGTAACGGTGAGTGTGAAGAGGTGGAAAAGACAACCCGTGAGCAACCTTTTGCCTTTTTGACAGGCGTAGGATATACTCTGGATGCTTTTGAAGAGAACCTTAAGGACCTCAAGAAGGGTGATTCTTTCGATTTCACAATTCCTTCGGCTGATGCTTATGGCGATTACGACCCCGACCATGTTCAGGATTTCGATCGCGAGGTGTTCACCATCGATGGAAAGTTCGACTCTGCTCATATCTATGCAGGCAATGTGGTTGAGATGATGCGTGCCGACGGTTCGCCTATTCTTGGTACAGTCAAGGAGGTTACACCGCTTAAGGTAACAATGGACTTCAATCATCCTTTGGCTGGTTGTGATCTGCAGTTTGTGGGAAGTGTTGTTGAGGCTCGTCCTGCAAAGGAGTCGGAACTCAAGAAATTCTACGACTCTCTAAAGGCATCGTGCAGCGGTTGCAGTGGATGCAATGGTGGAAGTTGTGGCGGTGATGGCGGATGCGAAGGTGGCTGTTGTCATTGATTTCGTTAAAGAATATATATAATGAACAGTATAGGTCGGCTTTTAAGCCTTACTACCTTCGGGGAGTCGCATGGTGTCGCCATCGGTGGCGTGCTTGACGGCTTCCCTGCCGGTATTCTGGTGAACGAGGATTTTATAAGGACGGAGATGGCACGTCGTCGTCCGGGGCAGAGTGCAATAACTACAGCACGTAACGAAAAGGATGCCGTTGAAATTCTTTCAGGCGTTTTTGAAGGACGTACCACCGGTACGCCCATTGCTTTTATAATCAGAAACGACAATACCCGCAGTAAGGACTATGACAATATGCGCGACGTCTATCGTCCGTCGCATGCCGACTATGTATATGACTGCAAATATGGTGTACGCGACCATTGTGGCGGAGGACGCTCTTCGGCACGTGAAACCGCTGTAAGGGTGTGTGCCGGCGCATTTGCAAAGATGGCTTTGGTTCAGCTCGGCATAACCGTGCAGGCATATACATCGCAGGTGGGCAATATAATGCTCGATAAGGATTATGGGCATTACGACCTCTCTGCTACAGAAAACAATGCTGTACGTTGTCCCGATGCCGGGAAAGCTAAGGAGATGGAGAACCTTATACTCGATGTCAAGCGTCAGGGCGATACCGTGGGCGGTGTGGTGACGTGTGTTGTCAAAGGCGTACCGATAGGTCTTGGAGAACCACTCTACGGTAAACTTACATCATCTTTGGCTCATGCAATGCTCTCAATAAATGCCGTCAAGGGATTCGAGTACGGAAATGGTTTTGAGGCTGCCGTAGGACGTGGTTCTGAACAGAATGATCTCTTCTATAACAACGACGGCAGGATTGCAACCCGTACAAATAACAGCGGTGGAATACAAGGCGGTATATCCAATGGCAATGATATCTATTTCAGGGTGGCATTCAAGCCGGTGGCAACGCTGCTCATGGAGCAGGATACCGTTACCCGAACAGGTGAGGATACCACTTTGTTAGCTCATGGTCGTCACGATCCTTGTGTCGTACCCCGTGCCGTTCCCGTTGTTGAGGCTATGACAGCACTTGTAATTCTCGACAATTATCTGCTTCATCGTTCCCGTAGCGGATTGTTTGTGTAATAATAGAACGTAAAGCATATAAATATGACTACTGCTAAAAACAGAATGGGGCTGAAACCCGGTGGGTTGTTCAACAATCTGCATGCGTTGCCGCTATTCTTTTTCGTTGGTTTATGGTTGGTTCTGTCAATCTATGAATCGGCACTATTGTTTCGTATAAATGAACTGTCGGTATTCCTTTTTGATGGTCTTTTCTTTAAAGGAATGATGTCGGAACCTGCCGGTCTTCTGCACTACATATCGAGTTTTCTGGTTCAGTTCTTCTATTATCCGGCATTAGGAGCGGCAATCTATGTGGCATTGCTCTACGCTGTCTACAGGCTTGTTGTAAAGGTTTTTGAAATACCGCAGGGGTACAGACTTCTGGCAATGCTTCCGGTGCTGGCTCTTTTGGCAAGCAATACGCAGTTGGGATACTGGATATTCTATCTCAAACAACCCGGATATTGGTATATGGCATTGCTGGCAACCATTTTCTTTCTGCTGGCTCTATGGTGCTATAAAAGCCTGAATAATGTTTTGCGGATAGTGTTCATTGTGATTTGGTGTGCCGTGGGTTATCCTCTATTGGGAGGCTACGCGCTTGTCGCGACGTTGCTTATGGGATGCTGGTCGTTGGTGAAAGCTGTTGCCGGTCGTGAAAAATTAATATTGCCTTCGGTGGCTGTCGTAGTTGCGGTAGCTGCTGTTCTTCTTGTTCCTCAGATATACTATAACCATTATACATCTATTTGCAAGGAATATCTTTATGGCATCGGATTGCCTATAGAACAATGGGCTCAATATTATGTGGCAAAGGTTGAACACGAAACGTTCTCTTATTGGCATACTATCGTGGTATATTGGATACCGTTTGTACTTCTTCTGCTATCTTTAATTGGATTATGTGTGTTTGTTGCTTTACGCGTAAAGTCGCCTGCCACAGAAAGGAGGGAATATACCGTAACGGTATCGGTGGCAGCGTATGCCGTTATTCTCTTGTGGGTGTTCTGGTACAACGATACCAATTTCCGTATCGAGAACAAGCAGAACAATGCCATGTGGAAATGTGAGTGGCGCGATGTTGCCGAATATGCCCGTGAAACGGAAAAACCAACCCGTCAGATAGTCTTGAACAAGAATATAGCCTTGTTTAAGTTGGGTGTTGCAGGCAACGAAATGTTCTCGTACCCCGATGGCAGTTCTGAGATTCTTGCTCCCATGGCAGTCCATCTCACACAGACGGGTGGTAAAATGATATATTTCCAATACGGAAAATTGAATTTCAGTTACCGTTGGTGTATGGAAGATGCCGTTGAATATGGCTGGAGGATAGAATATCTTAAACATGCAGTACGTTCAATGCTCCTTTCGGGCGAATACAGACTTGCTCAAAGATATGTAGATATTCTTAAGCGTACCATGTTCTATCGCGGTTGGGCAGAGGATATGCAAGCTTATATAGACAATCCTTCTCTTATTGAAAAGACAAATGAATTTGCCATGCCTTTGCAACTTTCGTGTTATCCCGACGAATTGGGCGTGGACGAGTCGTTTGTTGAGGCATACCTGACAGGTGAATTCAAATATGTGCCACCACAGGCAACTCCTCTCTATCTGGAGGTGGCATTGACCTCGGCTATGATACGCAAGGATCAGAAGACATTCTGGTATGTTCTCGACCGCTATTTCAAGGAGGTTAAGCCTACAAAGTTGCCAAGGTATTACCAAGAGGCTGTGCTGTTGTTCCTTAATATAGATAAGGGCAATACGGTAAGCGTATCTCCCGATTTTGTCGACAGGTTCGTGTCAAAGAGCGTGCAACGCAAACTGGATACCTTTGTGGCAAGAACAAAAAAATATAAAGGAATGAAAGAGGAGGATATGGCTGTATATTTCCAGGATTATGCCGATACCTATTTCTACTTCTTTTTCTTTGTACGTAAAATAAAAACAAACTGATGCCTATGAAAAGGATTATAGGATATATATGTGCTGTGGTTCTGGCGGTTTCGTGTACTCCGTCAGTCCCTGATAAGAGTACTCCAGTGGATGCGCAACCGCAAATCTATCCGGAGTATACCGATGTGACCATCCCGTGCAATATTGCTCCGTTGACATTCTGTATAGAGGAGGAAGGCGATGGGTTCGTAACCCGTTTCTCCAGTGCGGGCAATGAGATAGTTGTCGGTGGCAAGGAGGTTGTTGTTGGCTTGGATGAATGGCGCGGACTGCTTGCTGTGGCAAACGGCGGAAAAATTGAAGTGGAGGTGTTCGTTGATTCTGAAAACGGTTGGAAGAAATATCTGCCTTTCGTGTTCAATGTCTCTGAGGACTCCATTGATTCTTATATCTCTTATCGTCTGATCCCGCCATCGTATGTGGCTTACGAGGATTTGAGAATATGTCAGCGCAATCTTCAGACATACGAAGAGGATGTGATATACAGCAATACTCTTGTTCCCACAGAACCCGACGGACAATGTATAAACTGCCATGCCTATAAGAACCATAAAACCGACAATATGCAGTTCCATGCACGTCAGCATCTTGGCGGTACTGTCTTTGTACATAATGGCGAAGCAAAAAAGGTGAATCTCAAAACCGATTCCACTATCTCGGCAGGTGTATATCCCTCTTTCAATCCCAAATATGATATTGTTGCATACTCGGTAAACAATACGGGTCAGGTGTTCCATACAAAGGATTACAACAAGGTTGAAGTACAGGATAAGGCAAGTGATGTCATTGTGTATAATCCAGTAAAAGAGACTGTTACACATGTTGCAAACAGTGTGGACGATCTTGAGGTGTTTCCATGTTGGTCGGCAGACGGAAAGGTGCTTTATTATTGCTCGGCACATATGGAACACCTTGATACAACTTTAAGCAGAGAAAGTGAGCTTGTTATGCGTTACAAGGAAATCAAATATGATATCCTGAGCCGTTCATGGAATCCCGAAACGGGTGAGTTCGGTGCGGTGGACACTGTATTTGCCGCTTCTGCATTAGGCAAAAGTGCAACCTTCCCAAGAGTGTCACCTTGTGGCAGGTATATGCTCTTTGCACTTGCCGAGTACGGCTGTTTCCATATCTGGCACAAGGATGCAGATCTATATATACTTGATTTGGAAACAAAGTTCTATTGGCCACTCGAAAAGGCTAACTCGGAATACCCCGAAAGTTATCATGCATGGGATAGTACTGGCAAGTGGATACTTTTTGCCAGTCGTCGTGACGACACGAACTATAGTCGTCTGTATATAGCTCATGTCAACAATGCCGGCATGGCTGACAAAGCTTTTCTGTTGCCTCAGGAAACCCCTGGGTTCTATGATTTTTTCGACCGCTCATATAATGTGCCTGAATTTATGGTTGAGCCGGTTAAAATAGCTCCGCATGAGTTTGCGGAAATAGTGAAAAGTGAATCTGTAAATGTTAAATATGTGCAGAATATAAAGTAAAAATTAACATTTGATTGTTAAAATACATAAATCTCTGATGTCTTCCGTTTTTTGTTTTTTTAAGCAGAAAACGGAAGATTTTTTTGTTGCGAAGTGAAAAAATGGCTTTTATGGCAAAAAAAAACAATTATTTATGCAAAGGTTTATTTAAAATTCTTATTTTTGCACGTTAAGTAAGGGTATGCTATGCCTTTGCGTGAAATATTAAAAAAAACGAAAAAATAATAATTAATAAATTTGTATTTATGTTTAAACGCCGTGTAAGTAAATTAGGCAGAGCCTTTCTGGTTGCTTCTCTGTTCTTTATGGGCGGAATGCAGCAGTCTTGTAAGGATTGGCTCGACGATTACAAGTATGACGACTCTGAACCCGAATGGTTGGGTGCCAGTGTCTATGCGTTTTTGCAGGAAGGTACTCCTAGTCATTCCTACAGGAACTATGTTGAACTTATTGACAGCTTGGGTGAAAAGGCTGCGCTTGAAAAGACCGGTAGCAAGACATTGTTCGTTGCCGATGATGCGGCGTTTGAACGTTTTTATGCAACAAATCCATGGGGCGTAAAGAGCGTGGCTGAGATGAGTGTGGCGCAGAGAAAATATCTGTTCTATAACACAATGCTCAGCAATGCCGTTCTTTTGGACATGATGCCTAATACAAGCGAATCTTCTACAGGTGACCGCTTGTCACGAAATACAGAGTTCAATGTCCTTGACTCTGTACCGGTGGTTCATCCCGACTACTATCCCGAGCATCCGTCTTGGCCTACATACAACAAGTATTGGGACCATTTTACCGATGGTAAGGATTCATTGAAACTTGCGCTTACCTCATCGTCAATGGTGCATTTCTTTGATGATTATCTCAAAACCAATGCCATTTCGGTGTCTGATGTCAACTTTGTCTTCCAGAAGAGCGGAAAGGCTACCTCTGAATACAAGAAGGGCGATGTTCTTTTGTATGGAAACAAGCTTGTAGACAGCGAGGTTGATGCAGGCACTTTCTCAGAAGACAGTCTTACAATTGTCTGCAAGAACGGATATGTATACAGAATGGACGAGGTTCTTCTCCCACCTATGGATATGGCAAGCGAATTGCGCTATCGCAAGGATACAAGAATCTTCAGCCATCTTCTCGACCGTTTCTGTATACCTGTTCTCGATAACAATTTGACAAATGATTACCGAATCCATCATAATGTGCAGGACGACAGTATATATTCTCTGCTCTATTTTACATCGGATGGATTCCCTTACAATTCATATTTTAACGGTAAAACAGGTGTCAAGGCTCCTGAAAGCAAACAGGAGTGCTTGCGATATAATCCTGCCAAATCAAAGGGTGAATCGGATATATATGCAATGCTTGTACCAAAGGATGAGCATCTGTATGAATATTTTGCAAATGAAGAGGCTGCCGGAAACTTCCTTATAAAGAATTATGCTCCGGATGTGAATGTTGACCCTGCTTATTCCGAAGAAGGCGTAGCAACCTTGTTGGCAGCCCTCGATAGTATACCGCAGCTCAGTATCGCTACGTTCCTCAACAACCTTATGCAGTCATCGTTTGTGGCAACAGTACCAAGCAAGTTCGACCGAGTTACCGATGACGCCAACGACGACATGAATATCCAGACACAGCATGTTGATGAGTGTGTGATTGCCAACAATGGTGTGTTGTATTTACTTAATAAGGTATTCAGTCCTGCCCAGTTCTCTTCTGTAAGTGGTCCGGTGGATATTTATGCCAATATGAGTATCATGAGACGTTTTATCTCAGACCTCAAGTATAACTACTATCTGCTTGCAATGGATGCCGACTATAGCCTTATTGTTCCCGATAATGGTAACTTCGTCTATTTCGACCCTGTTACATACGGTAACTACAGCAAGGAAGGTAAGATGAAGATGTACTCTTTCCATCACGATGACAAGAGAAAGGGTAGTACAAAAACAGAATTGTGGTACGAGGAGTTTGAAGTTGACGACAATACTTTCAAGATCGACACATTGCTCAAACAGACAAATATCTCAGATGGTACCGATGTGAGCGGTGTTGCCAGAATCGGTAATATAGCGAAGGATCTCCTTGAATATCTCATTATCGTTCATGATAAGGTAGAACCAGAGGTGCATAAAGACCGCCTTTACTACAGTACAAAGGGTTATGGTACTGTAAAGATTGATGCAAGCGATCCTGAATGCATCAAGTTTTATGGTGGTGAACAGTTGGAGAAGGGTACAGAAATCGTCTCTTCAATGATTGTAAACCAGTTGAACGGTACAACATATTGTACAGAGCCTGCTGTAGTGTCGGAGGATACATTGGTTAAATATTCATCAATTCCGACACCTCCGACAAAGTCGGTATACGATAATATGAACGCTTATGCCAAGAACGAGAGCGATCTCTTCTACGAATTCTATCAGTTGTGTAACCCTGGTGTCGTTACTTTAGAGAATATTCTAAAGAAGGCTGATCCTGAGAATTCTACAGTAGCACAGGATACAATGAAACTGTACTCAATATTCTATACCGATGGCAAAACAAAGAATTGTGTACCGTTCTTCAATACATATCATTATACAGTATACGTTCCTTCTAACGAATCTGTAAAGGAGGTTATTGAAATGGGTCTGCCTACATGGGAAGTCATCG
Source organism: uncultured Bacteroidaceae bacterium (assembly GCA_904502235.1). Lineage (GTDB taxonomy): Bacteria > Bacteroidota > Bacteroidia > Bacteroidales > Bacteroidaceae > HGM04593. Next base: position 46,513 of record CAJGDP010000004.1, read on the forward strand.
AGGCTGAAGTTGAAAAGAATCCGCTCCGTGCTATGGCAATGTTGCGTCAGGTGAATAGCTTTGTACGCTATCACTTCCAGGACCAGTCGATTTATTACGACCGTTCTCCTTTCTTTGTTCCGAACGTGGATGGCGGTAAGGATTATGTTGCTTCTTTTTCAACATCACTCATCAACCCTGTTTCCGGACGTTTCTATGAGTTGGTTGTCAAGAGTGATGATACAAACTCTACAATCCTTATTCAGGACGAATGGGCTAAGTTGAACAAGGTTGCCGAGGCTAGAATCATGAATACAGAGGCTGAGGAGGAGAACAAGACATGGAATGTGATGTGTCGCGACCGTGTCGGCTCATCAAATATCGAAACATCGTCATACTCTGTTCTCCAGCCTATAGACCGTGCTTTGCTCAACTCCAACTTGTTTGGATTTGACGGCCGTGTCCAGCGTTTTGCAACAAACGGTTGTCGTGTAGATACAATGTACGTTGCAGGTGAGCAATTCCTTGTAGCCGATGCAGGTAGAGTGCCTTTCTCTACAAAGGATGAGCCTCAGCTCGCAGAACTTGAGAATAAGGAACTCGCATACCTCATGAAGCCGCTATCTGCTTCTGACGAAGGCTACGATTTCAATATTTCTCAGGAGGAGCTGGTGCTCGATGCTGAAGGTCAGCCAATTCTTGTCACAAGAGATGGCTACCGCGTAAATAAGGTTGAGAAATACGGTGCCTTTGAATATTCATATTATACCGAAGCCGACGAAGCCGGTAACGAGTATATTATAAAGGTGAACAACGATGGTACAGAGGTTGACAGAACTCTCTATAAGGAAGCCGAAGCTCCCGAAGCCGGTGAGGAAGGTTCTGACAGCGAAACTAATGACGAAGAATAAATATATTAGCCATGATAAAAATAAAGCAATTATTCCTACTCGTGCTTTTTAGCACTCTGTGCAGTACTGCATTTGCGCAGAAGGGTGCGAGAATTTCCGGTACGGTTTCGAGTGATGCCGAAGGACCGCTGGTTATGGTAACCGTAACCGAGCGCGACAAGAGCAATCGTATCATCGAATACACCACAACCGACTTCGAGGGTAACTTCTCTATGGTTGTGAAGAATACAAGCAACTACCTTGAGATTGCTTACATTGGTTACAAGACTCAGAAAGTTGAGATTGGCGACCGCACAGTCTTTGATATAAAGATGGTCGAAGACAACGTTCTCGATGCCGTAGAGGTTGTTGCAAAGCAGTCACAACGTTCCGGTGGTCTTGAGATTCTTGAACGAGAGATGACACATGCAACACAAAAGGTGAGCATGGACGATATGGAAGGTCTTTCGTTCACATCTGTCGATCAGGCACTTCAGGGACAGATTGCCGGTCTTGATATTGTCTTTGCTTCGGGTGACGTAGGTTCCGGAACTCAGATGCGTCTTCGTGGTAACTCTACTTTCGAGGGTGACGCAACTCCGCTTATCGTTGTGGACGAGAATATCTTCAACGTCGATTCAGGTAACTTCAACTTCGATGCATCAAATACCGAAAGTTTCGCCGACCTCCTTATGATTAACCCCGAGGATATCGCTGAAATCGAGGTATTGAAGGATGCCGCATCATGTGCCATTTACGGTTCACAGGGTGCGAACGGTGTCATCAAAATCAAGACCCGTCGTGGTAAGCGCGGTCCCACACGTGTAAGTTTCTCTTACAAGTTCAAGGACAAATGGACACCAAGCGGATTCAATTTCCTCAATGGTGACGATTATACCATGCTTATCAAGCAGATGTTGTACAACCAGAACCAGCAGGAGGTAAGTTATGATGAGTTGAACTACAATCAGGGCTTTACAGAGTTCCAGAACTACAACAATCTTACCGATTGGGTGGATGCAGTTTCTACACACGGTTATACAAACGACTACAGTTTGAACCTCAGCGGTGGTGGTGAAAAGGCTACTTTCCGTATCGGTGGTGGATACACACACGAGACAGGTCAGGTTGTCGGTCAGTCGCTCGACCGTTTGACAACACGTCTTGCTCTTGACTATCATGTATCTGCGAGAATCAAGATCAGCGCCGATTTCTCATTTACATATAATAAGAACAGATACAATACATCGGATATCCTCTACAATGCGCAGGTTATGATGCCTAACATGAGTGTATATGCTCAGGACAAGAACGGCAACAATACCGATGAGTATTATAGAATGCTCTATTATTCAGACCAGAGTACCGGTATCAATGCGCTTCGCAGAGAAATGAGAGGCAAAATGAACCCGTTGGCAGAGGCTACTCTGGCACAGAGCTATAAGCAGAGTTACGACATCCGTCCTCAGATAACACTTGAGTACAACCTGTTGGGTCTTGAGGATGATGAAACACAGCTCAAGTATCGCGGTATGGTGAACTTGAATGCTTCAACCGATTCACAACAGAAGTATTTCCCTTCGGAGTTGTATACATCTGATTGGATTGATACAGATAAGAACAAGACATATATCGGTGATTCAAAGTATTTTGGCTTCACTACACGTCACGAACTTATCTTTACTCCATATTTGGGCAACAAGGACCACTATCTTACAATGAATGCCCGTTTTGAAATGTCAACAGGTGTAAGCAATTCACAGCAGGCTATTACAAACGGTTTGCCTACAGGTAACATCACCAGCTCTACTGTCGGCTCAAAATTGGATAATGAAAACACTTCTAGCGGCAAGTCCGAGAGCCGTGGCATAAACTATATTGTTGATGCGCACTATTCATACAAGTCAAAGTATATGTTGCGTGTAAATGCCCGTGTCGAGGGTAGCACAGCTATGGGTGACGACCGTAAATGGGGTATATACCCATCTATCTCGGCCCGTTGGAACATTTCCGACGAACCTTGGATGGAGTGGTCAAAACCTGTATTGAGCATGTTGTCTTTGCGTCCCGGTTTCGGTATCGACGGACACACGCCTCATTCCGACAAGACATTCAACTTCTATTATGCCGATGACTACAGTTATAATGGAATGGCAGGTATGATTATGGAGAACATCCGTCTTACCGATATCCGTCGTTCACGTAAGAGCGAGTGGAACATCGGTACCGACTTCGGTTTCTTCAGTGACAAGCTTACAGGTGCCTTCAACTATTACGACGGTACAACACGCGACCAGATTATTAATGGATATAGAATTCCTTCTTCTACAGGTTATTCCGAGTTGGCTTTCAAGAATTCAGGTGCAATGCGTAACTATGGTTGGGAACTTAACATGAACCTTAACAACCTTAAGATTGCCAAGGATTTCACAATGTCGTTCTATTTCAATATCGGTAATAACTATAATGAGATTGTGGAACTCGAGGAGGCATATCTCGAACAGAAGAACGGTAAATACGAGCAACCTGAATTGGGCAAATACATGCCTTTGTTCCAGATTTCCAACCCGAGTGGTTCTATTTACGGTTTCCGCTATAAGGGAGTATACAGATACAGTTACAAGAACTGGGAAAAGGCTATCGCTATTGAGCAGGAGCAGAAAAGACTGCATGGCGATGCTGCGGATGCAAGTCTATGGAGTTGTCCTATAGTACGTGATGCCGACGGTAATGTTGTATTCAATGCCGACGGTACTCCAAAGCAGTTGCTTCTGTTCTACAATAACGATCCTTCAAAGAGTTTCCCGGGTATGAACTACGAGTTCCGTGGCGGTGATGCCATCTATGAGGATGTTAACCATGACGGTACAATCAATCAGCTCGATATCGTATATCTTGGAAACTCTAACCCATCGGCTCAGGGTGGTTTTGGTCTTACATTCCGCTATAAGAGATGGAGTCTCAAGACTGATTTCACATACCGTTTGAATGTTGATGTTGTCAATAGAGCACGTATGGATTTCGAGAGCATGAAGGACTTCAAGAACCAGAGTTATGCCGTTAACTGGCGTTGGCGCAAGGAGGGTGATATCACCGAGATCCCACGTGCCGTATATGGTGGCGCATGGAATACATTGGGTAGCGACCGCTATGTCGAGGATGCATCTTATCTGCGTCTCTCATACGTTCAGCTCTCATATTCATTCGACCCTGCCAAGTTGAAGAAAATCGGTATCAAGCAGTTGAACCTTTACGCTTCAATAGACAATGCTTATTTCTGGAGCAAGTATACAGGTCTTGATCCGGAGGTTCCTTACGGTGGCGACGGTTATGCGGTTGATAACTCAAAGACTCCGCGTTCACGTTCTTATACACTTTCACTTTCACTTGGTTTCTAAAAACTTGCTATTATGGAATTGAAGAATATATATAAAAAGTTAGTATTGATGTCATCGGCAGTCTGTATGGCTCTAATGACTTCGTGTACCGATTTCTTGACAATCATTCCGCCGGATAAGATTGTACACGAGAATTTCTGGCAGACAAAGGATGAGGTCAACGGTATGTTGGCTACAAGTTATCTCTATCTTGCTTCTACAGATGCTGTTAAAAGAGCTATCGTCTGGGGTGAGTTGCGTTCCGACAACCTTACATATCCTACAGCACAGGAAGGATATACCGGAGGCGCTGCGGCAGAGAGATATATGGTGCAGGCAAGTATAGACGACGAGAATGTATATACACAGTGGGGTGTCTTCTATAAGGCAATAAACTATGCCAATCTGGTTATAGAGTTTGCACCGCTCGTTGTTGAAGAGGAACGTGACCCCGACTTTACTCAGGGCGATCTGGATGTAATACTTGGTGAAATGTATGCGATGCGTGCGTTGTGTCATTTCTATCTGGTACGTACATTCCGTGATATTCCAATGGCTATGGTTCCTGCTGTCAACGACAGCGAATTGCCCGATTATGCGCAGGTTCATCCTCTTGAGGCTCTCGAGATGATTATGAACGACTTGGATATTGCAGAGAAACTTGTAATGGAGTCAGGAAACCATTCAAATGCAAAGAACAATTACGGCAGATTTACAAAGAATGCCGTACTGGCAATAAAGGCAGATGTGAATCTGTGGCGTGCCGCATTCACAACCTGTTATAATAAGAATGGCTCACCGCTTGATTTGGCAAATGTTGATGTACAGACATATTACACCAAATGTATAGAGAATTGCCAGGCTATCCTTGACAATCTCGACAAGCAATTCAATAAGAAAAATCCTAACGGTTTGGATAACGACCTGCCTTATCATCTGATTTCAAATTACGATGAATATGCGATTAAGCAGGATACCAAGACAAGTTTGGCCTATGACAAGATCTTCGGTTCGGAGAACTCAAGCGAGTCTATTTTTGAAATCCAGATAGACAAGTCTCTTTCAAAGTCAAAGTGTGCCGGTATCTCTTCGGCTTATGGAACAAGCAGTTCCGGTGCGGTTATTGTTCCAGAGACGTTCCTGGACAAATACGAGAAGGACGACTTGCGTAAGTATGCATATACCAATGTCGAGCTTGCTACCGGCAAAGCTTCAAAAAATGGTTTGTGGGTTTCAAAATATGTTGTAAAGAAGTCTCCTGCAGCAAGCCAGTCAAGACCTTCCAGTGCCGAGGATGTTGATGCCAACTGGATTGTATACCGTCAGACAGATGTCATGCTTATGATGGCAGAAGCTCTTGTTGCACAACCATCTGTAAGCAGTGATGATATAAAGAAGGCGTTTGAACTTGTAAATGCCATCAATCTGCGTTCAAGAGCCGACACTGTTTCATCAAAGATTGTTAACCCATTGAAACTGCCTGCTGATGCAACGACCGCCCTTGCGCTTGTGTTGGACGAACGTTCACGTGAGTTGGCTTTCGAGGGTAAGCGATGGTACGACCTTGTGCGTAAGGCGCTTCGCGAGAATTCAACCGAGAATATCAAGTTTGTTGCTGACAAACTTACACAGAATCCTGCAGCATTGAAGAACAAGATGGTGGGAATTGACAATCTCTTCATGCCAATCAATATCGATGAATTGCGATTCAACAAGAATCTTGTCCAGAATCCCGCATATGATTTTGGAGATTCGTCAATTGGTATGAAGCAGTAAAGGTCTGTTTTAATTTGTTTTGGTGCAACAGTTCATAAAATGAATAAAAGATATTTATATGAATACAGTATTTAAAAATAGAATTTTTGCAGTAGCCTCTCTTTTCGCGATGCTCTTTATTGCTCCATCGTGCGAAGACAATATCGGCATTCAGGTAACTCCCGAAGCTCCCAATGCCGACAAGACTCTGTACGAGGTGATTACAAACGACAACGACCTTACCGATTTTGTTGAGGTTCTGAATGCCTGCAATATACCTTCTGAAAAAGATGCCGACAAGATAATTAGTGTTGCCGACTCTCTGTTCAATACTTCAAGAGTATACACAGTCTGGGCACCGATGAACGGAAGCTTTGACAAGGATTCGGTTCTGGAACGCATCCAGGCCGGTTACCGCGACGAAGTGTTCAAGACATTTGTATGTTCGCATGTGGCAAACTTCCTTAAGCCGGCAAAGGGTAGATTCGACGAGGAGGGTGAACTTGTTCTTATGCTCAACGAAAAGAAGCTTCTTTTTGCAGGTTCTTATAAAGAAGATGAAGGTGGTTATACTTTCGGCGGAGTAAAACTTTACTCTGTAAACGACCGTGTAAAGAATGGTATTATCCACAAATTGGAATCTGTTTCGGAATATGAGTACAACATTTGGGAGTACATCCGTCTGTATGCCGACAACTCTTCAGTTCTAAAGGTAGATTCATTTGTAAACTATCTCTATTCTTACAACGATACAGTGTATCCCGATTATTTGCGTACTCCCGGTCCTATTGTTGCCGGTGTGCAGACATATCTCGACTCTGTACCGAAGATTGAAAACGAAATGCTGGCAAGAAGTGGAATGTTGATTAATAACGAAGATTCTTTATACACATTCTACATACCTACAAACGAAGCTTGGGAGCACATGATTGCAAGAGCTGAAAAGCACTTCAATTATGCTATTACCCAAAATACCGATACTGCATTCATCGACTCTATCAGATTATATCATACAAGATATAACCTGATAAAGTATCTCGCTTATAGCCAGAAGGAACAACGCTATGTAAAGGCTCCGGATTCCATTATGCCTATAGGATACGGCAACAGACGCAAGATGTTTGCTTTTGCTGATGTTGAAAACTCAGTTGTAGAGACCAAGGAACTGTCTAATGGTACTTTGAAGATTGTCAATGAATATCCTTATTCAATCTTTGACCTATGGCACGATACAATCAAGGTTGAAGCTGAGGATACTTATTATATTGATGATGAGAAAACTACCATGTCGTTACTTAAGACATATACAGTCTATGACAAGGAAATAAATAAGGAAGCAGGCGAGAAACTTTCCGGTACCCGTTACATTGTATTCGGTGACGAGGACGACAACAAGACTTCAATGGAGTATCGTATTCCAGACATAAAATCTGCTACATATAAAGTCTTTTTGGTTACAGTTCCGCGCAATATCCGCGACAGTAAACTTGATTTAAGCAAGGATGAGAAACCAAGAATCAACTGCTATGTAAGCGGTACCGATCCTAAGGACGGAAAAGTAAAGACTCTGTTTTCCAAGAAGAATCTCTATCCGGCGATAGAAAAGATTGATACTATAGAGGTCGGAGAGGTAACATTCCGTGCTTGTGAGTATCAATTTACCAGTAAGGTAAAGGAATATACAACCAAGGTTAAGGTTACTGGTGAAACTGTCAAGAGTAATAAGACTTACAGCAATACAATCCGTCTTGATGCTATCATTCTTGTTCCTATCGAAGATAAAGATGCCGAATAATGTTTTTTGATGAAAAAAAGAAATTGACTATGTATATGCGACAATTCATGCAATTATTGATGGCACTGACCATTTTTGTGCCATCGGCTGTTACGGCATCAGATTCGATGACGGGCGGTAATTCGACAAGCGACCCGGTGAAGACTGTGGCTGTTGCAGATGAGGTGCGTACAATCAGCGGTACCGTATACGACGCCGCAACAAACCAGCCTATGGCGGGTGTGCGTGTCCAGGCTACCGGACATACCAAAATCACTGCAATGACCAATGCGGAGGGAAAGTACAGCATCGGAGTACCCGAATATGTTACTCTGTTGACATTCACTACAACCGATTATCTGTTGGTACAGCGTCCCATCGGCGACAGAGAAATTCTTAATGTACGCCTCTATCCCGATAATTTCAAGAAGAATTACGATGAGGATGTGGTCATAACCTCGGAGCGTGGTTTCAAGGACATTGATTCAAAATCAATAACAATAGATTCTGATATCCAGAAGTTGCTTGGTGCCGATGTCCGTTCGGTAACACGTTCAGGAACAATGGGAGTGGGTACAGCAATGTTCATCCGCGGTATCAACACTTTGAATGCCAATACTCAGCCATTGTTTGTGGTTGACGGTGTAATATGGGATGCACAGGAGAACAATGAAACCATTCACATGGGTGCTTATAATAACGTTCTTTCTGCTATAGATGCTGCTGATATACGCGAGGTGAAGGTTCTCAAGAATGCTGCCGCTATCTATGGTGCGAGAGCTGCCAATGGTGTGGTTATTATCAACACCAAGCGCGGTGAGAGTATGGCAACAAAGATTACTGCCGATATATTCGCTAATGTAACTCTTGAGCCACAGGGATACAGACTGATGGATGCAGAAGAGTATCGTATCTATGCCAATGATATGGTTTCCACAATGGATATCACTCCTGCTCATAACAGCTTGGAGTTCCTTCGTTCCGATGAGGACTTCCTCTATTACGACAAGTATCATAACAATACCGATTGGGGAAGCCTTGTTCATCGCGAAGCATTTACACAGAACTACAAGATTAATGTAGAGGGTGGTGATGAGATTGCCATGTATAACTTCTCATTCGGATACACTTTGGGTGATAGCCCTTTGAAGAGTAACTCGTTCAATCGTTTGAATGTGCGTCTTAACTCTGATATCATTCTGGCAAAGTGCCTTAAGACACGTATCGACATCTCTTATGCCCGTATCGCACGCGATGTATTGGATGACGGTTTCCGTGAGAACACCACAGCTTTGCCACTTACATCAATCGGCGCATTGGCAGATTTGAAATCTCCGTTCTTGAGTGAATACCGTTACACAGGAACCGGTTTGAGAAGTAATGTTCTAGACAACGCTGATACCTATGCTTTTGAGGTAGCAAAGGCTGCCGGTATTGAGACACCGAACAACTCTCTCTATAACCCTATGGCAATCATATCAAAGGGTACAGGTTCGCAGAAGAACGAGATGGACTATAACAATATGGGTATTACCATCGCTCCTGAGCTAAAGCTCGGTGACTTTACAATTACCGAAACTTTCAACTATACTTTGCACCGTGTGAGCGAAAAGTACTTCTTGCCTTATTCGACACCTGCCGATCAGCCCAGATATCACTTCTTCTCTGAAAAATTCAATACTCAGTTGGGTAATTACGTGGCATCGTCTTTCGGTAAGGAAATTGCGATAACAAGCGATACACGTGTGGATTGGGGAAAGGTTTTCGGTGCTCATAGTGTAAATGCATTCGGTGGTTTCCGTTTCACAAGCTTCAACTTCGACTCAAGTACATTGAGTGCTCCAAATACAGGTAACGACTACAGCTTTGATGTTGCGGGTAACGAGGATACTGCAAATGAGGGAGACAACAACGTATGGAAGAATATCTCGTGGTATCTGTCGGCCGACTACTCTTTTAGAACAAAGTACTTCCTGCAGATTGCCGCTTCGTTGGAGGCTTCTTCACGCTTTGGTGTGAATGCTGACGGTGCATTGAAGATGTGTGGCGTGTCATGGGGATTCTTCCCATCGGTACAGGCCGGCTGGCTCGTTTCATCTGAATCATGGTTCAATGTAAAACCTGTCAACTTCCTTAAGTTGCGTGCCGGATTCGATATTACCGGTAACGATGCTATAGATTACTTCGCTGCACGTAGTTATATGCAGGCTGTAAAATACAACGACAAGTACATGGGACTTCAGTTCGGAAACATGGAGAACGACGGTGTTAAATGGGAAAGCACATCACGCTTTAACGTAGGTTTGGATGCCATGCTTTTCGATAACCGTCTGGGATTGTCGTTCGATTGGTATAGCTCAAGAACAAAGGACTTGCTTGTACAGAAGACAAATCCATATATCTCGGGTATGGGTACATACTGGGGTAATGGCGGTGAATTGAAGAATATGGGTCTTGAGGCTACATTGAATGCAAAACTTATCAATGCACGCAATTTCCAGTGGGAATTGGGCTTCTCACTCGGTCATTACGAGAACGAGGTGGTTTCATTGGATGAAGACTCATACATCGCATCGGTATACGGTGGCGAGGTTGCTACAATGGTAGGTCATCCGGTGGGTGTATTCTGGGGATACAAGACCGATGGCGTAATCTCAAGCCAGAAGGAGATTGACGAAATGGGAGACAATGCTCTCTATCAGCTCGATGCTACAAAGACACGTCAGTATTTCAAACCGGGTGATGTGAGATTCGTAAACATTGCAGGTGAAGATGGACTCATCGACGAGAATGACAAGACTATCATCGGTGATCCTAATCCCGACCTTTATGGTAACATCTTCACAACTCTTTCATACAAAGGTCTGAAACTCGATGTAGGTTTCAACTACTCATTGGGTAACGATATCTACAACTATCATCGCAGACAGTTGGAGAGCGGTTCAGGTTTCTACAATCAGACAAAGGAAATGCTTAACCGTTGGAGTTTCGACGGACAGGTAACAGAGATTCCTGTAATTGCCTATGGCGACCCCACAGGTAACTCACGTTTCTCGGACCGTTGGATTGAGGATGGTTCATACTTGAGACTGAAGACTGTTAAACTTTCATACGATATTCCTGTATCGGCAAGCTGGTTGCAGGGATTGTCGGTGTGGTGCGCTGCAGAAAACTTGTATACATTGACCAAATACAAGGGTAACGATCCTGAATTCTCGGTAAACAACAGAGTCTTGTATCAGGGTATCGATGCCGGCTTGTTGCCACAATCGCGCAGTTTCCATCTCGGTGTAAAGGTTAATCTCTAATGAATGATGCTTTTGCTTGGCAAAAGAGTAAATAATATAAAACAATGAAAAAGAATCTTATTTATACTGTTGCATTCCTGTTGTGCGGGTCGTTTCTTTTCGGCTCTTGCCAGGATATGCTGAACGTCGATTCCGACCGTGTTGAATATGATTATGAGGGTTGGGTTCCAAGTGACTCCGTATATTCTGTTTTGGGTATTCTTAAGGCTGTGCAGGGAATTACCGACCGTCATATCATTCTTAACGAATTGAGAGCCGACCTTGTTACCGTAAATCCTACAAAGGCGATTGTGGATGTGCAGGAGATTTACAACTCCGACTATTCGAATCTGCTTACCAACAAGTATCTCGATGTCAAGGATTATTATACAATCATAAACAATTGTAACATATTCCTCGACCGTGTTGATACTACACTTGTAAAGAACGGTAAGAAATATATGATGAACGAGTATGTTGCAGTAAAGAGTATGCGTGCATGGACATATCTGCAGCTTGCTATAAACCACAACGAAATACCTTTCTTTACAGAACCTGTTACAATGCACAGCGTTGCCGAGGAGATGCTATCACGTCCCAAGTTATCGCGTAACGAGGTCCTTGACAAACTGATTGCGGATATTCTCCCATACGAGAATCCTTTGGCATTCCCTATGCCTGTATGGAGCAGTGATAATTCTACTGCTTTGGGAGTCGCTCCTGAAAAACTGTTTGTTCCTATCCGTATGTTGCTCGGTGAGATGTATCTCTGGAAGGGCGACTACAAGAATGCAGCAAAGTTCTACTATGCTCAGATAACAGGAGCAAATTCAGTTCATGGTAATGCCACCAACTACAACGGTAAGCAGTATTCCGATTTTGAAAATGTAGTTTCCCGTTCCGGTGAAGGAAAAAATGGAAAGACCTCGGTAAGCAATAACTATTCAAAGTTGTTTACAGGAGAGTCGAACGGTTTGCTCACACTAGCCCAGTTTGCCGCAAATGAGAAGAATGGTACAGTTTCGGAACTCGCAACCATATTCTCACCTGTTGGCGAAATCGGTACAGCTCAGGTTTATGCAGCTCCGGGATTTGTATCACTTGCCGGTTTGCAGACATATTGCAATGAGATAGAGGGTGCTGAGACCGAATACGGTGATTTGTATGATTATCCGGGCGATTTGCGTATAAGAGCAACAACCTATTCACAGACAGCCAAAGACCAGTACGATACAGAATACAGTAATATTATTGCCAAGTTCAATATCGGTGAACTTAAACTGAACGAAGATGTTGAGGGATACTACGACGGTAGCGGTGCTGCGACAGATTACGTTGAACTTGTAATGTTGCAACGTGCAGAACTTGCTTACTTGCGTTTTGCCGAGGCTCTGTTGGGATTGGATAACCTTGGCTACGAAGGTGCAATGGAGACTTCTATGGCAACTTTGAAAGATGGTCTCAAGACAATCTACAAGCTAGTGCAGAACCCTGTGTATGAGGATACAGTAAGACTTGACGAGAAAGGTGATACAGTATTCTATAGAGATATGAAGGAGGAAGTAATGAAACCTCAGATAGATACATACCTCAAAGAGTATGATGATATTCTTACTTTCAACTTCGATATGGATGCCTTTGAGGACAATGTCGGAATCCATTCACGTGGTGCCGGTGTCTCTGAAGAAAATATGTATTATGCTCTTGATACATTGTGTATCGCTCGCTATTTGGGTAGGACTGAACGTAATTCCGACGGTATCGACGTTATTATGCCCGGTACAACATTTACATATCAGGACTCTTTGAACTATATGAGAGACCTTGTCCTTGACGAACTTGCGCTTGAATTCTCATGGGAGGGATTCCGTTTCGGAGACCTTGTACGTTTCGCACAGGCTATGAACGACAAGGATGTTCTTGCAAAACGTATTGCCGGTCGTGAGAAGGAGAACGGTACAACTTACAGAAGTGTATCATACGATATGGACCTTGGCATCTACAACAAGATGCTTGATGAGAACAACTGGTACATACCGTTGCCCGATACTGTTAAGAAATAATAAATAAGCATAAAAAAATGGGGAAAATGTTGAATTTTCCTCATTTTTTTATAGTTTTGTGAACAAACAGATAATAAAGATGTTTAATAAATAAAAGAGCTTGTTATGAAGAAATATATTTGTACAGTATGTGAATGGGTTTATGACCCCGAGATTGGTGATCCTGAACAGGGTATCGAACCAGGAGTTGCATTTGAGAACCTACCCGAAGATTGGGTGTGTCCCCTCTGCAGCGTAGGCAAGGATGAATTCGAAGAATTGAATTGATTATGATAAAAATCCAGACATTGCAAAATGTCTGGATTTTTTGTTATAGTCCCAATTTCTTTATAAGGTCGAACCTGCCGGCTTTACGCAGAATCTGCGCCAGACGTTTTCGTTCTTCGGGTTTGTACCAGAAGAAGAAACTGCGTTGGGCTTCCTTGTCCTTCATGCTGCGTGCCACATAAACATTCTTGCCCGTTTCGGGATTGATACCGGTGTAGTACATTTCTGTTGACATGGTCATTGGTGTGGGGGTGAAATCCTGAACCTGCTCCAAATGGAAATTGAGCTGTCTGGTCTCTGCCGCCAATTCTGCCATGCTTTCGAGCGTGCTACCGGGGTGGCTGCTTATAAAGTAGGGTATAATCTGTTGTTTGAGATTCTTCTTGGCATTTATCTTGTCGAAGATGCGCTTGAATTCGTGGAACTGCTTGAATGAGGGCTTACGCATCAGCGACAACACCTCGTCGTTGGTATGTTCGGGAGCAACTTTCAGTCTGCCACTCACATGTCGGCTTATAAGTTCCTCGGTGTAGCGTTCTGTAGCCGCATCACACTCCTTGTCTCCGGTCTTGTGCAGCAACAGGTCGTAGCGTACTCCGCTGCCAATGAAACTCTTTTTTATTCCGGGCAGAGCATCCACCTTCTTGTAAAGGTCGAGCAAAGGTTGATGGTTGATATTCAGGTTCGGACAAACTTTTGGCTGTATGCACGACGGACGCGAACATTTAGCGCATAGTTCGCTTCTCTTTCCGCACATCATATACATGTTTGCCGACGGTCCGCCAAGGTCGCTGAGATAGCCCTTGAAGTCCTCCATCTTTGATATCTCCTTTATCTCGCGCAGTATACTCTCCTCGCTCCTGTTAACTATGAACTTGCCTTGATGTGCCGAGATGGTGCAGAAGGCACAACCTCCAAAGCATCCTCGGTGTATGTTTACCGAGTGCTTAATCATATCGTATGCAGGGATTCTCTTGCCTTTATACTTGGGATGTGGCAAACGGGTGTATGGAAGGTCGAAGCTGTGGTCGAGCTGCTCTGTTGTCATGGTCGGGAACGGCGGGTTTATAACCACAACGCCCTCTTCGGTTTCCTGTAGAAGACGCTTCGCATTTACTCTGTTCGACTCTTTCTCTATGGCAAGAAAATTTGCAGCCTGTTTTGCCTTATCTTTGAGACACTCTGCATGTGGTGCAAGCAGTTTATCGCTCTCTGTGTCGACAGTAATATCCTTCTTGTTTGCTATATAACCTGTCTGTCTTATATCCTTGGTGATATCCCTGGCTTCCTTGGCAGTGATGTATTCGGCACCAGTTTCAGCAAGTCTCTCGTTCATTGCCTTTACAAGTGCGAGCATAGGCTGTTCTCCCATGCCATATACAAGAACATCTGCCTTGCTGTCAACAAGGATGCTCTTTTTAAGACAGTCCTGCCAATAGTCGTAATGTGTGAAACGGCGCATGGATGCCTCTATACCACCGATGACTACCGCCGAATCGGGGAAGAGTTCTTTAAGAATGTTCGAATACACGGTTGTCGCATATTCGGGACGCATGCTATGTCTGCCGTCGGGCGAATAGGCATCTTCGCTGCGGAATCGTTTGGCTGCCGTATATTTGTTAACCATGGAGTCCATGCATCCTGCCGATATTCCAAAGAAGAGTCTGGGGCGTCCCATCTTCTTGAAATCGCGCAGGTCGTCCTGCCAGTTGGGCTGTGGAACAATGGCTACACGCAGACCTTCTGCTTCGAGCAGTCTGCCTATAACTGCCGCACCGAAGGATGGGTGGTCCACATAGGCATCACCGCTGAACATTACTACGTCCAGTTCGCTCCAACCACGTAACTCGGCCTCCTTGAGTGTCGTGGGTAGCCAGTCGGTGAGTTTTCTATTCTGCATCTTCGCTCTTCTCGCTCTCTTGTGATACCAGCCATTCGTTGTAGCATTTGGCAAGGTTGTTCAAACCTAGGGCCTTCATGTCTTCGTGGTAGAGGACAAGGCACAGTTCGAGCAGTTCCTTTGATGCCATGGTCTGTGAGGCTATGAGTGAACGTACTGTCAAACGCAGCTTGTTCAAAGAGTCCTCGTCGATGATGCCGGCACTGTTGGCAATCCTGTCGAGCAATGAATATCTTCTTATAATCTGTAACTGTACTTCGGTAACTTCTATTGTACGTGTTCCCGATGCGTTTGCATTGATTTTCATATCTGTGGTTTTATTGGTTATTTCCTTGTGATTGTTATTGTGCGTGTGCCGTCGTTCTCCTCTTCTATGTCTACACGTATGCACTCTTCGGGCAGCAATTCCTCTATGAGCTCGGGCCATTCCATGAAACATATGGCATCGCTGTAGAGATACTCCTCGTATCCCATGTTGTATACCTCTTCCAAAGACTTTATTCTATAGAAATCGAAATGATATATGGTGTTCATTTCTCTGTCTTCGTATTCATTCACTATGGCGAATGTGGGAGAGTTTATGGTATCTTCAACTCCCATCTCTTCGCATATGCTTTTTATGAGTGTGGTCTTGCCGGCTCCCATTTTGCCATAGAAAGCAAATATGCGTCCGCCATTCATCTGCTGTACGAATTCGCGTGCTGCAATAGGGTACTCCTCTATGCCGTTTACCTTTATTGTATATTTTCCCATAATATGTTATTTTCCTTTAGGTCGTAGTGTTACCAATGGTACAAGCATCTCTTCCAGAGATATGCCTCCGTGCTGGAATGTATCCTTGTAGTACGATACATAATAGTTGTAGTTATTGGGATATGCAAAGAACTTGTCTCCTGTCGCAAAAATATAGCTTGTGCTAAGGTTCGGAGCAGGCAGGAATGCTTTTGCCGGTTCTTTTATCTCGAACACATCCTTATTGTTGTAACTCAGGGCCTTGCCCAATTTGTAACGCAGGTTGGTGTTGGTGTTCTTGTCGCCTATTACCTTTGTGGGGTTTTCAACCTGTATGCTGCCGTGGTCCGTTGTTATTACAACGGTGTAGTTATTGTCGGCAAGGTAACTGAAAAGTTTCTTTATGGCAGAGTGCTTTATCCACGACAGGGTGATAGAGCGGTATGCCGCTTCGTTTGCTGCCAGTTCGCGTACCATAAGGGACTCTGTACGCGCATGCGACAGCATATCGATAAAGTTTATTACCAATACATTCAAGTCGTTATGCGACAGGGTGTTTATCGTGTCGATATATTTCTCTGCGGCTGAGGATGTTACAACTTTGCCGTAGGAGAAACGGTCTTTTCTGCGGTATCTGCTTATCTGTGTGGAGATGAGTTCCTCTTCGTTCAGATTCTTTCCCTCTTCTTCCTCTTCGTCAATCCACAGATGTGGGAACATCTCTTTTATCTGGCTTGGCATAAGTCCCGAGAATATTGCATTACGGGCATATTGGGTTGCTGTGGGAAGTATGCTTGTATAGAGCTCCTCTTCGATTATAAAGTCGTTGCCAATCTCGTTTGCCAGAACGCGCCATTGGTCGTAGCGGAAGTTGTCAATGATTATGAAGAAGACCTTTTCACCTTTGTCGATTAGTGGGAATATGCGTTCACGGAACAGATCGTTGCTCATCAAAGGACGCTCTTCTCTTGACGATGACATCCATTTCAGGTAGTTGCTCTTTACGAATCTGCCGAACATGTTGTTTGCATCCTCTTTCTGCGATTTGAGCATATCGTGCATCTGTTCGTCGGCTCTTTCAAGTTCAAGTTCCCAATAAACAATTTTCTTGTATGCCTCTTTCCACTCTTCTATGGTGCGTGCGTCGTTTATCTGCATCGCGAGCTTGCCGAAATTCTGCTGATACGCACTGTTTGCCTGTTCTGTGACAATCTCCTTATGGTGTATGTTCTTCTTAAGAGTCAGGAGAATCTGGTTGGGATTTACCGGTTTTATAAGATAGTCGGCAATCTTTGAGCCTATAGCCTGCTCCATTATATTCTCTTCCTCGCTTTTGGTTACCATTACAACCGGGGTAGAGGGGTGCATCTCCTTTATTATCGACAAGGTTTCCAGTCCGGTGAGTCCGGGCATGTTCTCATCGAGCAGTATAAGGTCGAACGAATTGGTCTTGCATGCCTCAATGGCATCAGGACCATTGGTTACGGTGCTTACTTCGTAACCTTTGTTCTTCAGGAAAATGATGTGGGCATTCAACAAATCCATTTCATCGTCTGCCCAGAGCAATCTGTTTGCCATATTGTTGTCAGTTATTTCATTCGTTACTCAATTCTTTGTAGTCGGGTTCATCCAGGGTGTAACCGTCGATTTCCACTTCGGGGATAACAAGCAAGTTGTTCTCGTAGAACTCCAGATAGTCTCCGAAACTGTAATGTTCCAATAACAAACCAAGGTTGTCTTTTGATATTATCATTGAATTTATTCCTTCGAGCAGTTTGGCCATATCACCGTTCTCGTAGAGTCGCTTGCGATACAGGAATGCTTCGTCAAAGTTTATGAACTCCTTTATCTCGAACAATGTTATTGCTGTCAGTTTCTCGAAACTCATCTCGAAATTGCGCACCATATATCGCGAGAAGTTGTATCGTGCAATCTCGAACAACAGTCTTTTTTCATCCACAGAATCATTCGGGAACGCCAGTACAAAATAGTATGGGACTTCTCTTTCGCTGCTGAACGACGGTATGCTGTCGGTGTCGCTCTTGAACGAGCCATCGGCTTTCTTGTCCCAGATTGATGTGCTTATTCCGCCTTGCAGTAATCTACCCTCCTTTATTCCTGTAGACAGGCTGCTTGCAATAGTACTTATGCTGTCGTTCCCGAACTGTGAAACAAGTTTTTCGAGGCTTTCGAGTGCCTCGTTCTCCTTGCCACCGTAAAGCTTTGCCATTGCATCTATGAACATGAAACGTGCACGATGCCTGCCCTTCGGATATTTGGCTTCGGCAATGTTGTTCTCCTGTTCCACTTCGGCATATTCCTTCTGTATGTAGTGGTTATATGCATTCACATACATGGAGTCTTCCTTATGGGCGCGTGTGGCAGCATTGTCAAAGAAGTCGGGTTGCTGTATTGCTTTGGTGAATGAACTGTCGGGATAACCGGCAATGAGCAGATTCTTGTAGTGCTCTGCCTTCTCGGGCTCATTCCAACGCGATGTGGCAATGAATAGCTGGTAGTATGTCTCTGCCATACGCTCGAACTCGGGGTGTTCGTTTACAATACGTTCAAGATAGGATATCGTAAGGTCCTTCTCTCCTGCATTGTCCTTGAAACGTATACCAGCCTCAAAGAGTGCGTCGCGTAATGCAGTCATAGCTTCTGCTCTCTTTTCGTCGGTGTCGGGTATCTGTTGCAGATAGTATTCGCGTGTAGTGGGGTCGCTGACGGCAGTTTCTGCAATCTCTTCAACAACTTCCTCAATGGCTATGCTGTCGTTTTCTGCAAGCAGTTCTTCTTCGCTATCGTAAGTTTCTGTACTATCTTCTGTGATAGTCTCGTCTGCAATGAGCGACGTTATCTCATTGCTGAATCTCCAATAGTCCTTCAATGGCCTGTCGCCCCATTTCTGTTTAAAGGTACGTATTCCTTGAGAAACAAGTTGCCTGTTGTAGAAATACCATTCCGCCTTTTCATTGTTGTCGGGGATTGTCAAATCCATTGACATATCTTCCAAAGGTTCGTCGCCACCGGCCTCGCGCTCCAGTTTCTTCTCCTCTTTCTTTCTCAGTTCCTCTTTCCTTTTCTCTTCCTTTATAATCTCGTCGATTATCGGATATAGCTGTTCTGGCTTCAGGGTTGCCCAATACAACAGTTCATCCTGTTTCTCTACCACATCGGTGTATTGCACAATTCCGCCAAGCACTTCGCTGCGGAATTTTACAGTATTGTATGCCTCGTTCTCTTCCTCGATGAGTGGCAGAGCCTTTGAATAATTCTCAAAGGCTTTTGAGAACATCTGCTTTTCCCAATAGATTCTTGCAAGCGACAGATGGAGCATGGCTGTGCCGTATCCGTCGGACGCGCCTTCTGCAACACCTGTTTCATAGCTCTTTATTGCTTCGGCAGTGTCTTTCTTGCTCATGTGGATATTTCCGATGGCATAGTATATCTGCGACTGGTATTCTTTGTTCTTTGGAGATTTTGCCATTCTTTTGAGCTTGCGCAGTATCTTCTTGTGGTTCTCGTCGGTAGCAGTCTCGGTCTGTCTTATACGTGCGTTGAATTCAAGCTCATAAGGCGGGCTTTTGGAAATTGTCTTGCCAAAGCTCTTGTATGCATCCTGCATGTTGCCGTTTTGTGCATATAACTGTCCCAACAGATAGAGTTCCCTCGCCTTGTCAATATTTGTTGCACCCTTACGCTCAATACCTGCTTTTACATATTCCAAAGCCTCGCTATTTCTCTTCTGTTTCAACAGAAGGTTGCCTTTGGCTATGGCGAAATCGGTCTCCAAACTTTTTGGAATGGAATCGCGTTGCGTACGCAGCAGAAGGTCTTCGGCTTCGTACAGCCACTCCAGTTCGGTGTAGCATTTGGCAAGTCCTATGCGTGCCTGCGCCACAATGTCGGGGTTGCTCTCGTAAAGTTTGGATATGTAGATATATGTGCTTGCCGCCTCTTCGAACTCGCCCTTCTGGAATTGTGAATTTGCCATAAGGAACCACACACGCCATAAAAACGGGTTGAACTCCTTCTGTGAATAGAATTGTTTCTGCTTTTCGGACAGTTTCTTTCCGGTGGGCTTCTTGGGCTTTCTTTTTATGGAGTGCTGTTTTATTGCCTTTTGTGCCTTTTCAATGGCGCGGTCGTAGTTGTTGCCGCCAAGTTTCTTTGTATTCTTGTTGCTTATGATGAGCAGGGGCAATTGTTCAAGGTAGTTGTCCTTATGTCCGTTCGACTGCTCCTTTATGCCTTGCCTGTATGCGACATCACCGTTGTAGAATGTATTGTACCTTGCTGTGAATGCATGGTATGCACGGGAGGTAGCTGTGTTCTTGCGACCGGAGCAACCTATAAGGGCTACAATCAGAAACAGTACGGTTATATGTATTATTCTCTTTGTCACAATCTTGCTTTATAATATAAATATTATAACTGAAACAAGGCTTTTTTATTGTATGGGGAAAATTGTGCCCTTATTGGAGCATCAGCAGGATTTCGTCCTTTATCTCTTGTGGAATTTCAATACCGCGTGTCTGCAGGCAGTGTGCCCATGTGTCAACCTCTTCGGTCTTCATGGTGTAGAGCACATGGCGGAACTCCTCAATATCGGCTTCGGTGTAATCCTCCTGTTTTGTGCCTTTGAAACGGTCGAGTTCCTCATCTTCAAAGTAGAGGTTGCTGTTGTCGTATCCTTTGGCGCAGTTCGTATGCTTTCCGCAACACTCTCCATCCTCACTTTCGTGGCTGTGGTGGTCGTCGGTTACAACTCTGTTGCGATATGATTTGCGCAGTATAAAGAAACCTGCAACAATAAAAGCCAATATTACTATTAGAACGATTGTATTGCTCATTATATATTATATATTTAGGTACAAATATTATACTTTACAAAGTTATCAAATAAAATCGAAAGATTTATTATGTGGCTCTGATATATTTTGCAAGAATTCGGGCATATATTGCTGTAATGACAAAATGGCAAAGAGCTCTTTTTTGACTGATTGTTCCAAATTTTAAAAAAAATCTCTCTTTTTAATAAAAAAAATCCCATATCGTTATCTATTTTAAATATAAATTGTATCTTCGCCATGTTGATAGTTCTGTTTTGAACTTGATTTTTTGAATAACAATTTGACAGAATTCTAATTATTAATAATTTATAACGGAAAAATGGATAAATTCAGCTATGGCCTTGGAATGGGTATAGGTCAAAATTTGCAATCGATGGGAATCAAGAACATGAGTATCGAGGATTTTGTGAAGGGTATCAGCGATGTTCTTGCAGGTGCTAAAACCGAAATGACACACTCTGAGGCTCAGAAAGTTGTCAATGAACATTTCAAGGCTCTTGCCGAAGAGGCTTATGCACAGAATAAGACTGCCGGTGAGGCTTTCCTTGCTGAAAATGCAAAGAAAGAGGGTGTGAACGTGTTGCCAAGCGGCTTGCAGTATCAGGTACTCACAGAGGGTAACGGCAAGAAGCCTTCGGCTACCGACCGTGTACAGTGCCATTATGAGGGTACTCTTATCGACGGTACAATTTTTGACAGCTCAATCAAACGAGGCGAACCTGCAGTGTTCGGTGTGAATCAGGTGATCAGAGGATGGGTTGAGGCTCTTCAGCTCATGCAGGAGGGTGCAAAATGGCGTCTCTATATCCCATACGATATGGCTTATGGCGAACATGGTGCAGGAGAAATGATACCTCCTTACAGTGCACTGATTTTTGATGTCGAACTTATAAAAGTTCTTTAATTATAGTGATGGTGCGTATCTCCGGAATATTTTCTGCACTGTTCTCTCTGCTTCTGCTTCTGTCGTCGTGCAACAACGGCATATCCGACAGAAAGGTAGAACTCAAGAACGCGAGTGATTCAATATCCTTTGCTGTGAGCATGCTCATTGCCGAGGATATGCCGGTTGCCATGAATGAACTTGGAATAGACGAAAGCACTCTTCCTGCTTTCCTGCGTGGAATAAAGGAAGCTTTCCCGGCAGATGAGTCGCCCGAGGCTGTGGCTTATGCCCGGGGAGTACTCATGGCCGCGTCGGCAATGGATATGCTTGAGCGTGCCGACAATGCCATATATCCCGATGATACGATAAACAAGGTGGACCGTAAGATGTTTCTCGAAGGACTCATCGCCACAGCATATGGAACAGACAGAACCATGTCTGTCCAATATGCCAAGGAGTACTACAACCAACGTGTATTCCGTAACGCGAGCGATGAATTCATAAAAAGGAACAAGGAACGTCGTGGGGTGGTTACTTTGCCTTCAGGTCTTCAGTACAGAATCGAAGAGATGGGCACAGGTGCAACTGCCGGATATTATGACACGGTAAACTGTATATACAAGGGCTCTTTCCCGAATGGGGCAATGTTCGACTCTTCGCGTGGCGAGGTGGTGGAACTGCAGGTACGCACCCAGATTCAGGGACTTGCCGAGGCACTGATAACACTTCCTGTGGGTACGGTATGTAAATTGTATATTCCATGGGAATTGGCTTATGGAGAAAAGGGAACACGTTCCATTCCGCCATATAGCGCGCTTGTATACGACCTTGAAATAAAAGGCATCGCAGGTAAATGAAAAAAACATAAAATAACTGACCAAAATGAAAAACATTGAATGTAAGGTCGATGCACTTGACCTTAAGATTCTGAGCATCATCTCAAAAGATGCCCGAATTCCTTTCCGCAACGTAGCGGAGTTGTGCGGAGTATCACGTGCCGCAATACACTTGCGTGTACAGCATCTCATGGATATGGGAATAATCTCCGGTTCAGGCTACGAAATAGACTTCCGCCGTTTGGGCTATAAGACCTGTACATACATCGGTATACGTCTTGAGCGTGGTTCCATGTATAAGGAGGTTGTAGAGCAGTTGCGTAAAGTCCCCGAAGTAGTGGAGTGCTGTTATACAACAGGTCCCTATTCTATACTTGTGCGTATGTATTCATATGACAATGAGCATCTTATGCAGTTGTTGAATACAAAGGTGCAGGAGATACCGGGTGTGGTGAGTACAGAGACAATGATTGTACTCGACAACAGTATCAAGCGCAATATGCCGATGGAGTAATCCCGGCAACATGTAAATAAAATACCCCACACAACGGTTGCATGGCAATGGTGGTGTGGGGTATTCCGTAAAATAAGGTCTATGGATAAATTCGATATAGATTCCGAGTACAAGAGAGTACATTCGCAGTACCCTAAGAGCTTAACCTCGCCTGTAATAGGTATTACAGCCAATTACCGCGACGGCAATGCAGCCGTTGCCGAGGCTTATTATGCCTCAGTACTCCGGGCAGGTGGAACTCCGTTGATAATTCCACCATACTCCAATCGCAATGCTCTCTTTGAAACATTGCGCCATATAGATGCCTTGTTACTCACCGGAGGTGCGGATATCGACCCGCGTTATATGGGAGAAGAGCCGGACTATGCCTTACTGCACTCCATAAATCCCAAACGCGACGAACAGGAACTGTTGCTTGCGCGCCTTGCTGTTGATATGAATATCCCGATTCTTGGTATATGCCGCGGAATGCAGACACTTTCCGCAGCATTGGGCGGTGGTGTCCATCAGGATATATATGCGGCTTTGGGCGACGGGCTGCTTGCTCACGACCAGGAACCTGTTGAACGGCATGTGGCAACGCATGGTGTAAATGTAGTAAAGGATAGCCTGCTGTGGAAAATATTCGGCAGTGAGACATTGGCGGTAAACAGCTTTCATCACCAGGCAGTAAGCAGACTGCCGAAGGGCTTTGTGCTGTCGGCAACGTCACCCGACGGAGTCTATGAAGCGATGGAGGCGGTTGACGGTCGTTCAATAATGGCAGTGCAATGGCATCCCGAATCTTTTATCCTTAACGAGGACCGTTGTATGATTCCGCTTTTTGAATGGCTTGTGGGTGAGGCAACCCTTTACCGCCGTTCACGCGAAATTCATTCGCAGATAATAACTCTCGACTCGCATTGCGACACCCCGATGCTCTTTGCTCAAGGATATGAAATGTATGAGCGAAGCGAAACTGCGCTTGTTGATTTGCACAAGATGCACGAAGGCGGGCTTGATGTCTCTACAATGGTTGCCTACCTGAAACAGGGTGCACGCGATGCCGATTCCTTGTCGCAGGCAACAAGGAATGCCGATGCTCTTCTGCAGGGCATTGCTGACAGAGTGGAACGTTGTGGCGGAGAGGCAGTTCTATGCAGCACTCCGGCAGAGGTGGATACCGCAAAACAACTTGGCAAAAAGATTGTTATGCGCGGTATAGAGAATGGCTATGCCATTGGACGGGATTTGACAAATATAGAACGCTGGCGAAAGCAGGGAGTTGTCTATATGACATTATGCCACAACGGCAACAACGATATTTGCGACTCGGCACGTGGTAACGGCGAGCACGGTGGCTTGAGCCTGTTCGGCAAGGAAGTTGTACGCGAAATGAACCGTATAGGCATGCTTATAGACCTTTCGCATGCAGCCGAAAGCACTTTCTGGCAGGTGCTTGAACTCAGTGAGCATCCCGTTGTCTGCTCACATTCGTCGTGCAAGGCATTGTGCAACCATCCGCGCAATCTCACCGATGAGCAGTTGCGCGCCATAGCAAGCAAGGGCGGAGTTGTGCAGGTAACCATGTACAGCGGCTTTCTGCGCGAAGAAGGTGAAGCCACTCTTGATGATTTTATGAGTCATCTTCAGCACGCCATATCGGTTGCCGGTATCGACCATGTGGGAATCGGAACAGACTTCGATGGCGACGGAGCAGTTATTGGCTGTTCAAGTGCATCGCAACTTCTGAATATCACCCGCGAACTTCTGCGTCGCGGATACAACACCGGTGATATTGAAAAAATATGGAGCGCAAACTGGCTCAGGGTCATGCGCTCCGTTCAAGGCTAATAGCAATCCCTCGGCGTCGCCGAGGGATTGCTTGTTTTATCATTTCACCACAACTTTTTCTCCGTTTACAATGTAGATTCCGGCTGGAACTGCAATACGGGTTGTGCCCTTCTTGGCTCTTATATCGCGAATCTTGCGACCGTCAACTCCGTAGATTGCGATATCCTGTGGTTCAAGGAGAGTGATGCTTATGCACTCGCCGCCCTCAATGAGTGCGTCAATATCCATGCCAGTGATGTTGGTTGCCTGGCTGAATATGATGTCGTGGTCTGCCACGCGCAATTCGTTGTTGTCGTTGTCAACGATATATGCGTTGCTTATCTTTATTCTGCAGTTCTCCTCGTTGATTATCTCGGATGCTGTAAGGATTAATTCCACCATGCTTTCATTGTTTTCTGGCATGCACTCGTCGTAGTCGGAATATGCAACAATGCGGTATACGTTATTTCCTTTCTCTGTGAATGAGAAATTGCGTTCTTCCATATCCTTGTTGCACATCATGTCGATAAGTTCCACGCCCTGGGGAAGGGCTATATCGAACTGTATGGCTTTGTATTTCTCTTCGTCGCCTGCACTCAGGTTAATGCTTGCCATCTGTACGTCATCGAGCTCCAAAATAAGGTCATTTGATAGGAACTCTCCCAATGCCTGAATAGTACTGTACCAATACATTGCAGATGGAGCATCGCTCTCTTCCACAATCGTAGCCGCTTGTCTTGCATCTTCAATGTCTATGGCTCCGCTCTTGTCGCAATCGGCTTTGGCTTCGCTGAGCGACGGGTGTATGTTGCCGTTGATGTATGCAGTAATAAGTGCCACGTCGTGTATTGTTACCTGATTGTTGCAGTTGACGTCTCCAATGACAGTATATATAAGGTCGTCGATATCGAACTTTTCAAGATTGTTGTATATGTAATCTGCTCTCTCCTGAACCCACTCCTTGTGGCGCTCTCGGTCGCTCTCTGTAAAACCGTGGGCGCAGTTCGGAGCTTTCTTGTTGTTGTCGAACGAACTCTTTGCGAATGTGTAGTAACTGTCGATGTATTCCAACAGTTCCTCCATGTTGTTGTTAGCAGTGAATTCGTTCCAAACCTTGTAGTAGTGCTTTCTGAATGACTCAACATTCAACAGATCGCTGAAGAAATGGTAACCGGGCTCGGTGGACATCTTGATGTTAAAGATGCTTGAGGTTGTTCCGTAATAGCAATAGACATTTCCGTTTTCATATCCGTAGCCCCAATCGAAATCCCATATAGGTCCGAACTTGTATTTCGACTTACTGCTGTTTTCGTCCTCCTTGAACAGGAATATACTCTTTGGATGTCCCAACTCCTGGTTGAGCGACAAATCGTTGGCAAGTATGAAGCGTGCCAAAGCATCCATATCAACCAAATCATCAATATTGAGTCCTTGATACAGCTTGTTGCATAAATTGTTGAATTGTTCAGGAATGTTTCTTTTGCGTGCTGTTACGTTAGGTGTAGAACTGTCATTAAGGTCGGGCTCTTTTACAAACACGGGCAGGTTGTATTTTGTGCTTTTGAATTGGTATTCGTCATCAGAGTTTGAATCCAATTCAAGCAGGTATCCGGTGTCTTCGTCTACATCAACACTGTTGTTTGCCAATCCCACCTTTTCTGTGAACATATAGTTTCCTCTATAGGTGCCGTTTATATACAATTCCACCGGAACTATGTGGTTCGTATATTCTGCTCCTGCCAACTGGCCTATTTTCATTGATATGGCATTAGCCATAAGAGAACCTGTTTGGGCATTGGCAAGCAATACCCAGCTCTTGCCCTTGGTGAGTCCGAAAGGTTTCACTTTTTCTGCGAATTTCAGGCGGTATGGTTTCTTTGATGCCGACCATGATGAGTTTCCACGTCCCTTAATCTGCACAGAATCCTCAAAGTTATCATATATACCATATCCTGTTATACGGAACTTGGCTTTTCGATAATAGTCCTTGCTGGTAATATCATAGCCACCGTCTACGTCAATGTCTATTCGTGGAACAGAGTTGGGGGTGTCTGTAAGCCAATCGATATTTACATCATAGTCGTTGCCGTATGGAATACGTTTAATTTCGTATTTCGCATCCTGAATCTTTACAGGATCTCCGCCAGTGGTTTCTGTGATTTTCTTTATGCGCAGTTCGGCTAGTGCCATGTGGTTCTTTGAGTATTCGCCCATGGTCTGTAGTATCTTTATCTTGGAATAGCTGCCTCCAAACTCTATCGTGGGTGAAGTGTATTCCTGTCCCGAACCGCCTCTGGGCATACTGTTGCTTATATAGTCAAGTGTCTTTACAAGAGTCCATGATGTGCCGTTGTTGCTTGCGTAAATCTCCCAAATTAGTGGGTTATATCCTTTTTGAGGACGACACTTGTAATATACCTGTATCTTGTCAAGAGCCTCGGGCATATCTATAGTAATGTATGTATTTACATTTACTGTTGCATTGTTTGCATCACCCCATGTTGAATGGAATATTGTGCTCGGATTGCCGTCGAGCAGATTGGCAAGGCTTTCATTTGATTGAGTCGATGGCTTGTTTGTATACAGCATATCGGCAGTCAGAGCTACATCTGTTACCTGTGTGCCTGTAACCGGCTCCGACCATATTTCGTCCTGAACCTTAATTCTCCTTGTGATGTTGTATCCGGGATATGTTACATGGTAGGTTACCTTGTCCTTGAAGCATTGGCGTGTCTCCTTGCTCACCTGCAATACGGTGTCGACGTATGCCACGGCTTTATCGTCGCTGAGCGTGAAGCTTGCTGTAAGCCATTTGCCTATGGCGTTCAGACGGAAATTCATCTCGTTGGTTACAGGTTCTGCAATGGCGTCTACATGCAGGTTCGGGTTATACTTGTTGTTGAACTTGAATGTTTGCATAGTGGGCAATTCCGGTGCAATAAGTGAACAGCTGTCGTACTCCTCTTGGTTGTAGTAGACAAGTTCTCCCTCTTTAAGCGGGATATAGAGTTTGCCGTTCTGTGTGTAGTGTTCTCCGTCTATAACCGAAGATGCAAATGCTTCGACATCGCCGTTAGAAAGATACACGAACAGAATTTCTTCATCGGTGGTATCTTCCTCCTCTTCGTCCTTATTGTCGGGAGTTGTGCTTTCTGTTATTCTTGTGCTCTCAAAAAGCTCGATGTCTCGCTCAATCTGGCTATACAATGCTTCGTAATTCTCCAGAGAGAGTGTCTGTACTAATGCTTTTGCAATGTTTGTATTCAATCCCTCCAGGATGCTTCTTGAACTCTCGGGGTAGGTGTCCTTGATATAATCGGGGTATGTAGAGAATTCCGATTCTTCCAACAGAGTGCTTACCTGTGTGCTGTAATATTCCAGTTTGGTTGCTACATAAGCAGAAAGGGCTGTAAGCAGATTCTCCTTTGCATCATATATGTCGTTGAATGTGATTTCGGCAGAATTACATACTGTCTGTGCCGCATCTATCATATTGTACAATACAATATTTTCGTTATTCTGGCAATATGCATCGAAACTTCCCTGATATCCTGTTGCTTTGTTTATTGTACCACCAAGCAACAGTTCCGCGATCTGTTGCATTGTGCATTCGTCAACTTGCGAATTGTCAACATCTGTTTTGTAAATCGACCAATTGAAGGCTATAGGCAATGAGAATCCTTGTGTGTAATCACCTGCTTCCAGGTATTGCTTGTGTTCAAGGTCAAAGGTCTTCATTTTAGATACTGTGCCATCGCGTAGCTCCGCACCAATGTACAGTGTTATGGGAGAATTGTTATATGTGCTTTCGTATTGCATCTCGAAAAAACCATCGTTGGTAGCGGTAATTCTTATAGGTGCTGCTTCGTTAATGTCGTATGTACTGTACTGCCATCCGTTTGCACCGTTATAGTCTCCATATGAATCCTTAAGGAATTTTCCCGATGCCGGCCAATATACAAGATATCTGTCGTCTTCGTATGGAATGAATTGCACAATGTGTTCCAATGTGGCTTTTGTGTCTCCCGCTTCGGCACTCTTGTAGAAGATGGGACCGGAACCCATATATGTGGTTCCGTTTGACGTAAAGTACTGCTGTGCATTTCCTTTGAGCAGGAAGAATCTGTTGTCAACAGCCAGTTGGTTGCTTCCTGTTATCGCATCGCCTACAGCAACTTCGGCTGAATTGTCGGCAGGTGTGTATGTGAAATCTGTGCCGAGTGTTATACCCACAACGGTTGGGGCATTCTTTTCCTGTCCAAGACGTGTGGTCCATTCAATGCTGAATGATGATACCGATCTTTGAAGTGAGAGGGTGATGTAGTGGTATTCTGCAACGCCCGGAGATGCCCATAGGGAGTGGAAATAGCTTTTTATATCATTGTCGCTGAGAGCCGACAGACCATCACCGTCGTCGTCGCTCGACCAGGTGTTATGGTCGGCATTCGAATATGCAATGTATGAAACCTCGTTGCCGTTGCCGTCGTAGACGGTAAGTCCCGACAGAGCGAATGTGGCGTTGTTGCCATTGGGCTTTTCGTTTGAAATGGTCTCGACAACAGTAAGTCTTATGATGTCCAAAGTTCCTCCCGGAGTGTAGGTCTTTGAGTTGAACCTGTAATAGGCCTCACCGTAATAAGTTTCGGCATTTCCCGGCAATCCCTCCTTTGGGGAGATTGTTGCAGACCAGTTCTGTGAATTTATGCCCGTGATTGACAATACGGATAGGCAAAGTAGCAGTATGAACTTCTTCATGATATGGTTTTGTTATAGTTTCTTTTGGTATTTGCACATTGCGCCAATATAGCACTATGCAAAGGAATGAATTTATTATTTTATATTCAAGTTAATTTGTGTATTTATTCTCGCGTGCGCGATTTTTTCAATAAATTGGTTGAAAGAACCGATAAATTTGTAAATTTGTTCTCAGTTAATTAAGAGATGTGTATGAGAGTTGTTATGGACGAAAAGATTCCGTACCTGAAAAATGCTCTTTTGGGTATGGGATGCGAAGTTGTTGCAAAGGGCGGTTCTGAAATCTGCAGAGACGATGTGGCAGAAGCCCATGCTCTGTTTGTGCGTACGCGTACAAGATGCAATGCTGAACTTCTCGAAGGTTCTGCGGTGCGTTTTATAGGTACGGCAACAATCGGATACGACCATATCGACGGCGATTATTGCTCAAGGAACGGTATTGTGTGGAGGAATGCCGCAGGGTGTAATGCCGGTGCAGTCCTGCAATATGTACAGTCTGTAATTTATGAGTGCGTGCCATGCCTGAAAGGGCTTTCAATCGGAGTCGTAGGTGTGGGCGAGATCGGTTCAAGGGTTGCCGGCTGGGCAGAGAAAGCAGGCATGGTTGTCTATAGGAACGACCCACCAAAGTCCTTTGACGGAATCGAAGGCTTTGTTTCCCTTGCGGAAATTGCAGAGAAATGTGATATAATAACATTTCATCCCACATTGGAGCGTTCGGGGATGTTCCCCTCATATCATCTTGCCGACAAGTTTTTTTTTGATTCGCTAAAAAAATGCAGATTGCTTATCAACGCATCGCGAGGCGAAGTGGTCTGCAACAATGCTTTGCTCGATGCTATCAATGAATCAAAGGTGGGGTGTGTGGCTTTGGATGTATGGGAAAATGAACCGCTGATAAACCGCGAACTTCTTGAAAAAGCGTATGTGGCAACACCGCATATTGCCGGATATTCGGCCGAGGGTAAAATCAATGCTACGCGAATGGTGCTCGATGCGTTTTGCGAATTCATAGGCTACGAAGGAAATCTCTGTCTGGAGAAACTCTCTTCTCCCGATTGTGAAAATGTTGTTGCAGCTACTGAACGCGATGCGCTGCTGTCGATATATTCCCCGTTGGCAGATACCCGCCTTCTAAAGGAAAATCCCGATGATTTTGAGGCTTTGCGAAACAATTACAAACTGAGGCGCGAACCTTCGGCTTATAAAATTGTGTTAAAATAGTGTGATTTTTGTCGAATTTTTGCACATTTCAGTATGCTTTGTGCAAAAATAGTACTAAAATTTTCTTATCTTTCTTTGCAGTTCATTATTTTTATCATATTTTTGCGACAGATAATTTTTAATCTTTTAAAAAATTACAACTATGTCAGAAATTGAAGCTAGAGTAAAAGCTATTATTGTAGAGAAATTCGGTGTTCAGGAGTCACAGGTTACTTCAGAGGCTAACTTTACAAACGATTTGGGTGCAGACTCATTGGATAGAGTAGAGCTCGTTATGGAAATCGAGGACGAATTCGGTATCACAATTCCAGAGGAACTCGCTGAGAAGATTACTACAGTAGGTGATGCTGTAAAATTCGTAGAGGAGAAGGTTGCTGAGAAATAATTCTCCCATCTTCTTTCTTACACAAACAATTCTATAATGAAATTAAGAAGAGTTGTTGTAACAGGTCTTGGTGCCGTTTCGCCGATAGGTAACGATGTTCCCACTCTGTGGGAGAATGCAGTTAACGGTGTAAGTGGCGCAGGACTTGTTACTCGTTTTGACTCATACCTTTTCAAAACGCAGTTTGCCTGCGAGGTAAAGGGTTTTGACCCTTTGCAGTATATGGACCGTCGCGAGGCGCGTAAGGTTGATTTGGATACACAGTTCGGAGTTGCTTCGGCAGTCGAGGCTATCAAGGATAGCGGTCTGGTTCTGGAGCAGGAGGATTGTAACCGTATTGGTGTGATATATGGAGAGGGTATAGGCGGATTGATTTCGCTCGAGGACGAGGTGTGTGAATACGCACTCAACAAGGAGAACGGTCCCCGTTTCTCACCTTTCCTTATTACAAAAATCATATCGGATATGACTCCCGGTATAATTTCCATACGTTATGGTCTCAAAGGTCCCAACTATGTAACCACTTCGGCGTGTGCCTCATCTTCCAATGCCATAATAGATGCTTATGACCAGATTCGTCTGGGCAGAGCAGATGTTATTGTTTCGGGTGGTTCCGAGGCCGTAATATGCCAGCTTGGTGTAGGTGGTTTCAATTCCATGCATGCTCTGTCGGTACGTAACGACGAACCGCAAGCCGCTTCGCGTCCTTTCAGCAAGAGCCGCGATGGCTTTGTGATGGGCGAGGGCTCTGCATGTCTCATCCTTGAAGAGTATGAGCATGCTGTTGCACGCGGTGCAAAAATATATGCAGAGATTGTGGGAACAGGTCTTACTGCCGATGCTCATCATATAACAGCACCGCATCCCGAGGGAGACGGAGCATACCGTGTTATGAAGGCTGCCATTGACGAAGCAGGTCTGGCTGTTGAGGATGTCGACTATATCAATGTGCATGGCACGTCGACCTACGCAGGAGATATCGTTGAGGCAAAGGCTATCAGGAATCTGTTTGGTGAGCATGCCTATAAGCTCAATATAAGTTCTACAAAGTCCATGACAGGACACCTGCTCGGTGCAGCCGGTGCTATTGAGGCTTTGCTTACAGTGCTTGCAGTAAAGAATGATATAATACCTCCTACAATCAATCATGCCGAAGGCGATGAGGATCCCGAAATAGATTACGGCATGAACTTTACATTTAACAAGGCGCAGAAGAGGACTGTAAATGTAGCCATTTCAAACACTTTCGGCTTCGGAGGTCATAATGCGTGCATAGCTTTTAAGAAATTTGAAGGTTAACAGAATCTTTAGAAAGATGATAGACAGGATAAGGCTACTGTCCCATAAGGACAGGGAGTCTTATCTGTTGTTATATTCCATTTTGGGCTATGTGCCGGGTGATATAAGTCTTTACCGCATGGCTATGACGCACAGTTCGGCTTCGGCATCGGGTAGTAAAAAGTTGGGCTGTAACGAGCGTCTTGAATTCTTGGGCGATGCCGTATTGAGCTCGATTATTTCGGATTATCTCTACACCAATTTCGTGAAGGAACGTGAAGGTTTCCTTTCAAAGTCGCGCAGTAATCTCGTCTGTCGCGAAACGTTGAACGAACTTGCTGTGGAAATTGGAATCGACCGTTTTCTCGAGGCGTGCGGCTTGCCGCATCAGCATAATCATTATGTCTACGGCAATGCTTTGGAAGCTCTGATAGGAGCTATATATATAGACAAAGGGTACAAGCAGTGCCGTCGGTTTATCCTTGACCGTGTCTTTGCCCGACATCTTGATATAGAATCGTTGGTGAGAACCGACAAGAACTACAAGAGCCGTCTTATCGAATGGACACAGAAGATGCACAAGTCCATAGAGTTCAGACTCGTTGGCGAGGAACTCCGCAAGGACGGTACTTACTTCTCGAGCGAAGTTCATGTGGATGGCGTGCTCATGGGCGTGGGTAATGGCTTCTCAAAACGTGAGAGCCAGCAGAAGGCAGCCCGTCAGGCAATATCCAAAATTGGAATCTGATAATTTTATCTGTGGCTTCTGATTGTAACGGCAGACTTCAGTCTGTCGCCACCCATAGGTGGTGTGTCCTTGCACAATCTTATTTCTATTCCTTCTACCTGGGCGAAGGCTGAATATATGCTGTCGCTTATTCTTTTGCATACATGCTCCAGCAGGTCGGATGGCTTCTGCATTTCGTTGCAGATGATGTCATACACGTCGGCGTAGCTTACCGTGCCGGCAATCTCATCGTTGTCGGCGCAACGCCAGTCGTTCATCGTAAGTTCTATGTCTATTGTGAACCATGCACCAATGGTTCTTTCCTGTGGCATCACCCCGTGGTGGGCGTAGATGTGCACGTCCTGCAATTCTATTATGTATTCTGAAATCTGCATAATGTACTCTTTAATCATATTGGCAGAAGCACGCATGCCTCTGCCAATATCTGTTTTATCCACACTTTGAATATCCGCAACTTGGGCAATGCAGACAACCCTCCTCGAAAATAAGCTGCTGTTTGCAGTTGGGGCATTTCTCTGCCGACGATGTTCCGTCTTTCATATAGCGTTTAAGCGCGCGTTCAACACCGTTCTTCCAAGTGTTGATGTTGTCCTCGTCAAGTTCAAGTGACGAAATTAGTTTTATTACCTGCGGTATAGGCATCTTGTAGCGCAATACTCCCGAAATAAGCTTGGCGTAGTTCCAGAATTCGGGGTTGAAACGTTCCGAGAGTCCTTCGATTGTGGTCTTATAACCTATCTTGTTCTCGAACTGGAAGTCGTATCGTTTTGTTCCGTCTTCGTTGGTGTGCTTGATTATTATACCGTGTGTTACATTCTTTGGCAAGGGGATACCATCTTCATCGTCCTGCTGACCTGTGAATATCTCGTATGGCTCGCCGTTAAGGAGTCCGATGAATGCAACCCATTTTTCCTTGTTGTTCTGAAAACGTACAACATCGGCTTCGAGTGTGGTAGGGCGGACCTCTGTGATTGTCGGTTTCATGGTTTCCTCCTTTTTCTCGCTCTTGCTGTCGGTTGACACCAATACTCCGGCGCGTGAACCGTCGCGGTATACCGTGCATCCCTTGCAACCGCATTTCCATGCAGTGACATACAGGTCGTTCACAAGTTTCTCGTCGACATTGTTGGGCAGGTTTATGGTTACGCTGATAGAGTGGTCTACCCACTTCTGTATACGTCCCTGCATCTCTACTTTTGCAACCCAATCGATATCGTTTGATGTTGCTTTTGCGTATGGTGAACGTGAAACTATATTGTCTATCTCCACCTGTGAATAGCGTTTGGTGGTATCGATACCGCTCTTTTTCATCCACTCCACGAACTTGTGGTGGTAGACAATGTACTCTTCAAAGGTGTCGCCGTTCTCGTCGGTGAAGTCCACGTGTACTTCGGGATCGTTGGGGTTTACTTTTCTGCGTCTCTTGTATACAGGCATGAATACCGGTTCTATACCCGATGTGGTCTGTGTCATGATGCTCACAGTTCCTGTGGGCGCAATGGTGAGACATGCGATGTTGCGTCGTCCGTATTTCTTCATTTCTTCGTATAACGCAGGGTCGGCTTCGCGTAGTCTGTTTATGAACGGATTGTTCTCCTCGCGCTTGATGTCGAATATTTCAAAAGCACCACGCTCCTTTGCCAATTGAACCGATGATGAGTATGCAGTCAATGCAAGTGTCTTGTGAACCTCTTCCGAGAATTTTGTAGCCTCTTCGCTGCCATAGCGCAAGCCCATGGCTGCAAGCATATCGCCTTCGGCTGTTATGCCCACACCTGTTCTGCGTCCCTTGCTGCTCTTATCGTAAATTTTTTCCCAAAGTTTCTTCTCTGCGCCTTTTACTTCCTCGCTCTCGGGGTCGCTTTCGATTTTGTTCTGTATTGCCTCAATCTTTTCCAGTTCAAGGTCTATTATGTCGTCCATTATGCGCTGAGTCTTTCTTGCATGCTCCTTGAAGAGTTCAAAATCGAAATATGCTTCGGGTGTGAACGGGTTCACAACGTATGAGAACAAATTGATGGCTATCAGACGGCATGAGTCGTAGGGGCAGAGAGGAATCTCTCCGCAAGGGTTGGTAGAAACGGTCTCAAAGCCAAGGTCGGCATAGCAGTCGGGGATTGATTCGCGCTGGATCGTGTCCCAGAACAATACACCCGGTTCTGCAGATTTCCATGCATTGTGTATTATCTTGTTCCACAGTTCATTGGCATTGATTTCCTTTGAATATATGGGATTCTCTGCCTTGATTGGGTATTGCTGGATGTAAGGTCTGTTTTCGGTAACTGCTTTCATGAACTCATCGTCAATCTTTACCGATACGTTTGCGCCTGTAACCTTGCCTTCTGTCATCTTTGCATCAATGAAGGCTTCTGCATCGGGGTGCTTTATTGATACGCTGAGCATGAGCGCGCCTCTTCTGCCGTCCTGCGCCACTTCGCGAGTAGAGTTGGAGTAACGCTCCATGAACGGAACAAGTCCGGTGGATGTCAATGCCGAGTTCTTTACGGGCGAGCCTTTTGGACGGATGTGCGAAAGGTCGTGTCCCACACCGCCGCGGCGTTTCATTAGCTGTACCTGCTCTTCGTCGATGCGTATGATGCCACCGTAAGAGTCGGCCTTTCCCTCCATGCCTATTACAAAGCAGTTCGACAATGATGCTATCTGGAAATTATTGCCGATTCCTGTCATTGGGCTGCCCGACGGAATCACATACTTGAAGTGGTCGAGTAGTGCATGAACCTCTTCTGCCGACATTGGGTTGCTGTATTTTGCCTCTACACGTGCAATCTCGTTGGCAATACGCCAATGCATATCCTCGGGCGACTTTTCATAAATTGCTCCGAACGAGTCTTTCATGGCATACTTGTTCACCCAGACTCTTGCGGCAAGTTCGTCACCGCCAAAGTAGTCGATTGATGCCTTGTAGGCTTCGTCGTAAGTGTATTTTTTATTTTCCATGATATATGTTTTTTTTGATTTGTTCCTTTCTGAAAAACAGCGGATACAAAAATAAAAATCTATTTCAGATTTACCAAATAAAAATTCTATAACTTATGAACTTTGGATAAAGTTTTCCAAAATAAAAATTAAAGTGCTGAAAATTAATGAAATAACTTTTTGACGTGGTGAAAAAGTTTTCCAAAAAGAAAATTCGTGTATTAAAATTCAGTCTTTTGATTATCCGAAAAGAATATCCGGTCGGAGAGTCGGCGCACAAAAAAAGCGGTGTCCGAAGCACCGCTTTGTTATGTTTTTACCCTATTGGTCTTATGCGCTTTGCAGTGACATGTCAATCTCGTTGAGCTCTGTGCGGAATTGCTTGTCGGTGTCGGCAAGGTTCGTAATTGTCTTGCATGCGTGTAGTACGGTGGCATGGTCCCTGTCGCCTACATATTGACCTATCTTGGATGTTGACATGTCGAGATATTTTTTTGCCAGGTACATTGAAATCTGACGCACAAGTACAACTTCGCGTTTGCGTGAGCGTGTATTGATTGCAGAAACTTCTACACCATAGTAGTCTGAAACCTTCTTTATGATTTCGTCAATGGTAATGACCTTCTTCTCGTAGCATGAGAAATCTCCCACAATCTTTTTCGCAAGGGTGATATCGATATCGGCATTGTTTATGGTTGAGCGTGCCATTATTGATACCACAATTCCTTCGAGATCTCTTATGCTTGCGTTTGCATGTTCTGCTATGTATGAGATTACATCTTCGGGGAATTTCAATCCATCCTTTTGTATCTTGTTGCGTAGGATATTCTTGCGCAATTCAAGGTCGGGCTTGCCGATTTCGGCTGTCATACCCCATTTGAAGCGTGTAATCAATCTCTCTTCCATACCCTGCAACTGTGCCGGAGAACGGTCTGATGTCATAATCAACTGTTTGCCGTTCAGATGCAAGTGGTTGAATATGTGGAAGAATGCATTCTGTGTTCTCTGCAAGCCTGCGAACTCCTGAATATCGTCGATTATGAGAACGTCGATGCTCTGGTAGAATCTCATGAAGTCGTTGAAGCTCTTTTGCAGGATAGAGTCGGTGTACTGTACCTGGAACAGGTGTGCCGAGATGTACAATACTCTCAATTCGGGGTGCAACTCCTTTATTTTTACACCAATGGCATTTACAAGGTGAGTCTTGCCCACGCCTGATGCTCCGTGTATGAACAAGGGGTTGAATGCGCGTCCTGGACGGTCGGCAACACTTACTGCAACAGAGCGTGAAAGACGGTTGCTTATACCTTCTACATAGTTGTCGAATGTATAGCGGTTTATAAGCATTGAATCAAGTTCCTGAACGGCTTCCTGCATTGCTACAGGTGCACTGTTCCCGCTGTTGCATGTGCCTCTTCTGCTTGTACTGTCGCAACTTACTTCCATGGTAAGGTTGTTAGTCTTGTCGGTAAGTACGCTGTAAATCAGTTGTGTGACGTTACCTATCACTTCTGTAAATGTAGTGCGCAACAGGTTCAGATAGTGGTCTTCGAGCATCTCACAGATAAAGTTGCTCTTAACCTGAATGGTAAGAGTATTGTCTTCGTACTTGAGTGCCTTTAGATCGGCAAACAAGTTCTTGAAGGCTGCTTCGGAAACATTGTTACGAAATATTTCCAAGCATTTGTTCCACTTTGTCTGTAATTCGAAGTCCATCTATGTTTTGTCTTGTTTTTTGTCCGGAATCAGAAGGCAAACTAAAAGAGGCGCATGGGTAAAGGCCTCTCTCCTGCTCTAATTCTACTGCAAATATCTGCAAATAAAAAAGAACTTGCAAGTGAAAAAACTTTCCTGTTTTCTTTGCTGTGGTAAGGTGTTGTATTTCAGTGTGTTAGTTTTTAATATTTTGCAAAGAATGCTATATTGCGTTATTTTTTTTATACATTGATAATCAATGAGATAAATATTTTGTGCATTGTATTGTCTTCTCAGCTGAAATAGCCTTAAACCGTTGTTTTATTGTCTGTTGCTTTGCCTGTGTGTGGTTTTTGCATTTACACCTCATGTAAAAGTTCTTATTTAGAATAAATCTATATAGGCTTGTAAATTTTTTTATTTGGAAATAATTTTAAGGAGGAAAATATTGTGTCAAAAAAGTTTGTTCTTCTTTTGATTCTTTATTAATATTATGGCGTTTCGCCCGGTGGGAGAAACGCCATGGTTCTGAATTCTTGAGGTCTTATCTTGATATTTCAAGGTTAAGTCCCATACGTAGTTTTTCAATCAACGGGTTCTTCTCCTTCAATATTTCGTATTGCTTTCCTTTGTCGCTTACATGTCGCTCCACAACAACCTCGTTTACTTTCACCTCCATTTTCAGGTCTATATCACCGATGTCTTTCCGCATTCCTATCAGTATACGTGGTTTTTCTCTCTCAAAGAGGTCTGCCGCCATGCGGTTGTCAACGGATATCACAAACGAATTCTCTGCTTCCAGTACCGGGAGTATGATTTTCATTCTGTCGGCAAGGGCCCTTTCGTTTTCGGGCAGTTGCAGGGCGAACGACGTCCATGCCTGACAGAGTACCTCGTTTGTTATTGTCTTCTTTGTCTCAACGCGTTCTGTAACCTTGTTTTCAGTTGCCGGTGGTGTTGCCGGTGTGCCGGTCTCTGTTGTGGCAGTTCCTGAATTTGTGTTGCCTCTGAGGCCGCGGAACATACCGCCGAGACTTGTACCGGCTCTGCGTGTAGTCTGCAGTTCGCTGGGTCTGCCTTGCATTACATTCGGTGCGGTCCGGGCGGGTTCTGCTTTAGGTGCAACTTGTGGTTGTGGTGCTGGTTGCTGTGCAGTGGTTGCAACACGTGGCGCAGGTGTGTTCTGCACCGGAACCTGCTCACTCTGTTGCAGGTTCTTGAATATGGGTTTTAATGTCTTTGGGCATTGCCCACTGTCGTCATCACCCTCGGCACATTGCACGAGCTCTATGAGTGTAAGCTCCACCAGCAAGCGTTTGTTACGGCTTGCACGGTAGTTCATGCAACAGTTGTTGCATAGCTTAATTGCTTTGAACAACATCTGTGGCTTGCATCTCTTTGCCTGTCCTGTGTATCTGTCGCGCAGTTCGTCGCTGCCTTCAAACAATGTGGCAGTGGCTTCGTCGCTGTTAACAAGCAAATCGCGGAAATGGGCAGCCGCTCCTTCTATGAATATGTTGCCTTCGAATCCTTTGCTAAGAACCTCGTTTAACAGCAACAGGCACTGTGGAATCTTCTTCTCCAGAATAAATTCGGTGAGTCTGAAGTAATACTCATAGTCGAGGACGTTCAGGCTGTTTATTACCTTATTGTATGTGAGGTCGCCCTGTGTGAAGCTTGCCATCTGGTCGAAAAGCGACAATGCGTCGCGCATGCAACCGTCCGATTTCTGTGCAATTATGCGCAAGGCCTCATACTCGGCATTGATATTCTCTTTTGTTGCAATGCTCTGCAGGTGTGATATGATATCCGCACCGTCGATTCTGCTAAAATCGTATATCTGACAACGCGACAGGATAGTGGGAAGAATCTTGTGCTTCTCGGTGGTCGCCAGGATAAAGATTGCGTGTGCAGGGGGCTCTTCCAATGTCTTTAGGAATGCGTTGAACGCATTTGTTGAGAGCATGTGTACCTCGTCGATGATATATACCTTGTATTTACCGACCTGGGGCGGAATACGTACCTGCTCATTAAGTGCACGGATGCCCTCTACCGAGTTGTTGCTTGCCGCATCAAGCTCATA
The DNA here is from genome assembly GCA_904502235.1 of uncultured Bacteroidaceae bacterium. Taxonomy (GTDB): domain Bacteria; phylum Bacteroidota; class Bacteroidia; order Bacteroidales; family Bacteroidaceae; genus HGM04593. The sequence continues at coordinate 86,546 of CAJGDP010000004.1, forward strand.
TATAGAATAGGAGCGTTGTTCGTTGAACGAACGGCACGACTCACATTCGTTGCAAGGCTCGCCATTTGCTGTGGGTGCCAGGCAGTTTATTGTCTTTGCAAAGATTCGCGCACATGTCGTCTTACCCACTCCTCGCGGACCGCAGAACAGATATGCGTGTGCAAGTTTACCTGTCTGTATGGCGTTCTTGAGTGTTGTAGTAAGGGATTTCTGTGATACAACCGACTCAAAAGTATCAGGACGGTATTTTCTTGCCGAAACGATATAGTTTTCCATGATATTCCAAATGTTGTTTATTGTGGCAAATATACGAAATTTCAGACGAAATTTCGTATATTTGCCACATAATCATTAATAATTGGCTTTGTGATATGTTCAGCAAGTTGTTACCCATATTCGAATGGATAAAAAAACACAAGTATCTCTCGGTTACCGTTGTGTTCCTTTTGATTATTTTTGTATTTGACGACAACAATCTCTTCAAGCATTTCAAGAATCAGGCGCAGATTTCGAATCTGAAAAAAGAGATTGCTGAGATGAAGCGCGATTCAATGGATATTGTAAACCGTCAGAAACAGTTGGACTTTGGTGGGGATGTGGAAGTTATTGAGGACCTTGCCCGTGAGAAGTATGGTATGCACAAGGACAACGAGGATGTTTTTGTAATAGAATAAGAATATGAAGATTATCAAGATTCTCTATATCCTTGGAGCAGTGGCTCTGCTCTTTGGAGCGGTGGCAAGAATGTTCTTGCCCGAGTATTATGCGTATATATATATGGTGGGTGCGGTTGTCTTTGCCGTTTCACAGTTCCTGTTGCGTCCGCGTAACTGCACGTTGGCATTACGTCGTCTTGTTATGCAGCAGCAACTTGCCGGTCTGTTATTCATTGCTGCAGGTGTGCTGATGTTCACACATACACATAACGAGTGGATGATGGTGCTCACTTGTGGTGCGTTGGTGGAACTGTACACTGCCTACAGAATACCGCACGAACAGGATAAACAGTAAATGATACTCGCCTTCAGTCGGCGAGTTCTATCACTTCGAGCTCTTTTATCTCTTTACCGTCTATAGTGAATTTTACAAGGGTTCGCACATAATGCCATCCCTGTTTGCCTGCGGCACCCGGATTGATATGCAGGCAGTCTATAAGATTATCGTATTTTACTTTAAGTATATGTGAATGCCCGGCAACAAAAATGTCGGGTTTCTCTTTGTATATGGCGCTTCTTATCGAAGGGTCGTATTTGCCGGGGTATCCGCCTATGTGCTTGAGCATTACCGTGCAATCCTCAACCTTGAAACGCATGGTCTCGCTCAGACGCATACGCAGCTCCTCTCCGTCGATATTCCCGTATACGGCACGCACCGGACAGATCTCCTCAAGGCGGTCAATTATGAGTGCGCTACCCACATCGCCTGCATGCCATATCTCGTCGCAGTCGGCAAAATGACGGGCAAATTTCTCGTCCCAACAGTTGTGGGTGTCCGAAAGAACACCAATCCTTTTCATCAGGCAATACGGCTTTTAATGAAATTGTGCAACACCTCAACAGTGGTAGCAATGCCCATTCGCGAAGAGTTTATGCAGATGTCATAACTGCGTGCTTCGCCCCAGCGTGTGGTAGCGTAATAGTCGTGGTATGAACGGCGTTTCTTGTCGCCTTTCTCCATGAATTCAACAGCCTTTTCGTATTCCAGACCTTCGGCATTCATTATGCGTGTTATACGGTCGTTGCTGTCGGCAGTAATAAAGATGCTTATCATGCCGGGATGGTCGCGCAATACATATTCGGCGCAGCGCCCCACAATTATACAGCTCTCCTTCTCGGCAATCTCCCTTATTGTTTCGCTCTGTATCTCAAAAAGCTTGTCGCCCTCTATGCAACTGTCGTTAGGCATATAGTCGCCCATTGAACCGTGTATGCTGAAGAGTCCGCTGAAGAAACCGCCGCGCTCCTGCTCGTCGGCAGTCTCGAAGACAGTAGTGTCTATTCCGCTCTCCTTTGCGGCAACCTCGAGCAGAGTCTTGTCGTAAACCTTGACGTTCAATAATTCTCCCAATTTTTCGGCAATCTCTTTGCCACCGCTACCAAGCTGACGTCCTATGGAAATGATGAAATTTTTCATGGTTATTGTTGTTTTAGGTTTACATTTTCTCTTTTTTCCACTCTCTGAACTGAATCCATAACATAATAACGGTAAGCACAGCCGCAATTATATCGGAAATCGGCATACTGTACCATACACCATCTTCTCCAATGAAGAGCGGAAGGCACACAAGCAAAGGTATCAGCAGGAGCACCTGTCTTGTCAAAGAAAGGAATATCGATTTGTTTACCTTGCCGATGCTCTGGAAAAAGTTCGTGGTAACAAGCTGGAAACCGATCAAAGGCATGAATACCGACATCACACGCATTGCCCACGCAGTCTTTTCAATCAGTTTCTCTTCGGTGGTGAAGGCTTTTGCAACAGTCTCGGGAATAAACTCGCAAACGATGAATCCCAGTGTGGTAACGGCTGTTCCCCATAATATCGTAAGCATTAATGTCTTACGCACCCTGTCGTGCTGACGCGCACCGTAGTTGTATCCCACAATGGGCTGCATACCCTGTGTAAGGCCAAGAACCACCATCACAAAAATAAACTGCATTCTGTTGGCAATACCGTATGCCGCTATCGACATGTCGCCGTCAACAGCGTAGTTGCGTAGTCCCTTGTTGATGATTATTACCACCACACAGGCCGCCGCATTTATGAAGAATGGCGACATACCTATGCTGAGTATTCCTTTTACGATATCCGCTTTCAACTTGTAGATACCGCGCTGCAGGTGGAGCAGTTCATTGGGGTTGCTCAACTGTCTTATCTGCCAGATGAGAGTGGTGCACTGTGCCAGGATTGTTGCAGTTGCGGCACCTTTTATGCCCCAGCCGAGCAAATAGATGAATATCGGTGCAAGTATGGTGTTCATCACCACAGTTATGATTGTGGCATACATTGCCTGTTTGGGGTGTCCCGATGCTCTCAATGCCGCATTGATTCCATAGTAGAGATGCGTTACGACATTTCCTAGAAGTATTATCTGCATGAAGTCGCGTGCAAAAGGCAATGTGGTTTCGCTTGCACCGAAGAACGTGAGAATCTCATCGAGGAACATGAACGATATTCCGGCAAACAGCACACCCAGAATTATGTTGAGCGTAACAAGGTTGCCAAGAATATTCTTTGCCGAATCGTAATCGCGCTGTCCCAGACGTACCGACAGCTGGGTTGCACCGCCCACACCAATCATGGCACCAAAGGCTACCGACAGGTTCATGAAGGGGAATGTTGTGGCAAGTCCCGATATCGCATCAGCACCCACATTGGGGATGTGTCCGATGAAAATACTGTCAATCATGTGGTAGAGCGACGCCGCTGTCTGTGCAATGATTGCCGGTATGGCATATTGCATCAGCAGTTTGCCTATTCTTTCAGTACCGAGTTCCGTGGGAATTCTCTTGTTCTTTGTGTTACTCATAAAAAAACGTAAACCCTCTTTGCTTGTTGTAAAAAAATATATCTTTGCAGTTAGCATTGCAAAAGTAAGGAAAATTTTTGGAATATATTACAGATATATGTCGGCAAAAAAGAAGGTTTTGGTTGGAATGAGCGGCGGTATAGATAGTACTGCCGTATGTCATATGCTCCAGTCTCAGGGATATGATGTGAAGGGACTTACCTTCATTACGTGCGATACGGGAGAGCAGGCAGCCGTTTCGGCAAAGGAACTTGCCGTAAGGCTCGGGATAGAACACCATACGGTCGATGTACGTGAAGAGTTCCGTAAATCGGTAATTGAACCCTTTATAGAAAGCTACCTCTCGGGATTTACTCCCAACCCATGCGTCAACTGCAATCCTGCAGTAAAGTTCCGCCTTCTCGAGGAGTGGGCAGACACTCTCGGATGCGAGTATATCGCCACAGGGCATTATGTAAAGGTTGTTCAGCAAGGTTCAGGCGAGGAAAAAAGATTTTATATAGTAACAGGTGATGACCATCGCAAGGACCAGAGCTATTTCCTGTGGCGTCTCACACAGCAACAACTCTCAAGGCTTGTATTGCCGCTTGGCGGAATGGATAAACCCTCTGTTGTAGAATATCTTAAAAACAACGGCTTTGAGGCTCTTGCCAAAGGCGGTGAGAGCATGGAGGTCTGCTTTATTCCCGGAGATTACCGCGATTTCCTGCGCGAGAATGTCCCCGGGATAGAGGAACGTTTCGGTGGCGGTTCTTTTGTGGACAACGGCGGCAGGGTGCTCGGAAAACACAAGGGATACCCTTTCTATACAATAGGACAGCGCAAAGGATTGGGTATAGCACTTGGCAAACCCGCTTATGTCCTTAAGATAAACCCTGCAAAAAATACTGTGATGCTTGGCGACGAACAGCAGCTTGTAACACGCTATATGCTTGTGGACGAACCGCAGTGGGTGGGCGAAATACCGCAGAACCTTACTGTGCGTGTGCGCTATCGCAGCACCCCCATTGAATGCGATGCACCGGTAGCTGTCGGCGACGGTCGTTGGCTTGTTCGTCTGCATGGCGATGCGTCGGCTATAACCCCCGGGCAGTCGGCGGTCTTTTATAGTGGAAACACTGTGGTTGGTGGAGCATTCATTGCCGACCAGCGAGGTATTAACCAATGGATACCAAAAGAATGATGAACGATATAGAAAATCCCTTGACGCTATACTCGCTCAACAGTATCGTACGCGAGGCTGTCAGTGCCGCATTGCCATCCCGTTATTGGATAACAGGCGAATTGAGCGAGGTGCGCGAAGCGGTCAACGGACATTGTTACATAGAACTTGTGCAACGCGATGAGGCTACGGGCGAACTCGTTGCAAAGGCGCGAGGAACAATTTGGGCACGTATATATTCGCTTCTGTCCCCCTATTTTCTTGAACAGACAGGGCATAGATTCACTCAAGGTCTCAAGGTGTTGTTGCAGGTAAGCGTGAATTTCCATGAACTTTATGGATATACACTCGATGTCTGCGACATAGAACCTGCATACACCATCGGCGATATGGCACGCAAACGCCAGATGGTTATCAGACAACTCACCGATGAAGGCGTAATAAATCTCAACAAGGAACTTCCGTTCCCGTTGTTGCCACAACGTGTGGCTGTTATATCATCATCGGCAGCAGCCGGCTATGGCGACTTCTGCGACCAGTTGCATAACAATGCCTATGGCTTTGTTTTTTATACCAAGCTGTTCCCAGCCCCCATGCAGGGTAACGGCGTAGAGCAGGGAATAATAGATGCTTTTGACAGCATTGCCCGTGATTCCGACTTCTGGGATGTGGTGGTTATAATACGCGGTGGCGGTGCAGTGAGCGAACTCTCTTGCTTCGATACCTATGAACTCGCCAACAACTGTGCGCAGTTCCCATTGCCCGTTATTACGGGCATAGGACACCGGCGCGATGAGAGTGTGCTGGATATTGTGGCGCATACAAGTGCAAAGACACCCACGGCAGCGGCAGAGCTCCTTATACATGCCATGCTTGCTCAAGCCGGCTGGCTTGCCGATGTGCAGCAAGGTGTGGTGTCGGCAGTCCGTAGCAGAGTAGATGCAGAAAAACTTCGCTTGCAGTCATTGTTGCAACGCATACCTGTTGCAACGGCACTTTTTATGCAAGGACTGCATCACAAACTCGACCTTTGTCAAAAATATATCGACGCCTCGTCGCCCGAACGCATTCTTGCTCTCGGCTACAGTATAACAAGAATCAACGGGAAGGCAGTACGTTCAACCGACGATATAATGCCGGGTGATGAGATTGTTACAACCGTAAGCGGTGGAAGTTTTACAAGTAAAGTAACAGATAATAATCAATAAATGGAAAATATAACATACGCACAGGCGGTTGAACGCCTCGAAGAGATAATGAATTCAATTCAGGGTGGTGGAATGGACGTGGACAAGTTGGCTGTAGCTCTTAAGGAAGCATCGGAACTTGTGCAATTCTGCCGTGGCAAATTATATAAGGTGGACGAGGAGGTAAAGCAATTGCTCGAGGATATTGAAGGCTAGGAGCAATACCCCTTTCTGTCGTGTTTTGTTAAAAATAAATAATTTGTTCCGCATTTTAGTGAAAAGTTATTTAACCATGTTTAATGTAAATAATTTTTGTTTATTTTCGCACACAACAAAACACAAACAATGAACGGTTCAAACACATATACCCATACCAATATAGGCGAAGCAGATGCATGTGCAGTTGCTTGTATGTGTAATACCTTGAACCATAGTGTTCTACAAGCCCCCCTGAATTCGGGATATACATATGATATGATGCGTTATCGTGTGGCAAACTCTGCCCTGCGATAACGCATTTTTTTGTTGACAGAAAATAAACTATAACAATATGAAAAAACTATTACAAATCCTATTATTGATTCTTGTAGCCGTGCCGGCGTTGCACGCACAGGATGCCCAGCGCATATACATAAAGGTGGGCGATACCACCAATTCTGCTGCCGTGCCGTTGGAACTATACCTCAACGCCCCCACATTGGATATCACAGCTATGGAGATATATCTTGCCCTTCCCCAAGGCGCAACCATGCAGGCTGGTGTGCTCTCCTCCGGCTGTGCGCAAACACATACACTCGTTGAGGGCGCTACACCAAGCGGACACTTTGTCTCTATAGCAAGCTGTGAACTTGCAGGTATTGCATCGTCCGAGACCCCCGTTTGCACATGGTTGTGCGACTTCTCACAACTTGCCAACGGCGAGTATAGCATAAATGCAACAGATTTGTTCGCAGTATCCGTAACCACTGACGGAGTAGAGAACTATACCGCAGAAAACCAGGAAGAGAAACTCGCTCTCCGCAACGGAGCAGTAACATCAATAGAGGAAATGCTGTATAACAAAGGCGGACAAAAGATTTACAACCTGAAAGGTCAACTTCTTTCAGTGCCTCAAAAGGGTGCAATAAACATCATTAACGGCAAAAAAGTAAGACTATGAAAAAGATATTTACAATGTTGCTCTGTGCCTTGGCGCTCACAGCTACAGCAATGGCAGACACCGCTTTGCACCCAGCCGACACCGACGGCGATGGCAGAGTAACCATAGCCGATGCACAACTCATATACGATTATATCCTTGGCACAGCCGATGATAGTTTGACCACTGAACAGGTAGATATTAATGGTGATGGTAAAGTTGATACAGCCGACGTGGTTGAGGTATATGTGGAGATGAAAA
>CAJGDP010000005.1 GCA_904502235.1 uncultured Bacteroidaceae bacterium
GTCCCACCTCTTCCCATCCCGAACAGAGAAGTTAAGCCCAACAGCGCCGATGGTACTGCAAATGTTTGTGGGAGAGTAGGTCATCGCCACTTTTTTTCGAGAAGAGTTTCAGTTAAACACTGGGACTCTTCTTTTTTTTGTATATACGCTGTTAATCCCCCTCATCAATTAAGGCCGCTGGTACTGCAAATGTTTGTGGGAGAGTAGGTCATCGCCACTTTTTTTCGAGAAGAGTTTCAGTTAAACACTGGGACTCTTCTTTTTTTGTATATACATACTCTTCTTTTGTACCCAAAAGAAGCAAAAGGTCCGGCACTAATCTCGCAACTCGCTCAAGGCTCTTGTTCGTGCCACACTGTGAGCACTCATACGCCTTTCGCTTGCCGCGAGTGTCTTTACGTTCCAATCTCTGTTGCTCGACACAGTGCCGGTAGTACTAAAATATTACTTTTGCATAATTTTTTTATCGTATAGCAAAATCGCACCGATAAAAGCAGAGTGAAAAGCCGAATGTTTTTGGGCCATTGTGCGAGGCTGTTTGAACGTAGCTCGAGTATAATTTTTCCTATATAGTCGCGCGGAGTGAGTTTCGCAGCACCCCAAAAACATGAGAAAGCTTTGAACGGCAAGCGAAGCGACTGCTTTTTGCGTGTGCAGAGTTCTTTGGTACTTTCTGTCGAACAGAAAGTACAAGAGATTTATTTTATTCCGATATTTCTCCGGCGAAGCTGATGCTCATTCTGCGGCGAATCTCTTCGGTTGGGAGGTTCTTGCCGAGCAGGTACATGAGTTTGGTGGTTGCTGCCTCTACTGTGGAGTCTTTGCCACTGATAACGCCTGCTTCAAGAAGTTGGAGACCTGTCTCGTAGCGTTCCATATGTACGCTACCGCCGGCGCATTGTGTGATGTTTACAATTATCTTACCTTCAGCGGTGGCTTTGCTGAGTGCGTCGACAAGCCATTTCTTCTGTGGGGCGTTTCCTGCTCCGTAGGTGCGGAAGATTATTCCTTTTACATCTTTTTCACCAATAAGTCTTTCTACCACTTCTTTTTGTATGCCGGGAAAGAGTGAGAATATTATTATGTTGCTGTTGTATTCGTGATGTGCCTTAAGCTTAAGTCCCGGAATATATTTCCTTATGTTGCGTGTGTAGAACTGTATGTCTGTTCCTGCCATGGCGAGCAGGGGATAGTTGTTTGAGTGGAATGCTCCGAAACTCTCGGAGTTCACTTTAGTGGTGCGGTTTCCTCGCATCAGTTTCTCGTGGAAGAATACGCAGACTTCGGGTACGACCGGTGTGCCGTCGGCATTCTTTGCTGCCGCAATCTCTATGGCTGTGATAAGGTTTTCTTTGCCGTCGGTACGCAGGGCACCTATTGGTAGCTGGCTACCGGTGAGAATTACGGGTTTCATAAGGTCTTCGAGCATAAAGCTAAGTGCTGATGCTGTGAACGACATGGTGTCGGTTCCATGGAGTATTACAAAGCCGTCGTATCTCTCGTAATTCTTTTCGATTATTTCTACTATACGGCTCCACAGGGCGGGTTCCATGTCGGAGGAGTCGATAGGTGGTGTGAATGTTATGGCATCGATATTGATGTTCAGGTGCTTGAGTTCGGGTACGTGCTTGAGCAGGTGGTCGAAGTTGAAACTCTCCAACGCGCCTGTTTCGGCGTTCTGTATCATACCTATCGTGCCGCCTGTGTAGATGATGAGTATTGATGCCTTGTTGTCCATGGTGATTATAGTATTTTTATTATCTGTAACAAATGGGTAACCGTGTATGTTGGTTCGAACGGGTTGTCGTTCCTCTCTTTTGGATTGAAATATATCTGTTCCATACCGATGTTTGCCGCTCCTATGATATCGGTCTCGAACATGTCGCCTATCATTATGCTTTCTTCCAGCTTGGAGGATGTCTTTTGCAGGGCATATTCAAAGAGTTCGCGGTTGGGCTTGTTTACTCCTATGTCTTCGGAGAGTATGAGAGCATCGAAATATTTGTAGATTCCGCTTGTCTGCATCTTGCGCGACTGCAGTTCCTTGAATCCGTTAGATAGTATATACATGTTGTATTTGGGACGTAGATATTCAAGAAGTTCTATGGCTCCGTCTACCAGTTTGTTCTTGGTGGGGATGCGTCCCAGGGCTTCGCGGCAGAATGTGTCGGCAAGCTCCTGATTGTGCACTCCAACAACTTCGAGCGGATAGCTGTAGCGTCGTCTGTTCAGTTCGTCCTTTGTTATTTCTCCTTTACCGTACATGTGCCACAATTCAAGATTGTATGGCTGGTAGATGGAAAAGAAGTGGTCGAATGATTGGAAGTATTGTTCGTAATGCAACAGGTCATACGTCTCCGTGAACGATTCCTGTGATGCTGCAGAGAAATCGTAGAGCGTGTCGTCCAGGTCTATGAAAAGATTCTTGTATTGTTGCATCTTGTTGTCTTTCACTCTGCAAAGATACGATGTTAATGTCTTAAAACAAACAATGTTGTTCATCTTTTGATTAAAGCTGTGGGGTGTTTGCCGGAAAAGTAAAAATTAGTGGATTTTCTGATGTGTTTTTCTTTTATTTATATTTATTTTGCAAGATAAACTTTATTGTAAAGTTGTTTTAGGAATATAGTTATGGGAATGTTATATGTTATACCCACACCGGTGGGTAATCTTGAGGATATTACAATGCGTGCTGTACGTCTTCTGAAGGAGGCTGATTTTGTGCTTGCCGAGGATACGCGTACTTCGTCGAAGTTGCTCAAGCATCTGGATATTCAGGTGCCTATGTATTCGCATCATAAGTTCAATGAGCATAAGACTTCGGCATCTATTGTGGAGCGTATAATGGAATCAGGTGGTCATGTGGCTCTCATTTCCGATGCCGGTACACCTGCTATATCCGATCCGGGATTCATGCTTGTGCGCGAGTGTGTGAAGAATGGAGTGGAGGTGCAGTGTCTGCCCGGTGCAACGGCTTTTGTGCCTGCATTGGTATGCTCGGCTCTCCCATGCGACAAGTTTGTATTCGAGGGTTTCTTGCCACAGAAGAAAGGCCGTCAGACGCGTCTGAATTTCCTTAAGCATGAACAGCGTACCATGATATTCTATGAATCGCCATACAGGGTTGTGAAGACTCTCACCCAGCTTGCCGAGGTATTCGGTGCCGAGCGTCAGGCTGCAGCTGTGCGCGAGATTTCCAAACTGCACGAGGAGTGTGTGCGTGGTTCGCTGCAGGAACTTGTGGCGCACTTCACAAAGAATGAGCCGCGTGGTGAGTTCGTGCTGCTTGTTGGTGGTGTGGAGGATGCACGTGTCAAGGACGAGGATTAATATTCTAAAATAAATACGGCATGAAACAGAACGAGATTACTTTGGGGCGTTTCTTACGCATTCTGCTTGTAATTGCAACGCTTACCATATCATATTTTGTACTCAATAGTCTCAGTGGGATACTGTTGCCTTTTGCTGTGGCATGGCTGTTGGCGTACTTTATAAATCCGCTTGTGAATTTCATACAGAACAGGATGCGTTTCAAGTTCCGTCTGCTTTCCACAATTACGGCTTTGGTGTTTATCGGTGCTGTGGTGTATGGAGTGCTGCTTCTGATTGTTCCGTCTATAATAGGAGAACTTAATTCGTTGAAGGATTTCTTGTTCGTGTTTCTCAACGAGAATCTTAAGAATACAACAATTCCTGAACCTGTGATGGTTTATCTTAAGGAACTTTTCAGCAGTGAAGGTGTTGCTGATGTAGTAAAAGGTTTGGGTAACGGTGATTTCATTTCTGTCGTTACCAGTCGTCTGCATGGAGTGGTTTCGGAGACTTTCAATGTAATAGGACGATTGTTCGGCATGAGTATAACATTGCTGTATCTGTTCTTTATTCTTCTTGATTTCGAGCGTTTGTCAAGGGGATGGAAACCTTATGTACCTAAGAAATGGCGCGGTATAGTGGGAAAACTGTGGGGCGACCTTGTAAATGGTATGAACCAGTATTTCCGCGGTCAGGCATTGGTGGCATTCTGTGTGGGAATCCTCTATTCTATAGGTTTGTGTATCATTGACTTCCCTGTTGCAATCGCATTCGGTATATTTATCGGAGTGTTGAACCTTGTTCCTTATCTGCAGTTGGTATCTGTTGTTCCAATGGTATTGCTGGCTGTGCTTAAGGCGGCTTCCACCGGTGAGAATTTCTGGATGATTATGCTTGCTGCTTGTGTGGTGTTGCTTGTGGTGCAGCTTATACAGGATTTGTTGATTGTTCCTTATATTATGGGCAAGAGAATGAACCTGCATCCTGCAGTGATATTGCTCTCGCTGTCGATTTGGGGAAAGCTGTTAGGTTTGTTGGGTATGATTGTGGCATTGCCACTAACAACAATACTTCTTGCATATATTAGGCGTTACCACGAGATTGCCGAATTTTCAAAGTCGGACGAGGAACATATACTTAAAAAAGCCATTAACAGCGCGAATGTTGTTCCGGAGAAGGAAGATGAGTAAAAACAGTGAACTTTTTTGCGCGGTTTGACGCTTATTTACATAAATAATATGAAAAAAACGGGGATTTTGTTTGCTAATTCAGAAATTGTCCCTATCTTTGCACTCGCTTAACGGCATGTAGGTAGACTCGCTAGCTCAGCAGGTAGAGCACATCCCTTTTAAGGATGGGGTCTTGGGTTCGAGCCCCAAGCGAGTCACCATCAAAGAGGACCTTTAAAGGTTCTCTTTTTGTTTTATATAAAGATTATTACGTTTGTGGCATGATTACACGTTGCTATCTGGAAATAACAAATATCTGTAATCTCGATTGTCTGTTCTGTCCTAAAACCGACAGGGCAAAACGCAAAATGACAGTTGCGGAGTTTGACGCGCTTACCGATAAGATGCGCGGCAAGGTACGTTTTCTCTATTTCCATCTGATGGGTGAGCCTTTTCTGCATCCCGATTTGCCACAATTCATAACTATGGCGCGCGATAAGGGTTTTATTCCTGTTCTTACCACCAATGGTACTCTGTTGTCGCGTGCGAAGGGTGTTATAGAAGCTGCTCCTCATAAAGTGCAGATATCGCTTCATTCACACGAGGGCAATGGCAAGGATAATCCGCAACAGTACATTAAGGAGGTTATGGATTTTACTGTCCGTGCAGCTGAGGCAGGTGTAGTGGTGGTGCTGCGTCTGTGGAATCAGGGTGGCTGTGACAGCAATAACGACCTGTTGCACGAACTCATAGCCGAGTGTTTTCCCCGTCCTTGGGATGAACGTCATTATGGCTGGCGTGTAGCCAAGAATGTATATCTGGAATATGCACGAACTTTTGAATGGCCCGACAGCGAGCGTGAAGAAAATAAGGCAGAAGAGGCTTTCTGTTATGCATTGCGTAATCAGGTGGGTGTGCTTGTGGACGGAACGGTTGTTCCTTGTTGTCTCGACCACGCCGGGGCAATTCCATTGGGTAATCTGTTTGAGCAGAGTTTCGATGAGGTCATAGCATCACCGCGTGCCCGTGCCATCTACGACGGCTTTACACGCCACGTAGCGGTAGAACCGCTTTGTCGCCGATGTGGCTATGCTGCTGTTATTAAGAAACTGCTTGTAAGGGGCAAGGAATAACTGAAATGTTTGTTTTGTTTTTGCTGTAAGCACTTTTTTTTATTAATTTGCAGAACTATTAATACAAAACACTATGCTTCAGGTTTACAAACGTATGCAGAAAATGCGCGAGAAGTATGTTGATACTCTTGCAAAACTATATGAATATGCCACAACAGTATATTCAAAAAGGACTTATACACAGTGGTACGACACTAAGGAGGGCTCTTATACTTATGCCTCTTTCAAGAGCGAGTGTGATGCTCTCTCAAAGAAACTTACTCAATATGGTATAGGCTCGGGCGACAAGGTTGCAATTTTCTCACAAAGTATGCCCAATTGGTCTGTTGCTTTCTTTGCAACAGTGGCACATGGCAGAATTTCCATACCTATACTTCCTGACTGCTCAGAGAATGAGGTTACAAACATCATAAACCATTCTGAAAGCAAGGTTATTTTTGTTTCTAAAAGACTCGTCGGAAAAATATCTGCCGAAATTATGGAAAAGATGACTCTGGTTATAGAGATGGATTCTTTTGAGATATTGAAGTCGGATGATGAGAAGTTTACATGCGATGGCCGTACTTCGATTCCAACTCCCGATGAAATAGCAACAATCATATACACTTCGGGAACAACCGGCAGTGCAAAGGGTGTGGTGTTGAGTCATCGTAATCTTTCATCGAATGTAATCACCTGTTATCACTCCTGCAAAAGAACAACCAAGGACCGTTGGCTGTCAATCCTACCGATGGCTCATACTTTGGAGATGACTCTTGGTATGCTCTATCCGATGTATACAGGTTCTACGGTATATTATTTACCAAAGCCACCGGTTGCTTCATTGCTGTTGAAGGCCATGAAGATTGTGAAGCCTACAACAATGCTCACTGTTCCTATGATTATAGAAAAGGTATACAAAGGCAGTGTGCTGCCCACAATAGAGAAGAGCCGTACCTTACGCTGGATGAATGAGCATATGAACGGTCTTATGTGCAGGATAATAGGAATGAAACTGAAGAAGACATTCGGCGGTCATATATCGTTCTATGGCATTGGTGGTGCAAAGCTCGACCCCGAGGTTGAAAAGTTCCTTTTGAAAGCTCGTTTCCCTTATGCAATCGGTTATGGTTTGACCGAGACTTCTCCATTGCTTGGCTATGCCATGAACGGCTGGAGAGCAGTGGGCTCTTTCGGTTACCCTGTATATAATGTAAAACTTAAACTACATAATGTAAATCCCGAAACAGGCGAGGGCGAAATTGTGGCAAAAGGTCCTAATGTGATGCTTGGCTATTACAAGGACCCTGTGCGTACAAAGAGTGTGTTCACCGAGGATGGCTGGTTCAGAACGAGTGATATAGCTGTTCAGGACGAAATGGGACGTTTCTACATTAAGGGACGTAACAGCAATATGATTCTTGGTCCGTCGGGCGAGAATATCTACCCCGAGGAGATTGAGAATGTACTTAACAATGTGGAGGGGGTAAGTGAATCTATCGTCGTTGAACGTAACGGTCGTCTGGTGGCTCTTGTTGCTCCTATTGAGAACTTTATTGATTGGGATAAGGAGAGCGAGGACAAGATTTACGAGAATATTGACAAATGGAAAGCCAAGATTCTGAGCATTACCAACAAGAATGTGAACAAATCGTCGCAGGTGAGTTCGGTAGAGGTGATGAAGAAGCCTTTTGAAAAAACTGCAACTCAAAAAATCAGACGATTCATTTATAAGGATTCCGCTCCGACTGTCGAGGAGGAAAAGAAGAAAAACGATAAGAAATAAAAGAACGGGGGTGCTCATCTGAAGCTACCCCCGTTTCTGTATATTACATTTTACTGCCGAATTTTCCGCCGGTCTTTGCACCGCCTGTGCTCTTTGCGGCAAAAATGTTCTCGCCATAGTTTACTGCCTTGAAACCGGCATCCTGCTTGCGACGTAATGCAATCTCGATCAGCCAGTCGATAAGTGCTGTAAAGTTCACGTTGCTATATTCCCATAGATAGAACGATAGTGAACCGGGAATGGTGTTTATCTCATTCACAAAAATCTCATCTGTGGCCTCGTCGATAATGAAGTCGATGCGGGCAACACCGTCGCACGACAAGGCGCGGAATGTATCACAAGCGGCTTTCTGAATAAAGGCTGTGCTTGCCTCGGGTAGGTTGGCTGGTATTTCACGCACGGTTGAGCGCATGCCTTGCGACTGCTTGCTGCCACCGTTCATGTACTTGTCCTGATATGAAAGGATTTCACCGCTACGCATGGGCACTTCGCACACCGAAGCCTGACACTCATAGTAGTTGCCAAGGACTGCACAGTTAACCTCCTTGAGTTTCTGTACATATTTCTCAATGATTACACGGTTGGTGAATGATATTGCGTAGTCCACAGCATCGAGGAACTCCTCGCGGTTGTGTGCAGCACGGATACCGACGCTTGAACCGCTGTTTGCAGGTTTTACTATTACTGGATAGCCCAATTTCTCTTCCACCTGTTCAATGGTGGCATCCTGCTTGTCTGCCCACTCCTTGTCGCTGAACCAGCAGTAGTCGATAACCGGAATGCCGCACTCCTTGAGTATCATCTTCATGGTAATCTTGTCCATTCCGTTAGCCGATGCAAGTGTATTGCAACCGGTGTAGGGGATACCGCAGAATTCCATTACTCCCTGGAATGTACCGTCTTCGCAGTTTGTACCATGAAGGGCTGGTACGATAACGTCGAGTTTTGTTACGGTTTCCTTCTGGAACATACCTTTTTTAACACGGTAGAGGCTTGTGTCGCCGTATACAGGTCTCATATAAACCTCTTCGCATTGTGCAAGGAGCTTTTTTATGTCGCGATAGTTGGATGTATCCAACAGTGCCTTACCTGTGTACCACTTTCCCTCTTTGGTTATATATATCGGTGTGATGTTGTATTTCTCGCGGTCCATAGCCGCCATTGCTTGGTTGGCGGTAATGACTGAAATCTCGTTCTCTACTGAACGTCCGCCGAATACTACTCCTACGTTTGTCTTCATTATTATATTGTTTTATGGTTTACTTGAAATTGTCGGGCAGGTCGTTTTCGTATAGCACAACGTCGCCGGCACGCAGAATCTGTGCAAGGTGTGCATGTGCAATGTTCAAAGAGTCTGCCAGATAATATTTGTCTGTGCCGAGTCCGCCTTCGTCAATGCCTTGCTTTATTGCTTCGCGGTTGGTGGCATTCACCACAATTGCATAGTCGCAGCTTGTGGCAATGGTCTTGCCCAACTCTCTGTTGGCTTCGTATTGGCGTGCTCCCATCTCGACGAATCCCGGTGTGATTACAATTCGTCTGTTTCCTTCGTTTATCGCAAAGTTCTTGAGTACATCGAGTGCCATCTTTGCACCTTGCGGATTTGAATTGTATGCATCGTCCAGAACTGTAATGCCGTTGGCAACCTTCATCGACAGACGGTGTTCTACGGGTTGCAGACGTGCTATGGCATTCTTCTGTTTGTTTACAGGAACATTAAGGTGGTCGGCAACTGCAATGGATGCAAGAATGTTAAGCAGATTGCCCTCGCCAAGCAGACGGCTGTTGAATTGCTCATTGTTCAGTTGGAATGATACTCCGTTCGCGCCATATTGTACTGCGGTGGCTTTATAGTCTGCTGTATTCTCTATTGCATAACGTACTATTCTGCAATTGGATTTTATGCCTTTATAGTTATTTATGTATTTGCTGTCGTTGTTAATGATACCAAGTCCGTTTGCCGGCAATGAGTTAATAAGCTCGAATTTTGTGTCCTGAATGTTCTTTACGCTCTTGAATGTTTCAAGATGCATTTCGCCGACTGCAGTAACAATACCTATTGTGGGATGGACAAGGTCGCATATCTCTTTGATATCGTTCTTCTGCTTTGCTCCCATTTCCACAATGAATACCTGATGGTAGGGTCGCAGTTGTTCGCGTATGGTACGTATCACGCCCAGGAGGGTGTTATAGTTTCCCGGGGTAACAAGTATGTTGTATTTTTCGGCAAGTGTACTTGCGAGATAGTTCTTTGTACTTGTCTTGCCGAAACTGCCGGTAACGCCTATTACAATCAGATTCTTGTTGCTATTGATTATGCGTTTGGCTTCATTGTAATAATGACGGTTTATGGCTTTCTCTATAGGTGTGTTGATTATGTTGGCTATCAACATCAATATGTTCGAGAACAGTAGCATGCAGGCAATGATGAATTTTGCCCATTCACCTGCAAACAGCAACGACAATGTTCCTATTACTGTGAACAGTATTATATCCGTCACAAATAATCTCTTTACTCGCTTTGTGTATACTAGCGGTGTCTTGAACTTTTCGCTGAGACTATAGAACCAAACGGTTGCTGTTACGCCTAAAGCAAAACCGCTTCCGAAGTCTCCGGGAATGAATATTGCAACAAGCATAGCTAATGCCATCGTTCGCTTTGCTGAAATTATGTTGCCGGGGAACAACCAACGGAAATAACGGATGTTACGGTACGAACTCAGTTGGAACATGTGAATGTCGTACTTGGCAATCATAAGAAAGAACAGCATTGCCACTATGGCGTATTTAACAGAGAATATATCCATTTTTATTTAATGTTGAAAAAGTTCTTCATTACTGCAGTGAAAAGTCCTGCGTTCTCAATGAACGAGAAGTGTCCTGTGCCATGCGCCACAACCAGTCCGGCGTCGGGAATAAGTCGTTCCATGGTCTTGGCGTCGCTGAGTGGCGTTGCCGTGTCCTGATTTCCCCAGAACAACAGGGTGGGGGCTTTTATCTTTGTCAAAAGGTGTGTAAGGTCTTCGTTTACCACTTTCGACAGGATTGCACGCATCTTGGGCGAAGCGTTGTTGTAGTCGCTTGAGCCTGCACCCTTACGACGTCTGTCGATTATTGCCAGTGCTTTTGCTCTTGGCAAAAAGGTGTTGCATAACCATTTGAGCATCTTGAATGTATAGACTTTCCAATAATACTTGAATGGTCGTTTGGGTTTTATGCCTGCGGCATCTACAAGAACAACACGGCTTACTTTGTTGCGTGAGGCAAATATAATGCTTATTCTTCCGCCGAAGGAGTGTCCTATAAGTGCCGGTTGCTCTATGTTGTTCTCCTTGACAAACTGTTCAACCATGGCGGTATACTCTTCGGTTCCCCAAACGGTTTCGGGCTCGTCCGAAGCACCGAAACCGGGAAAATCGAAATTGAATGTCTTATAGTTCTGCGACAACACCTGCTGTATGTTGCGGAATATCTCATTGCTGCATCCCCATCCATGCAAAAGCAGTATCGGGCTGCCTTCGCCTTGAACGTTGATGTTTACCTTTATGTTCTTGTATGTATATGTCATTGTAGTTTGCAAATGCTTACTTTACAAGTGTTTTCTTGCCGTTTACAATGTATATGCCCTGCTTGGAAATATGGCTGATTCTGTTTCCTAACAAGTCGTAAATACACTCTTCCTTGTTTTCGCTAACAGCTTCCACGCTTGTCAGAGATGCGAAGTTTGCTGTATATGTTGCTTCTTTCTCTGTTACAATGCCGGTGTATCTCGCTTCTGTTGAAATGACGTTGCCAGCCTTGTCGGTCCAATTGACAAACTCATATCCGTCGTTGGCTGTTGCGCGCAAGTCTATTTCGTCTCCAAGAGTGAATGTGTATCCGTAAGGTTTGCCGTGTGTGGCATTACCACCTTCGGTTGAAGTAATATTTACAGTTGCTGTAAGGTCTTTGTTGATATCTACATAGTTGAAGTAGTATGTGGCATTAGTCTCAGCTATGAATGAATAGGGATTCTTGTTCGAAATGATTTCTCCTCCGTCCTTATAGCTCTTGCTTATGGTGAAGAATGCGAATTTATTGGAATCCGGGTCTCCTGCAGTGGTACTTATTTTTACCAATGAGCCTTTGGTAACCGCTAATTTACCGCTAGTATTGGTTTCACCATTGCATTCTATGTATTTGTAGCCTCCGCTACCGTTTAATCTGATTGTTACTGTTTCCTGTGCTGTTGCGGTTGTAAACATCGCTAACATCAGCGAAAGAATAAGAGTAAATTTTCTCATATTATTTGGTTGTTAAGGTTAATGAAATTTTTATTTCAAATGCATCTTCGGGCGCATCGCACCCGAAGATGCATTTTGTTTTAGAATTTGATGCTGTTCAGGTGCTTGTCGACAATAATGCCGTCAATTGCCTTAAGATTGAACTTCTTGATGTTCTTCTTTGCCTTAAGTGTAATCTTTGCAATCTCAACATCACCGTTCAATGTAACACGGTTGCCTTCGTTTACGAATGTAGGGTAAACTGCTGTGTTGCCGTTACCGTGCAGACGATTCTTGCTGTAGTTACTCATGCCTGCAACCTGTTTGCGTGGGTTGCTTACAAGGATTTTTGCCTCGGGCTTTGCTGCAGGAGCGCGTAGGATACCGCCGTTGTTGTCCTGGAACAGACGGAAGATGTTCTCACCGTAAAAATCGATGGTCATTCTTTCGTTGTTCTCGAGACGTAACTCTACTGTTGTGGGGTTAATCTGCTTGATTGTCTTTACAGTCATCTCGTCGTTCATAGCCTGCATGGGGGCTATGCTTGCAGTCAGCAACGAAGCCGACAACAGAATCGCTTTCAGATTTCTTTTGGTAAACTTCATTGTTTCTGTTTTAAATATTTTGATTTGATTGTTTTCTGTTTTTGCCAATAGCTTGCCTGTGCGCCAAGCCATTATGCAAAATTATAAATAAATTATATATTATAAATATAAATATAACTGATTTTTTGAAAAAAGTCCAAACAGTTTCTATATAAGCCGAAATTGATGTATCTTCGCGCTCCGAATTACCTAGAAACAGACTATAACGATGATATATCCTCAGAATTTTGAAACACGAATAGAATTCGACGCAGTGCGCCATATGCTTAAGGAAAAATGCTTGAGTACCCTGGGCAGGGAGCGCGTTGATGATATGCAGTTCATGACCGAGTTCAATGCGGTGAACACCCGACTCAACGAGGTGGTGGAGTTCGTGCGCATACTTCAGCTAGAGGATTCCTTCCCGAATGATTACTATTTCGATGTGCGCGAACCGCTGTTGCGTATCCGTATAGAGGGTATGTATATGAGTGCCGACGAACTTCATGCTTTGCGACGCTCGCTCGATACAATCGGACGTATGCTCTCGCTATTGCGTAAGCAAGGCGACGGCAATGCCGAGGAGGATAATTCTCTCTATCCGTCGTTGCGCGCTCTTGCTGGTGAGGTGGAGGCTTTCCCGCGTGTGATCCGTGATATCGATGCCATTGTGGACAAGTTCGGTTCTGTAAAGGACAGTGCATCTCCTGCTTTGGCACGTATTCGTGGCGAACTGGTGCGTACATCCAGTGGAATATCACGTACTTTGAACAATATTTTGCGTCGTGCGCAAGCAGACGGTCTGGTGGAAAAGGATGCCTCTCCTACAATGCGCGACGGTCGTCTTGTAATTCCCGTTGCTCCTGCTCTGAAACGCAGGATGGGCGGAATTGTACACGATGAATCTGCCAGTGGAAAAACCGTGTTCATAGAACCGGCAGAGGTGGTTGAGGCCAATAACCGCATCCGCGAGCTGGAAGCCGAGGAGAAACGCGAAATAATTGCAATACTTACCGCCTTCTCACAGGAATTGCGTCCGCAGGTACCCCAATTGCTTCAGGCATACGATTTTCTTGGTGAAATGGATTTTATCCGCGCAAAGGCAGAACTTGCAATAGAGTTCGATGCGTTGAAGCCTTCTATATGCAGTCGGCCCATGATGGATTGGGGCGCGGCTTACCATCCATTGCTCGAAAAATCGTTGCGCAAGCATGGGCGCAGAATGTCTCCGCTTGATATAGCACTCGACGGCGACCGTCGTCTGTTGCTTATCTCGGGTCCGAATGCCGGAGGAAAATCGGTGTGTCTGAAGACTGCAGGCTTGTTGCAGTATATGCTGCAATGCGGTATGCTGATACCGGTTCATGAACGCAGCCGTGCCGGAATGTTCAAGAGCCTGTTCATAGATATTGGCGACCAGCAAAGCATTGAAGATGACCTGAGTACATATTCAAGTCATCTGCTTAACATGAAGCACACCCTCAAGAATTGCGATGGTGCATCACTCATTCTTATTGATGAATTCGGTGGCGGAACAGAACCGCTTATAGGTGCCGCAATAGCTGAGGCTCTTCTTAAACGTTTCAATGAACGTGGAGCGTTCGGAATAATTACTACACACTATCAGAATCTAAAGCATTTTGCCGATTCCACACCGGGAATCGTTAATGGCGCAATGCTTTACGACCGTGGCGAGATGAGGCCTCTGTTCCAGTTGCAGATAGGTAATCCGGGCAGTTCGTTTGCTGTAGAGATTGCACGTAAGATAGGTCTGCCCGAAGATGTCATAAACGACGCTTCGCAGATTGTGGGCAGCGACTATATCCAGTCCGATAAGTATCTGCAGGATATCGTGCGCGACAAACGTTATTGGGAGAGCAGACGAAAGAATGTTCACCAAAAGGAAAAGGAACTCGATGAGATGCTCGGGAAAGTGCAGGAGTCGAGCGACGACCTCAAGAAAAGCCGTAAGCAGATTATAAAGGAAGCCCGCGAGGAGGCAGAACGTCTGTTGCGCGAGGCTAATGCAAAGATAGAAAATACAATACGTGCTATTGTTGAGGCTAAAGCCGAGAAGGAGAAAACACGTCAAGCACGTCAGGAATTGAGTGATTTCAGCAAACAGATAGAGGAACTTGCACGTCAGAAACAGCAGATGAAAACCGACCGTGAAATGGCGAAAATTCTTGCACGCCAGGAACGGAAAAAAAACGGTAAAAAGGAGAAAAACGGTGCAGTAACTCAAGGCACTGACGGGCAGAACCGTGAACCGGAACGCAAGACATTCAAGATTGAAACCGGCATGTTTGTGCGTATAGTGGGGCAACAGGTTGTAGGCAAAGTTATGGAGATAAAGAAGGGTGGTGCAGTTGTGAGCTTCGGAGCAATAAAATCAACAGTTTCGCTGGATAGGCTACAGCCGGCAGAGGCACCCAAGGAAGAGGTCCGCAAGGTGTCGTTCCTGACCTCTGAAACGCAGGAACAACTGCATCAGAAACGTTTGAATTTCAGTTCCGACATCGATATCCGCGGTATGCGTGGCGAGGAGGCTGTTCAAGCCATCGGTTATTTCATTGACGATGCTGTTGTGTGCAATGTGCATCAGTTGCGCGTGTTGCACGGTACAGGAAACGGTATATTACGTACCCTGGTGCGACAGTATTTGAGTACTTTGCCTTTTGTCAAGAATTTCCACGACGAACATGTGCAGTTCGGTGGTGCCGGAATAACGGTGATTACATTGGAGTAAATGGCGGAATTTTAATAATTCGTTAATTTTATATATTTTTGTACCGCTTACAGAAGATAAATAACTTAATATTCAATTATTTCATGAAAAAACTTTTACTTTCCATGCTCTCGTTGCTTGCTGTTGCAGGTGTATGGGCGCAGAATGCAGAAACAAATACCGCTTGGTCAGTAGGTTCTGCAGCAAACGATAAAGCCGATATCACTTGGATTGGTTTTACTGTTCCCACAACAAACGATGCAGGCGAAACTGTAACAGAAGTTGCCTTGCGCAATATTCATCTGTGTACAAATACAGAAAAGGCTGCAACAACAAAGACTGCCTATATGGTAATCTCTTCGACAAAGGATATTACTGGTAAAGTCGGTATTTCAACGAATAAACCTGTTCCTCAAAACAATGCCTTGATAGAATACACCTTTGAGAATGTTACATTGACTGCCGGAGCAACATATTATATGTTTTTCAGTGAGTCAAATACAAATTTCGTATCTTGTGGTCAGCGCATCGCGATTTCTAATGCAAGCGGTAATTATGAGTCAAAGGTTGGTGCCGGTGGCTCGGAAAAAACTTGGATTCCTTATTTCAAGGTGAATGTTGCCGACCCCAACGCTTTACCTCCTGTTTTCTCTGCTGCTTATGGCGAAAAGTGGTTGCGTCTGACAAACTGCAGTAATACAGGCTATGTGTGGAGCGCTCCATCATCATCACAGGCAAAAACAGCCGCTTTGGATATGAGTCTCGAGAACCAGCTTTTCTGTTTTGTCGGCGATAATACCAATGGCTTTGATATCTATTGTATGGCTTTGGGTAAGCAGTACAAACTTACAGCAGATGTAAATTCTGGTAATGGAACAGCCGCTTCTTGGGTAACAGAGAATTCTGCAAAGTGGTTCTTGGATATGTCGCAGAATACTGCTGAAACAAAACCCGGAATTGGTGTAACGACAAATATTGCTGGCGGTAATTCTTTGAATATGTGGGCTGCTGCCGGTGGAGATCTTAAATTCTATGGCGTTACCGATGCCGGTTCGCGCTGGACAATTTCTCGTGTGAATCCCGAACCTTTGAATCTTACTATCAAGGTGCAGGGCGAGACAAAGTATCCCGAGACCAATACACGTATAGGTGATTTCAAACTTACCTATGGTAGCACAACGTCTACAACCACAATCACAAAAGAGACAGATGGTACAACAAAGAAAATGTACTTGCCTTTCGGTCAGCAGGTTAGCATGAGCACATTTACATATCATGGCTGGAATGCTGCTATTGAAGAGGCTGAGGAAACTGTTGTAACATTCAGCGGTGATATGGAGAGTGAATACCAGTATCTGTGGTATCACAACAATCCTCCTTATCGTATTCCTGCTATTGCTACACGCAAAGATGGTAAGTTGCTCGCCTTGAACGACTATCGTCCTTGTGGTGCCGATATCGGTTTTGGACGTGTAGACCTTGTACAGCGTATAGGTTCTGCCGATGGAACAGAGTGGGAGAAGGGTACAACCATTATCACTGGTAATACAGATGATAATGTAGAGGGTGATATAACTACTCAACATAACGACGGTTACGGTGACCCGGCAGTATGTATCGACCGCGAGACAGGACGTGTGTTGCTCATCTGTGTAACAGGTCGCACTGTATGTGGTAGCGCAACACGCGAGAATCCTAACCGTATAGCACGTTTCTACAGCGAGAACGGCGGTGAGACATACCACAGCGCGGTAGAAGGTAACACTGCTATTTATGACGACATCACCGAGGAGTTCTACGGCTTGTGGGATACCGAGGCTTATAAGAACGGTGATAAAACCAGTCAGGACAAATATACTGCACAGAGTTTCTTCTTTGGTTCAGGTAGAATATTCCAGAGTTCTAAAATAAAGGTGGGTGATTACTATCGTATCTATGCGGCTCTTTGGAGCAAGGATATGCATAACCGTGTTGCCTATTCCGATGACTTCGGACTCACATGGCACATCCTTGGTACACGCGAGGATATGCCTTTCCCCGACTTTGGCAATGCAAATGAGCCAAAGTGCGAGGAGTTGCCTAATGGCGATGTTATAATGTCATCACGTAAGCCTCATGGACGTTATTACAATATCTTTACATATAGCGATGTGGAGAACGGTCAGGGCTCTTGGGGAAAAGGATGCGACAGCGATATTCCTGCACCAAGCGATTGGAACGGCACAAACGGTGAGATTACAACATATAAGGTACTTGGTGCCGATGGCGAAATCCATAACCTTGCACTTCAGTCGTTGCCTCTTGGCTTGAGTGAGTATTCGGGTGATGTCCGTCGCAACGTGGGTTTCTACTTCAAGGATATCACAAGCAAGTACAGCTATCAGAAGGGTGGCAAAAACGATACAGAAATATTTGCCAAAGGCTGGGAACGCGGCATGTTGGTAAGTACAACTCAAGGTTCGGCTTATAGCACATTTACATTGCAGACCGACGGTCGCATAGGTTTCTTCTACGAGGAGACTCCCGGTGGTTATTCAATGGTATATGTTCCTTTGACAATTTCGCAGATTACCAATGGCAAGTATGTTAAGATTCTTGGCGATACAGAGGATTTTGCAACAACACCGGTGAATATCACATATGCATACAAGTGTGGTGATGTAGAGTGGATTACAACCCAAGAGGTCGCTTATGCCGGTGAAGGTTTCCCGGCGGTTCTCTCTGCCGCTTTTGCAAAGACTTCGGGTGCTCCTGCAGGCGTTGTAACAACTGAGGATGAGGGCAAGACATTCGTTATTGACTGTGAATTGGTGGATATGCCTTTCAAGCCTTCATCTTCTTACGATAAAGCTTGCTGGTATTCATTGAAGATACGTGATACAAAGGCTGTTTACTATAATGAGTCAACCCAAAAGTATGTATGCTCTGTTGGTACACAGAATGGCGACAATGCTCTATTTGCTTTCTTTGGTAATCCATTCACCGGTTACAAGATTGTGAACAAGGTGCTTGGCGCAGAAAAAGCTATTGGTGGTAATGTCGCAAATAACGGTCATGTAGCTGCAGTTGATTTTGAAACAGCACCGTTCTACGTTCTAGAGTATAACAGTGGACGTCTGGTGTTGCGTAATAAGGAGTACTCTTTGGGTTATTTGAACGACATTCAGGGAACTTTGGGCTATTGGGTTAATGGCAGTGCTGCAACCGATGCCGGCTCTTCATTGACATTCACATTGGTCGAGGATAATTCAACTGCTATAACAGAAGTCGTGTCAGATGAAACTCCTACCAAGAATGGTATCTACGACCTTTATGGTCGCCGCCTTGCAGCTCCTCAGAAGGGTATAAACATCATTAATGGCAAGAAGGTGTTGATTTATTGATAAAAATGTCTCTTTATATACTTGGCGGGTGGCTGTTCGGCTACCCGCCTTTTTTTGTGAAGTGAACATTATTCCTCCTTGAATGTTCTTTTTTCTGTATCAAACTATAAAAAATGGAATTATGAACAGAAAATTAAGAACTTTATTCTTGTCGGCTTTATTAATGTCGGCAATGGTGCCTGTTACAGCCCAGCGTTGGATTGAAATCCCCGAGGATGCAACTCCTGTAATCTGTATCAGTGAAACAGTGAACGAGGCTCCCGATGTTGTAGAGATTTTCCAGAACACCCAGAGCAGTTACTATCACGATGCACGCGCTCCGCGCTTTGTTCTTGTGGATCAGGATGGCAAATGGGGCTTGGGTATCGGTGGATACCTGCAGGCAAAGGTGGAGTATGACTTTGACCGTGCTGTAGACAATGTGGATTTCCTTCCATCTGCAATTTACGGCAAAGGTGGGCCGGAGAGCCAATTTCAGATGGATTTGACCAACTCCACAATCTTTATGAAACTTGTTGGCAACAGTCGTTTGCTGGGCGACTTTGTAGTGTACACATCGGGTAATTGGCGAGGAAGCGGATTGGGCTTTCAGCTCCTTAATGCCTATATGGATACCAAGTACTTCAAATTCGGATATGGAGTAGGTTCTTTCATGGATATTGAGGCAGTGCCCACAACTATAGATTACGGTGGTCCTTGTGGTATGACATTCTATCGTACAACACAGTTCTTGTTACGATATGGATTCGATTGGGGCTTGTCAATGGGTGTGGCTGTTGAAAACCCTAATGTCAGTGCGGCTTCCAATGAATTCATAAGCATCAATGCGCAACGTGTTCCCAATGTTCCGGTCTTTCTGCAGTATAACTTAAAGGGAAACAGCAATAACCATATACGTCTTGCTGCAATAATGCGCGACATTTATTACACCGATAAGATTACGGGCAAGAATTCCGACAAGGTAGGCTGGGGTGCACAAGCGAGCCTGCTTGCAACGATAGGTGGTCTTCAGCTCACCGGTCAGTTTACAATAGGCGAGGGTATCGGCTCTCTGGTAAACAATGTCTCAAATATCGGTGTTGACATTGTTCCCGACCCTCAGACACCCGGAAAGGCCATGCTGCTCCGTAGCGAGAGCTGGTATGCCGGTGCACAATATAACTTTACAAAGGATTTCATGATTTCTGCTACATATAGCCAGACTGCGCTCCATTCGCAGAACGGTTATGCAGCATACAACCCCGGTGCTTCACGTAAGGGACAATATGTTGTAGCCAATGCTCTCTATAATCTCACAGACAACCTGCAGATTGGTATAGAGTATCTTCATGGTTGGAGAACCAACTTCGATGATACCGTTTCCAATGCCAACCGTATTAATCTTTCGGCACGATACGATTTCTAAAAACATTGTCCGATAATTATGCTTGGGCGTACTTTTTTTGAGTGCGCCCTAATTTTTATATGCCAAGATATTTTGCATTTTAAAATGAATGTATATTTTTGTAACAGTTTCGCAATATTTCATAATGTTGCGGTAGTTTGGAATGTAAAATAACAAATTATATTTTATGGATTTCTTGAATGGCATAGTTTCCTATGTTGGAAATTTGAGTTCTGTAGAACTCTGCTATTTGTTTGTGGTGGCATTCATGTTTACGTTGGCAATCATTGACCTTACGGTCGGTGTGAGCAACGATGCCGTGAATTTCCTGAGTGCCGCAGTCGGTTCAAAAGCAGCAAAAATCAAGCATGTGCTTATTGTGGCAGCGGTAGGTGTCTTTGTAGGTGCATCGTTCAGCGGTGGTATGATGGATGTGGCGCGTCATGGTATCTTCGACCCGCGTTTCTTCTCTTTCGAGAGTGTGATGTGCATCTACCTTGCTGTGGTAATCAGTGACGTGTTCCTGCTCGACCTTTTCAACTCTCTTGGCTTGCCAACATCAACAACCGTTTCCATGGTATTTGAGTTGCTTGGTGCATCGTTCGTAACAGCCCTTATCAGCTCGGGCGGCGAGGGATTGAGCCATTTGAATACCGACAGGGCTCTGACAATTATCATATCTATATTCTTATCTGTGGCTATAGCATTCGTGTTCGGTCTTATAGTACAGTGGATTTCACGTCTGGTATTCACATTCCACTACCGCAAGCATCTTGGTCGCAAGATTGGTATCTATGGCGGTATCGCTTCAACAGCAATTATATATTTCATGCTCATCAAGGGTCTCAAGGGTAGTGCCTTGAAAGGTATGTTGCCTATCGCTGTGAGTAACCTGATGTTCGAAGAGACAACAAAATTCCTGTTGATTGCATTCGTGGTGCTTACAGTTCTTATGCAGATATTGCATTTGTGTAAGGTGAATGTGCTGAAGATTGTTGTGCTTATGGGTACATTCTCTCTTGCAATGGCATTTGCGGGTAACGACCTTGTAAACTTCATCGGTGTGACACTTGCCGGTCTTGAGTCGTTCCGTGATTTGGTTGCCAACGGTGCAGGTATCGGTGTCGAAGAGTTTAAGATGACCTCTTTGGCTGCTGTTGAAAATGGCGGTAGTGTCTCAAGCACTCCTGTTGCATTCCTTATCGGTGCAGGTGCTGTTATGGTGTATGCTCTGTTCACAAGCAAGAAGGCACGCAAGGTGTTGCAGACTTCAATCGACCTTTCAAGCCAGCAGGACGAAGGTAACGAGATGTTCGGTACATCATCAATTGCCCGTAATATGGTACGTGCGGTATCCAAGGTTGTTGATGCCGTTCAGCGTAACACACCGGTTAGTGTAAAGAAGTGGGTCGGCAAGCGTTTTGCTCCGCTCGAAGAACGTGAGGATGTGGCGTTTGACCTTGTGCGTGCATCGGTAAATCTTGTACTTGCAGGTTTGCTCATCGCTTTGGGTACTTCATTGAAATTGCCTCTCTCAACAACATATGTTACATTTATGGTGGGTATGGGTTCTTCACTTGCCGACCGTGCTTGGGGACGTG
The DNA here is from genome assembly GCA_904502235.1 of uncultured Bacteroidaceae bacterium. GTDB lineage: Bacteria > Bacteroidota > Bacteroidia > Bacteroidales > Bacteroidaceae > HGM04593. Next base: position 21,322 of record CAJGDP010000005.1, read on the forward strand.
AGAGTGCCGTTTATCGCGTAACAGGTGTTGTTTCAGTTGTGGGTGGCTGGTTCATTACAGCCGGAGCCGCATTCATCATCGCGGCACTTGTATCTACAATAATGAACTACGGAGGTATTGTTGCAATGTATATAATGATTGCACTTGTCATATATCTGCTTATCCGTAGTCATGTGGCTTACAACAAGAAGAAGAGCGAGGAGAAGGTCGACGAGAAGATGATTGTCATCTTGAAGTCTGATAATCAGGATGAGGTCTGGGAGAATCTTGTATCTCACACAGCCGATACCTTGACACATACGCTTACTTTCTCTGCCGATACATATAAGAAGATGTTCGATGCCTTCTCAAAGGATTCTCTTCGTCCGTTGAAGAGTTCTTTGATAAAGGTTGTTGAGGAAAAGGCTTTCATGAAGAAGGAACGTCGTGCCGAGACACGCGGTTTGCAGCGTCTGGAACAGAATATGGCATTTGAACGCAGTACATGGTATCACCTATGTACAAACAGCTGTCAGCAGATGCTCAATACCTTGATACGTATCGGTGAACCTATGAAGGAGCATGCCGAGAACAGTTTCAATCCGCTGTCGAAGCAGTATGTAGATGAATTCACTCCATTCTGCAGTAATATTTATGAGGTTCTGAAGGATATCAATGATATATTGGCAACAGGTGATTTCACAAAGGCCGATGAGGTGTCTTCCCGTGCAAAGGATCTCAAGCACGAACTTGCTACATTGCGTAAGGCTCAGACAATGCGTCTACATCAGAGCCAGGGCAGTCTCCGTGTCGATTTCGTATATCTGAACCTTATTCAGGAATCACATGAGTTGCTCAGTGAGGTACGTAACCTCTTGCGTGGTAGCAGAAAACTGTTTGCTCCGGCAACAAATGAGCCCCCTGTTGCAAAAGAAGATTGATTTTATGTGATATAATTACCAATGTCGGCATGGGCGGTTCTTGAGGGATTGTACTTATGCCGACATTTTTGTTTAATAAAAAAGTATTCTGATATGAAATATATTGGTGCACATGTATCGGCAAGCGGTGGTGTGGAGAATGCACCGCTAAATGCCAAAGAGATAGGGGCAAATGCTTTTGCTCTCTTTACAAAGAATCAGCGTCAGTGGGTATCTGCCCCTTTGACAGCAAAAAGTATAGCACAGTTCAAGGAAAACTGCGAAAACGGAGGCTTTGATGCTTCGTTCATAATGCCACACGACAGCTATCTCATCAATCTTGGCAATCCCGACGAGGAGGCTATACAAAAGTCGCGTGCGGCATTCATCGACGAGATGCAGCGTTGCGAGCAGTTGGGTTTGAAGATGCTTAACTTCCATCCGGGAAGCCACTTGAATAAAATCTCCATAGAACAGTGTCTCGACGAGATTGCCGCAAACATCAATCTTGCCCTCTCAAAGACAAACGGTGTAACGGCTATAATAGAAAACACAGCAGGACAGGGCAGCAACGTTGGTAACAGATTCGAGGAGATACGTTATATCATCGACCGCGTTGAGGACAAGAGCAGAGTGGGTGTCTGTATAGATACTTGCCATACATATTCTGCAGGTTACGATATAGTAGGTGATTATGATGGCGTGTTTGCCGAGTTTGAGCGTGTGATAGGCTTGGAGTATCTTAAGGGTATTCACTTGAACGATACAAAGAAACCTCTTGGTTCACGTGTTGACAGGCACGAAAGTATAGGGCTTGGATTGCTCGGAATGGATTTCTTCAAACGCTTTATGCAGGATGCCCGTTTCGACAATATGCCCATTGTTCTTGAAACACCCGATGAAAGTCGCTGGGCAGAGGAAATTGCCCTTTTGCGAAGCTTTGAATAACAGATTTATGGGGTATGCAATTTGCGTACCCCATAATTTTGCTGTACTTTTGTGCAGAAACTTTAAAAAACATCTTATGGACAAGGTATCGGAAAACCCTTTCAAAAACCGAGCATACGGCGAAATGCCGTTAATGGTGGTATCTACACTCTTCGTTACGCTATATCTCGTTTCCAACGTGATGGCGGTAAAAGTAATCAGTTTTTTTGATATTCTCTGTTTCGATGCAGGGACAATCACTTTTCCCTTTGCTTATATGCTCGGCGATGTACTTACCGAGATTTGGGGCTATCGCACTGCGCGTAAGGTAATTTGGATGACATTCATCTGTAACATAATTATGGTTGTGTGTACACAGATTGGTGTGTGGTTGCCGTCGGTAGATTATCTCGACACAACGGCAACAGCCTACAACAGTATATTCACATACGTGCCACGAATTGTACTTGGCTCGTTGGTGGGATTCCTTATGGGGGAACTCTCCAATGCATGGCTTATGGAGTGCATAAAGGCGAGAACAAACGGCCGTTTCCTTTGGATACGCACAATAGGCAGTTCGGTTGTGGGTTATCTGTTCGATACATTGCCCTTTGTGCTTATAGCTTTTGCCGGTGTTTTGACCGTAAAGGATATCCTGCAGATGATGGCTGTGCAATATTTCATGAAATTGGGAATAGAGGTGTTCTTTGGAACCCCAATGGCATATTCTGTAATTGTATTGCTGAAACGCAAGGTTCTAAATATGCGCCATAATGGATAGATATTCCGTAATACACACCAAATTGCCACGCGAATTTGTCCTGTTACAAGGCAAGGGATGCCATTGGGGTAAATGTACCTTCTGTAACTATCATCTTGATACCGGCGATAATCCATTTGCAGTGAACAGACCTGTGCTCGAACAGGTTACAGGCTTGTACGGAGTGCTCGATGTGATAAATTCCGGTTCTGCAATGGAACTCGATGAGGCTACTGTCAATCTAGTTAAAAAAGTGGTACGTGAAAAGAATATACACACCTTGTGGTTCGAAGCACACTTTATGTATCGCAACAAACTTGCCTCTTTTGCAGAGCAGTTCGCCCCGATAACAGTGAAGTTCCGTTGTGGGGTAGAGAGTTTTTCACCTGAGCAACGGAACCGTTGGAATAAAGGTATTCCCTTGTGGGTTACTGCAGAAGAAGTGGCAAAGTATTTCAAAGGTATATGTCTGCTTTGTTGCACCGATGACGATTCGCGTGAGCGTATTCTCTCGGATATAAATACTGCAAAAAAGCACTTTGAGTATTTCAGTGTGAATCTGTTCTGTAATAACGGTACATCGGTTAAGCGCAACAATGCTCTTGTAGAATGGTTCAAGAGCGATGTATATCCTGCAATAAAAGATGATTCTGCAATAGAGGTACTTATTGATAACACCGATTTGGGTGTCGGTTAAGCCTTTTTTTTTGTTAAAATTAATTAATGGGAAAAATATTTTTCACAATATTGAATGTTTTCTTCCAAAATAATATTTTCTTTGAAAAAGAATGTATCAAACGTTGCATTGCGTTCTTTGAACATAACCGCTTTCTGACTTGTTTATGAAAATAGTTAGCCTTTTTATAAACAATAAAAACAGAACAATTATGGCAGCAAAATTTTATAAGTGCCCTCATTGCGGTAATGTGATAACAAAAATGGTTGATTCCGGAGTACCCGTAGTATGTTGCGGAAAACCAATGGAAGAACTTGTGGCAAACACGGTGGATGCTAGTGTGGAAAAGCATGTCCCGCACGTAACGCATACATCCAATGGAATGTTTAAAATAGAGATAGGAAGCGTGCATCACCCGATGACTGCAGAGCATCATATAGACTTTATATATGTCGAGACAGAAAAAGGTGGTATCACGGTTAACCTGAATGATGAGCCGGTAGCAGAGGTGTGCGTATGCAAGGACAAGCCTGTAGCTGTCTATGAATACTGCAATCTGCATGGTTTGTGGAAAAAGGAATTATAATAAAAAGAATAAATAACTGACTAAAAAATTATTATTATGGAAAAGAGTATCAAAGGAACAAAGACTGAAAAGAATTTGCTTACTTCATTTGCCGGTGAATCACAGGCAAGAATGCGTTATACATATTTTGCAAGCGTTGCAAAGAAAGAGGGCTATGAGCAGATAGCTGCTATATTCCAGGAGACAGCCGACCAGGAGAAAGAGCATGCAAAGCGTATGTTCAAGTGGCTCGAGGGTGGTATGGTAGAAATCACTGCTTGCTATCCTGCTGGTGTTATAGGTACAACAGCCGAGAACCTCAAGGCTGCCGCTGCCGGTGAGAACGAGGAGTGGACTGCCGATTACCCACATTTTGCCGATGTTGCCGACGCTGAGGGCTTCCCTGCAATCGCTGTTATGTATCGTAATATCGCTATTGCCGAGAAGGGTCATGAGGAGCGTTATCTTGCTCTCTTGAAGAATATCGAGAATGGCACAGTATTCAAGAAAACAGAGGCTGTTACATGGCAGTGCCGTAACTGTGGCTTTGTTTACACAGGTACCGAGGCTCCTGAAATGTGCCCAGCTTGCTTGCACCCACAGGCTCACTTCGAGGTAAAGAAGAATAACTATTGATTTATTTGTATATTAATTGTAAACGGCGACCGTTGGTCGCCGTTTTGTTTTGTTTGCAGTTGCTTCGCAAACGCCACCCACGTGGCACAAACTTCGTCTGTGCTACACGTGACCAATGGCTCTGCAAACAGCTCTATCAGCTTCCATAATGGAATAATAGATGAGGTTAATCCTCATCTATTATTCCATTGTAAGCTAATTCTCCCTCAACTACAAAGTATAGCTCTTCGGGGTCGAAATCGCCAATCTTGTTTTTCTTTGCCTCTTTGGCAATGAACTCGGCAATTTCGTTGATGTCGATGTCTACATATTCATCGCCACTGTCAAGGATACCGCTCTTGTCGTAATAGTCGTAGATGGTGTCAAGGAAGTAGTAGAATTCATCGTCGCTGAATTTCTCCTTCAAATCCTGTGGCAGACGCTCTTTGATGTATGCGATGGTCTTCTCGTCGTCGAGGTCTTCCATTGCAAATTCGTCGTTGTTCATATATCCTTTGTTTAAGGTTTATCCCAAAAGTGCCTCGAACTTTGCCTGAACGTCGCCCTTTGACTTTGAGCCAACGAACTTGTCTACAACTTTACCGTCCTTGATGAAAATAACAGTAGGTACGTTGCGGATGCCGTATTCCATTGTGAGGTCGTCTGCTTCCTCAATGTCGCACTTACCGACAGCGATGCGTCCTGCATACTCCTGTGAAAGTTCGTCGATGATTGGTGCAAGCTGCTTGCAAGGTCCGCACCATGTTGCGCTGAAGTCCAATACTATTGGCAACTCTGTTGCCATGAATTCCTTTGCGTTGTCGTTTGTTACGTTTACTGCCATAATTAAAAATTTTAATTGGTTAGTTCAATTTATATTCAATATTTTCTAAACTCTTTATATAGTCTATTATTTCTTGTTTTACCTCAATATCATGGGTTTTTGAAGCCAGTTCAAGGGTGAATTCCTGCTCGTAGTCCCTTATCTTGAACATGAGTTTGCTCTTTCCTGGATTATTCTCGGCATAATCCATTATTGTGCTGTAAATATCCTCGTTCAACGACATTATGTCAAATGTTATTGTAAGGCTCTTTACAAGACCGTCTTTAATTTCGGTCATGAGTTCTATTGAATTTACCGAGAAATCAAATGTTGTCGGGTCGTATTTACGAGGTTGGCAACTGCCTTTAATGTACAGGAAGTTACCGGGAATGAAATAGTTCTGCCATTTCATCCATTCATCGCCCATGAAGAAGATTTCTGCCGAGCCTGAGAAGTCTTCAATTTTGCCTATTCCGTACGGTGTTCCTCGTTTTGTGAATCCTGTACGTGGAGGATCGCTCACCACGCCTCCCATTGTTATCTTGCGTCCTACCAAGGTCTCTCTTTTCTCCATTTCTGCAGCCTGAGTATTGCAGAACTCATTCAGAACCAGCGAGAAATCGTCGAGCGGGTGTGCCGAGAGGTATATTCCCACCAGTTCGCGTTCGCGGTTGAGTCTTTCAAGCGTGCTCCAGTTGCCGCCTTCGGGAATCTCGGGTTTGGGGATTTCTGCCATTTCGGTTGCTCCGAACAACGAGTTTGATGCTGTTGCCTTATCGGTCTGGTAAAGGTTGCCATAACGGACGAGTGCTTCCAGGAAAGGTTCTCCCTTACTGTTGCTGTTGGCGTACTGTTCGCGTGATATGCCGCCGGGGAGTTCATCCAATGCGCCCGAGAATGCAAGGCATTCAAGGTTCTTGCGGTTGCATGCCGTAAGGTTTACACGCTCCACGAAATCGAACACGCTCTTGAATGGTCCGTTTGCTTCGCGCTCGTCGATGATGCATTGTACGGCACTCTCTCCCACGCCTTTTACGGCGCAGAGTCCAAAGCGTACGTCTCCGTTCTTGTTTACGCTGAATTTGCGGCGCGATTCATTAACGTCAGGACCTAATACGTTTATTCCCATGCTCTTGCACTCCTGCATGAGCTTTGTGATTTCGGTAATCTTGTCAAGGTTTCGGCTCATGGCACCCGCCATATATTGTGGAGGGTAGTTCGCCTTGAGATATGCTGTCTGATATGCTACCCAAGAGTAGCATGTGGCATGCGATTTGTTGAATGCGTACGATGCGAACTTTTCCCAGTCTGCCCAGATCTTTTCCAGCACCTTTTCGTCGTGTCCGTTCTTTTTGCCGCCGTTTATGAACTTGGGTTTAAGTTCATCAAGTTTCTCTTTCAATTTCTTACCCATGGCTTTACGCAGTGTGTCACTTTCACCTCGGGTAAAATCTGCAAGTAGGCGCGACAGCAACATCACCTGCTCCTGATATACGGTAATACCATATGTGTCCTTCAGGTATTTCTCCATGCAGGGTATGTCGTACTGCACCAATGCCGGATTATGCTTGCGTTGGATAAAGTCGGGGATGTAATCCATCGGACCCGGACGGTAGAGGGCGTTCATGGCAATGAGGTCCTCGAATGTGGTGGGCTGCAGTTCGCGCAGGTATTTCTGCATACCAGCCGACTCGAACTGGAATGTTCCGATGGTATTTCCTTTACTGTATAGTTCGTATGTCTTTGGATCGTCTATGGGGATAGAGTCAATATCCACGTCGATTTTAAGGCTCTGTCGTATGTTCTCCAATGCCTCTTTTATTACGGACAAGGTTTTCAAACCAAGGAAGTCCATCTTTATAAGACCCGTCTCCTCGATTACGCTTCCCTCGTATTGTGTTACAAGCATCTTTTCGCCGGTTTCCTTATCTTCGGCAATGCTTATGGGTACATGGTCGGTGATGTCGTCTCGGCAGATGATTGTTCCGCAGGCATGTACTCCAGTGTTACGTACGTTGCCCTCGAGCATCTTGGCATACTTGATAGTATCGCGCAACAGAGGGTCAGGCGAAGCTTCTGCTTCCCGTAACTCGGGGACTGCCGATATTGCATTGGGAAGGTTCATCTTCATACCGTCGGGCAGTCGGTCGGGGATTGCCTTGCAGAGTTTGTTCGATATGTCGAGCGGAACTTTCTGGACACGTGCAACGTCCTTTATGGCAAGCTTTGTTGCCATTGTACCGTATGTGATGATGTGTGCCACCTTCTCCTGTCCATATTTCTCTGTTACCCAGTTGAGTACCTTGCCACGTCCGTCGTCGTCGAAGTCTACGTCGATATCGGGCAGTGAAATACGGTCGGGGTTGAGGAAACGCTCAAACAGCAGGTCGTATTTTATGGGGTCAACTCGGGTAATACCAAGACAATATGCAACAACACTACCTGCGGCAGAACCACGACCGGGACCTACAGAAACCCCAAGCTCTTCGCGTGCCGCGCGTATGAAGTCCTGCACAATAAGGAAGTAACCGGGGAAGCCCATGGTCTTCATGATGTGCAGCTCGAAGTCGATACGGTCGGTCAGTTCCTGTGAGAATGGTTCGGGGTAACATTTCTTTGCTCCGTCGTATGTGATTTTGCGAAGGTAGTCGCCTTCGAGTTTTATTCGGTACAGTTTGTCGTATCCGCCAAGTTTCTTTATTTTTTTCTCACCATCTTCCTGCGACATCACCACATTGCCTTTTTCGTCGCGTGTGAACTCGTTGAAAAGGTCATCGTGTGTGATGTTCTTGCGGTACTTCTCTTCGGTTCCGAATTCTTCGGGGATGGCGAAGTTGGGCATGATGGGGGCGTTGTCGATTGAGTAGAACTCTATCTTGTCGCATATTTCAACGGTATTTGCCATGGCTTCGGGAACGTCGCTGAACATCTCCCACATTTCGGCTTTTGTCTTCATCCACTCCTGCTTCGAGTAGAGCATACGTGTGGGGTCGTCAAGGTCGCGTCCTGTGCTCAGGCAGATAAGGCGATCGTGAGCCTCTGCATTCTCCTCGTCCACAAAGTGGACGTCGTTTGAACAAATGAGCTTTACACCGCACTTCTTTGAAAGTTCTATAAGGTGTTTGTTTACCTCTACCTGTAACGGGTAAACCTCGTGGTTGGCTCTTTCAACGGTAGCTTTGTGCAACTGCAGTTCTATGTAATAGTCGTCGCCAAAGAGATTCTTGTACCACATTACGCTCTCTTCGGCCTTTTCCAGTTTACCGTTCTTTATCAATTGTGGTATCTCACCACCAAGACATGCCGAACAGCACACAAGTCCTTCGTGGTATTTCTCCAGTTCCACTTTATCGGTACGCGGATTGTAATAGTAACCCTCGCTCCATGCTTTTGAAACAATCTTTACAAGGTTGTGATATCCTTGCTTGTTCTTTGCAAGCAATATAAGGTGATGTCCACGGTCTTCCTTAACCTCTTTGTTGAACATGCGGCGGTCGGCAACGTAAACTTCGCAACCTATGATTGGCTTGAACTTTTCGTCCTCTTTTTTGTTCTTGTTGGTTTTGCTCACATAGTTGTAGAACTCCTTTATACCCATCATGTTGCCATGGTCGGTGATGGCAATGCCTTTCATGCCGTCGGCAATGGCCTTGTCAACCAACTTCTTTATGGATGCCTGACCGTCGAGGATGGAGTATTGTGAGTGTACGTGAAGGTGAACAAAATCTTGCATAGTGTGCTATTCTGAATTTTTTGTTAAAGATAGTGCTTTTTGCACATTTTACGCAGGTTTTGACGCGAAAAGTTATCAACATTAACTTTTATACAGATATTTGCTTTGTTTAATATTAAAGAGCATATGGAATTTCTGATATTAATGTGTGAAAAATGGGATATTTCACTTTTTTGCCCTTTTTTTTGAATTTTTATTGTTGTTTAATAAAATATGGTTACTTTTGTAAAGTTATAGAATCTGTTTATCCATGAAAAAGTTTAGGAGAATTAGAAAATTAAAAGATTACAGAATACATCGTGAAGGTACAGAAATCCTGATTGTTGCATTACTGTTTTTTGTGCTTGTGAATGCACCTTTGTGGTATTTCTGTGATTCAATGCCTTGGCTGAATGCTCTTGTAACAGTTTCTTCTGTTGTAATATATCTGCTCATGGTTAACTTTTTCAGGAGTCCCAAGAGAATATTCCCCGGTGATGTGGAGAATGTTGTCGTTGCTCCTGCCGACGGAAAGGTCGTTGTTATAGAAAAGGTGTTTGAACCCGACTATTTCAAGGACGAAAGGATGCAGATTTCTATTTTTATGAGCCCGACCAATGTTCATGCCAACTGGTATCCTGTTGACGGTGTGGTAACTTGTGTAGATCATCAGAAGGGTAAATTCCATAAGGCTTGGCTGCCAAAGGCAAGTACCGAGAATGAACGTTCGCTTGTGGCAATCAAAATCGAGGATGGACGCGAGATTCTTGTACGTCAGATTGCCGGTGCAATGGCACGTCGTATCGTAACATATTCAAAGGCCGGTGAGGAGTGCTTTATCGATCAGCATTTCGGCTTTATCAAATTCGGTTCACGTGTGGATTTGTATCTGCCGCTTGATATGGAAATCAAGGTGGAATTGAACCAGAAGACTGTCGGTAACGAAACTATAATTGCTAATTTCTGATAATCATGTCAATCAAAAGGCATATTCCGAACGCGATAACCTGTTGTAACCTGTTCTCGGGCTGTATCGCATGTGTTATGGCATTCAAAGGTGCCTTCGACTTGGCTATGTTGTTCATTGTGCTGGGAGCAACATTCGATTTCTTTGACGGTATGGTTGCACGTCTGTTGCATGTGTCATCTCCTCTCGGTGTCCAGATGGACTCTTTGGCTGATGATGTGACATTCGGTCTTGCTCCGGCAACAATAGTGTTCTGTTATATGAACGAGGCGTTGAGCTATCCCGATTATCTTGGAGTGTTTGCCGGAATTTTACCATATGCCGCATTCCTTATAGCTGTATTCTCGGCATGCCGTCTTGCAAAGTTCAATGTGGACAAACGTCAGACAAATACATTCATCGGTCTTCCAACGCCGGCCAATGCTCTTTTCTGGTCGTCTCTGGTTACCGGTGCTGGTGCCTGGATACAGACTCTGAATGCCGGCTGGTTCCTTATGCTTGGTCTGATATTGTTGTCATCGTTCTTCCTTGTTTCGGAAATCCCAATGTTCTCTTTGAAGTTCAAGAACTTGAGTTGGGAAAGCAACAAGGTAAGATACATTTTTATATTGGTGTCATTGCCAATGTTTATGCTTGCATGGTTGGCGCCGGTGGCAATCATAACATGGTATCTTTTGCTTTCGGTGGTGCTCTCTTTCAGAACTTCTGAAAAATAAGATTCTTGCACAGAAACAATATGGCATTGTTTGTGTTGTAAGGATGTTCCCGTTCTTTATATATTAAAGCAATGTAATATGTCATTTATTATAATATTCTTATTAATTGTATTATTCCTTTTTATTTCGATATTGATATCGATAATGAGAGGCTTCCTGTCGATTTTCGGATTCAAAGCCAATCGCAATAAGACATACAGAAATACAACATACGAAAATAATGCGTCGTCTGCAAATAACGAGACACGTGGTAACTATACAAAACGTGAGCGTAAAAAAATCTTCGACAAGAACGATGGTGAATATGTCGATTTCGAAGAGATAAAGTAAAACACTAAAACGCTATTCTATGAAAAAACAACTCTCTGTAACATGTGCCTTTGGGGTAACATGTCTCTTTTTATTATTGGCGTTGGTGTCGTGCTCGGTTGATGAGCGCTATGATACTACCAAGAAAATTGATGCCACCATAGGTGTCGGAAAGGGCCTGGCATTGCCGTTGGGCTCTACACAGAAGTTCTGTATAGAGGAACTTATAGATACAGCCGGTAACGATTTTCTTGAAATTGACGAGTTCGGTAATATTGTAATTTCTGCAGGCGACAGTTTTGTGTCTGATAGTTTTAAAATAGATGAGACATCGCTCAATTTTACAATCAAGGAGGATATAAGGCCGTATGATTTTAAGACAGAATTGCAGTCTGCAGATAATATACCCGCGGATTTTCCTATCAATAAGTATCCTTACATAGTATCAGATACAATAGATTTTCAGGTTGAACTCGATATAACCGAGGATGATCTTCCTAAAGAGGTAAAACGTTTGACAAAACTTACGTTCAGGGAGCCGGTGGAGATGTCTTTGTTCGTAAGTATCTATAGTAAATCCTCTTATTCGCACAATCTCCTGAAAACAACCCAAAAGCTTCAGTTGCAGGGTGACTTTGAGCAGAATAAGGATAATTTTGAGATAGACCTTCCCGATTTCCTTGTTTTTGACGAGGATACAAGATTCGAAGACGGTGTTCTTAAACTAGAGGGTTGGGCTGTGTATGACGAGAAGTATGATGCTCTCTGTTACAACAGGGTATTCAATGTTGTGGCTATTGATTTTACAAAGACAGAAAAAGGATACCTTGAGATAGAGGATGGTGCAGTCAATTTCAATGAGATTATAAGAGCCCATGGTTTAGTGGTATCAGATATTGTAGAGTTTGATTTGAGAAATCTCAAAAACATCAATGATGTTGAAATCAAGAGTAAACTTGAAGTCGGTGAGTTGAAATTGGCAACGGTAGAGGGACTCTTTGAACCGGAAATAGATCCTGTTACGGAGATAGTGGAACTGAATATAAGCGATATCGATTTTCTGAAAAACGCATATATCGATGTTACCGATCCACGCTTGGCTCTTACATTCAACAATGGACTTGATGCAACAATTCTTGCAGATGCTACAATAATAGGATATGACGAGAATTATGCCGAGATAGAGAATTCCCGTATTGATGTAAATCTGGAGGTGCAGCCTGCCGCTGTTACCAATATACTTGTCGACAGGTATGGTAAGGAACATCCGGGTTGGACGAACTGCGTTGTTCCGAATCTCAATGAGCTCATCAAGAATATCCCGGACAAACTTTCTGTGGACTTGAATGTCCGTTTGGATGAAACAAAGACTCAAAGGATTACGTTGGGTGAGGAACTCTCAATCGGTGGTTCTTATGAACTGCAGCTTCCTTTGGCTTTTGACAGTCTTGGAATAGAGTATACCTATAGCATGGAAAATGTGCTTGGGGGTGGTGTTGAAGAGGAATCGGGTGGAGTGAACGATTCAACCATGCCTGATTATTCTTACTACGGGTATTCTGATTCCGGTGTATATGATGACGATTATTATTGCGAAGATGCAGAATCTGCTGACGAAAAGGAAATTGCAGATATCGTAAAGGAGATAAGAGGGGTGTCGCTTTCGTTCAAAGTGCTCAATACCATACCAGTGGGATTGAAACCTTCAATATCGGTATATGATAAGGAGGGTAATCCGTTGGATGCCTTGATTTCTATAGAAGGTGAAATAAAAAGAGGTGGTGAGTTGCGTCTTGATGATTACGGATATATAGGTGAACCTGTTGTATCTGATGTTAAAGTCAGCCTATCGGCAAAAAGTGGTCTGCTCGACCAACTTTATAGAGTGGATATAAAGTTGGTTGGTACCGGTAAAGGTGTAATCAATGCCAGAGAGTATATACAACTCACCGACATTGTCTTTAGAATAGATGATTATATTGTATTGGATTTGAATAATAATTAATCTTTATCATTAAAAAACTATTATTATGAATAACAGACATATTATAAGAGTGCTATGCGTGTTTGCGTTCTTCGCAGGTATGACATTAACTGTTCAGGCTCAGGCAAACCGCACAGGTTATTTCCTTAAAGGAAATTCCTATAATCACAGAATGAATCCTGCATTCCAACCCGATAGAGGATATTTGGCTGTTCCTGTTCTGGGAAATACTTCTTTAAGCCTGAATACCAATTTGGGAGTATCGGATTTTATATATCCGCAGGGTGATGCACTTGTAACTTTTATGCATCCCGACGTCTCTGCTGATGATTTCCTGTCCAATCTTAGAGAGAACAATAACCTTAAGTTGAATCTCGATATGACGCTCTTCTCGTTGGGATTCTATGCTTGGGGCGGTTATAATACATTGGATGTTGGTTTTCACACCAATGTGGGTGCTAATATTCCAAAAGATTTATTCCGTTTAATGAAGGATATGGGTGCCGAAAATTATGTTTTGGACAAATTCGGTGCTCGCGGTAGGGCGTATGCGGATGTCGCAATTGGCCACTCTCATAAAATCGGAAACGAGCTTACATTCGGTGCTCGTCTCAAATTGCTGGCAGGTGCGGCTTATGCCGAGGTGCTTATGGATAGAATGGAACTTAATATGAATGGCAACCGCTGGCAGGTACATGCGAATGGAGCTGCTACATTCTGTTGTATGGACATGGAACTAGTTTATGATGAAAATGGAAAGTTCAACGGTATTGGCAGCAATTTAAATCCCGGAATAAGTGGCTTGGGTATCGGTGCGGACTTTGGTATTACTTACGATTTTAGCAATCTTTTTGCCAAAGGCCTTATATTGTCGGCTTCGGTAAACGATATCAATTACATGAAATGGAAAAGTGTTTCACGTGCAGGGGTTTCGTCCGACGATCCTTATACTTTCAACGGATTCAGTGAGGTTTCCATGAACGGAGAGGGTAATACGCTCGACAAAGAGTTCGAAGCAGTTGGTGAAGACTTGGGCGACCTTTTCGCTTTAAAGCAGTTGGAAGGTGGTGATTATGGCGATTTTATGGGTGCAACACTTAATGTAGGTCTAGAGTATAAGATGCCGTTCTACGATAGACTGAGTGTGGGTGCGCTGTTCACACAACGTTTCGACAATGTATATTCATATTCACACGGCTCATTGGTGCTCAATTTCTCTCCGTTGAATTTCTTGGATTTGGCGGCAAGTGCTTCCGTTTCCACTTATGGATATGATTGGGGCGCGATGCTCAATATTCATTTCCCGGGTTTCAATGTGTTTGCGGCAGCCGACTTATATGCCGGCAAGGTGAGCAAGGAGAAGATTCCTCTCGATAATTTGAATGCCGGAGTGATGTTCGGTGTGAATATTCCGTTCGGAAAAAGACGATAAGACATTAATAGTAAAAGGTAAGCAAACGCTTACCTTTTACTATTGAAAAACCTTTTCATCAGTTCTGTGCTCTCTTCGGCACAGACACCCTTTACCACCTCGGTTTTGGGATGCAGTACATCCGGAGCATACCTGTTGTATCCACGTTTTTCGTCTGAAGCTCCATACACCAACCGTCCCAATTGTGCCCATGCAATAGCTCCTGCACACATAGGGCATGGCTCTACGGTAACATATAGTGTACATTCATTAAGGTATTTTCCGCCTATTGCCGTGGCGGCTGCAGTAATAGCCTGCATCTCGGCATGTGCCGTAACGTCGTTCAGCATTTCTGTGAGGTTGTGGGCACGGGCTATTATACGTCCTTTGCATACCACTATCGCGCCAATGGGTACTTCGTCTTCGCTGTATGCCTTCTGCGCCTCAACGAGCGCATGTTTCATATATTCTGTATCGGTCATAGGTTAACGGCGCATATCGTGCTCCCCAAAGAGAGTGGGGTAATCTTCGTCAAGATTCTTGTAGATGAACGACAAAAGTGTTTCGCGCATCCAGTTACTTTTGTTGCTGATGCGGTATTTCTTAAGGTAGTCGTCAATGATTTTCATCTCCTCCTCGCTTACAAGGCACACTACACGTGAGTGTCGTACAGGCTGTGTGCGTGTTGTGGTTGCTTTAGGAGTTTTTGTCTTTTTTATGCTCATAGGGTACTGCCTCTATTTAACATTGTTTCTATTGTGCAAAAATAGTTTATCTGTAAAGGAATTGCAAGTTTTCGTTTGCTTTTCCTTTATACATGTATTATCTTCGTTGCATTATATTATAATTTTATATGGCAGAACATAATCAACTCGGCAATAAAGGTGAAATGCTGGCTTCCCGTTATCTCATTGATAAAGGGTATGCCATATTGCACCGGAACTGGCGATGCGGACACAAGGAAATAGACGTTATAGCACGTGACGGTGAGACTCTGGTCTTTGTTGAGGTGAAGAGCCGACGTGATGAGTTTTATGGAAATGCCTATGAAGCGGTTACGGCGCAGAAGATACGTCGTCTTATCTCGGCGGCAGAGTCGTATATTATAAGAAACAGGATAGATATGTGCTATCGTTTCGACATTGTTACGGTGGTCGGTACGGGAGAACCTTATAAGATAGAGCATATCCAGGATGCATTTCATGCCACGTGGTAGATTGCTGTTATGAATATAGAAGATGCACGTCTGTACTGCCTTTCCAAAAGGAATGCTACCGAGGATTTTCCTTTTGACGAGACAACTCTGGCTTTCAGGGTTGAGAACAGGATTTTTGCCATAGTCGATTTGGATAACATCAAGTGGTTCTGCGTAAAGTGTGATGCCGACTATGCCATAGAGCTGCGTGACAGATATCCACAGATTGTTCCGGCATGGCACATGAACAAGAAGTATTGGAACCAACTTGATATAGTGGCTCTTGATGACGAATTGTTCTGCTCGCTCGTCGACCATTCCTATAACGAAGTTCTTAAGAAACTTCCCAAGAAAATACGTGTAAAGTATGGGCTGTGATAAGGAGTATATTATAAGGCTAAATACAGTTGATTCCACCAATCGCTATTTGCGCGATGAGGCTGATGCCTTGTGGAACAGAGTCGGCGGCTATAACGGAACTGTTGTTGTTACGGCAGAGAACCAGACAGCTGGGCGTGGACAACGTGGCAATGTGTGGAACTCCAATGCCGGCGAGAATCTGCTCCTCTCGATACTTGTACGTCCGGGATGTTCGTTGGAGGTTTGCAATCAGTTTATTTTGTCGCAACTTGTTGCGGTGGCTTTGCACGATACAATGTTGTGCTATGGCATAGAAACCAAACTGAAATGGCCTAACGATATTTATGTGGGAAACTGTAAACTTGCCGGTGTGCTTTTGGAATTGGACTATTCGGGTGCTTTTGTGGAGCAGGCAATAATCGGTATCGGTTTGAATGTAAATCAGGAAAATTTTCCGCAGATGGACAGGATTCCTGTTTCAATGAAAATGCTTAAGGAGCGTCGCTTTGTTGTTGAAGATGTGCTTGGAACTTTTCTTGATTTCTTCAATAACTATTATGCGGAGATTCGTTTCGGAAACAGAAATGCTTTTGTTCAAGAGTATACAAAGTTACTTCTCGGCTTTAATGAAAAACGCCCATTCATGGACTCTACCGGCAGTTTTGATGCTGTTATAGTGGGAGTGGATGGGTATGGATATCTGCTTGTTCGGCGTAGTAATGGAACGTTGTCGCGCTACGCTTTTAAGGAGGTGGAATTACTTCTGTGATTCCTTTTTGTTTATATCCTCTTCGCGTTCTTTTCTTAGCTTGCTTCTGCGGCGTAATAATACCCAAAGCAATGCAAGCATAATTGCTGAAGCACCAACAGTAATCCATTTTTCGGCATTCGTCATTTCTGTATTCTTGGGGAACAGGTAAATATACATTATTGCCGTATATACAGCCAATACTGCCACTGTTGTATTTGGGTTCTTTAGAAATCTCATCTCTTCAATTGTTTTTATCTGTGCAAATGTAATCATTTTTTGCGTGCTTATGAATTATCTTAACCTTTTGCGGTAAAATATAGCATTATTTAAGAATTTGTTCTATTTTTACAGAATGATAGAAATAACTAAAATATTTATGATATGGCAAAATTCAAACGTATTCTTCTGAAGTTAAGTGGCGAAAGCCTTATGGGCGAGCAGGGCTATGGTATAGATGTCAAGCGTCTTAATGAGTATGCAGCCCAGATAAAGGAGGTTGCCGAGATGGGAGTTCAAATTGGTATTGTTATCGGTGGCGGTAATATATTCCGTGGTCTGACAGGTGCCGGCAAAGGCTTCGACCGTGTAAAGGGCGATCAGATGGGTATGATGGCAACCGTAATCAATAGTCTCGCATTGAGTTCGGCTCTTGGTGCGGCAGGAGTGCCGAACAAGGTACTTACAGCAATCCGAATGGAGCCTGTAGGTGAGTTCTATACCAAATGGAAGGCAATCGAGGCTATGGAGAACGGTATGGTTGTGATTATGGCTGCCGGAACAGGAAGCCCTTATTTTACAACAGATACAGGTTCATCGCTCCGTGGTATCGAAATCGAAGCAGATGTTATGCTCAAGGGTACTCGTGTTGACGGAATCTATACTGCCGATCCCGAGAAGGACCCAACTGCTACCAAGTTCCATGATATCTCATACGACGAGGTTATCAGCCGTGGTCTCAAGGTTATGGATATCACAGCAACAGCAATGTGTCGTGAGAATAATTTGCCTATCTATGTCTTTAATATGGATATTGTGGGTAACCTTAAAAAGGTTATGGACGGTGAGGAAATCGGAACTTTCGTTCATCCTTAAATAAGAGTCCTATGAATTAGAAAGGCATTTACCTGTGGGTAAATGCCTTTCTAATTTATTTTCCGTCTTTGGTCATAATCCAGCCACCGGTTTGCGATATGGTTGCATCTATTGCAATGTCGCTTTCGCTTATAGCATGCAATGTGCCTTTGAATATACTCGTCTTTGTGGCAGAAATGGTGTTGTCATACGCTTTTAGTCTGATGTTGCCATTTGTGATGGAGAAATTGCCTGTGTCAACAGCGATGCTTTTGCGTGTGCCTTCGTTGCCCTTGAAGTTTTCTGCAGTTGTAAGGATTGTGATGTCACCACTCTTTATGGTGGTGTTTTTGCTGTTTATTCCTTTTGCTCCTTTTCCGCTACATGCTATAGCTATAGTGCAATCCTGGATGTTTATATTACCTTCACATTTTATTCCTCCTGCCGACGTGGTATCGTTGAGTACGGTGCCTTCGGCAAAGCCGGTCAGCCTTCCGCCTTTGAATGTTATATTGCTGTCGCAGTTAAGAATCTTTGAACCGTCTCCTTTGACAATACCTTGTACTATACCGCCATTCTGTATGTACTCTCCGGTTGTCTTTATGCCGGAACTCTTCTTCCCATTTGTGGTAAACTTAATAAAACCTCCGTCTATTGTTGCATTTGGTATAACAAGCGGATCTGGGTTCTCCTCTTCATATTCAACCTTGATGGCCTCACCACCGGTATTGAGTTCCAATATACCTGCTTCAATAATAACCTCTCCTTTTCCGCAGTCTATTCCATCGGCAGTGGAGTTGACACTGATTCTTGGAGAAGCAGTGGCTGTGCGTCCAACAACGAATCTGTCGTTTGTGTGGAAGCCGTCCTTTGCCGCACTCAGGATGTTTATGTTTCCGCTACGTATTCTTATGTAGTCATCGCTGCATATTCCGTGTCCGCCATGGCTGGTTACATTCAGTATGCCTGAACCATCCTCATACCCGTTGAATATTATCTGACCTTCGCTGAAAATAGTACCTTTCTGATCCTCATCGGCAACTGCCGGTGCGTTGTATGTCGCACCGTCGCAAAGGCTGTTCGTGGTGTTGTCGTCAATGGTAAAATATACGGTTTTGCCTGTTTGTATATTTATTGCCGGTCCCACGGGATTGGTGAGCTCAAGTCCGGAAAGCATTATCTGGAATTTCTTTTCGCTGTAAATCTTTAGAGAACCGTTGGCGGATTTTCCGCTAACGATATATCCGATCTTACCTACAGTTGATTCTATTGTAAGGTGTGCGCCATTCTTCTTGTAAGGAATGTCTCCTGTTACTTTAACATCATTATCACTGAAAACGATCTCTACAACAGTAGCTACTTTATAGTTATCAACAAAATCGCCATAGTCATTGTCATCAGTTTCTGTTGTGGGGATTGTTTCTATGACTTCATTAAACAGGTTTCTGTCGTTGTCGTCGAATATTACTGTGGGTTCCAGATTGTATTTCAGTTCTGTAGTCTTGTCGGCCTTTGGTGAAATGCTTTCAACTTTGCCGGTGTGGAAATGGTGCTTTTCGCCGGTGTATGTTGTGAGTGTTACAACTTTTGTGTTTTCGTTGAACTCGATACCGGCGGTATATCTTGTTTCCAAGGGAAGGTATGTCCCGTCGTTGTTGTTTACATTTATTGTCTGGGCATGAAGTGCTGTCGCGACCGTCATAGCCATTGCAAAAATTACTTTTTTCATCTCTTTACAAATTTTGCGCTGCGGTCATTGATGTTGATTATATAAATGCCTTTAGGCAACTGTGTAATGCTTATTATGCTGTTGTCGGAATTCAGACGTGTGCATATGAGTTGTGAACCTATTATATCGTATATTCTTACAATATCCCCGGCATTGCAGTTAATGGCAATCTCGTCGCTTGAAATATATGTGAATAGTGATTTGTCGTTGACCTCGATGTTTTCCACAGCTACATAGTTGCTGAAGTGGATTCGTGCGATGTCGCTCATTACGGCCTGTGATTCAGTGCCGTCGGTCTGAGTTATTTTGACTGTAGTTCCGCTGAATGTTATCTTTTCAAACATGCTGAACTCTATTGTTTCCGTCCCGTTGCTCTTTTCAACAAACATCTGTTGTGCCATTGCGGGAATGCCGATAATGAGCAAAAGTAATAAAGTATATATTTTTTTCATTTTCCTGTTGATTATAGATCAATAGAGTATTCAAATCCT
Source organism: uncultured Bacteroidaceae bacterium (assembly GCA_904502235.1). Lineage (GTDB taxonomy): Bacteria > Bacteroidota > Bacteroidia > Bacteroidales > Bacteroidaceae > HGM04593. The sequence continues at coordinate 41,283 of CAJGDP010000005.1, forward strand.
ATGGCATGACCGTCGGGGTCGTTACCGCTGACATCCTGATAAAGATAATACAATGAGATTGAATTGTCCTTGTTTATCTTGTATGATGCGCCGGCACGATAACGTGCCTTGTCGAATGCCTGCCATTTGTCGAGGCGTGTATACAGTTCTGCCGAGATGAATGGTGTTATCTTGCAGTTAGGGATATCGTACTTTACATTTAAGCGTGAACGTAAAGACAAGTTATTCTTTGCCTCCTTGAATTCTGGTGATGTTTCTGAAAATTCCTTCCATTCACCCTTGATTCCACCTTCGCGTTCCCAACGGTATTTAGTTTCGGTTGTTGTAACAGAACCTGTATGGGTATATTGCAGACGCTCGCGCAACGATATTTCGAACCTGCCCACTTTGTATTCACCGGTGAGAGTTACATAGACTCTGTTTCGGTTAGCCCAATATGCTGCATCTATGTTGTAGTCGTATTCGTCAACTTCTGGAACGAAATCCTTTAGGCTCTTTTCGCTCAGAGTGTGTCCATAGATGAAGCAGTATCCTATATTGGCTTTGATTTCAGCTTTGTCGCTGCCATTGTAACCGAACTCCTTCCACTCCTTGATTTTGTAGTCGAGTTTTGCACCCAATGCAATACGTTCAATATTGCTTACGGCTTCAATGGAGCGAATTTCTGCGTCAATTACAAACTTTGTCTTCTTGTTCACCTTTTTGGAAAACTCGAATGTTCCCCATACACCGAATTCGTCACCGGTCTCTTGGGCTTGTGTGTTAAAGAATGGCGCAAGGCATAATGCTATTGCGCAAATGCCCTTTGCTGCTATATGCTTAATTCTTGAGTTTGTATTCATCTACGGGCGCTTTTAATGTTGTGTCAACAGAATTGTTCGCATCTTTACTGCGGTAATACATCTTTACAATGGCCGCATCTTTCAGGAAATCGATGCTTCCAACCTCTACCTTCTCAATCTTTAATCCTGTGCGTTTTTCAAGGTCGGCGATAAGCTCTTCTCTCTTTTCGGGAGTGATAAGGTTAACGTTGTCGTATTTGATGACCTTGTATGAGTAGTGGCTGATGAGCAGTTTGCTCTCACAAAGCCAAATGGACACAATGAACAATGTATTTATAATCAGAACTTCGCCATAGCTCAATTCGCTCACTGTCAAACCATTGATGGCGCTTATTGCAATGATTATGAACAGGTATGTCATTTCGCGTATGGCAACCTGCTCGGTGCGGTAACGTATGATGCTGAATATTGCAAAAAGTCCCAATGCTATACCGGCTTTGAGTTTCACATCGCCCAATACATATATGAGCATAAAGGTGCTTATGGCAATCAGGATGTAGGTGAAGAAGAACTCTCCACGCTTACACTTGGGGTAGTAGAGTCCGCGCACCACAATCATTATGGCAATTAGGTTGATTATGAATGCTATAAGCAAATCCTTGACGTGTGGTATGTCGATGAATTTGTTGTCGCTGATTCTTTTTTCCTTTATGCCTATTGACATTTTCGCATCCTTGTCGTTTTCATCAAAGTCATAACTGTTGTCCATTGCTTCCGAAATTACATAGTCTTCGGCAGTTGCAGTTATTGGAAACGACTGGGCTGTTGCCTGATTGCAGAAACCTAAAGTCATGCAAAACAGCAGTAAGGTAATAATGTTTTTCATATCAGGTATTGTTTTATAGTTTATTCTCTATTTTGGAAATCATAATCAGGCGTTCCTTGAAGTTGTTGCGCCTGAGTGTATGTTGTGTCAACGCGCTGCCTATGCAGTATTTGCTGAACCCGGAACGCTTGATGCGCACTTCCCGCAATATCTCAAGAGCTGGGGAGGGTACATTGCCGTCGCGTTTAAGTTCTATGATGGCAACATGGTCGAGCTTCTCGTGTCTGTCGCTTTTCAGATGGTGGAATTTCAGATTGAAATCTATTGTGAGTCTTTCCGTCTTGTCGTAGTTTACCAATGTTATACGGTTGAACCAATTCTCAATGACAGGAGTAATCTCCTCAATAGTGTACCACGCATGTTTTGCCATGAAGGGAACTATATTCCCGAGCTCGTCCATCACAGAATCGTGTCCTTGTATCGAAATGCGTTTTTTCTTAGTACGTCCGTGGTTGTTCTTGTTCTTTATTTCAAAGAAGGTGTCATTGCTGTCGAGATATGTCCTCACTCTGATTTTCTCTCTTGTAACTCTGCCACAATGGTGCATATTGTACATCTGGTAGTCATCTGTATCGAAATATGTGGTGTGGTAGCTTGCAATGCGTTTCCCGTTTATGTTTTGTATGAAATATTTGCCTTGGACTGCAAGCAGAAAGGTGTGCAACTGTTTTTCCGTTGCCACAAATTTTGTGTCGGTACGGTTCATCAGTTTTATCCCCGACATTTCCTGCAAGGTTATCGGTGGTAAAAGTTGTGCCTTGTCTGTAATGCTGTTGTCCATCTGTAATTGCGTATATCGTTACAAAAATAAACAAAAGATTTATAAACAAAAGATTTATAGTGTTATTCTTTTATAAAATATGGTTTTCAATACTATAAAACTCTTTATTTCGTAGTTGAAAATGTTTTGTTATCTTCGCATTGTTAAAAAAACGACAATGAACGAATATGGATGTAAATGAAATTATTGATAAATATTATCCGTTGGATAATGAACTGAAAAATATTTACATGGTGCATGCATGTAAGGTTGCGGAATTCGCATTGGAACTAGCAAAGAAACATCCTGAATTGAATATGGATTTGCAGTTTATTGAAGAGGCAGCTATGTTGCACGATTTGGGGATTTTCCTGACAGATGCTCCGGGAATACATTGCTATGGAAAAGCGCAGTATCTGTGCCATGGTGTTCTTGGCGCGGAATTGTTGCGTTCTTTGGGGTACGAAAGCCATGCGAGGGTCTGTGAACGCCACACAGGTACCGGTTTGTCAAAGGAGCAGGTGCTTGCTAACGGATGGGGTATGCCTGCGAAGGACTATTTCCCGGAAACTCTTGAGGAACAGCTTATATGTTTTGCCGATAAATTTTTCTCAAAGACCAAATATCTTAACTCTGCACGTACATTCGAGCAGGTTGTTGAGAGTATGTCCAGAATATCAGAGGAGTCTGTGAAAAAAGTCAAGGAATGGGCTGTTTTGTTCATGTAAAACGGTGATTTGTCTCCCAATTATATACTTTTAAGTATATTTTCGAGAAAAAATAAAAAAATACTCCTTTAATTTTTGTAATTTTGCTTTCTGTTATGTGCGTTGGCAAATGAATCACAGGTTGTTTAAGGGAGTTTTATTGGCATTTCTGTTGGCAGTATTCGCATTCGCGTCTTCTGTCAAAGCATTGCCGTCCTCTTATTCTTCAGTGAACCGTTCTTGCCTTTTGCAGGATACATTGCTGACCGACTCACTGGCTACAGACAGTGTCAAGCCTAAGAAAAAGGATGCGATTGATGCGCCTGTCTACTATGAGTGTACCGATTCAATGGTGTGGTCGCGTGGAGGAAATGCCTATCTGTATGGTGAGGGTAAGGTGAACTACGACAGGATAGAACTTACTGCAAGTGTCATCTCTATGAATATGGACAGCAGTGTGGTTCATGCCATGGGACGTGCCGACTCCACCGGTATTATAACGGGCTTGCCGATATTCAACGATGGCGGAACGCCTTATGAGTCGGACCGCATGGCATATAACTTCAAGACAAAGAAGGGTTTCATCAACAATGTATATACACAACAGGGTGATGGCTATCTTATGGGTGGCAAGGCAAAGAAGGACTCTTCAGATGTATTCTATTCGCAGGACGGTATGTATACCACTTGCGACGCCGAGCATCCTCACTTCTATATCAGACTGACACGTGCCAAGGTGCGTCCGAAAAAGGATGTCGTTTCCGGTCCTTTGTATCTGGTGGTTGCTGATGTTCCATTGCCGTTGGCACTTCCGTTCGGTTATTTCCCATTCACGGAAAATTATTCGTCAGGTTTCATAATGCCGTCGTATGGCGATGAAACGGAACGCGGCTTTTATCTGCGCGACGGTGGATACTATTTTGCCATAAGCGACAAGTTCGATCTGCGCCTTACCGGAGAAATCTTTACCAAGGGGTCTTGGGGCGTGAGCGCTGCGTCCACTTATGCAAAACGCTACAAATTCTCGGGAAATGTCAGCCTGAGTTATCTGGTAACAAAGAGCGGTGAAAAAGGATTGCCCGACTATGCTGTCGGAAAGAACTTCAGAGTTCAATGGAGTCACAGGCAGGATGCAAAGGCTATGCCCAATACGAATTTCTCGGCAAGTGTGAATTTCGCCACATCCGATTACGAACGTGCCAATCTGAACAGTCTCTATAATCCGGCACTCAACTCGCAGAGCGTAAGAACCTCAAGTATCAACTTTTCGCATACGTTCCCTAGTATAGGACTTTCGTTGTCGGCAACAATGAATATTTCGCAGACAGTGCAGGATTCAATGCTGTCGCTGACATTGCCTACCCTCAATGTCTCGTTGTCCAAGAAATATCCGTTCAAACGCAAGAAGCGTGCCGGAGATGAACGCTGGTATGAAAAGATATCGTTGTCTTACAACGGCCAGATGAGTAACAGTATCAGCACAAAAGAGGATAAACTTTTCAAATCAAGTCTGGTTAACGACTGGAGAAACGGTGTGAAGCATAGTATTCCAATCAATGCGACTTTCCAGCTGTTCAATTTCATAAACATCACTCCAAGCTTCAGTTATACCGAACGCTGGTATTTCAAAAAGGTTAACCAGAGTTGGGATGAGACTACCGGGAAAGTTGCCAAGGATACCATTCATGGTTTTCATCGTGTATATAACTACAATGTGGCTTTGTCGGCAAATACAACACTCTATGGTTTCTACAAACCGGCAAGTTTTATAAAGAACAGTCGCATACATACGGTACGCCACGTATTCAAGCCGTCGGTTTCGTTGACTTATGCCCCCGACTTTGGTAGTGCACGCTACGGCTATTATGAAACTTATGTGTATACCGATGAAGATGGAGAAGCACGTACGGTGGAGTATTCACCCTATCAGGGTAGCCTATACGGAATACCTTCAAAGGGTGAGACCGGAAGCATTTCGTTGAGCGTCAGCAATAATCTTGAAATGAAATGGCGCATGAAGAACGATTCGCTGAAAAAGGTGAGTATTATCGACGAGCTCGGTGCATCGTTGTCGTATAACCTTGCGGCAAAAGTGCGTCCGTGGAGCGATTTGTCAACCCGTCTCAGGTTGAAGCTTACAAAGAACTATACATTCAGTTTCAATGCATCATGGGCAACGTATGCCTATGCGTTCAACGACCGTGGTCAGGTTGTTGTGGGTGAGCGTACAGAGTGGTCGTATGGACGTTTCGGCCGTTTCCAGGGAATGAGTCAGAACCTTTCTTATACCTTCAACAACAAGACTCTGGATAAGGTCAAAGAACTTTGGAAAAAGTTGACCGAAAAGGATGAGGAACCACCTGCGGAAGGTGAAGGGAATGAAGCGGAGCAGAAGCCGGAAGAGAGTCTGCAGAAAAGTTCATTCAAGAGTTCCAGAACCAAGAAATCGAAGAATGCCGATCTGGATGAAGACGGTTATATGCCGTTCAAATTCCCTTGGAGCCTAACTTTGTCTTATGGTATAAATATGGCAGAGGACAGATCTGCCGAGATTAATCTTAGAAATATGCGATATCCCTATAAGTTTACTCAGAACCTTAACATTTCGGGAAATATCGGAATTTCGGATAACTGGCGTATAAACTTCACCTCGGGATACAATTTTGAATACAAGAAGCTTACAACCACTACTTTGAATATCTCGCGCGACCTGCACTGTTTCGAAATGTCGTGCGGTATAGTGCTCGCTCCTTATACATCGTTCAACTTCTGCTTCAGAGCGACATCGGCTATGCTTGCGGACTTCCTTAAGGTTGAAAAACGAAGCGACAGAAGTTCTAATGTGCAGTGGTATAACGATTGATTACCAGTTGATTTCCTCCTTGCCGTGTTTGGCTAGATAGTCGTTTGCCAATGTGAAGTGATGGTTACCGAAGAATCCCTGATATGCTGAAAGCGGTGAGGGATGCGGTGATTTCAGGACAAGATGTCTTGTGGTGTCAATGAATGCACCTTTCTTCTGCGCATAGCTTCCCCATAGAATGAATACAATATTCTCTCTGCGTGTTGCAAGTTCGCGTATGGCGGCATCGGTAAACTCTTCCCATCCGCGTTTCTGATGTGAACCTGCTTGTGATGCACGCACGGTCAGTGTGGCATTCAGCAACAGTACGCCCTGGTCGCTCCAACGTGTGAGATCTCCGTCCTGTGGAATGGGATTTCCGGTGTCGTTATGGATTTCCTTGAATATGTTCAGAAGTGAAGGCGGAAAAGCTATGCCTTTGTTTACCGAGAAACATAAGCCGTTGGCTTGTCCTGTACCATGATAAGGGTCCTGACCTAAAATAACTACTTTGACTTTGTCGAACGGGCAGTGGTCAAAAGCATTGAAGATAAGTCTTGCCGGAGGGTATATGGGTGTGCAGCCTTTGTACTCCTCTTTTACAAAGGTTGTCAGACGGATGAAATACTCCTTTTCGAATTCTTCTTTAAGAACCTCTTTCCAGCTGTTTTCAATCTTTACTTCCATGGTGCTATAATTTAACAGGCGGATACAGTCAAAGTATCCGCCTGTTGTCTGAATGTTATTAATATGCTCTTGCGAACAATACGCGGCGTGCCGATGGCTTGCCTGTAACCATACATGTGCCGGGTGTCTCGTCCCAGCCGATAGGAATACAACGGATTGTCGCTTTTGTCTCGTTCTTGATGAGTTCTTCTGTTTCGGGTGTTCCGTCCCAGTGTGCAAGGATGAAGCCGCCCTTCTCAATTTCGATCTTGAATTCCTCGTAGCTGTCGACGCTGCGTGTGCATTCTTCACGCATGGCAAGTGCCTTGCTGTGGAGGTTTTTCTGTATGTTGTCGAGCAACTCCTTGACATACTCTGCTATGCCGTCAATCTGGCGTGTCTCTTTTTCCAATGTGTCGCGACGCATAACCTCAATTGTGCCGTTCTCAATATCGCGTGCACCAAGTACAAGGCGTACAGGAACACCCTTGAGCTCGTACTCTGCGAACTTGAATCCGGGACGACGGTTGTCGGCGTCGTCGAACTTTACGCTGATGCCCATCTTCTTGAGTTCTGCGATAATAGGATCGATCTTGTTCTTGATTGTATCCAACTGTTCTGCGTTCTTGTAGATAGGAACAATTACAACCTGAATAGGTGCAAGTGCCGGTGGCAATACAAGACCGTTGTCGTCGGAGTGTGTCATGATGAGCGCACCCATAAGACGTGTTGAAACACCCCATGATGTTGCCCATACATATTCAAGATTGTTGTTCTTGTCGACAAACTGTACGTTGAATGCCTTTGCGAAATTCTGACCTAGGAAGTGTGAAGTACCGCACTGAAGTGCCTTGCCGTCCTGCATCATGCCTTCAATTGTGTATGTGTCGAGTGCTCCGGCGAATCTCTCGTTTGCCGACTTTACACCCATTACAACCGGCAATGCCATGTAGTTGTTTGCAAAGTCGTTGTATACGTGCAACATGGTCTGTGCTTCCTTTTCAGCCTCTTCGCGTGTCGCATGAGCAGTGTGTCCTTCCTGCCAAAGGAACTCTGCTGTACGCAGGAACAGGCGTGTGCGCATTTCCCAACGCATTACGTTTGCCCACTGGTTTACCATGATTGGCAGGTCGCGGTACGACTGTATCCAGTTCTTGTATGTACTCCATATGATTGTTTCTGAAGTGGGGCGGATAATCATCTCCTCCTCCAACTTTGCAGCTGGGTCTACAACAACACCGCTACCGTCGGCTGCGTTCTTCAGACGATAGTGTGTAACTACGGCACACTCCTTCGCAAAACCCTCCACGTGCTCTGCCTCGCGGCTGAGGAACGATTTTGGTATAAGCAATGGGAAGTAAGCATTTACATGTCCTGTCTCTTTGAACATATCGTCGAGAATGCGCTGCATCTTTTCCCAGATAGCATATCCGTAAGGCTTTATTACCATACATCCTCTAACGGGTGACTGCTCTGCCAAATCTGCTTTGAGTACAAGGTCGTTGTACCACTGTGAGTAGCTCTCGCTACGCTTGGTTAACTCTTTAAGTTCTGCCATATCTATAATTTTTTATTAATCGTTCAAGATTGTGTTCTAATTTATTCAATGAAAAATCAAATCAGCGGAATGTTCATTGTCTTGCATTTCTGCTTCATCTCCTCGGGCCAGATGCTTGACTGTATCTCGCCGATGTGCGCCTTCTTGAGCAGCAACATACAAAGACGCGACTGTCCGATACCACCGCCGATACTCAACGGCAGACTGCCTTCGAGCAGTCTCTTGTGGAAGTATAATTCTTTTCTATCTTCCTTGCCTGTTTTCTCCAATTGGTGCAACAGTGCTTCACGGTCAACACGTATTCCCATTGACGACAATTCCATGGCTTTGCCAAGTACATCGCTCCAAATCATAAGGTCTCCGTTCAAGCCAAAGAACCCGTCTTCGTTGGGAGTGGTGTAGTCATCGTAGTCGGGAGCGCGGTTATCGTGTGGCTTGCCGTCGCCAAGTTCTCCTCCTATGCCTATTATGAAAACTGCACCATACTTCTTTGTGATTGCCTCCTCGCGCTCTTTGGGAGTCAAACCGGGATACAGACGGCGCAACTCTTCACTATGTATGAACTCAATGGTTTCGGGAAGTGATGGTTTCAACTGCGGATAACATTCGCTCAATGTGAACTCGGTATGCAGTATCGCTGAATAGATATTCTTTACAATATGTTTAAGGAACTCTATAGTACGTTCTTCCTTACAGATGACGCGTTCCCAGTCCCATTGGTCTACATAAAGTGAATGCAGATTGTCAAGCTCTTCGTGTGCGCGGATGGCGTTCATATCGGTGTATATGCCATAACCTCGGGCTATATTGTAATCAGCCAAAGTGACGCGTTTCCATTTTGCAAGCGAATGTACCACCTCTGCAACAGCGCCGTTCATATCCTGAATTGGAAAACTTACTGCGTTTTCGTATCCGTTGAGGTCGTCATTCAAACCAGTGCCTTGTAGTACGAACAAGGGCGCGGTAACACGTCGCAGACGAAGTGATGCCGACAGATTAAGCTGAAATGTCTCCTTAATCTGTTTGATGGCAAGTTCGGTCTGCTTCAGATCGAGCAGGGGGGTGTATTCTGTCGGTAACTTGTAAAGTTTCATTTTGTTCTGACCTATATCGGGCTTTTGAATATTTTTCTTATAATAACTTGCAAATATACAAAGAAACGAGCGAAATAGTATTAAGCTTGCTTGAATATTTTACAGCGAGTGCAGTATATATTCGTGGTTTACCACAAATATACAAGGAAACGAGCGAAATAGTATCAAGCTGCTTGAATATTTCATGTTCAAAAACAGTTCTTTTGGAGAATTATCTTATTTTTAGTGAAACAACAATGGTTTCTTTGTAAATTTTATATATCTTCGCGCCACAAAATGGTTCCGTAGCTTAGCTGAATAGAGCGTCAGATTCCGGTTCTGAAGGTCGTGGGTTTGAATCCCACCGGAATCACTTCTTGTTATCGGCTAACTCTGAAAACCCTTATTCCCAAACTGTTTTTCCGTCTTGAAAGGTATGTGTGCAGGCTTGTGGTGTCATTGATGACTCTGTTGGCGGCACTTGATGCATGTATCATGTGAAGTTCCCGGTTGTTCCAGTAAGCAAAGCCTATATGTGACACGTCAAGTCCTTCTATAGCTGTTACAACTGCAATTATATCGCCGTCTTTAATGTCGTTTCTATCCAGTTCGCATATCTTTTCTTTGGGGATATATCTGATATCTTTGTTGCAGAATGGTTTTTCCAGAACAGCAATCTCTTCGGTTCTCTTTTTGTCATCCTTTAAATGTCTATATTTTTCGGGGTGAGTGCTCATGAAGTTCAGATTCAGCTTTTGTGAGGCATTATGCAGTTTTGTTTCAATCTCTTCGACAATCCCTTGTTTTGCAGGGTCTGCAATCCACCAGCTTGTATAATGCAGTCGGCTGGCATATCCTTCATTATTACCGTTTCTATAGCGGATTCTTCCCAGATTCTTGCAAAAGTCTGTGAAACTGCCGTTTTGGCCACACATGGTTATTGCAAGTACGGTTTCCACGAATGTCGTACAATCTAGTTCTGAACAACTGATAAACAGGGGTTCGTTGTCGTGCTTGTCCAAGGTTTTGCCCACATACTCTCTGCCGATGAACTCTTTCGCCAGGGCAACAACCCTTTCGCCGGTGTCGGTATATCTGTCAGCAGAGTGTTCCTTTATCATATGCTCAATGAAAATGCTGTCTTCTTTTTCGTATATGATATTCTGTGCAGATATTGTGGTTGTGGCAAACAGTAACACTAAAACTGTAATCCTTTTTAGGAGTCCGGTAATTCTTGTTCTCATTTTGAATTATAATTTATGTAAATGTAGGAAAATATTCTTTTTAAATGATTATCTTCGTCCGAAATTTATTCAAGAGAGTGATGCGAAAGATAATTTATACAATATTTGTGTTGATGTGTACGCTTGTTGTCCGGGCACAATATGCAGTGTCGCATGTGAAGTCTGTGCGTACACCTGTGATGGTTGTCAATGATAATTGGCTCGCCCCGGCTGTTATTGAACTGGGAGGCAATGATGTCATTCATTTTTCATTCGACGAGATGTCACATGTATACCATCGATACGTATGTCGTATAACTCATCATAATGCCGATGGTGAAAAGTCCGATTTGTCGGAAATCGATTATCTTGATGGATTCAATGAGTTTGTTGTTGATGACTGGGAAAACTCTCATAATACCACACAATTGTATACTCATTACGCATTCGACTTGCCTAACGAGGATGTCGCGTTTAAAGTATCCGGCAATTATCGTGTGGAAGTTTTCGACGATGAAGACGATAGCGATTTTCCTGTGCTGACATATTCCTTTTCAGTTGTTGAACCTATGGCGGATATACAGGCATCTGTCAGTGGAGATACCGACAGGAGTTACAACGAAGGTGAACAGCAACTCTCGTTCAAGGTGAATTTCGCGCGTTGCAATATCTCCTCACCTGCGAATGAACTTATTCCGGTGGTGTATAAGAACCGACGCTGCGATGATTCTGTCATGGCAGTTCAACCTACATATATAACCGGAAACGAAGCGGAATATATCCACAATAAAAGTCTGATCTTTGAGGCAGGTAACGAGTATCGCCGTTTCGAATTGACCGACCCTGATTCTCCGGGAATGAATGTCGAAGATGTCATCTTTCACGATAGTGCATATCATGCTTTGCTCTATGTGGATAAACCGAGAGTCTCGTATTCCAATTTTATAGATGAGAACGGACGTTTTTATGTCAATACATTGGAAGGATATGGTACACCAATCGAGGCTGATTATATAAATGTGCATTTTGCCATAGAGATGCCTTACCGTTCCGGAGGTGATTATTATATATCGGGTGATTTCTGTGGAAACGGATACGCGGAAGGATACAGGCTTTTGTACGATGCAAATGAGGGCTATTATTACACCTCGCATCTATTGAAGACGGGTGTCTACAATTATCAGTACGTCTGGTTGCCTTATGGTGCAGAAGAAGCTTCGGTTGAATTTACAGAAGGGAACTTCTATAATACAGAAAATGAGTATCTGATATATATGTATTATCGTGAGTTCGGTGCCCGATACGACAGATTGGTCGGTTTTCTGGTTGTGAACAACTGATTTATAATTTGTCGATCAGGTTCTGCATGTCGGCCCAGAATCCCTTCCTTTCTATGTGAAGACATTTCCCTATGCATTGCAGTATCTGCAGACCTTTGCCCTGCTTTCTCAACAGATGGCTCAAGAAGTGATACATTCCAAATGTGAACGCGATTCCCAATCCCATAACAATGTAGAGCTGCAAATCGGCAGATGCCCCCAATTTATATGATATGAACCATGCTATAACCACAAGCAGGTTCAGGGATAGGATACTTACGGTTGTTCCCACATGTGAGAAACCGCATTCAATGAATATATGGTGCAAGTGTGTCTTGTCGGGACTGAAAGGTGATTTCTTGTGTAGTATACGTGTTGACATTACACGCAATGTGTCAAAAACCGGTATAGCCAAAATGGCAACCGTAAATGCAACCAATCCTATTCCTTTTATGGCTAGAATGTTGTTGCTTGGATTCTTTTCTATGATGCTCATTACAAACATCGACATCATTATACCCATGACCAATGTTCCTCCGTCGCCAATGAACATCTTTGTGTTGTTGCCAATGACATTGTGCAGGAAAAATGGTATAATGGCACCGGCTGCTGCAATGGCTATAGTCATCATGGTGTCGTTGCCGGAATAGTGGAATATTATGGCAAAAAGAACCGAAGCCATAAAGCAGAATCCCGAAGAGAGTCCGTTGACGCCGTCAATGAGATTTATGGCATTTATTATTCCCACGCATGAAAATATAGTCAACGGATATGCAAACCATGCCGGGATATTCCATAGCCCCCATAATCCCCAGAAACAGTTCAAGGATGCTCCGCTTGCATACATTAACCAGCATACGACAAAAATCTCTATGGCAAAACGTATCATTGGGCTTAGTCCAAGGATATCGTCTATGGTACCCGTGTATAACATCACTAGCATTGCCGCTATGAGCATGAAGGCTTTTGGTTCGTCAAAGAGGTTCTGTGAACAGCATGCGCCAATCAGAATTCCAAAAAATACGGCTATTCCGCCCATATTGGGAACGGGCTTTCTTTGGAGTTTTCTGGCATCGGGATTGTCTACAAGATTTTTGGTTATGGCAATCTTAAGTATCTTGGGATGTATCCATAACGTTCCCAGGAATGCCAACAGTGCAGGAATTATTATCTGATATATTAGATTCATAGTTGTTACTGCTTTTAAATGTGTTTGATAGCAATGTGTTATCTGCTGATTTGAACACTCTGCTTATAAAACATATTATGCATGAATAGTGCAAATTTAATTAAAATTATCAAAGGATGCAGATTTTGTATATATTTTTATTACTTTTGTGATAAAGTTGTTATCCAACGGTGTTATAACAACGTAAATAGTGTAAAGGTTTTAATTATGACTTCCAATCATGTCGTTATAATGGCGGGCGGTATCGGTAGCCGTCTTTGGCCTATGAGTACAATGGATATCCCCAAACAGTTTATCGATGTTCTGGGGTGTGGCAAATCGCTTTTGCAACTCACGTTTGACCGTTTCAAGGGTATGTGCCCTGCGGAGAATGTGTGGGTACTTACCACAGAAAAATATGCACATCTAGTACGGGAGCAGTTGCCGATGATTTCCGAAGACCATATACTTAAGGAACCATGCCGACGCAGTACGGCTCCATGTATTGCGTATGCTGCCTGGAAAATAAAAAAGGTTGACCCTAATGCCAATATGGTTGTTACTCCAAGCGACCATTTTGTTGCCGATGTGGATGAATTCCGTCGTGTGGTCAAATCGTCGTTGGGCTTTGTGAAGAATTCCGATGCAATTCTTACTATAGGTATAAAACCAACCCGTCCGGAAACAGGCTATGGTTACATTGAGGCAGTGCTCGGCAATCCAAGTCTTGCGAACAAGGAGGTTTATCGCGTTGATTCATTCAAGGAAAAACCTTCGCTTGAGGTTGCCAAGGCATTTGTTGCTAAGAGTAATTTCTATTGGAATTCCGGTATTTTTATATGGAATGTATCAACCATAGTAAACGCCTTCCGTATATACCAGTCCCCGATGGCAAGTATATTCGAGTCTTTGATGCCATATTATTTCACATCCGAAGAACAGGCGCATGTTGATGAGAAATTCCCTGAATGCCGCAACATTTCTGTGGATTATGCAATTATGGAGCGTGCAGAGGAAGTGTTTGTTTTTCCTGCCGATTTCGGCTGGAGTGATCTGGGTACCTGGTGTTCTTTGTATGGCAATCTGCAAAAGGATATGAACGGCAATGTGGCAATAGGAGCCGAAGTGTTGTTTGCCGAAGCTCATGATTGTGTTGTTGATACACGTCACATGAAGAAAATAATGGTTATAGGTGTGGACGACTGTATTGTTGCCGAAAATGATGGAAATCTGCTGGTGTGCAGGAAAAGCGAAGAAAATAGGATAAAGGATTTTTCTGATATTAAATAATGATAAAAGGGATGAACTTTGTGGTTTATCCCTTTTCTGTTATCAGTCTGATAAATTCTTTAGTCATAATATTGCTATTGTATGGAATGTCGAACAGTTCAAATAAGATGCACGACTTTCCTTCAAGGGCATTTTCTACGGCCGCTTCTATTTTGTCTTTTTCGCCGGTATTCCATAGAATGTATGCAATGTATGCGTCAATGTCCGATGTGTCGGAATAAAATTCTCTGGTGTATCTGAATACTCTTTTTGCAAGTATAAGATGCTTGTTTTTTATCAGATGTTCTCCCAACTGGTATAATTCCTCGCTGGGACTCCACTCCTTTGCTTCAAGCAGATTCATGTCGTCGAAGGTCAGGTTTTCCTTGTCCCGCAATTCATACAGATTTCTGTCGCGCAGAATCAGTTGTTTCATGTTGTCGGGATGCATCAGTATTGCCATTGCCATTGCTTCGTCGGCGCGTGGTGTCTCGCCTGTCTCATCCTGTATTATCGCTTTGTTTATTCTTGCAAGCATCATCTCTATGGTTCCCTCCTGTGCAATTGTGGTGATATCGCTGAAGATTGTTCTGGCAATATTCTTTTTGCCTTCGTGGTAGAATGATAATGCGATGTAGAATAGCGGCATGGTGGAGTCGGGATATTTTTCGCTTATCGCCCCGAAAACCTCTCTTGCACGTTTGTAGTCACGGAGATTATAATAGCAGTATGCCTGCATCATCTTGGCATACTCTATTTCGTCGTTTATGGTGATTTCGTACTCAAAGCATTCGAGTGCCTTGCCATATCGTTTTACCATGTAATAGATATGTCCCAACTGCTCCCAATAGAATGTGTTGTATGGCTCTTCATCCAACAGCTTGTTGTATATGGCAATGGCTTCGTCGGTACGTTGCAATTCTATCAGACATTCAGCTTTTACCTCTATCAGGCTTTTCTGCTTTGGTGATGCATGCAATAACTTTTCGCAGATGAAAAGAGCTTCGTGCGAGAATCCGCAATCCAGCAGGATTTCAAGGGCTTCGTATGTGTTGTTGCCGTCGTTTTCGGCATTGCTCAGGAGCTCTATGGCTATATCCCTGGCTTGTTTGTACTCTTTCAAGGATAAAAGGATTTCGGCTTTAAGCAATTTCGTCTCGCTCTCTTCGGTGTATTTGAGCGAAGAGAACAGCTGTTTTGCGGCTTGAGCCTCTCCACGGTAGAGTAACAGCCTTATCTCTATTTTAATCGATTCCGGTGTGCCGGGATGCAGACGCTTTGCTATGGAAAGTATATCTTCGGCATCTTCACCCTTGTCGATGGATATGAAATATGAAAAGAGGTCGATAAGTTCATCGACCCCTAAGTAGGGTGTTGTATTCAATCGGACTGCCTGTTCGTATCTTTTCAGAGTCTCACGAAATTCGGGCGAGTCGAAATATCCCTTGTCATAATTCATTTTTGTTCTGTTATTTGCCCTTCATCTTGCTCCATGTATCTTTAAGTGATACGGTGCGGTTGAAGATGAGGTTGTCGGGTGTTGAATCCGGGTCTATGTTGAAGTAACCTATTCTTTGGAACTGCAGATAATCGAGTGGCTTGCCTTCTGCAAGATATTTCTCTACATAGCAGTTCTTGAGAACTTTGAGAGAATCGGGATTTATCATCTCCTTCATTGCAGTGAGGGCATCACAGTTCTTCGCTTCGCGTATTGCCGCCATTTCGTCGCGTGGGTTTTCTGCACTCCACAAACGGTCGTACAAACGGACCTCGGCATTGAGACAATGATTGCAACTCACCCAATGGATGGTGCTCTTTACTTTGCGGTTTGCATCAGCCTCGCCGGTCTTTGTCTCAGGGATGTATTCGCAAAGAACTTCTGTTATATTGCCGTTCTCGTCCTTGTTGCAACCTGTGCAGAGAACTATGTATGCATTCTTGAGGCGTACTTCGCGTCCCGGAGTCAAACGGAAATAGTTCTTTGGAGCGTCTTCCATGAAGTCGTCGCGCTCAATCCACAGCTCACGGCTGAACTCGATGGTGTGTGTACCGTCTTCTGCTCTTTCGGGGTTGTTGATTGCTGTGAGCTCTTCAACTTTATCTTCGGGATAGTTTGTGATTACAAGTTTTACCGGGTTTATTACAGCCGATACACGTGTGGCGCGGCTGTTCAGATCCTCACGTACTGCGCTTTCGAGCAAAGCAAAGTCGTTGAGTGCATCGTATGTTGTATAACCTATCTTGTCTACGAAATTTCTGATTGATTCGGGAGAATAACCACGACGGCGGAAACCGCATAGAGTCGGCATACGTGGGTCGTCCCAACCGTTCACCAAACCCTCTTTTACAAGAATAAGCAGATTGCGCTTGCTCATGAGCGTGTAGTTAAGGTTGAGCTTGTTGAACTCGTACTGACGTGGACGGTTGTCGTCAAGGTCCTTGCCGTCTTTCACCCAATCTACGAACAAATCGTATAAAGGACGGTGAGGAACGAATTCTAAAGTACACAAAGAGTGTGTTACGCCTTCGAAATAGTCGCTCTGACCATGTGCAAAGTCATACATGGGGTATGCCTTCCATTTGTCGCCTGTACGGTGGTGTGAAGCTTTTACTACACGGTAAATGATTGGGTCGCGGAAGTGCATGTTTGGGCTTGCCATGTCTATCTTGGCGCGCAAAACCATCTTACCTTCTTCTATTTCGCCAGTATTCATTTTCTGGAACAGATCAAGACTCTCTTCAACAGGACGGTTGCGGTATGGGCTGTCGGTACCGGGCTGTGTGGGAGTACCTTTCTGCTCGGCAATCTGCTCAGCAGTCTGTTCGTCGATGTATGCTTTGCCTTCCTTGATGAGCCTGATTGCAAAATCCCACAACTGGTCGAAATAATCTGATGCATAATATACATTTGCCCAGTCGAAACCAAGCCATTTGATATCTTCCATTATGGCATCAACATATTCAACGTCCTCTTTAGTGGGGTTTGTGTCATCGAAGCGCAGGTTGCATATACCGTTGTATTTCTGTGCCATACCAAAGTCCATACAGATGGCTTTGGCGTGTCCTATATGAAGGTAACCGTTGGGCTCGGGTGGGAAACGTGTCTGCACTTTTGCTCCGTTCTTGCCGTTCTCAAGGTCGTTTATGATAATCTGTTCAATAAAGCTACTGCTTTTCTTTTCATTTTTTTCGTTTTCGCTTATTGTGGTCATCGTTGTATATGATTTTGTTTTCGTTTTCGGATATCTGTATGTTGTACAAAGTACAAAAGTAAGCTATTTTTTTCAAAAACTGTTCAATATTATGAGGCAATTTGGGCATTATTGTGAAA
This sequence comes from uncultured Bacteroidaceae bacterium, assembly GCA_904502235.1. Lineage (GTDB taxonomy): Bacteria > Bacteroidota > Bacteroidia > Bacteroidales > Bacteroidaceae > HGM04593. The sequence goes on from CAJGDP010000005.1 coordinate 58,867, forward strand.
AAATAGCGGAAAACCTTTAAAGAGACTTGCTTGTCATTTGCGCAAATTGCAATAATATCCCAATTTGTAAAGTACCAAAATTTTGAGTGATGGATTCTTGCCTGTCAAATTCTTTCTCATGGGTTTCTGGACTGTTTTCCAAAAGATTCTGAATATACCGGCAAGGTGCAGCTGTTCCAGCCTTGAAGCGGCTTTCAAAAGGGGTGTCGTACCAATCACTTCTTTGAATTCAAAGAGTGTTTCTATGGATTGTTCTACTTTTCTCAGATATGTTCTGTTGTCTTCTAATCCGCTGTGCAATAATTGGTTGTCGATGTGTACGATTCTTGCATTGCGTTTCTTTAGTTCTTTGCCGAATAGGGTGTCTTCGTGTCCGTAGCGTGTCATTTCGGAATTGAAGCGGATGGTGTCGAACAGCTCCTTGCGTATGGCGAAGTTGAATGTCGTGAATTTGTCATACGGGGCTTTGTTTCTGACTGCGGCACTCCTGAGCTTGTCTGCATTTTTCTCATATTTGAAGCGTAGCGAGCATTCGCTGTCCGGCATGGTATCGGCATGATAAAGCCCTCCACACACAACATCGTGATGTTTGAGCGCAACAAGGTAGTTGCTTAGAAAATCACTTTTTTCTACAACTGCGTCACAGTCTATGAAAATGAGATTGTCGTACTGCGCATTGCTGGCAAGAATATTCCTTATGGCAGCTCGTCCAATATTCCTTTCCTGTATTATTCTTTTGCAGTTCGGGAGTGTTTCAGCAATTCTGTTCAGTTCAAGATTGTCCGGTGAAGTGCCGTCCTCGCCTACAATAATCTCGTAGGGCGTACCGAGCGCTTCTCCTTGTATGTGCAGTTCTTCAACAAGCAGGTGGCAATCGTAATCCTTTACCGGAATCAGAATCGATATCATCTTTTAGCGTAATTGTTATCTGCAAAAATATTAAAATCTTTTGTATTTTCTTCTTTGTGTAGTGCAAATAATGCGGTACAGATGCTTTTTGCAAAATCTTTTTGATGTAAACATTTTTTTTACTATCTTCGCTGAATAAATTTAGAAAGTATATATTAATTAAAATTCAAATACTATGAAGAGTGATATCCAGATTGCTCATGAAACCAAACTTGAGCGCATTGAGAACGTTGCGGCACAGATAGGCATCGACGCAAACGATCTTGAACACTATGGCAAATATATTGCCAAGTTGCCTTTGAACCTTATCGGCAAACAGAAAGGAAAGCTTATCCTTGTTACAGCAATCACTGCAACAAAGGCCGGTATCGGTAAGACAACCGTCTCTATCGGTCTTGCATTGGGTCTTAACAAAATCGGTAAAAAGGCTGTAGTCGCTCTTCGAGAACCATCGCTCGGTCCCTGTTTCGGTATGAAGGGTGGTGCAGCTGGTGGTGGCTATGCTCAGGTGTTGCCTATGGAGAAAATCAATCTACACTTTACAGGCGACTTCCACGCAATCACTTCGGCTCACAACATGATTTCTGCACTGCTCGACAACTATCTTTATCAGCATGCAAAAGACGGCTTTGGTCTCAAAGAAATCCTTTGGCGTCGTGTACTCGATGTTAATGACCGTTCTTTGCGTCAGATAATCACAGGTGTAGGCCCTGCAACAAACGGTATCGTAGAACAGGCAGGTTTCGATATTACTCCGGCTTCGGAACTTATGGCAATCCTTTGCCTTGCAAGTGATGAGAACGACTTGCGTCGTCGCATCGAGAATATCATGCTTGGTTATACCTATGATGGTGAACCGTTCACTGTAAAAGACCTTGGTGTAGCAGGTTCAATCATGGTATTGTTGAAGGATGCTATCCAGCCTAACCTTGTTCAGACAACAGAAAATACTCCTGCTATCATACACGGTGGACCTTTTGCAAATATCGCTCATGGTTGTAACTCACAGCTTGCAACAAAGATGGCTCTTGCACACAGCGAATACACCATCACAGAAGCCGGTTTCGGTGCCGACCTTGGAGCAGAGAAATTCTACAACATCCTTTGCCGCAAGAGCGGTCTTCAGCCCGATGCAACAGTTATCGTTGCAACAGCTCAGGGCTTGAAGATGCACGGTGGCGTTGAACTCGACAAAATCAAGGAACCCGATATGGATGGCTTGCGTAACGGTCTTGCTAATCTCGACCGTCATGTTGTGAACTTGCGTTCTTTCGGTCAGTCTGTTATCGTTGTGTTCAACCGTTTTGCAACAGATACCGACGAGGAGATGGCTCTCTTGCGTCAGCACTGCGAACAGGAACTTGGCTTGCCTTTCGTTATCAACAATGCCTTTGCACAGGGTGGTGAGGGTGCTGTTGAAATGGCACAGATTGTTGTCGATACAATCGAGAACAATCCATCCAAGCCACTTCAGTTTACATACGAGGATGGCGATAGCATCAAGGAGAAAATCGAGAAGGTTGCCAAGAAAATCTATGGCGCAGCATCTGTTACATTCGCAAAGCCAGCTCTCGACCGCATCAAACTTGCTGAAAAGTATGGTCTTGCATCATGCCCTGTATGTATTGCAAAGACACAGTTCTCTTTCAGTGCCGATGCAACCAAGTACGGTGCAGTTAAGGACTTCAACTTGCAGATTCGCGACGTAGTGCTAAATGCCGGTGCAGAGATGATTGTTGCCATTGCCGGTGATATCATCCGCATGCCGGGCTTGCCTAAGGTACCACAGGCAAACAACATCGATTTTGTTGACGGCGAGATTGTAGGCTTGAGCTAATCTTAAATCAAATAAATGATGTTGCATCCTTTGGGGTGCAACATCTTCATAACAATATCAATGGCAAAACCTTTGGCAGAACGTCTGCGTCCTACCTCATTTGAAAATTATGTAGGACAACAGCACCTCGTTGGCGAGGGTGCTGTACTGCGTCGTATGATAGACTCCGGACGTATTCTGTCATTTATCTTGTGGGGTCCTCCGGGAACGGGCAAGACAACCATTGCGCGTATCATTGCCCAGAAACTGAACCGTCCCTTCTATACACTCAATGCCGTATCGGCTGGTGTAAAAGAGGTACGCGAGATCATAGACAAGGCAAAGAGCTCTCCGTTATTTTCCAACGGTGGTGCCATTCTGTTCATCGATGAAATACACCGTTTCAACAAGTCGCAGCAGGACTCGTTGTTGAGTGCCGTTGAAACAGGAACTGTAACGCTCATCGGAGCAACAACCGAAAATCCCTCTTTCGAGGTAATTCGCCCTTTGCTGTCGCGTTGTCAGCTATATGTACTCAAATCTCTCGAAAAGGATGATCTGCTTACATTGCTCAATCGTGCAATAACTACAGATGAGGCTCTCGCAAAACGAGGAGTGGAACTTCGCGAAACCGATGCAATGCTACGTTACAGTGGTGGCGATGCACGTAAATTGCTGAATATTCTTGAACTTGTAGTCGAGAGCGACTCAGATTCGCCTGTAATCATAACCGATGAAAAGGTTGTCGGTTGTCTGCAACAGAATCCCATTGCTTACGACAAGGACGGTGAGATGCACTACGATATTGTCTCGGCGTTCATCAAATCTATTAGGGGCAGTGACCCCGATGCGGCTCTCTATTGGATGGCGCGTATGATTGAGGGTGGGGAAGACCCGGCTTTCATTGCCCGTCGCATTGTTATTTCTGCTGCCGAAGATGTAGGTCTTGCCAATCCCAATGCCCTATTGCTTGCCAATGCCGCATTCGATGCCGTTACTAAAATCGGTTGGCCCGAAGGACGTATCCCTCTTGCCGAAGCCGTGGTGTATCTTGCGACATCGCCCAAAAGCAATTCTGCATATATGGGCATAAATAAAGCATTGCAGACTGTACGTGAGACCGGTAATCTGCCTGTACCTTTGCATCTACGCAATGCACCCACAAAACTGATGGCAGATCTTGGCTATGCCGGCGGATATAAATATTCACACGATTACCCCGGACATTTCGTAAAACAACAATATCTGCCCGATGGAGGAGAGAAATTCTCGTTCTGGATACCACAGGACAATCCTGTAGAGACGAAGAGCAAATCGTGGATGCAGCAATGCTGGGGTGACGATAAACCATATACAAAGTAAAAACGAGTTTCATGCGAAACTCGTTTTTATTTTTATTCAATGACAACAAGTACAGCCCCGTCGGCAACGGTGTCGCCTTTGGCAACCTGCACTGCAACAACTTTGCCGTCGCGGTCGGTATTTATGTTGTTTTCCATCTTCATGGCTTCAAGCACAACAACGGTTGTGCCTTTCTTTACTTCGTCACCAACATTCACCTTAACATCGATTATTACGCCGGGAAGCGGTGTCTTTATGGCATGACCATTGACTGCAGTGCTTGGGGTTGTTGCCGTCGCTGCAGTTGGAGTGGTTGCCGGTTTTGCTTTAACGGGCTGAACCTTGATAACAGGTTTTTCCTCTTTAGGCTTTTCCCATTCAACCTTGTAATCCTCGCCGTTTACCGTTACGTTGGCGGTTGTGTCGTTGGCTTCGTTTATGGTAACTTCGTATGTGTTGCCGTTTATGGTATATTTATATGTTTTCATGGTGTTATCTGTTTAGGTTGTTCCAATGTCTGTTCACATATCTGATGGTAAGTACACCGCTTTCATTATCGTGTACGTTATTGCCGAAATGGCTGTCCAGTGCCATTGATATTGCTGCAATGACAGCGTTGTCAATCTTTTTGTCTTCCATAACCGAATTGCATTATAGTGGAATATTACCATGTTTCTTTTTGGGAAGTTCCTGTCGTTTGCTCTCGAGTTGTGCAAGCGCGCGTATTATGCGGAAACGTGTGTTGCGTGGCTCTATTATATCGTCGATATAACCATATTTTGCAGCCTGGTATGGATTGGCAAACAGACGGTTGTATTCAGCCTCTTTTTCTGCAATGAACGCTTTGGGATTTTCAGCCTCCTTTGCCTCTTTTGCATAAAGGACTTCTGCCGCACCAGCTGCACCCATTACGGCAATCTCGGCACTGGGCCATGCATAGTTCATGTCGGCACGCAGTTGCTTGCAGGCCATTACGATATGTGAGCCACCGTACGACTTGCGCAATGTAACGGTAACCTTGGGGACGGTTGCTTCTCCGAACGCATAGAGCAGTTTTGCACCATGCAGAATCACTGCATTGTACTCCTGTGCTGTTCCGGGAAGGAATCCGGGAACGTCTACAAGCGTTACGAGCGGAATGTTGAATGCGTCGCAGAAACGCACGAAACGTGCTCCCTTGCGCGATGAGTTGCAGTCGAGAACTCCGGCATACTTGCATGGCTGGTTGGCAACGATACCCACAGCCTTGCCGTTCATGCGGGCAAAGCCTACAATCAGGTTCTGCGCGTAGTCGCGATGCACTTCAAGGAATTCACCATTGTCCACAACCTCTGCAATTACACGATACATGTCGTATGCCTGATTGGGGTTGTCAGGTATAATGGTGTTCAGTATGTCGCTTGTGCGGTTTATCGGGTCGGTGCATGGAACGTCGGGAACGCTCTCCATATTGTTCTGCGGAATATAACTCATAAGTTTACGTATGAGTGCAAGTCCTTCCTCTTCGGTCTGTGCTGTAAAATGTGTAACACCCGACTTGCTTGCGTGTATGCTCGCGCCGCCAAGTTCCTCTTGTGTAACAACCTCGCCAAGAACGGTCTTTACAACCTTCGGACCGGTGAGGAACATATATGCCGTGCCTTCCATCATTATGGTAAAGTCGGTGAGTGCAGGCGAATATACCGCACCGCCTGCGCAAGGACCGAATATTCCCGATATCTGTGGAATCACACCCGAAGCCATAATGTTGCGCTGGAAAATCTCGGCATATCCCGCAAGGGCATTTATACCTTCCTGAATGCGTGCGCCGCCGCTATCGTTGATACCAATCACCGGTGCGCCCACCTTCATGGCCATGTCCATCACCTTGCATATCTTCTGCGCCATGGTTTCAGACAATGAACCGCCTGTTACGGTAAAGTCCTGTGCAAAAACATATACAAGTCGTCCGTCAATTGTTCCGCAACCTGTTACCACGCCATCGCCAAGGAACTGTTTCTTCTCTTGACCAAAGTTGGTGCAACGGTGTGTGACGAACATATCCATCTCTTCGAAACTGCCTTTGTCGAGAAGCATGTCAATGCGTTCCCGGGCTGTATATTTGCCTCTTTCGTGCTGCTTTTCGATGGCTTTTTCTCCACCGCCCAAGCGTGCTTTTGCACGTAAGGCTATCAGCTCTTTGATTTTTTCAAATTGCTTGCTCATATCACTCTTTTTTATTCTTCACAAAGTTCGGTAAGCACTCCTTGTGTTGCTTTCGGATGCAGGAATGCTATATGCAGTCCTTCGGCTCCGTTACGTGGTGCTTTGTCTATCGTACGTATCTCTTTTGTTTCGCACTCGGCAAGGGCATTGGCAATGCCATCTTCCACCTTGTATGCGATGTGGTGTATTCCCTCACCACGGTTTTCTATGAATTTTGCTATTGTGCTGTCGGGCGATGTGGCTTCCAGAAGTTCTATTTTTGTTTCGCCCACCTTCAGAAATGCAGTGCGCACCTTCTGGTCTTCAACGGTCTCTATGTTGTAACACTCAAAGCCCAATACCTGCTCGTAATAGGGTAGTGCCGCCTCTATGCTATTAACGGCTATTCCCAAATGTTCTATCTTTGAAATTTTCATAAAGCATCAGATTTTAGCTATTGTTTGCGAAGATAGACATTTAAAAATTAAATACAACAAATAAACACTTTTTAATAATGTGATGCGCCTATTTAAGCCCGATGCGCTTTTTTATCCAGTCGATTATGAGTTTCCTTTCTTGCTCTTCGGCTTGGTCAACAGAATTGAAACATCCGAATTTGCAATCAGGCTTAGAAGTGAATCGGGCAAGTTTCTTCTTTGTGTATTCAATGTTGTGCTTTGGCTTAAGATACATCAGATTCTCATGCGCGTCGCGCAACTTACATTTGCCGGCTCTGTATAACAATAGGAACTGCACCTCTTGTGGGTTATATTGTGTATGCTCCCTGAAACGGTGTGCAATATTTCTTGTCAGATGTTCGGGCTGCTCGCCAAAGAACTTTTCATAGACACTCTTGAGCAATCCTCTAGGTGTATGATACATCTTTATGAAGAAGCGGTGCTTGCCGAGCAGTGATGCCGCGTTGAGCATGGTCTCTTTGAATGTAACCTTCTTGCTGCCGTCTTTGCGGTATTTGAGCATGCGCGAAAGCCTTACAAGAAACGAATTGTACTTCATGCCGTAGCATACCACATTACCGTCGGGGGTAAAGAAATCATCTGGTGATACAGGCGCGGTAAGTATAAAGTCGTCGTTGAACTCAATGAAATGCTCGCTAAGCCCCGGAATACGCCATGTCATCGATTCAATTGAAATGGAATTGAATGTAGGCAGATACTCCTCATACCCTTTGAAAATAGTCTTGTGGTCAACTATTTCAATAGGGATGTGCTTCTCGGGGAAATGTTCTGCAATGAACTCATCAAGTTTGGGGTCTTGCTCGTCGGTTACAATGTATATCTTGTTCAACCAAGGGGCATATCTGTTCAGTGATGCGACGCAATAGAAAATCTCGCCAATGCTGGTGTATCTTGTATCACCGGCAATGTCTTCAGCTTGGAATATCGATTCCTTGCCATATCTCATGCGTTTTGCCTTGTGCTTGGGATCTTCTCCGTCCACCCAGGTAATGACTGCATCAATGGGGTATTGCACGCCTTTCATGGAAGATGGTTTTTATAGTTCAAATTTTGACTTGTCCGGTAATATTTTCTCAAATGTCTCCAATAACACCTTTTGTGTCTCCTTGAAACGCTCCTCGCTCATCTGCACGTCGTTTATGCACGCAAGTTTGTGTGTAGGGTTTTCAAGGAATTTGCGTATCTTCTCTTCCGATGCCACACCGAGTGAGAAATGCTTCTTCGATAAACGTCTGTTTATCAATTTGCCTGTCAGGTACATATAATCGAGAAACAGATACTGGTTCAGGTTATTGCTTTCTCTTGTAATTGTCAAAGTTGATACAATGTCATCCTTGACCTTGTTGTACACCTCTTCGCATACACTCTTCAGCATGGGGCTGCATATATGTTGAGGGCGCAGGAAGCATATCGAATGCTTTAATCCTAATGCCTTGTGTGCCACACGGTTTGAGTTGCGACATATATGCTTGAACATATTTAATGCAAAAATATGTCTGCTTATTCCCAAGATACCTTTCCCGTTCTTAAAGAAATCTGTAGCTTCGCAAGGTTTTACGGGGAAGAAATCGTCATTGAAATAAAGATACTCCTCGTCAAGCCCGGCAATGCGGTGCAGATGCATCTCTATGGGGTTGCAGTTGAATGTAGGCAGGTATTCCGCGGGGATAATATCCTTGTGCAGAACAATGTTCACCTGCTTGCGGTTTACCCAATCGGGTACTTGGCTCTGGCTTGCTACAACAAGATGTACCTTGCGTATGAAGGGCATGTTTGTCTCAATGCCACGCATAAGGTATTTCAGTGTTCCCCAGTCGCGGAAACGCTTTTCAAGAATGGGAGTGTTGGTGTATTTCTCATACTCCTTCTGCCATTCGGGGTCAATGCCGTTTACGTATGTTATTACTATATCCATAGTCTGCTTTAATCTTCCAAAGTACTCTTTCCAAAGCGTGCCGCCTGTCGTGCCGGAGTCTGCTTCCATCGTTTGTGCGACCACATCCAGATCTCGGGGCACTCCATAATCATGCTTTCGAGTTTTCTCACATATCGTTCTGTTATTTCGTGCGGAGCAACCTCCTCAGTACCGTTGTATATCTCATCGAAACGTATTTCGTAACGTCCGGGAGCAATACGTCTGCTGTATGCGAAGTACACAGGCATCTTGAATTTCAGAGCCATTGATTCGCCACCGTCGTGGAAGGCTGTGTGTTGGTTAAGGAACATGAACCAATGACTGTCGGGGCGCAGGGTGGGGCTTTGGTCGGCAACCAAACCCATAACAGTCCCATAGCCGTTCTTGCGGTTACGCAGAAAGTGGAGAATTGACTGTTTCATCGGTACCTGTATCAATTTGTCCGATACGTTACGCAGGCGACGATAGAAGTGTTCGAAAACAACACTCTCCATAGGGTGGTATACACCCATCAGTTTGGAATCCTGCAACTGACGGCTCCATAGCAACATATATTCCCAACAACCGTAATGCGCGCCCATGGCAATCCAGTCCTTGCCGTTCAGCTTTTCGTTCATCTCTTTGCTGTTTACCCACAAGGCTACTTTGTCCTTACGCTTTTCGCTTGCACCCACAAGGTTTATCGTATCCACAATAACCTCGCCAAGGAAAAGGTAATATCGCCGTGCAATCCTGTTTATCTCTTTTGCCGGCTTTTGTGGGAACGAATTCCTCAGGTTCTCTTTAATCACCTTGTTCCTGTAGCGCAACAGCATCAGAAAACCAGCTACAGTTGGCTTGAGAATATAATATTTGAAAAAGCGTGGTGTGTAACTCATAAGCAGGCTGAAACACCATAGCAGTTCCAACCCTACCTTCTTATACCACTTCAATTTATTTTCCATAATCCGAAAGCATCTCATTGACTCAAAGATAATGACAAATGGGCAGTATATCTTCGAGATTTATCTCAAAGGTAGTAAAAAAAATAATGTAAACCCCGTTTATGCTCTTATTTTTAGTCTCTTACACCGCTAAATGGTGTCTATGTTGTAAAATTATTGTTCTTTTTGTGCAAATTTGCACGTAAAAGCAAAACAATTTGAAAAAATGCTCTACAGTGTTTAATGTTTTTCTTACTTTTGCGAAACGTAATTTATAGAAAAGGCTACTTTATGAAAAAAACATTGGTAGATTTGTTTGAGGAATCGGTTAAATTGTATCCTCAGAACACTTTCCTTTTGGAAAAGACCGACAAAAAAGAGGGCTTCAAGCCAACAACATACATTCAAGTAAAGGAACTTGTCTATCGTCTGGGTGCAGGCTATCAGGCATTGGGTGTAAAGAAAGGCGACAATATGGCACTCCTGAGCGAGGGATGCAATATGTGGGTTATAGGCGAATTGGCTATGTTCTATGCCGGAGCCGTGAATGTTCCCCTCTCCATAAAGCTCGAAGAGAGCAACGACCTTCTGTTCCGTCTTGTGCATGGCGATGTAAAGTTCATCCTTGTTTCCAATTATCAGCTCAAGAAAATCCGTGCAATCAAGGAGAAACTTGTTGATGTTGAAAAAATCATAGTCTTTGGCAATGCCGGAGAATTGGAAGAGAAGGAGATTGCATTGGATGATGTAATGAAGATGGGCGAAGAGTTCCTTGCGTCGCATAGTATGGAAGAGTTCCTTGCTGTGGGACAGTCTTTGCAGAACGATGATATAGCAACCATAACTTATACCAGCGGTACAACAGCCGACCCTAAAGGCGTTGTCCTTACCCACCGCAACTACACGGCAAACGTTGAGCAGGCACTCACACTCGTGCATATCGACCAGACATGGCGCACACTCATCATTCTGCCTCTCGACCACTGTTTTGCACACGTTGTAGGATTTTATATAATGATGTCGCGTGGTGCAACCGCAGCGACAGTTCAGGTTGGCCGCACCGGTCTTGAGACATTGAAGAACATACCTTTGAATATCAAAGAGGTCCGTCCTCATTTCATACTTTCAGTACCTTCTTTGGCAAAGACATTCAAGAAGAATATCGAAGGTGCTATTCGCGCTAAGGGAAAAACAACCGAAACGCTTTTCAATTGGGGTATGAGTGTCCGTCAAAAATATTACGGCGACAGCAATCTCGATCGCAAGGGTATGCGCATATTCCTGAAACCGCTTGTTGCTTTGTTCGATAAGCTTATCTTCTCAAAGGTACGCGAGAACTTTGGTGGCGAACTTCGCTTCTTTGTCGGTGGTGGTGCATTGCTCGACAAGGATTTGCAGCACTTCTATCTTGGTGTAGGTATGCCAATGTATCAGGGCTATGGATTGTCAGAGGCTACTCCTGTAATATCATCGAATGGTCCCGACCTCTATCGCTTCGGTTCAAGCGGAAAGCTTGTTAAGCCAATAGAACTTAAGATTTGTGATGCCGACGGCAAGGAACTGCCTGTTGGCGAGCTTGGCGAAATTGTTGTCAAGGGCGAGAATGTGATGGCAGGTTACTGGAAGAACCCCGTAGCATCGGCAGAAACCGTGCGCGACGGCTATCTATATACCGGAGACCTTGGATATATGTCAGAAGAGGGGTTGCTCTATGTGAAGGGACGTTTCAAGAGTCTGCTTATCTCTAGCGATGGCGAGAAGTACAGCCCCGAGGGTATTGAAGAGGCTTTCGTGAGCCTTTGCCCCACAGTCGACCAGGTAATCCTTTACAACAACCAGTCGCCTTACACAATAGCTCTTATAGTTCCTAATAAGGATAATATCAAGCGTGCGCTTGCCGAAAAGAATCTCGATTTCACCACAGAGGAGGGGCGTAAGGCTGCCTGCGATTTGGTAAAGGCAGATATCGATAAGTTCAAGAAGGGTGGTGAGCATGCCGGAATGTTCCCCGAGCGCTGGTTACCGAGCTGCTTTGCAGTGTTGCCCGAAGCATTCACCGAGCAGAACGGTATGATGAACAGTACAATGAAAGTTGTCCGTGGCAAGGTTGAGAAATTCTACAAGGAACGCATTGATATCCTCTACACAGCCGAAGGTAAACAACTTTACGAACAGCATAATCTTGACGCGTTCAAATAATCAAAAAGTGGTCACTTTTGAAGTGACCACTTTTTGATTATTTGATTAATCTTTTCTTCCCGTTTACAATATAGATTCCTTTTTTCAGTCTTTTCTCCTGCTTACGTCCGCCAAGGTCATATACGGTGTCGGTGCATTCCTTGTGTGCTTCCATACTCTTTATTCCGGTTTTTTTGAGCAACTCCTTGTATTGTGCGTCAAGTCTTGTGTGCATGGCATCAATCTCGTTATTGTCCATGCTGTTGTCATACAGATTCTTGGCTGCGACCATAAGGTCGTACAGCAGTTCCACATCTGTGGCATTGACATCGTTGTACCCGTTGTTTAAGGTTGCCTTTGAACTGATGGCATACAACTCAAATTCGCCCATGTGCCAGTATGTGCGCTCTGCGGTAACCTTGAATCGCAGGTAGCGGTAGAGTGTGCTGCAGTCAAACATCTCGGAATTGAAATCCTTTGCCGAAGCCTGTGGCAGTCCTTCGATTACTGAATATGCTACGGTGTACTCTTTTTTGTCGTTGCTGCCCATAACGGTGATGGCATCGGGAAAGTCGGCATTGCTGGTAGTATTTCGTGTGTTATAGTAGAACTTGAATGTAGAGAATATGTTCTCGTTACCAAGGTCAACTTCTATATAGTGGTATCCCTCATTGGTATTAACAGAGTGCCAGTTCGAGTGGAAGAATCTGTTGCCGTCGTTCTTTACACCGTCAACAAGATAATCAATGCTTCCCTCTTGCGGGTCGGCAGCGTTCGACCAAAGGTAGTATGCACTGTTGCTATCTGTGGTCTGCAACTGCAGTTTGGTTGTCTTGTCCTGTGGAGCTATCGAGGCGATACTCTTTATAAGGTTTTCGGCATCAGTAATCAAAGCACCGAGCTTCCTTCGGCTCTCCCCCTTGTTGAATATAGCCGTGTATGTCGCATCTTCGCGCGCATACATGGTATGTTCGGGCTCGGCAGTAACCAAACGTCCGTACTGGTCCTTCCAGCCAAGGAACTCCGCACCGTTTATAGGCTCAGCCTTAATACTGAATTCCACACCTTTTGTAACATCCCATTCGTTTCTTGTAGCACCGTCGGGTGTCTCGTCGGTCCATACGGCAACGTTGCCCCATTCGCTGTTGTTGCTCTTCACCATAATGTGCGATGCCATCTGTGAGAACTCAGTAACATTCAGCACAATCTCATATACAGGGCGTATCGACGGCTCCTTTGCACCCTTTTCTGATGGCTTGCCGTTGTTGTCCCATGCACCGTCAAAGCGCAGGCGAATGTGTGTCATACCAAGAGGCATGTTGTAGGGTAGCAACACATTTATCTTGCCTGAGCATACGGCAGTATTCAGTGCGCTCTGGCTTCCTGTACTTTTCAGCAGCTCGCCCTGGTCGTCGAAATCTCCGTCGCCGTTCAGGTCTATGAATGCGCGGAAATAGCAGTATTTCAATCCGTCGGCATTGCCGTTGTCGTACGAAATATCAAAGCTTGCACCCTGTGGCACATTGATAATCTGCGGTATGGTGGTAAAGATATTTTTGGGGGCGGATGTGGTTTCGTAAATAGTCTCCGCCTCGCGATTGTAGTATGCGAAACTTATGTTGTGTACAAACTGCTTGTATCCGGCAATGTCGGAGTAGCTGCCTGTAAGTCCTTCAATGACACCCCATTTGTCCTCAATGAAGTTGGCAGTGAATACGGCATCTTCTTTGCCGTAATATATGAACGGATTGCTGTTGCTCACTACATTGCCGTCGGCATCGCTCCAATTGTTGAAGTTGTAGCCAGTGTCGGGTGTTGCAGTAATCTTTACAGCCTCCTTGTTTGTTACTTCAAGTTTGTCCGTGCCCTCTATTGCCACAGAGCCGTTTGCACCGGCAATGGCTTTTATGGTGCGTGCTTCGGTAATCTCCTCTACAATTGCAAGGTTGAATGTTATTCCTGTACCGTCGCTGAATGTTACAGAGGCTGTGGTCTTGCCAATCTCGGCATCGGCGGGAATTTCAACCATATTGCCGTTGGCAGTGAGCTTTTCGCTTTCCGAAGCCGCTCCGTCCGCGTTCAGGTCAATACATATTGATGTTATATCAACCTCTTTGCCAATCTCGAGCGGTAGCTCGCTCCTTTGTCCGCGGTAAACCTCGGCAACCACATCGCTCTTTGTGGCATCGCGCTTTACTCCCATGGGGAACAGATAGTTCTTTCCTGCACCCTTTACTCTGCCGAAATATTTACCGAAAGTGCTTACAGCCTTTTTTGTCGCACTCATATCGTCGGGGATAGTTACCTTAGAATAGTCATAGTCGGTATAGTTAACGGTCCATGGATATTCAAATCCGTTGTACCAACCTCCCGATGGAGCATTGCCGTTGTTCTCAAAGAAGTGTTTCCAACGCTTGTAGTGGAAATCCTTTATCAGTCCTGCCCAGCAACGGTTTGAGTAGTCGTGCAGGTCGGTGTCGCCCTTCGACCACACGGTAATCTGTGTACGGGCGTTCCATTCAAGCCAGTTGCGGTCGTTTACGTCTGTTCCCTCAACCTCATTCGCAATGTTGCGTGCAAGGCTTGTCCAACGTTCCAGTTTGAAGTTCTCGTCGTACGAAAGCATGTTGTCAAGGTCGAGCATCAGTTGCAGGTAGAGATTGTAAAGGCGTGTGTATTCGCCGTTATCCTTGGCATCATATGCAGCCTTTATGAGCGGCAACAGTTCTGCGGCATAATCCACCATAGCCTGGCGTATAACGTCTATAACGTCATAATTGTAGTTTGCGATGCCGTCTTTTGTCGTAACAAGGTCCTTTATTGAAATAAGGTCATCGGCAGCAAGCAATACATCCTGTGTATCCCAGTAGATAGCCGATGTACTCCAGCTCGATACGCTCTTTACATTCCATGACGGACGTGCAAGTATCACCGCTTCCGATGTTCCTTGCTGGTCGGTGGGGCATGCCCACACCGATTTCTTCAATGTCTGCATTGCCGAGAGAGCCTTGGGCGCAGTTTCGGTACTCACGCCGTAGCGCGAATGTGTATATTCCTTCAACCACATATCGGCACCGGGGTTGCTGTTCATCCAGGGAAGTTCAAATAGCATGTCATAAAGAATCGGGTTTGTCTCCGTACCTTCGGGAGTGGCTCCCACACCCTGCATATTGTTGCCCTTTGCAAGTGCGCTGAAGTAGTCGTTCATTGTCGATTCCAGACGTCCGTGCATTCCGCTACGACCACCAAAGTTGTGCAGCATACAGAAAATGTATGGGCGTCCCTGATAGTAATTGCCGTTCCATTGTGCCTTGCCCGGAGCATCGGCAAAAAGATCAAGACCTATGAAACGGTCGCCATAGTTCTTCATTGCACCGAAAGCACCGCTCTTGGGAGTACCCTGCCATTGCTGTATAATCCACTTGGGCTCTTGTGGAGCATTGTATTTCGCCTTATCCTCGCTGCTTACAGTATTGTAGCAGTTATCAAGGTGTTTCATTATATTTGGGTAGAGCGTCTCGTTTGTAATGTGGCTCGGTACGCTCATCTCGTGGAACGGGTCGATGCTATAGAACTCCGATACACCCATCACATTGTGCAGATGCTTGTAGTATACGGGTGCGAAGGTCGCATAACTGGTGGATGCCGGATTCAGAATATCGGGACGTGTATATCCGCCGGCCCACGTACCACCGTTTATTACGTCGCTGTTGCTGAAGCCGCTTATGTTTGTATATTTTGCGATACAGTTTGGCACCTGTCCGCTGAAGCCCGGGATAACTGGTTGCATACCGAGTTCGCGCATGCGCTGCATCATGTCGCGGCAGAGCTGCTCCTGACGTGTATACCACCAGTCGGGGTTACCGTTCATATTAACATCGTTGGCATTGATTGTGCCACCCCAGCCTTCGAGGTTGTTCATTGCAAACCAGGCAATGAATCCGGGGCCTGCAATATATGCGTTTATATCCTCTTCGCTAACACCAAGTTCGCGCAGAAAGTTGCGTGTAACCACATCCAAACCAACAAGGTTCAACGGGGCGTTTATGCCATGCAGAGCCATCCAGTCAATCTCCTTCTGCCAACGGTCCCAAGTCCAGAACGCCATAGAGTAAGAGAATGTACAGGTATTGAAATCGTAACGGTAGGTAGTGTTGCATACGTGCTTCTCCTCGCCTTGTGGAACGGGCAGCTCAACCTTTGAAAGGTCGGTTGTAAGGTTGTTCCAAGTGAGGTTTATGTGCGCGTGGTGGTTCAAATACCAGTTGATACCTGTTGCAACCGACAATTGTGTGTTACCCTTGATGCAGGGTTTGCTGTTCTTTGATGTAATGATGAATACATCCTTGCCGTCTTGGGCGAGATTTTCGTTGATTTCAATTTCGAACAGATTGGCCGCACCGTCGCCACCAATACGGTTGAGCAGGGCTGTGATAGCCTCTTGCGGTGTGGCTACAGGAGCCTGTGCCTGTGCAGTCTGTGTTGTAAAGAGTGTTACCAATAGTAACAGAATGGTTACAATACGCTTTCTCATTATAATGATGTTTAATTATTTACATAACATTCTATTCTGCAAAAATAATACAAATTAAGTAATAATGGTAGATGTTTGCCCAAAGATAATTTGATTTGCGATTCCGCATGCAGAATAAAGATACTTCGCTACGCTCAGTATGACAAGGTGTACCGGAACCACCGCGATATTGTTGCTTTTAGAACTCAATGAGAATTCTTCCGTTGATGCGTCTGCCGGTGAGATAGTTGGGTACGGCATAGTTGTTGTTGCTTATATCCTTCACCCAATAATATGAATTCACGTTGTCGATGCCAAGAATGTTGAACGCATCAATTCCCAGCCAGATGTTCTTGAACCAGCTCTTCACACCAGTGCGGTGTCTGCCGTCCTCGTTGTCGAGCAGACGGTACGACATACCTATGTCCACGCGCATATATGCCGGAGCTTTGAAAATATGCTTCTCGCGTCCGCTATGCGGTGGTCCAAAAGGCAATCCGTCGGCATATACACCCTGCAGGTTCATCTTCCATCGTTCGGTGAACGGGAAATAGTCGGTAAAATACAGTGATGCCGAGAACAGTTGGTTTGTGGGGCGCGGAATCCAGTCGCCACCATTGATTTTCTCTTTCGTGTCCATGATAGAGAGCGTAATCCAGGAGTCGGTCCCCGGAACAAACTCTCCGAACAGTTTCAAATCCAATCCTGTGGCATATCCCTTGGCGCAGTTTTCGCCATAGTATACAATGCGCACATTGTCCACGTTGTATGGGATAAGATTGTCCAGTTTCTTGTAGTAAGCCTCGGCTGTGAATTTGAACGGACGTCCGAAAATCTTGAAATGGTAGTCGTAACCCAATACAATATGTATGGAGCGTTGCGACTTTATCTTTTTGTTCAGCACCACTTCCGTTATACCCTCGTTTGTAACCGTGTCGCGCATCTCCTTGTAGAACGGAGTCTGGTAATAGATACCTGTAGCCAGACGGAACGTCATGTCCTTGTTGAATTTGGGAATCATGCCCACCGATGCACGCGGCGAGAACAGAAACTCATTGTTCCAGTCCCAATATGAGATTCTTGCACCGGCATTTATTGAGATAAGACCAATGCTGCTGTTGAACTTGTATGTATCCTGTGCATACGCAAACAGATGGTTGCTTGTGGCAGATGTGTTTGCGCTGAGGCTGTATACCGGACGCATTCCGTCGGCAGTGTTGGGGATATTGTAGCCAACAGAATCGCGCAATTCCCATTCGCGCTGGTTGTCCTGGAATTTCTCGTTTTTCCACTCTACACCCCATCGCAGGTCGTGCGCCTTGAGGTAATGTTTTCCCGTGAACTTGATGTTCACGACATTTGCATCAAGATAATTGCGGGCATGTTCAAGATATCCGCCTATTCCCAATGATTGGTCGGTGTTTATGTCGTTGAGCCAGTACTCGCCAATAATGTCGTATGTCTCCTGTTCCACAGTCTGGAATGCCGAAGCCTGCAACGAGTATTGGTGGTATTCGTTCGGCGAATAGTTGAGCGAAGCTGCTCCGAACATCGTGCGGAAAAGGTCGGTCTCCCAACCGTCGAAATAAACCTTGAACTCCTTTACATCCTCAAGGGTACCGAAACTTGTGGTGCGGTCGCTCGGAGTGAAATTATATTCGTTGCGCGAAATGTTTCCGATTACGCTCAAGCTGAGTTTGTCGGTTATGCGCCAGTCGGCAAACAACTGGTAATCGATGAAATTGGGGCTGTATTCGCCCTTTGTGTCTAGTGAGCCCAACAGATAGTTGTTGCTCTTGTAGCGTACGGAATTCGATATGCTTATCCTGCTGTTTCCCCAGCCCACATAGGCACTTGCTCCCAAAAGACTAGCCGACACCGTGCTTTCGAATTCGCGCGGTTTGCGGTATGTTATGTCTAGGACCGACGACATCTTGTCGCCGTACTTTGCCTCGAAACCGCCTGTAGAGAACTCGATGGCACCCACCATGTCGGGGTTTATGAAGCTGAGACCTTCCTGCTGCCCGGCACGTATGAGCAGCGGACGATAGACCTCTATGCCGTTCACATACACACTGTTCTCGTCAAAGTTTCCTCCGCGTACATTGTATTGCGAACTCATCTCGTTGTTCGCGCTCACTCCTGCCTGCGATTTTATTAAATCCTCAATGGCATTTCCGCTTGCCGAGGGTTGCAGACGTATCTTGTCGGGCATGGAAATCCTCTGCGTCGTGCCCATCTGATGCTCCTTGTCAACCACTTCCACTGCCTGCAGGGCAAAATCGGTCGAGGGAAGCATCACATTCACCGTAATTGTATCAGTGGGGTTGTGGAAGGTGCGCTTGCGTATCTGGTAACCAATCATTGAGTATGCCACCACCAGCGTGTCCTTGCTGTTGCATGTGAGACTGTAATATCCATTGAGGTCGGCAACCGTTCCCACGGGTTCACCAACAATGCTTATGTTGGCAATCTCTATGGGCTTCTGGTTCTCGTCGGTAACACGTCCCTTGATGGTAACCTTCTGCGCCATGGAGCACAGCGTAACCATCGCCAGAATCGCGGTTATGAAAAATCTTGACCTCATAGGTAATTATAACGCAAAAAATCACCTAAACGTATATGGCGCGTAAAATTTTGTTTATCCAGCTCCATTTGAAGCGAAACCATCGCAATGTACCCTTCTCTTTTCCGCCATAGTTGAGCAGGGTGGTGATGAATTTTTTATGAAAGAGAGGCAATGCTCTTGCCTCGAGGAATTCAAAATGGGCATATCCATGCCTGTACGCATTGTTCAGGGCTGCCCATATTGCCATTATTCCCGGATGTTGCATGGGGTGGCTCTTGCGCAGTCCGCAACTGTATGCAAGGTTGGCGCAATCCTTGTCGTAAAGGCATATCGAACTGCCTATGGTCTTGCCTTTGTAGGTGACAACAAACATCTTGGCCTTTTCGCACAGTGTGCCGTCGTCGTTGCGAAGCATCATATTCAGTGTCTCCTTGTCGGGCAGACGGCGTACCTTGCTTATATAATAGTTGTGCAACAGGTTGATGCCCTCATTTATCTCCTGCTGTGTGGTGGCGCGATGCCAGGTAACTCCGTCGTTTTCGGCTTTGCGGATGTGTGCGCGGTAGGCACGTGTCAGACGCTCTTGCGGAGCTTTGCTATGCAGGGATATGTACAGACGCTGGTCGCGTGTGGGTACAAAGCCATTTTTGCGCAGTATACCGTAGGCAAAACGCGAATCCTCAATATTCTGCACCTTTATGAATGTGTGCCTGAAACCCGACATCTCAATAACCTTCTCAAGGAACATCCCGAATATATCCTCGCGGTTGGTGCAGCTTTCGCAGTAGACACCTTCGCCGTTCACCGTATACCAATGGTACCATAGGAATGGCAACGGGATGAAACGTCGCCTTTTGATTACAAGAATGTGCGCGGTTTCGTTGCCCGTGCTGTCGTATGCCACCAGCATGCACGGCTTGCTTATCCTTGAACGCTCATATATACGGAACATCAGCGCAGAGTGCAGCACCGAACCGTCCATCAGTTCGGGCAACTGTTCGCTCCTTGTATATATGTCTATGCGCATGCCGTTTTGTTATTTTTACGCACGAAGTTAGCGAAAATAAAGAAATAATATAGTATCTTCGCGTGTTAAAATTCCGAAAACAGGATATTTATGAAAGATATATATATACTTGCCATAGAATCGTCGTGCGACGACACTTCGGCGGCGGTGATGAAAAACGACGTAGTACTGTCGAATGTAACAGCCGGTCAGGCTGTGCACGAGCAGTACGGCGGAGTGGTGCCCGAACTCGCGTCGCGTGCTCATGAACAGAATATTGTTCCTGTGGTTGACACTGCTTTGAAAAAAGCCGGTATCACCAAAGAGCAGCTCACCGCCATTGCCTTTACGCGCGGTCCCGGACTCATGGGCTCGTTGCTCGTGGGCGTGTCGTTTGCCAAAGGACTTGCCGCATCGTTGGGTATTCCCATGATTGAGGTAAACCATTTGCAAGGTCATATAATGGCGCACTTCATAAAGGAAGATGGTGTGGAACATGTAGCACCTGAGTTTCCCTTCCTCTGTCTTATGGTATCGGGCGGAAACTCACAGATTGTGAAGGTGAACAGTTATAAGGATATGGAGATTATCGGTCAGACCATCGACGATGCTGCCGGTGAGGCAATGGACAAATGTGCCAAAGTTATGGGCTTGGGCTATCCCGGCGGTCCTATAATCGACCGTCTGGCGCGTCAGGGCAATCCAAAGGCTTATGCCTTCAGTAAGCCGCATATTCCCGGCTACGACTACAGCTTCAGCGGACTCAAGACCTCGTTCCTTTATACATTGCGCAAACTTGTTGCAGAAAACGAGAATTATGTCGAGGAACACAAAGAGGACTTGGCTGCATCGTTCGAGGCGACGGTTGTCGCGGTGCTTATGGATAAACTCTATAAGGCTTCAAAGGCTTTGGGCATCAAGCGCATTGCGCTGTCGGGCGGAGTGTCGGCAAATACCGCATTGCGTCAGGCATACCACGATTATGCAAAACGTTACAAGTGGGAAATCTTTATTCCTAAGTTCGGTTTCACCACCGACAATGCCGCAATGATAGGAATTGTGGGATATTACAAATATCTCGATGGCGATTTCTGCTCAATGGACAAGCCTGCTTTTTCGCGCACCGTATTATAATATAAGGTAATGGAGAACCCGAATGCAGAAATCGCAGCCCAGGTGGTTGCCTTGTTGCGTTGCAAAGGCTATACCTTTGCAACAGCCGAAAGCTGTACCGGCGGTGCAATCGCCGGCGCAATAACAGGCATTGCCGGTTGCTCCGATGTCATGCTCGGTGGGGTGGTGGCATACCATAATAATATAAAGAACAAAGTTCTTGGTGTAAGCAACAGTGCATTGTGCGAATATGGTGCAGTGAGCGAAGCGGTGGTGCGCGAAATGGTTACAGGCGTGTCGCAGCGCTTTGGAGCAAGCTGCGCCGTGGCAACGTCGGGTATAGCAGGCCCCGGAGGCGGAACTGCGGAAAAACCCGTTGGCACGGTATGGGTGGCAGTGAATGTTCTTGGAAATGTATCGGCACATCTGTTGCAGTTGGGCGATTCAGGCAGAGAACAGAATATATCCCGCACGGTTCATCAGGTGCTGTTGTTGCTGAAGAAGAGACTGGAAAATTAAAAACTTCTAAAAATAATTGCAGTTTTGTTTGCAAGGTTATCCGAAAACTTATATCTTTGCACACTGTTTTGAGTAAGTATCAAAAGAATAAACAAAAAATATATAGAGATGTCAAAGATTTGTCAAATCACCGGTAAGAAAGCTATGGTGGGTAACAATGTTTCACACTCAAAGAGAAGAACAA
>CAJGDP010000006.1 GCA_904502235.1 uncultured Bacteroidaceae bacterium
AAACCTACAGGCGACCTTGTTGCTTATGCTTTCTACAACAACGACTCTTCTAGCGACGCATCAGGTTGGAATAGTGTTGGTACTGTAGTTAGCGGTGATAACAGAAACCGTCCTGCAATACCTAATTACACCATTCCTGCTGAGACACCTGCCGGCGAGTATCGCATCCGTTTCAAACTCGACTGGTGTAGCATTGATCCAAATGGTGATGCCGATGGTAAGTTTGACGACTTTATGGCTAATGGTGGTCAGATTTTCGATGCTAAGTTGGTTGTAGCTGATGAATCTACAGTTGAGCCAGAACCAGAGCCAGAACCAGAACCAGAACCAGAGCCAACAGGTCCTGTTGCAATTGCATCACTTGCTGATATCACAAACAGCAATGCGTATGTATTCTCTACACCACGTTCTCCTTTGTGCGTAAATGCTGACGAGAAAGTTGGTAGCTATTGGACTGCTTCAACAATGGCACAGCAGGGCGATAAGCTCGACGTTGCAAATGCAGAACAGCAGTTTGCTCTCTTGCGTACAGAGAACACAGAGGCTGGCAAATATTACATGTATAGCGTAAAGACCGGTAAGTTTATCAATGCAGGTGATGTTGCTTCAGAGACTCCTGCTGCAGATATCGAACTTTCAGAGGTTGTTTACGGTGGTGCAGCTGCATTCAATCTTGCTATTGGTGGTCAGAAGGTTAACGTAACATGGTGGAGCGATGCTGTTGCAGGTATCCGCTTCAATAACAGTGCTGACCTCGACGAGGGTAATGCTTTCACAGTATATTTGGCTGAGGGTGAATTTGATTTCACAGAGGCTCTTGCTGCTATCGCAGTAGTTGAGACTCCTGTTACTCCAGAGCCAGATCCTGATCAGCCTGAAGTTGAGGGAGATGGTCTTGTATTGGAACTTACAGCAAGCCAGATCGGTACTACTTATCCATATCAGCTTAATGAAGAGGATGCTGCAAAGGTTTACGATTTGACAAGCCTCACTGTTGCAGTAAGAGTAAACACTCCTGCTGCATTGAACACTCGTGCAGCACTTTTCGCAATATCAGATCCTACAAAGGCTGCAAATACTTCAGCTAAGGGCACAGACTCTTATTATGTTGCTTATGGTATGAGCAATGCTAATATTGCTTATCTTGCAT
This sequence comes from uncultured Bacteroidaceae bacterium, assembly GCA_904502235.1. Taxonomy (GTDB): domain Bacteria; phylum Bacteroidota; class Bacteroidia; order Bacteroidales; family Bacteroidaceae; genus HGM04593. The sequence goes on from CAJGDP010000006.1 coordinate 1,151, forward strand.
CTTGGGTTACTGGTGATAGATATTCAAAGGGTGATGTTCCTGCGAATACTAATGGTGCTGTTTTGGTTTATGTGTTGGATAAGGAAAATAACCAATGGAGTACATATTTGAATGGAACTCTAGTTCAAGAACCTCGTAACTTCGGTGGTTACGAAATTGCTACTCCTGCAATGGTTAAGGCTGACTATGCTGATGCTAACATCTATATTGGTGGTGGTATGAACTCTGCCGGTGCAGGTGAGGTGTTTGCTGGTGAAATCACTGGTGTTAAGGTATATGAGGGCGCTTTGACTGCTGAAGAAATTGCAGCAATCACTTTTGCAACAGAAACTCCTGTAGTTGAACCACTCACTGCTGCGTTCAACGAGGAATATGCTACAACAACAGACTATTTGACAAAGATTGAGATTCGTTTCAGCGAGAATATTCTACGTCCTTTTGAAGAGAATAATGTTCTAGCTCAGAATCTTGATTGGTTGAAGGATGCTGAAGGCAATGTTGTTACAATCAAGTATATTACAGTAAATGGTTCGCTCTTGACTGTTGAACCTGAAACTGTTGTAGAAACTCCGGGTGAGTATACACTGACTATCCCTGCTGGTGTTGTTTATAATGCTGATGAAACAGCTGTTTATGATGGTGGTACTTTCGTTGTTACTGTGGCTAAGGGTCTTGAGTATCAGTTCTACGCATTGGACGAGAACTTCACTCCAGGTGAATTGGGTGGTACAATGACAAAAGTTCAGAATATTGCTATTACATCTACTGGTGAACTTGCTGCAAACGAGGCTGAGGATGCTCCTAAGGCTTACATTATGGGTGAGAATGGTTTTGTAGCTGAGGCAACAACTCTCGTTGGTGACCTCCTTGGTTATGGTATGCCTATGGTATTCTTGCAGTTCGAGGAATTTACAACTCCTGGTATCTATCAGGTTGTTGTTCCTGCCGGTACATTCTTGGTAAATGGTCAGGCAAACGAAGAATTTACTTCTGAAGTATTTACTATTGCTGCTCCTAAGAGCATTGCTATTGAAAGTGTTACACCTGCTGAAGGTGTTGTTGAGGGACTTTCTGAGATTATCGTTACATTCAATGAGAATGTATTTGGTTCACAGGATTTTGCATTCGATCCTGAAAGTTTCCTCGTTGTAGAGGGTGATGAGAGTCTTGATTTTGCATCAACAAAATTCAATTTCGTTGATGATGAGACTTTGCCTTTGAATCAGGTTAAGTTTGTTGCTGAAACTCCTGTTACAGCAGCCGGAACATACACATTGTATTGCTTCGATATGTATGTTTATGTAAATGGTACACCAAAGAATTTCCGTACTACTTACACTTGGACAATTGCAGAACCTGTAGTATTCGGCGTTTCTAAGGTTACTCCTTCTGAGGCAGTTGAGTCATTCAGCGAAATCGTTATCGAATTTACAAAGAACATTGTATTTGAGGCTCCTTCTGCAGGTGGCACAGGCACTGGCACAGATACAGGCACAGGTACAGGTGATGTTGCTACAGGTACAGGCACTGCTACAGGAACAGGTACAGGCACTGACACAGGTACAGGAACTGGTACAGGTACAGGCACTGGCACAACAGACCTTTCAATGATCAAGGTTAAGGATGCTAACGGTGGCAACGTAACAACTATCTGGACAAACCAGGCTGTTGTTGAGGGCAACACTGTTACATTCAAGCTTGAGAGAGCAATTACAAAGAACGGTGTATACACAGTAGAGATTCCTGCAGGTCTTATCAAGAGTGTTGACGGTGAGGAGTATGCCGGTGAGACATTCACATTCACAGTTGATGCAGCTCCTGCATTGACAAAGCCTACAGGCTCTAATATCAATGTTGATGCTGAACTTGCTGAGTTGACATTCGAATTCGATACAAACATCGCATTTGCAGAGGGTGCTGCTCAGACAATCAATGTATACAATGGTACTGAGGTTGCCGGTGTTGCTACTGCTACAATCGCTGAGAATGTATTGACTTTGACTCTTGCAGAGGCTATCGCTCCTGAGGCTACAACAAAGTATACAGTTGATCTTCCTGCAAACTGGATTGTTAAGGCTGGTACAGACAAGGCGTTCGCTGGTAAGACATTCACAGTTACTGTTAAGGTTCCATTCGTTGTTACAAACATATCACCTGCTGACGGTAGCGAGGTAGAGGCACTCGAGAGCATCGTAGTTGAGTTCAATGATAATGTAGACTCTTACAATACAGGTAAGCTCGTGCTTGTAAATACTGCTGATGACAGCGAGATTGCTCTTACTGCTACAATTGACGGTAAGGTACTTACACTTGTTCCAGCAGCTACTGTTTACAATGGCACTTACAAATTGAAGGGACTGAATGGTCTTGTTAACAAGTCAGCGGCTCCTGTTGCTAATCCTTCTGAGCCTGTATTCACAGTTGTTGGTACTTCTTCAGCTATCGACGGTGTTGATGCAGAGGCTGAGAACGCTGTAATCTACGACATCACAGGCCGTCGTGTTAACGAGATTACAAAGGGTGGTATCTATATCATCAATGGTGTAAAAAAGCTTGTTAAGTAATTAACTGATAAAGCTTATATGAATGGCAGTGGAGGGCATATGCTCTCCACTGTTTTTTTTGTACAACGGGTATAAATTAAAACTGCTGTCTTATAATGTCTGCTGTTTTTTTTGAATAGCATATGTTTTTTGTGTAATTTTGCATTGAAATAATAGATATTATATAATTTACATACAGAATAACTTAATTTTTTGCTTATGAGAAAATTTACACTTTTCTTGTCGTTATTTGTTGCTTTTATAACTGTAACAGCTAACGAAGTTACTGCTCAAACTCTTAACCAGACAGTTGTATTCGACTTTGCAAACAATGTTTGGGGTATCCCTGGGTATGACATGGTTAACTTCCGCGGCGTAAAGACTGCAGAAACATACACAGATGGTGAAAATAGTGTCACTATTAATCCAAAAGCGAATAAGGGTGAATTCTACTACGAGAACGGTTATCTGCGCATTGCAAAACCAGGTTCAAAAATCGTTCTTCCTGAATTCGGCTTTGCTGTTGAGAAGATTGAGGTTGTAGGACACCCTTCTGCAACATCTTATCCTAATGTTGATATGAATGTATATGTTGGAAACACAGCAGTAAGTACTGCTTGTAAAGGCTCTACGGGAACATACACATACGAGATTGCTGCTGATAATCAGGCTGCAGGTAATGTTTATGAACTTGTTATCGGTTCTAATGGTGGTGACTACTCAAGCGTTATGTTTATCACATATATTAAGGTGTATCCTGCCGATAATAAGCTCGAGGCTCCTGCTATCGACCTTGCAAGCGGTGTATATGTTGGTGAGCAGACTGTAAACGTACACTCTGTTACAGCAGACATCGAGGGTGTTACAGACGTTATATATTACTACACAACCGACGGCAACGAACCTACATCGGAGGACGAGGAGACCGATGGTGAAATCATCATCAGCGAGAGCTGCACACTTAAGGTTGTTGTGGAGCTTACATACGGCGATAAGACATATGTAAGTTCTTCTACAAGCGCTGAGTATATCATCACCGAGGAGGCTACATGTAATAGAGCGGCTGTTGTTGGGGCCGGTAATTATTTCCTTGTTGCTGATGGCTATGTTGCCGCTCCTATCGAGGGAACATCACTCCCAGTTGTTGAGGCGACTGTAGAGGGCGACAACGTAACAGCTCCTGTTTACTATGCTATAACACTCGAGGAGGCTACAGGTGGTTACTACATCAAGGATGTGAACGGCAACTATGTTTACAACACTATGATGACTCCACACAGGCTTTCAAGCAACACTTATGCTCCAACAGATGTTTGGGAAATAGAAATTGCCGATGACTGCACTGCTACAATCGCTTGCAACGGCTACGTTCTTGCATTCTTGAACGGTGTATTCTGCACAGTGGATCCTAATGGTACTGAGACATTTGTTCTACCTACATTATATGGTGTACAGGCTACTGGTATAAACGGTGTTGTTGTAAACGGTGAGGCAATAGAGAGCATCTTCGACATCACTGGTCGCAAGGTTGAGAAGATTACCAAGTCTGGTATCTACATTGTAAACGGTAAGAAGGTTCTTGTAAAGTAATCTGTTCTATAAGGTAACTTTTAACCTATAATATTTACTCATCGGGGAGCGTTTGCTCTCCGATGTTTTTTTATGTATGTTCTTTATCTAACTTTTTGGGCGCAAAAAGTTACAAAAACGCCCGGCACAGTTTCGCAAGTCGCTCAAGGCTCTTGTTTGTGCCACGTAGTGAGCACTCATTCGCCTTTCGTTTGCCGAGAGTGTCTTTACGTTCTAATCTCGGGAACGGGGTAACTCGCTTTCAATGAATAACCATTCACTATATTAACCAACGCTCAGACATCCCCCGTTCTTTTCCTCGATTGAAACTAACACTCTCTGTTGCTCAAATAGTGCCGGTGGTTCTAAAAGAATACTCTCGCATAAATCGCACCGATAAAAGCAGAGTGAAAAGCCGAATGTTTTTGGGCCATTGTGCGAGGCTGTTTGAACGTAGCTCGAGTATAAATTTTCCTATATAGTCGCGCGAAGTGAGTTCCGCAGCACCCCAAAAACATGAGAAAGCTTTGAACGGCAAGCGAAGCGACTGCTTTTTGCGCGCGCAAAGCTCTTTGGTACTTTCTGTCGTACAGAAAGTACAAGGACTTTCCGCTTGAAAAAGTGTAAACGGTGTGCGGATAGGATACAAAAAATGGGACTGCAACCTGCTGGTTGCAATCCCATTTCTATTGTGCTTTAAGTGTTTCTTAGAAGAAACGGAAGAGTTTGTTCTCTATTGGATAAACTTCCTGCAAGCCCATCTGATAGAGCTGACCTACGATGTTTGAGTAGTTGTACATGCCACCGTTTGAGAGGATGTATTCGTTCTCTTTCTTTTCGTCGTAGACACCGTTCTTTGCGTTCTTGCCGACAACTGAAATAACGTAAACACCGTTGTCACCCTTGATTGGTGCGCTTACGTCGCTTACTGCCATCTTTGATGCTACTACGCCAAGGATAGGCTCGTCTACATTGAGTGTTGAGATGTGTGTAGGCTTCTTGAACTCTACCATGTTCACTCTTGTTACCTGTGCCTTGTTGTTGCCCTTAACTGCGTTGAAGTCCTTACCTGCGAGCTCTGATGTAATCATCTCGGCTTTCTTGTCGAGTACAAGGCGGCTCTTGATGATGTCGCGGAGTGTTGTGCCGTAGTTGTTGATCTCTTTGTCGAGTGCTACATAGCCCTTGTTGTTTACGCTTGTTACAGCTACAAACAAAAGGTATTCGTTACCGCACTCTTCGATGCCTGAGAACTCACCTGCTTTTCTCTCTTCGTCGAGAACCCATTTAACAACGTTGCCTGTCTGTGGGATGTTGTTGATGTTTCTTGTGTAAGCGTTAACGTCGTTCAACTTCTGTACGCGGTAGCCGCTTGCCATAGCTTTGCTCTCGATGTCCTGAACGGTGCTGCAGTCGGCGATGAACTGGCTGAGCTTGTTGTATGCTGCCTCGTATGTGTCGTTGCTGAATGCGATTTCTCTCTTTACAACTGCGAGGTTATATACGTTGTTGCTACCTTTCTTGTTGATTACCTGGAAGATGAGCTTGCCGGGGATTGTCTTGAAGTCTGCTGCTGCGTATACGCCTGTCTTTGCGCTGTAGATTGCCTTCTGTGTCTCTGCGTTGTCGATGATTCCTGCTGCATAGAACTCTTTTGATGTCATCCAGAGTGAATCTACGTGTGCATAGTTCTTTGCAATCTCCTTGAAGTTGCTGTTCTTTGCCTTCAAGAGATTCAAAAGGCTGTCGGTTGTTGCCTCTACCTCTTCGGCTGATGTGCTGTTCACTACGATTGCACGTACGAGCAATGAGTCGGGAGCAGTTGTCTTCTCTGTTGTCATGAACAGGTTATATGTGTTGTCCGAAGGGTTGATGTAAGGACCTACAACTTCGTTTACGTTTGCCTGCTCGATACGTACCTGGATATCCTCGGGGAATGTCTCCTTTGCCCAGAGAAGGTCGTTGTACTCGAATTCGCTCTGTGCCATGCGTGCGAGACGGTCGTAGTCTTTCTCACCGTTCTTGAGTGCATCGGCATATTCGTTCATCTGTGCAAGGAGTGCCTGTTTGTCCTCGTTGCTTGGTGTTACCTTTACGCTGATGTACTTGATGTCGCGTGAGTCTTCCAACTGCTCGTAGAAGTACTTCTTGTTTGCGTTGTAGTATGCTTCAATCTCCTTGTCGCTTACGTTCACCAATGAGTCTTCGATTGAAGTGTAGGGGAATGCCGCTACTTCGAGGTTGTATGAGTTGTCGTTCAACTCGAAGTTCTTCTTTGCAAGTACTGGGTTTGCGATAGTTGCGTTCTCGATGAGCTTGACCTGCTTGTTGGTGAGTGCCTCGAGCATAACTCGCTTTTCGATGTACTTCCAGCATGTGTGGAGTGCCGCAAGGTTTGAGTCGTACTGTCCGCCGTCGCTCATCATCTGGTGGTATGCCGCGATGATTTCGTTCAGGCTCTCAACGTCAAAACCTGCCTGTGTGCGGAATGGGTGGTAAGTGTTGTTTACATAGTTGCAGGCATTGTTCTCCAAGAGGTCAATGATTTCCTCGTAAGTAACTGTGATGCCAAGCTCTTTAGCCTGCTTCTCTGCCACTGCCAACTGTGTGAATACGCTCCAAGCCTCTTCTTTGATGTAAGCAAGCTCTGTCTCTGTGAAAGCTGCTGAACGCTGCTCGTCAGAAAGACGTGGGTCGCTCATCTTGAAAAGTCTCTGTGCTGTCTCACACTCGTTGTACACTTCCTGAAAGTCCTGTGCTGAAAGCTTGTCGCCGTCAACTGTTCCTACGGTTGCTTCCATAGCGTCAGACTGGAATAATCTCCAAGCATCACCTGCGATGAACGCAAATAATGCAAGACCCACAAAGATTACAAGTAGTGGGCCCATGTTGCGCAATTTTTGTAATGTTGCCATAATCTAATATTTTGTTTGTTTTGTTTTTTGCGTTAAACTTTGCGAAGATAGTAAAAAGCTTTTGAATTCTTGCTATAAACAAGGTATAAAATAAAGCAAAAGAGCGCATAAAATGCACTCTTTTGCTTTATTTTTGTCATTTCAGCTGTGTCAGCTTTACGAGTTCTATCTTTGTGCTGTTCTGTTTGATGGTCTGTATCCTGAAGTCGCCTATGGTGATGGATTCGTTCAGCTGGGGGAATCGCTGGTGATGGGCGAGGATGAAACCTCCTAATGTCTGATAGTTGTCCGATTCGGGGATGCCGAGGTCGAATATTTCGTTTATGCGTTCTATCTCCAGACGGCCCGAAAGCAGATACTCTTTGTTGCCCAGTGATTTGGCTATGAGGTTGGGGTTGTCGTGTTCATCCTCAATCTCGCCGATAATCTCTTCTACAAGGTCTTCGAGTGATACTATGCCCGATGTTCCGCCGAACTCGTCTATTACTACGGCAAGGGATTTCTTCTGCTGCATGAGTGTCTTCATGAGTTTCTGTGCCGAGAGGGTTTCGGGTACGAATGGCATCTTGCATATCTTCTGCTGCCATTTCTTGCCCATGCGGAATAGCTCGGATGAGTGTATGTAGCCTATTATGTTGTCGATATTGTCCTTGAATACCACAATCTTGGAGTGTCCCGACTCTATGAACACCGACTTGAGTTCGCTTAGCGGGGTGTTTACTTCCACTGCTTCAATCTCGGTACGTGGCACAAGGCAGTCGCGTACTTTGATGTTGGAGAAATCGAGGGCGTTCTGGAATATGAGCACGTCGTTGTCGATGGTCTCTTCCTCTTCTTCGGCATTCTCTATCGATGTCTGTATCAGGTGATTGAGTTCGCGCTTCGAAAAGGTGGTGTCGCGTTCTTCGTCCTTTATCTTTATGCCGAGGATGCGTAACAGGAAGGTTGAACAGAGTGTGGTGAAACGCGATAGAGGGTAGAGCAGTATGTACAACGGGTATGTTATTATTGAAAACCTCTTTAGGGAACGGTTTGGGTTTATTCTGAAGAGTGCCTTTGGCACGAATTCGCCTGTGAGGATTATCACGAGGGTTGATATTATTGTCTCGAGCAACAGTGAATTGGCGTCGCTGAATCCGTGGAGTATGGTCTTGTTCAGCAACTCTGCCATGAGCATACCGTAGATTACAAGCACTATGTTGTTGCCTACAAGCAGGCTGGAAATGAAGTTGTTGCTGTTGGAGTAGAACTTGTTGATTATGTATGATGTGGTGGAGCGTTCGTTGAGGTCGATACCCAACAGCAGTTTGTTGGACGATACGAAGGCTATCTCCATGCCGGAAAAGAGCGCGGAGAACATTATTACTATAATCAGTTCAAGTATCAGTTCTAACATTTCTTATTCTTCTATTGTGTATATGCCTTTGGTGTTGTTTATCTGCCACACGGTAAGATTCTGGTCGGCTGAGAAGCCTATGCCTTCGGTTACCTGGTGGTCGGCTTGTTCTATTCTTATGTAGGCGTCGGAATAGATTTTTTCTTTCTCCTGGTCCCAGTACATCAGCCGGGTGTGGAATTTTTCGTCTTTGGCGTTCTTTATGTCTACGTTACCTATGAGTTTCCAGAGTTTCTGTTCGTTGTAGTAATATGCCGTGTCGCACTTTACTGTGGCTTCCACGTTCATCTCTCTGTCGTATTTCTCAAGGTAGACGCCTTTCTCGAATGCCCAATGGGGCGGTTGGCGCTTGTCGTAGATGCGCCACTCGTCGGCGATTATCTTGTAGCTTATGCGTCCGGAGTCGCTGACGATGGTATTTACGTCAAAGGTGCTCATTACTGCGATGGAGTCGCTGTGCTCTATGGCAAGCATCTTCTCACCCGATTCGCCTTTGCACGATGAATGAAAAATCAGTACAACAACTGCCATGATGGCAATTGTTGTACCGTTTATAATCTGTCGTTTCTTATCTGATAGTAGTTGTCTCATTTATCCAACCGCCAATGTTGATGGTCTGACCGCTCTTGTAGTTTCTCATGAACATTTCCTCGGCTTTGGGGAAATATTTCTTGTACATGGCGATATACTTGTCGGCCTCTTTCTTCACTGATGGGTCAACTGCTTTTGCACGCTCAAGACGGTCGATGCAGAGATAGTATGTACATGAGTTGAGTGTCTCGTCGTCGCACCAGTCGGGCTTTGTTGCGTAGCACTGTGCGATGAGGATGTGTGGAGCACCGAACTTTGAGTTCAACGACAATGCCTTCAAGGCATAGCTGCGTGCCTTCACATAGTTGCCGAGACTGTAGTATACGTTACCTACCTTGTTGCACAAGTCGGCCTTTGTGGTGATTGATGTCTCAAGCTCGATAGCCTGGTCGAACAACTCCATTGCCTTCTCGGTCTCGCCTCTCTTGAAGTAACGGAAACCGCAACCCATGGCTGCCTTTGATGTAGGCTCTATTGCAAGAGCGTACTCCGATGCTGTGAGGTATGCGTCCTGCTCGGTACACTTAAGCATACTCATAACCGAGATAACCTTGTTAAGGTATTCGAGGTTGTCCTTGTTCTCTTCGAGCTTGGTCATGTAGATGTTGTTGAGGTCCTCGCATGTTGCAGCACCGCTGTTGATGAAGTATGCGTCGATGTTGCTCTTTGAGATACGTGAAGCGTCAATCATCTTGCCATAGTTCACTGCGTTGATGCTGTCCTTGGGGTTACCGCTCTCCTGGTAACGTGCGTTGCAAGCCTCGATGTTGTCGTGGTACTTGTCGAGAACTTCCACAATGTAAACCGATGCGTTGAGGTAGTCCTCGATAATCTGCTCGCCGTGGCTCTGGTCTTTCTTGTACTTCATAGCAGAGTACTTCATGAAACGCTCTGTTACGGTGTACTCAGACATTCCCTGCTCCATCTCTACTGATGCTGCAAGCATGTTATAGATGGTGTCTACGGGTGCATCCTTGCGATACTGGATGTATGCCATGGCTTTCTTGCCAAGGATGTTGCCGGCTGAAAGACGTGTCTTTGTGATTGCCTGCAATTTGTCGAGATACTTGATCTGGTTGTCATATACAAGCATGAGCTCGTTGATGTACTCCTCTTTTTTTACAGGGTCGCTCTCTTTCTTGATAAGCTCGGTAAGAATCTTTATACCGTTGGTGTAGGTATCGACACGTGCTACGGGGAACTCTGTGAATACTATTTTCCATGAGTCGTAAGCTGTGTTGAAGTCCTTGTTCTTTACGTTGATGCTTGAGATGCTGATTGCCTCAAGACATCTGATGCTGTCCTCGCCCTGTCCGAAACGGAATTCGTTGGTAACTCCGTTCTGTGCGCTTGCGCTTGATACTACAAGTACAAGCAGTGCAAAAAATAATTTTTTCATCTCTCTAATTGTTCTATTTTGTTTATTTTACTTTCATCTTCATGAACCATGCTTCGTTGAACGTGATACCGATGTTCAGTCGGAAGTAGTTCTCGGCAATGAGTCCTGCGCTCATGGGCGACATGTGTATGTACTGTCCCGAAACGTGCACCAGTGCGCTGTTGTATTTGTTGTTGCGGTTCATAATAGGCAACGAGAGTCCGGCACTTATTCCGTATTCGTTGCATCCGTTGTTGCCTTTTACCACGGTGTATGGCTGTGCAAAGTGAACACCTCCGCGATAGCTTATCATCTTGTGGTATTTGTTCGAAGGCTTGTTCGGTGCGTACTCCATACCTATTGAAACCTTGTAACGGTCGATGCCCATGTCGTCGTCGCCGAAGAATGTGGATGTTCCCCATTGCTGGAATGTGTAGTCGGCACCGAACTTCCATTGCTTGTCGTAGCAGTATGTGAAACCTCCACCGTATGTGTGGGGCAACTTGAAGCCGTTTGTTATTTTTGTGGTGTCGGTCTGTTCGCTTCCACGATACAGGATTGTCTTTGCGTCGGCGTGCATGCTGTGTCCCAGCGAGTATGTTGCACCAAGTACAAAATCGTGTTTCTTTGCTATTGTGGCGTAATACTGCAGACCGAAATCAACCTTGTAGCTCTTCAGCTTTGCTGAATGGATTTTATAATTGTCATCTTCGCTGTTGGTGAGGTTGTCACTGATTTCGTGGGTTATATCACCGTAGATGTATGCGGCTGTCGCACCCAATGACAATCCTTTGAACGGCTGCCAACCAATTCCTATGTAAGGCTGGTACAATCCTCCCGTTCCGGCATATGTGTAGGTGTGCTCTTCTGTTGTTCCTTCGTTCGCTGTAGAACTGAATGTGTATCCTACGTTTGAGAATGGAAGAAAACCTATTGACATTCCCAATCCTTTGCACAGGCGGAACTGCATTGCAATGTAGTCGAAACTTGCATTGAGCGCGTTTGTGCCTTTGCCGTTCTCTTTGAAGTAGACATCCTGGAGTGTGAATCCTGCCTCGAAAAGCATTGTGAGGGTGTCGGCTTGTGAGAACGATGCCGGATTGATGATGTTTATGTAACTGTCGCTTCTCAAACCATAGCCCAAGCCGCCCATCTGACGGTTGATGCCGAGACTCTGGTTTGTGAGTATACCCAAACCGTAGCGTGAATAGGGCGAGTTTGTGCCGTTGTCGGCTTTTGCTCCGACAAATGCGACGAGTATTGTCAAAATTGTAAATATCTGTTTAAAAGCCTTCATATAAAGAGCTGTTGAATTTCTTGTTTGGTTATAAAGTCTCAAGAATTCTGTTCAAGCCTTTGGCGACAAGATTCTTATCTGCAAAGATACAACTTTTTATGCGATTTTTAAGCGTTTTTTCGTCTCCACCCGTTAAAAAAACCAAAACATCGCCATATTTTTCCTTTATTTCGGTGATATAGCCGTCAATTTCGTGGCAAATGCCTGTTATTACACCGCTTCGGATGGCAGTTTCGGTGTCGTAGCCAATGGACGGTGTATCTCCCTCTTTTTCAACGAGGGGCAGTCTGCCTGTGTATTCGTGCAATGCCTTAAGGCGCATCTTTACTCCGGGAGCGATGTTGCCGCCTTTGTATATACCCTGACGGGTTACGAAATCAATGGTTATTGCGCTGCCGGCATCTATTACAAGCATGTTGTTGCCTGGCTTTTCGCTCCATGCTCCCACGGCTGCCGCTATGCGGTCGCTTCCCAATGTGTGTGGGGTGGCGTATTCTATCTTCAGCGGGGTGGGGGTTGTGTTGTTGAACCATATGACGGGGCATCCGACGGCTTGGAACTCGGCTTTCTGCTCCTCGGTGAGGTCTATGACGGTGGAGACAATTATTCGGCTGATGCCGAACTGGTTGTTCCACTCCGAAACAACGTCGTACGATGCTCCGTTCCGTCGTGTATGCAGCACTATCTGTTCTCCGTTGAAAAGGTAGAACTTTGCGCTGTTGTTGCCTATGTCTGCTATAAGGTTCAAAATGCTGTATTTATTTCCGACTGCAAAGATACTGCTAAGCGGTAAAATATCAAAGTAAGCCTTGTAAATATTGTTCATTTACGGAATCTTTGGGGTAAAGCTCAAGGTTTACCGCACTCGCTTTGAAAAATATTGAAGTAAACTTCATATTTCTCGCTCGTTAGCAGTATCTTTGCAAAAGAATTGGTAAGTATGAAAAGAGTAAATATAATTGTTTTAGGTCTGCTGTTCTCTTTGTCTATGATGGCAGGCACTCCAAAGTTCAGTGTCCTGACCTGTTATCCCGGCGATGAGGCTTATTCGCTCTACGGGCATACGGGGTTGAGATATTGTGATGAGGAGAAGGGGCTTGATATTGTATTCAACTACGGATATTTCGATTTTGACGCGCCTCATTTCATCTGGCGTTTTGTCCGTGGTGAAACGGATTATATGGTCGGCGCTGTGTCGTATGATGTGTTCTGCAGAGAGTACATGAATCGTGGTTCGCTTATTGTGGGTGATGTGCTTGAACTGACTCCTGAACAGGAAAATGAACTTTTTGAATTGCTCAGGGAGAACTGCCGTCCCGAGAACAGGGTGTACCGATACAACTATTTCTATAACAATTGCACCACTAAGATTCGCGATTTGGTGGAACGTGTTACAGGAGGTGTGGAGTATGATGCCGCTCCCGGCTATGCCACTTTCCGCGATGCCTTGAATGCTCTGCTCGAAAATCATCCTTGGTATGCTTTCGGAATCAATCTGATGCTCGGTGCCGATATCGACCGCCCTGCGTCTGTCCGTGATTTGCAGTTCGTCCCTATGAATTACATGGAGAATTTGAGCAAGGCTTATGTTACCGGTGAAAATGGTGAAAGAGACCGGTTGTCGACCGTCCGCAATATGACAATCCCCGAAACAGAAGACTCACCTGCGGTTCACAGCAATTTTACGCCGTTCAATGTGGCTCTGTTGCTGTTGCTTGCCACTTTTGTGGTGATGCTTTGCGAGGTACGCAAGAAAAAGAGTTTTTGGGCTTTTGATGTGTTGATTATGTCAATGCAGGGATTGGCCGGTTGTGTGTTGCTCTTTATGGCTCTGTTCTCACAGCACCCGGCGGTGGGCAACAACTGGTTGCTCATTCTGCTGAATCCTTTGGCTTTGGTGCTTATGCCTGTGTATGTATGTCGCATGAGAAAACGCAGATCCATGTCTGTCGCTTGGGTGCAGGTGGCTATGGTGGTGGCCTTCTTGGTGTCGGCTGCATGTGGGGTGCAGGTGTATCCGTTGCCTGTTTATTTCTGCGCTGTTGCTTTGATGGTGCGTTCGTTGTTCTTGATTTATAAGGAAAATATATGCGAATTAAGTCGTTTTTGATAGCTTTGCTGTGTCTGCCGGCTTTGGTATGGGCGCAGGAAAGGATAAACTCTCCCAAACTATATCTGAATATTGTCGTCGACCAGTTGCGTACCGACTTTCTGTATGAGTTCTCGGGCTTGTATGGCGAGGGCGGTTTCAAGCGTCTGCTTGCCGAGGGACGTGTGTATCCCAATTCTTACTATGCTTTTGAGAATGTGGACAGGGCTTCGGCTGTGGCTACGTTGGCTACAGGTACGAATCCTTATGTGAACGGTATTGTGGGTGAGCGTTGGTTCGACCGCAGTACTCTGCGTGCGGTAAGCAGTGTGGAGGATAAAAAATACAAGGGATTGTATTCTATTTCGCCATACGCCCCCACAAGGCTGAAGGCTATAACCATAACCGATGAGATGAAGCGTGCTTCGCGCGGCAAGGCTTTTGTATGTTCCATTGCTCCCGATGAGGATGCGGCTGTGATAGCCGGCGGTCATGCAGCCGATGTCGCCCTGTGGAAGAACAATTCGGCAGGTTTCTGGAGCAGTTCGAGCTATTATGGTGTGTTCCCCGAATGGGCCGCTGCAATGAACAAGGTGGTGCAGGGACGTTCGGCAAAGTGGAAACCGTTGTACGACGTGGAGAGATACAATAATTTCGGCGATGATGCTCCAAAGGCTTTCGGTTATGCTTTCGATGGCAAGAACAAGGTAAAGCAGTACAAGACCACTGCCTGTATAAACGATGAGGTTGCCGAGATGGCCATGGCTTTCCTTAAAGAAGGCGTTGTGGGCGGTGATGATATTGCCGACTGTCTGTCGCTTACATTCTATGCGGGAAATATCGATGGTAATCCTATGGAACACCGTCCTATGGAGGTGCAGGATATATATGCACGTCTCGACGGTACTCTGTCGGCTCTCTTTGCACAGGTGGACAGCATTGTGGGTATGGAGAATGTTGTGGTGTCGCTCTCGTCAACTGGATATGTTATGGTGAGCAGCGACGACGGTGCGGAATATCGTCTGCCTTCGGGTACAATATTCATGGAGAGGGTGCAGGCACTGCTGAACGTATATCTTGGTGCCATATTCGGCAAGGGGGAGTATATAGAAGGCGTATTCGGCTCGCAGCTATACTTTGACAATGCTCTTATCGAAAACATGAAAATCGACAAGATTGACCTTGTGTCGCGTTCAATAGAGTTCCTCAAGTCGCTCGATGGTGTGGAGGATGTATTCAGTATATACCATCTTGGCGGTACGCTGAGCCCGGAACTCCAATATGTGAAGAACGGATATAACCAGGCATGCTCGGGTGATGTGTGGCTACGTCTGATGCCGGGCTGGAAGGTTGCAGGCAGTTCACTGACGCTAACAAACGAGGTGTATCGTACTCCGGTAATGTTCCCGATAATCATTCATGGAGCAGGAATAGAACATGATGTGGTGGAGGGGATGACTCCTGCCAATATTCTTGCGGCAGAGATGGCGCGTCTGTTGCACATCCGCCGTCCTAACGATAATTGCCTCAGGATTTTTTAAACTTCTAATGCAAAATATTCAAATCGCCGCTCTTCCTAAAGAAGGGTGGTGAGTTTTTATTAATTTTTAAAATTCAAAACATATAGAGAAATGAGAGAGAATCTTACTGATTTTATACAATGGTTCTGCGATTTGCTTTGGGGGTGGCCTATGGTCATAGCCCTGCTTGGTACTCACCTTTTTCTTACAATCCGTCTGAAATTTCCGCAAAGGAAACTTCTTAAGGCTATCCGCCTGTCGGTTACTCCCGACAAGAGTGCAAAGGGTGATGTGAGCCAGTTCGGTGCTTTGGCAACTGCGCTTGCCGCTACTATCGGTACAGGAAATATCATTGGTGTGGGTACTGCCATAACTTTGGGTGGTCCGGGTGCTGTGTTCTGGTGCTGGCTTACAGGTGTGCTTGGTGTAGCAACAAAGTATGCCGAGGCGCTGCTTGCCGTAAAATATCGCCAGCGTACGTCCGAAGGAAAAATGCTCGGTGGTCCTATGTATGCTCTGGAGAAGGGAATGGGAATGAAATGGCTTGCCGTTCTGTTCTGTATCTTCACGGTGGTTGCCTCCTTTGGTATAGGCAACATGGTACAGAGTAATGCTATTTCGTTGTTGTGTTACGAATCGTATGGTATTCCACATATGTGGTCGGGAATGGCTATTGCCTTGTGTGCCGCATTGGTGGTGCTCTTTGGCGTAAAGGGTATTGCCAGAGTGTGTACCACATTCGTGCCCTTGATGGCAATACTCTACATCCTGGGCTGTGTATATATCCTTTTTGTTAACGGGACTTTTGTGTGGGAGGCTTTGAAACTGATTCTTGAATCGGCTTTTGACCCGAAGGCTGCCGGTGGTGGTTTTGTGGGCGGTACAATAATTATGACTGCGCGTTATGGTATTGCGCGCGGACTCTTCAGTAATGAGAGCGGTATGGGTTCGGCTCCGATAGTTGCCGCGGCTGCGCAGACACGCAATCCGGTGCGTCAGGCACTGGTGTCGTCAACCGGTACATTCTGGGATACTGTAGTCATCTGCGCTCTCACCGGTCTGGTGCTCGTGTCGAGTATTCTTGCATATCCCGATATAACATATAGCGACGGTGCTATACTCAGCAAGGAGGCTTTTGACAAGATTCCTTATATAGGTGCTCCTTTGCTTACCTTCGGTATCATTACTTTTGCTTTCTCTACAATACTCGGCTGGTGCTATTATGGCGAGAGAGCCATGGAGTATCTAAAAGGTAAAAAATGGATGCTCGTTTACAGGGGTATATTCATTGTGGCTGTGTTCGTGGGTGCTGTTGTGAATCTGGCTGTTGTGTGGAACCTTGCCGATATAGCGAATGCGCTGATGGCAATCCCCAATATTATATCGCTGATATTCCTCTCGGGAATAATTGCACGGGAAACAAAGAAATATCTTTGGGAAGACAGATTGGACGATGTGGAATAAAAAAACTCGCAAGGTTTCAAATACCTTGCGAGTTTTTTTTGTGTCTATGCAAATCAATAATATTTTTCGATATCCCAAACGAAGGCTCTGAGTCCCAACATCTGGGCATTCTCATCAATCTTTTTCAATGCTGCCAGCAAGGAATCAACGATTTTGTCGTCGACCATTGTGATTATGCCTGAATTCATTGATGCCCATGCGTGTGTTCCGTAGTGAGGTTCACCGGTGTTGCTGCCACGTCCTTGCATCTGTTCTATGAATGAGAAACCACGGCAATTCAAACGGTCGAGTGCTGAAAGCACCGACTCTTTGTGTGCTTGGTCAAAAGCTATAAATACTCCTTTCATAATATATATGCGTTCTTTGTTTTTACTTCTTTGCGTTGATTAGCATCTCTTCGTTCTTGTGCTCGTTCCAGTAAGCCTCAAGCTCGCGCTGCTTCCTGAGCTGCTTGCGACGGCGCTTGATACCGTTCTTACCGAATATGCAGTACATAACCGGGGTATATGTAAGTGTCATCACGGTAGATACTGTCAGACCACCGATAACTGCAATACCCAATGGACGCCACATCTCGGCACCGACACCCTGGCTCACTGCCAATGGTACCATACCAAGGATTGTGGTAAGGGTTGTCATAAGGATAGGACGCAGACGGCTACGTGCTGCACGTACTGTGGCTGGGATGATACCCAATCCGCGGTCGCGGAGCAACATGGTGTAGTCGATGAGCACGATACCGTTCTTAACCACAATACCGATAAGCATGATTGCACCAAGTATTGACATGATGTTCATTGTTGTACCGGTGATGTAGAGTGCCAACAACACACCGCTGAGAGCAAACGGTACAGAGAACATGATGATGAACGGATAGGTGAGCGACTCGAACTGTGCTGCCATCACGATGAATACAAGTACGATAATCAGTATTGCCAATACACCCATGTCGGCATTCGATTCCATCTGGTCTTCGTATGAACCGGCAATCTGTATAGAATAGCCTGCAGGTATCTCCATCTGGTCGATTTCTTTAAGTGCAAAGGCTACACCGTCGCTGAGTGCGGCACCTGCTGCCATAACGGCGTCAACGGTAACGATACGTGAACGGTCCTTGCGCTCGATTGTAGGAGGAGTCTCGCGCTGTACAACGCGTCCAACCTCTTTGAGACGTACAGGAGCACCGGTGCTTGAATAGAGTACAATGTTCTCTATGTCGGCGATGCTTGTACGGTAGTCGGGCTCATAACGTACCTTTACGTCGTACTCGTCACCATCCTCACGGAAGTATGTTGCCAAAGCACCATTGTATCTGTTGCGCATGAATGTGGCCGCTGTGCTCAGGTTCAGACCGTGCATAGCCAACTTCTCGCGGTCGAATTCAACCTGATATTCAGGCTGGTAGTCGCTACGGCTGATATTTATCTGTGAGATAAGCTCTGTGTTGTTGCTGAGTCTTCCCTTAAGTTCCTGTGCAAGTTTGTCGGTGATGCTGAAGTCGTGTCCGTAGATTTCGAACGAAGCCTTGCTCTCGCCACCCAAACCACCGTTTCCGCCAAGGGTTACTCGGCTACGTGCAATTTCGGGCAACTCTCTTATGTCGGCACGCATTTCGTCGCAGATTACGTTCAGTTTCTTCTCACGGTCTGTACTTGGAACAAAGCGTATGTTGAAGCTGATAATGTGTGAACCGTTGTCGCTCATCGATGCAAAAACGTTTTCGTCATCGGCCTGACCTACGCGGAAGTTGCAGACAACCAATTCTTCCTTATAGCGTTCAGTCCATTTCTCGGTCAGTTTCATAGCAACCTCTTCTGCTTTTTCCACGCGTGTGCCAATAGGCAATTCAAGTGTGGCTGTGGCTGAACCGCTGTCCTGTGAAGGGAAGAATTCGCTCTTTATTCTGGGGAATGTAAGCAAACTTGCAAAGAAGATACCAAAACAGATAGCCAACACTGTCCAACGATGACGTACTGCCCAGTTGATGCGCTTTGCATACCAGTTGTCGAGTTTGTCAAGTCCCTTGCCTATCGGGGTGTAGAACAGCTTGAAGAACTTGCTCTGTTTCTTCTGTAGTTTCAGCATGCGTGAACACATCATAGGGATAAGTGTCAATGCCGCAGTTGTTGATACAACCATGATGATACACATCATCCAACCCAACTGCTTGAACAATACACCTGCCATACCGTTAATCATTGTAAGTGGGAAGAATACGGCAAGCATTGTGAGTGTAGATGCAATTACTGATACGGCAACCTCGTTGGTACCATGTACTGCAGCACTCTTGGGGTTAGAACCACGTTCAATGTGTGTGGTTACGTTCTCAAGTACCACAATGGCGTCGTCCACAACGTTACCGATTGCAATACTCAAGCACGACAATGAAATAACGTTGATTGAACCGTCTGAAATAAGCAGATATATGAACGATGCAATAAGTGAGAACGGAATGGTGATACCGATAATCACTGTTGCTCTCCAACGTCCAAGGAAGATGAATACAATGAGCATCACGAACAGAAGTGCGTAACCTATGGTCTCACCCAAGGCACTGATAGTCTGTTTGATGTTGTCGGATGTATCGCTGATCAAGCCAATCTCGATGTCCGAAGGAAGGCGTTTCTGCAGCTCTGGCAATTTCTCGCGCACTGCGTTGGCGATGTTCACCGAGTTACCGCCTGACTGCTTCTGGATAATGATCATAGCACCCTGCTGTCCGTCGGTATATGCCTTCTGGGCACGCTCCTCGGTTCCGTCGACAATGCGTGCAACATCCTTAAGGTAGATATTTGCACCATTGTATGAACCTACAACAATGTTCTGCATCTCCTGTGGTGAAGTGAACTCACCCTCTACACGCAAAGGATATGTGTTGTTACCGATGTCAAAGTTACCACCGGGTACGTTGCGGTTCTCTGCTCCAATCTTTGAACTTACTGTTTCGATGGTTATGTTGTATGCCTCCATCTTGTCAGGGTTCATATATACGTTGATTTCGCGTTTTGGAGCACCGGCGATTGATACTGTACCTACACCGTCGATACGTGCAAGCGGATTGGCAATGTTCTCGTCGAGAATCTTATAAAGAGCCGGCAGACTCTCCTTTGCCTTTACCGAGAGCATCATGATAGGCATCATATCAGACGAGAACTTGAATATGATGGGGTTACCAGCATCATCGGGTAGTGCAGATGTTACCATATTCAGTTTGTCGCGTACGTCGTTTGTAAGGTCGTCGATATCGTAACCATATTCAAACTGAAGTGTTATCAATGATATGTTCTCGCGCGACTTTGATGTAATGTGCTTGAGGTGTTCCACTGAGTTCAGGGTGTTTTCAAGCGGACGTGACACGTTGTTCTCAATATCGGAAGAACTTGCGCCGGCATAGCTGGTGATTACCATTATGGTGTTTGTCTCAATGTCCGGCATAAGGTCTATTGGCAGCTTCGTATAAGAGAAGATACCGAATATTACAACCGCGATAAAACATAAGGCGGTCATAATAGGCCTTTTTACAGCACTTTCATATACACTCATATTATTCTTTTTTTAGTGTTTCTTATTTTACTACTTCTACCTCAACTCCGTCAGCAAGGTTGTCGATACCTGCAACAACAACCAATGAACCTGTCTCAATGCCTGAAATTAGCTCATAGCGGTTGTCCATTCTGCGACCAAGCTCTACCTTGTTGTGCTTAACTTTACCGTCCTCGTATGTGTAGACATAGAAGTCGCCGCTTCCGCTCTGCTTCTTGACTGCCACATCGGGTACAACTACGTGTTTTACTGTACCGAAGTTCACAACAGCCTTGCCGTACATACCCGGACGTATCTTCTTGTTGTTGTTCTCAACCTTTATTTCAACAGGGAATGTGTGTGTGGTTGCGTTGATTGTAGGATAGATTATGTCGATATTTCCCTTGAACTCCTCGTTGCCGTATGTGTTGAACTTGAGAGTTACGTCGAGCTTCTTGTTTGTCTTTGCAAAGAGCTGCTCGCTGATGTTTATCTTCATCTTTACAGGGGTAATCTGCTCGACAACAAGGATGGGCTGACCGCCGTACATGTCGCCGTTGTCGTAGTTACGTGCCGATACAACACCGTCGATAGGGCTTACAAGGATTGTGTTTTCAAGACGGTTGTCGAGGTTCTTCTTTGTAACGTCGAGCTGCATCTTCATGTTGTCGTAGTCCGACTTTGATGTACCGCCAATCTTGTAAAGCTCTTCGATGCGCTTGAAGTTTGTGAGCTGGTTGTCGTACTGCAACTTGAGCTGGTCGAGGCTGCTTGCATCCAGCTGAACAAGCTGCTGACCTTTGGTTACGTGGTCGCCAACCTCAACAAGGATTTTTGCAATTCGCAAAGGTGAGTTGGGGATGATATTGTTCTTTACCTCAGCCTCAACTGTTGTAGCGTACTCTTCGAGCTGTGCCACCTCTTCGGTAACCACTTTCTCGATCTTTACCTTTGGCTTAGCCTCCTGCAATGCGTTTGCTGCATCTTCTGTCTTCTCTGAACTGCCACATGAACTGATGAGTGCTGTAGCAATTAAAGCAATAAATGTCAGATTCTTTTTCATGGATGTATGTTTTTATTATTCTTTTCCTAATACTTTGTTCAACTCTGATTTTGCAACCAAATAGTCATATATGGTATTGTTGTATGAGAGTCTTGTGTTTGTGAGCTGCACCTGTGAGTTAGTGAGTTCAAGGATTGTTCCGTTACCGATGTCGTAACGTTTCTGGCTGATTTCAACACCCTTCTCTGCAAGACGTACAGCCTCCTTGTTGCTTGACAACTGCTCTGAACTTGTTGTCATGTTGTCAATAAAACTCTGTGCCTGCATCTTGAGCATGCGCTCAGTGTTTGTTCTGGTCTCGGCAAGCTGGAACAACTGCACCTGATTGCTCTTGAGGCTAGAGAAGTTCTTTGCCTTGAAGATGGGGATGCTCACCGATAGAGTGATTGATGCCGCATCGCTCCAGTTGTATTTTGCGATATTCCAGTTTGTATTTGAAATAGACTGGTACTGGTAGCTTCCTACAAGTGCGATTGTCGGGATGAACGATGTCTTGAGCAGACGGCGCTGGTTGCTTATCATGCCTGTCTGCATATCAATCTGACGAAGCGAAGAGTTGTTCTCAAGGTTGATCTCAGTGTCAGCAACGCTTGCCATCTCGCTCTCGTAGTTTGCAAGGTTATCGTCTACAACAAGTATGATGTCGGCTGTTATGCCCATGAGTACCTTCAACTGAAGTCGTGCAAGTTCAACGGCATTCTTACCGCTTACAACCGATGGCCATGCGTTGTTCTTCTGTACCTCTGCGCTGATTTTGTCGTACTCGCTTACAAGTCCCTGCTCGAACATCTTGTTTACAATGTCGAAGTTAGCTTCGGCAAGTCTGAAGTTCTCGTTCAATACATTGTATGAGTCCTGTGCAAGCAGCAACTGATAGTAGGCCTTTGTTACCTGATTGATCATATCAATCTTTGAGCCGCGGCTCTTTTCAACGGCAAGCTGCACATCGCTGTTGCTCAGTTTCATTGTCTCGTAAACTGCCGGAGCATAGATGGGGATTGCCACCTGCAATGCTGCATTCCAAGTGTTCGAGTCGTCTTTACCCATCTTAATTTCCATAGTCTGTCCGCCCATATCCATCTTCATGGATGAAACTAAAGCGTTATACTGGATTGCACCGTCCAGAGTTACTGTGGGGAGAAGATTCTGCCAAGCCTCGCTTTTGGAAATTTCCTTCAACTCAATCTCCTTTTCAGCAATCTTGATGGTTGGGTTCTCGCTCAATGCAAGCTCGATGGCTTTGTCGAGCGTCAGATGCATTGTAGGGGTGGTCTCTTGTGCATTTACTGTCAGTGTCATTACTGCCAGTATTGCAACCACTGTCTTTAATCGCATTTTAAGATTCATAATTATAACTTATATTTATTTTATTATTTTCCTTTAAGTATTCTTCGATAATCTCTTGTCCTTTTGGAGTCGATATTCCTCGCAGATAGAAGATGATGAGCGTGCGTCCAAGTTCGTGCGGTGTGAATTTGCTCAATTCGTTCCCTTTCTCATCCATGTTTACCGTAAAGATGGTTTCAAGGTTCTGACGGAGGATATATGAAAAAATCTCCAGGTTGGCATCTTCGCGGAAGAGTCCCTGCTTACGTCCCATATCTATCCATGCAAGGAATTTCTTGTCGTTCTGCTCTTCGTCGTGTTTCTTGCTTTTGCAGATTTCGGGATATTTCTTAAGGTCGGTGAAGAACTTCTTGTTGATGCTGCTAATGATATCAACATATTTGTCGTAGAGCTTCAGTATTATCTCGAGAGTATGTGAAGCTTGTCGAACAATAAGTTTGCCTTCATTTACAATCTTCTCGTTGTGAAGTTTCAAGGCTTCGAACAGCAATTGTTCCTTGTCGTTGTAGAGTTCGTATATGGTGCGCTTGGAGATAGAGAGGGTTGAGGCAATGTCGTCCATCTTTACATCCTTGATGCCACATTTGGTAAACTGCTCCAATGCGGTCTTCAGAATCAACTCGCGTACTTCCTCTTTCTTGTGTTCTTCTCTCACCTCTATACCATTTTAAATTCCGACTGCAAAGTTACTATGAAAACTTTTTGCTACAAAAAAGTTTTCGTTAAAAATTATGGAAAAATTTCTTTATTAATTTTTTTTAGGATTTGAAGCATCCCGCTTGTGTGTTTATGAAAAGAACTGTTGCTAAAAAGGATAATGAAACATCCCCAAAACATCGGAATAGATGCTCTGGGGATGTTTGTATGTTCTGCACGAGCCGATACTTTCCTCAAGAAATTACTCTTCGAGCAATTTCTTTAGAAAATCGTCCATCTCTTCGTTAAAGCCTTTGAGCAGATCTTCGCTCAGGATGATAGTGTCATCATCCACTATGAGCAAATCGACAATGGACTGGTGGTCGTCGTCGGTAAGCACGAAGGAGTAGGGCTTTGCTATGTTAAGGCTGTCGAACTGACCGTTTCCGTGCATTTCGGCAAGCAGTGTGCGGAGCTCTTTTTCATAGACTTCTTCGTTGTGTTCACCTTCCCATTCTAATATATGTACGCGCGCGAGGGTATTGTCGTCGTCATCCATGGCTGTTACGTCGCCCTTGCTACCATCTACATATATATGAAAGTCGGTGACCTTGGTTTCTTCTGCAGTGATGAATTCCTTTGTCATCTTTATGATGGCATCCTGCAGTCTGTCGTGTGATACTCTGCTTAAAGACATATTGCTTCTTTTTTAAAGGTTTCTACCGTGGCAGTTCTTGAATTTCTTGCCGCTACCGCATGGGCATGGGTCGTTGCGACCTACTGTCTTTTCAACACGTACCGGTTCGCGTTTCACATTTTCGCGTGTGTCGCGCTGTGCGGCTGCCTGCTGGTTGGCATCGTTCAGGTCGACTTTTGTCTCGCTGTAACGCTGTTGCTGTTTGTTGCGCTTTGGGTCGGGAGCAACTCTTACATTGCTGTTCTCCTGTACGGGAATCTGTCCGCGCATAAGTATCGATACGGTCTGGTCATTAATCTTGTTGACCATCTTGTCGAACAGTGTAACCGATTCGAGCTTGAATATCAAAAGCGGGTCTTTCTGCTCGTAGCTTGCGTTCTGTACAGAGTGCTTCAGCTCGTCGAGGTCGCGGAGGTTCTCTTTCCATGCGTTGTCGATAGTGTGGAGCAGTATTGCTTTTTCAAAGCTCTTTATAACCTCCTTGCCGCGAGTGTCATACGCAGCCTGGAGCGGAACCGGTATCTGATATACGTGACGTCCGTCTGTTATGGGGACATAGATGTGCTTTTCGCGCATGTCGGGATGCTCCTTGTATACAAAGTCAATGAACGGCAATGCTACCTGTGCCATGCGGTCGGTCTTCTGTTTGAAGTTCTCCATTGCCGCATCGAAACATTTTTCAGCCTTTTCTTCTGCGTCCATCTTGTTGAAAAGGTCGGCATTCTCTATAGGCATCTCTGTTGCAAGCAGGCGGAGCATTTCCATCTTTGCATCTTCGTATACGAAGTTTTCAACGATATGGCAGCAACGGTCCCAAATCATATTCACGATATCCATGCCGATGCGCTCTCCAATGAGTGCGTGGCGACGTTTGGTATAGATTACTGTACGCTGCTTGTTCATCACGTCGTCGTATTCGAGCAAGCGTTTACGGATACCGAAGTTGTTCTCTTCAACCTTTTTCTGTGCACGTTCTATTGATTTTGAAATCATCGGGTGCTCAATTACATCGCCCTCCTTGAATCCCATGTATTTGTTGTCGAGAACCTTTGCGATACGCTCTGAACCGAACAGACGCATAAGGTTGTCTTCGAGTGATACAAAGAATACCGAAGAACCCGGGTCTCCCTGACGACCGGCACGTCCTCGTAGCTGACGGTCGACACGGCGCGATTCGTGACGCTCTGTACCGATGATTGCAAGACCGCCGGCAGCTTTTACCTCGTCGCTCAACTTGATGTCGGTACCACGACCTGCCATGTTGGTGGCAATGGTTACTGTTCCTGAAAGACCTGCCTTTGCTACAATGTCCGCCTCCTTCTGGTGCAATTTGGCGTTAAGCACGTTGTGAGATATCTTGCGCAATGTGAGCAGACGGCTCAAAAGTTCTGAAATCTCAACCGATGTTGTACCCACAAGCACCGGACGTCCCTGTTGGACAAGGCTTGCAATCTCTTCGATAACGGCATTGTACTTCTCTCGCTTTGTCTTGTATATGCGGTCGTTCATGTCGTTACGTGCGATTGGACGGTTGGTCGGGATTACGACAACATCGAGTTTGTAGATATCCCAGAATTCGCCTGCTTCGGTCTCGGCTGTACCGGTCATACCGGCAAGCTTGTGATACATACGGAAGTAGTTCTGCAATGTGATTGTTGCGAATGTCTGTGAAGCAGCCTCAACCTTTACGCGCTCTTTAGCCTCGATAGCCTGGTGTAGACCGTCGGAATAACGGCGACCTTCCATGATACGGCCAGTCTGTTCGTCCACGATCTTTACCTGTCCGTCTTCGGTTACCACGTATTCAACGTCGCGGTCGAACATTGTGTATGCCTTGAGCAACTGGTTGATGGTGTGTACGCGCTCCGACTTGATTGCGTAGTTTGTGAGCATCTCCTCTTTCTTTGCAATCTTCTCTTCGTTTGTGAGAGTATCGTTGTTCTCGAGCATTGATAGCTCCGATGCAATGTCGGGCAATACAAAGAGGTTCTGGTCCGAAGCATTTCCTGTAATAAGTTCAATACCCTTGTCGGTGAGGTCAACGCTGTTGTGCTTCTCGTCGATGACAAAGTATAGTGGCTCTGTTGCTTCGGGCATGCGACGGTTGTTCTGCTCCATGTAGAACTCTTCTGTCTTGAGCAAGCCTGTCTTTACTCCGGGCTCGCTCAACAACTTGATAAGAGCCTTGTTCTTTGGCAATGCCTTGTGGCTGCGGAACAACGACAGATAACCATCGGTAACCACATCCTTGTCGTCTGAATATATCTTTGTTCTTGCTTCTGCAAGGAACTGTGTCGCAAGTTTCTTCTGCGCCTCAACCAGACGCTCAACCAACGGGCGGTACTCCTCGAACATCTGGTCCTCGTTACGGGGAACAGGTCCTGAAATGATAAGCGGTGTACGTGCGTCGTCGATGAGTACGGAGTCCACCTCGTCCACAATCGCATAGTTGTGCTGGCGCTGTACAAGGTCGTCGGGCTGTGTAGCCATGTTGTCGCGCAGGTAGTCGAAGCCGAACTCGTTGTTTGTACCGAAGGTGATGTCGGCAAGGTAAGCTCTGCGACGTGCGTCGGAATTAGGCTGGTGCTTATCGATGCAATCCACTGTAAGACCATGGAACATGTAAAGAGGTCCCATCCACTCAGAGTCGCGCTTTGCAAGGTAGTCGTTCACGGTAACCACGTGGACACCGTTGCCTGTCAAGGCGTTGAGGAATACGGGGAGAGTAGCTACAAGTGTCTTACCCTCACCGGTTGCCATCTCGGCAATCTTTCCTTTATGGAGTACAACACCACCGAACAACTGTACATCGTAGTGTACCATGTTCCAGACAGTGTCGTTACCGCCTGCCTGCCAGTGATTGCGGTAGATAGCCTTGTCGCCATCGATTGTTACAAAATCGAATCTCGCGGCAAAGTTGCGGTCGGCATCGGTTGCAGTTACAACAACTTCTTCATTCTCGGCAAAACGGCGTGCACTGTCCTTTACAATGGCAAATGCCTCGGGAAGTGCCTCATCGAGTGCTTTGTCGAGCTTTTCGAGAACCTCTTTCTCCAATTTGTCAATCTGGTTGAAGACTGCCTCTCTTTTCTCGAGTTCTGTGTTCTCGATACTAGCCTTGAGTTCTGCAATTCTTGCACGTTCTGTAGTTACAGTATTCTGAATCTTGCTTTTGAGAGCTTGTGTTGCAGCACGCAGTTCGTCGTTGCTCATTGCTGCGATAGTGGGATATACAGCCTTTACTTTTTCTACCCATGGCTGAATCTCACGCATGTCTCGGCTTGCTTTGTTGCCGAAAAGTTTGCTTATAAATTCGTTAAAACCCATTATGTTGTAATTTTTTTATTCTGATTTTTGTGGCGCGTAATTTGCTCGCGTCGAAACGCAAAGATAGTAAAAACGTGTGAATAAATAAATTTTGCGCTGATATTTTAGCACTTTTGCTGTTGATTTGTAAGGCAAAACCTCTTTTTTCTGCTTTTTTTTACCAGATAAAGCCAAGACGTATGCTGAAACTCAAGGCTATATTGTCGTTTCTTGTGTTGAACCAGTTCCATAGTTGGAAACCGTGGTGGTAGCCGGTTTCGGCCGGTGTACCGAATGCGTATCCTGCACCCACCCAGGCATCGGCTATAAAGCGTCTGTAGCAATACTGATAGCCGAATGTGCCCAGAATTGAGCCCATTCGTGCCGGTGTACGCAGTCCGGTTTCGGAATGTGTGTAGTTGTAGTGTGAATAGATAGCTTCGGGACGCAGATAGAAACCAATCAAAGGCTTTTCGGGATTGTATTTGCCCATGAAGAACTTGTGTCCGTATCGCACGGTGAAACCCAAAGGGTCGTTATGATACTTGTCGTATCCGGCGCCGATGACGCTGCCGCATATTTCGGCACTCTGTTTTATGTCGGGAAAGGCACGCTCATATGAGATTTTGGTACTTCCGCTTGTCCACGAAAGGAAGGTGAGCTTTACTGCATTCTTATATGGTTCTTTCGCTTCGATATTGTTGATGGAAAACAATAGTGTCGCAAGCAGAATGATTCTGAAAAAACGTGGTTTCATGTATGTGTTCGTGATATTTTTTGTAAAGGTAGGTATTTAAATGTTATTTTTGTGTATCTTCGCGAAAAATAAACCGATATTCTATGAAAAAACTTTCATTTGCAGTTTTTGCGTCTTTCTCTTTTTTGTTGGCATCGTGCAATTGCGAAAAAGTCTATAACGCATCGGATTTTGGAATAGTTCCAGGAACGGGAGAGGATATGACCGAGGAGATTGCCAAGGCTATTGAAACCATCAAGACGGAGCGTGCCGGCAAACCGGCAGTCCTTCTGTTTGAAGGTGGTGAATACGATTTTTATCCCGACAGTGCCAATGTCCGTGAGTATTATATCTCCAACCACGATCAGGACAATCCAAAGAGAGTTGCTGTTGTACTTGAAGGCGTAAAGAATCTCACACTCAAGGGAAAAGATAAAGGTATGGATGCGCGTCATGCCGAATTTATGATGAATGGCAGAATGTTGCCTATTGCCATGGTGGGCTGTGAGAACTGTAAACTGGATTTCATTGCCGTGGATACACGTGTTCCGCAGATTACACAGGTAGAGGTTCTGGAGAATGATGCCGAGAACGGATATATAACCTACAGAATTGCACCATACGTAAATTACAGGATAGATAACGGTCGTCTGATTGTATATGGCAGCAATTGGGAAATCAATCCCGGTTGGGGTATCGCATTCGACGGCACTACCAAGCATATAATTTACACTACAAGTGATATTTGGGTGGGTACACAGAGTGTGGAGGAGGTCTCTCCCCGTGTCATCCGTGCTCCTTGGCGCGATGCCCGTCTGCTCCCCGGAACAGTCATAGCAATGCGTTCTTACGCCCGTCCCACTCCGGGTATATTCGTTTCGGAGTGCAAAAATACAGTCCTTAAACACACAAGAGTATACTATGCCGAGGGTATGGGTCTGCTTGCTCAGATGAGTGAGAATATAACACTCGACGGCTTCAAGGTTTTGTTGGGTGATGACAGATATTTTACCACACAGGCCGATGCAACCCACTTCTCGGGATGCAAGGGCAAGATAGAGTCGCTTAACGGACTTTACGAGGGTATGATGGACGATGCCATCAATGTTCACGGTACATATCTGCGTGTGGTGCAGCGTCTTGACGACAATACCCTGGTGGGCAGATACATGCATGGTCAGGCATACGGCTTCTATTGGGGCGGAGCAGGCGACAGTGTGCAGTTTGTACGTTCCGACGTTATGGAAATCACCGAAGGCAACCGTGTCGTTGAAATTACTCCTTACGACAAGGAACAGCTTGCCGGTTGCAAAGAGTTCAGGATAAAGTTCGAGAAACCGCTTCCTGCCGATATTGCCAACGGCAAGTACGGTATTGAGAATCTGGAATGGACTCCCGAGGTGCTTTTCAGCGGTAACACCATACGTAACAACCGCGCTCGTGGTGCATTGTTCAGTACACCCAAGAGCACTGTTGTTGAGAACAACCTGTTCGACCACACATCGGGTACTGCAATATTGCTATGCGGTGATTGCAACGGATGGTTCGAAACCGGTGCCTGTCGCGATGTCGTAATCCGTAACAACCGTTTTGTGAATGCTCTTACAAGTATGTTCCAGTTTACAAACGGTATAATATCAATCTATCCCGAAATACCCGACCTTGCGTCGCAGACAAAATATTTCCATGGCGGAAACGGAAAGGGTGTTGTGATAGAGAACAATACATTCGAGACATTCGATGCGCCTATCGTGTATGCGAAATCGCTCGACGGACTTGTGTTCCGCAACAACAGAATAATACAGAACAACGATTTCAAGCCTTTCCACTGGAACCGTTACCGTTTTCTGCTTGAAAAGGTTGTGGGAGTAACCATTGAAAACAATGAATTCGATGGCGGATTCGACAAGGATAAAGATGTAATGATACGTAATTGACAACTATGTTCCATAAATTCAAATATGATTTAAGAGGGGTGGAGTTGCCCGAGCGTTTCAACAACCCGTTCCATTATCTGCCTCATCAGTTGTGTGTGGTGGCAGAAAGAGAACTCCGTATCTGCCTGACAAAGGACCCTTACGTTTTTGCCGAATCTTTTATGGGTAAGATGTATGGTGTGCTTGTGGTTCAGGCCCCTTCGGGTGAGATTGGCTATCTTATGGCGTTCTCGGGATTGTTGACAGGAAAGAATACATACGAAGGATTTGTTCCGCCCGTATATGACATGCAGCAACCCGACGGTTATTTCAAACAGGAAGAGGCGTGTATTTCGGCTATAAATGCCAAAATAAGCAAAATAGAGGAGAGTGATGATTATATCTCTGCCGTAAAGGCTCTGGAAACCGAAAGGGAAAAAGCCAAAAATGCTGTTGCAGAGATGTCGGCTCTGTTTAAAGCAAATAAGGAAGAACGCAAGAGAAGACGCGAAGCTGGTTTTTTGTCCCAGGAGGATGAAGCGCAGATGGTCAGACAGAGTCAGTTCGAAAAAGCCGAGCTCAAGCGTACGCGTGCGGCATGGGATGCCAAGATTGCAGAGAAAGAGAGTGCTGTGGCTCTGTTTACAGAACTTATAGAGACCTTGGGGGCAGAGCGTGCCGAACGTTCGGCGGCTTTGCAGAAGTGGCTTTTTGGACAGTTCAAGGTGTTGAATGCCAAAGGAGAAAGCAAAAGCCTTCTTGAAATCTTCGACGAGAAATTGTCGGTATTGCCACCTGCAGGAGCAGGGGAGTGTGCTGCTCCCAAACTGTTGCAGTATGCCTATGCCAATTCTTTGAAACCGCTTGCAATGGGTGAGTTCTGGGTTGGAAGGTGTCCTGAACGTGGAGAGGTGCGTCGCGATGGCTGTTACTATGGAGCATGCAAGAGCAAGTGCGAACCTATTTTGCAATATATGCTTCAGGGACTCGACGTCGAGGATTCTGCCCTTGAAAAAGGTGGTGATATAAGCAATGTTGAGATTGTTTATGAAGATGAACATCTGCTTGTCGTAAATAAACCTGCTGGAATTCTCTCTGTGCCTGGTATTGTGGGCGGTATGTCTGTGGAACAATGGATTCGCGAAGAGTATCTGCATCGAAACGACATTTTTGTGGTGCACCGTCTCGACATGTCAACATCGGGTCTGCTCATTGTTGCAAAAAGTGTTGAAGTGTACAAGAGTTTGCAGAACCAGTTCCTGAAACGTACTGTAGTTAAGGAATATACAGCCATTCTGGAGGGAGTGCCGGTGAATAGCGAAGGTACCATAGACCTTCCGCTTGCTTCCGACTACGAGAACCGTCCATGTCAGATTGTGGACCATAAGAACGGAAAACTGGCTGTAACAAATTACAACATGCTTGAAATTATACAATATAAGGGCAAGCAGTGCTCTTTGGTGCGCTTTAATCCTGTAACGGGGCGTACTCATCAGTTACGTGTGCATGCTGCAAGCCCACAAGGTCTTGATTGTCCTATTGTGGGAGATGCTCTTTATGGAACAAACGGCGACAGGCTTATGTTGCATGCCTCGTCGTTGACTTTTGACCATCCTGTAAGCGGTAAGAGGTTGGTGATAGAGTGCAAGGCTTGTTTCTGATATAGCCGTGGTTGTTCACGGTATGGATTTGTTGTGGAGATTGTCTAGGGCGATCTCCACATTTTTTATATTATAATTTTGCAAAAACCGTTTTTTTTTTTTGCTTTGTAAAGTTTTTGTATCAATGGAATATTGTATATAATCAAATCATATTTTATGAAACTTAAATTTTATTTATCCGTCTTTTTTGTTCTGTTGGCATGCTTTACAGCAAAGGCACAGCAGGACTATTATGTTGTCCATGGGGCAAATGTCAATGTAACCCATGCGGCTCATTATCCTAAGGCTGTGGGTATTGCGAATGTTAGTGGCGACCAGCAGGTGCTCGACAATATCGCAACTGCACCCCGATGCGCTGCCTATTTCGACAAGACATCCACTGTGTTCAATGTAAAGAGCGGTGAGACTGTCACTCCGCTCATCACCATAAGCGGCGAATGGATGCACGGTTATGTCTATGTCGATTGGAACAACAACAAGAAGTTCGATGTAAATATCACAGGCGAAGGCCCTTACATCAAGGGTGATGGCAATGAACTCATGTGCTGGTCGCTCTATAGCCATAACGGTAATGGTGACACAGGTTGGAACAGTGCCGGTCTTTATCAGAGCAGTGGTAATGTGCTTGCTCCGGGTTCGTTCCGCGTACCCGAAGGTCTTGAGGAAGGTTCAACATATCGTATGCGTTATGCAGTACAGTGGAACAGCATTGATCCCACAGGAAGTTATGCCAATTTTATAAGCGACGGTGCATTCATCATCGACGTGATGCTCAAGATTACAGGTGTTGCCTCTGAGGACGAACAGCAATCATACCCAATTGATGAGTACAAAGAGCCTCGCGTAGGTACAACTCCCGATGCTTCGGCATGGAATGTTATCCCCGATGGCTTGAACGCTTCATGGGCTTCGCGCGACGTTCACTATAAACTGCACGAGGTTCCGCAGATTGCTCAAAAGGATGTTGCTACAGTGCGTGCCTGGAAGGGTGAACGCGCAAATATTCAGGCTGTATTGTTCAGTAAAACCAATCAGGATACCCTCTCTGTACGTATGACAGAGTGGAAAAAGGGTGGTGAAGCTACAGGTATCAATGCAGGCGATGCACGCTTTGTGAACTATGTAATTACCGATGACTATGTGGCTTGTGGTAATCACCCGATGACTCTTCCACAATGGCTTGTTGCCGATGTAATAGACCAGGACAAGCCTCACGCTGTTCCTGCAATGGAAACACGTCCAGTATGGTGTACTTTGGAAATTCCTCGCAATGTCGAGGCCGGTGAATATACAACCGCGCTTGAAATTGTAAATAAGGGTGGAGATGTTGTAAAGAGTCTTACGTTGAATGTGATAGTAGACTCTCACTCTTTGCCAACCGTTGCAGAGCAGAAATTCCACCTCGACTTCTGGCAGCAGCCTTATGCTATCAGCCGTTATTATGGCGTTGAGCGTTGGAGCGAGGGACATTACGAGGCTTTGCGTCCTTATTTGCAGGCACTCGGTCGTGCAGGCCAGCGCACCGTTACTGCCATATTGTTCTATGAGCCATGGGGTGAGCAGACACACGACCTCTTCGACCCGATGGTGCAGACAACCAAGAAGAGTGATGGTACTTGGGCTTATGACTATACAGTCTTCGACAAATATGTAGAGCTTTGTGCCGAGTATGGCATTGATAAGCAAATCAATTGCTTCAGCATGGTTCCATGGGATATGAGCTTCCGTTATTACGATGAGGCTTCAGGCAGTTACAAGAATCTGTCGACAACAACAGGTACAGCCGAGTACCGCGAATTGTGGACAAGTTTCCTTACTGCTTTCAAGGCACACTTGCAGCAGAAGAATTGGTTCGAGAAGACTAACATCGCGATGGACGAGCGTGGAGAGACCGATTTGCAGAATGCCTATAACATAGCAAATGCTCTTGGATTTAACTGTGCGCTTGCCGGAAACTATCACTCATCACTCTGTGGAACATATCGCGACCTCTGCGCGCAGCTAGGTCAGGAACACCAGTTTACAACACAACAATTGGAGAACCGCAAGGCGAAAGGCTGGGTAACAACATTCTATACTAGCTGTGCAAACAGCGAGCCAAATATCTACTCAAACTCTTTGCCGGCAGAGGCTGCTTATCTTCCAATCTATGCGGCAAAGATGAACCTCGACGGTTATCTGCATTGGGCATGGTGCAACTGGGATGAGCACCCACTCACCGACAGCCGTTTCCGCAAGTTCGGTTCGGGCGATACTTATTGCTACTATCCCGGCAACCGTTCAAGCGTTCGCTTCGAGCGTCTTATCGAGGGTATACATCAGTTCGAGAAGATACAGATTCTCAAGGAGGAGTACAAGAACAACAGCGAGAAACTTACTGTGCTCAATGCTTTGCTTGGTCGCTTCATAGGCTCTGTAGCGGGCGAAGAGTGTGCCGATATAGTAAATGATATGGAGGACTTCCTTAATGGCAAGGAGGTTGAAGTGCCTGTGGCAAAGGATGTGCAGACAGGATATTATCATATTGTGGGCAAGGATGCATCGCGTTACGAACATCTGTATAACGATGCCACGCTCACAGGCAACAGCATGCGCTTTACATTGCAGTCCAACTCAATGGTAAATACCAATAACGGTATTTGGCATGTTACAGTAAAGGACAACAGCAAGTTGGCTATAAAGAACGGTGACGGTAATCCCCTTATTGCCGGTGCAAGTTATGCGGGCTCTGTGGTTGGTTCTTATAACGAACTTACCGTAGGTAGCACAGTAGACGTGGGCGAGTATCGTTACTACTATTTTACCGAGGCGATCAACTGCACTAATGGCGGTGAAAATTTCAAAGTGAGCGGAGTGCCTTTCGTTACCACTTGGACAGACGGTGGTGCCGGTGCCGGCGACAATCAATGGCGTTTCGAACCGGTGGATATGGACGGCATGAGTGTATATGATGTGGAAATTGAGGGTAGTGATGATGTATATGTTACATACAGTAACGGCTTGTCATCGGAAAAGGCTTTCAATGGCGGTTTCTTTATAACTTCAAACGAGATTGCTGCCGATAAACTTTCTGTAGGAATGGTAGGTAACATCCTTAAAGGTGCTGACATAAATATTGAGGGCAACAAAATAAAGGTATCGAATATCAAGCAGGCTCCAACACCTGTAAAGCAGGACCTTTATAACACAAGTAAAGGTTCTATGACAATTCCTCCTTACCGTATCCCCGGTATAACAACTGCAAGCAATGGTCGTCTTATAACTGCAGCGGCACGTCTTGTCTGCGGAACCGACCCCGGTTATGGTCAGGTGGATATCGTTTGTCGTTTGAGCGACAACCATGGCGACACATGGACCGATATGATTGATGTTGCTGTGGGTACAGGACGTACTTCGGCAACAGTGAACTATTTCGACACAGCATTCGGTGACCCTGCCATTGTTGCCGACCGCACAAGCAATGAGGTGCTTATCATCGCCGTTGCCGGCTGTACAGTTTATGGCAACGGAAATACCACACGTCAGAATCCCAATATGATAGCCACAATCCACAGCAAGGATAACGGTGAGACATGGGAGACCCCTGTAAACGTAACAGAGCAGATATACAGTCTCTTTGATGCAGGCAATCCAATCCAGGCTGCTTTCGTGGGTGGTGGAAAGATTTTCCAGAGCCGTATTGTAAAGAAGGACAAGTATTACCGTCTGTATGCGGCGATGTGCGCACGCCCCAACGGTAACCGCGTAATCTATTCCGATGACTTTGGTCGCACATGGAATGCTCTTGGCGGAGCTTCGGCTCTTCCTGCTCCCGGTGGTGACGAACCAAAGTGCGAGGAGTTGCCCGATGGTCGTGTGATTCTATCAAGCCGCGTTGGTGGCGGACGTATATACAATATATATACTTATAGCAACACACTTGCAGGTACCGGTTCATGGGGAACATCAGTGAAGAGTACCTTTGCTGGTTCTGGTCTCACACCCGGCGGAAACTCTACCAATGGTGAGATTCTTGTTGTACCTGTGCAGCGCAACAGCGACGGCAAGGATATGTATCTTGCCCTGCAGTCGTTGCCCACCGGTAGCGGACGTACAAATGTGGGTATCTTCTATAAAGAGTTGACCGATGTTACCGATATCAACACTGTTGCGAACTTTGCTGACGGCTGGAACGGTTTCTATCAGGTAAGCAACACGGCATCGGCATACAGCTCTATGGATTTGCAGGCTGACAATAGAATAGGTTTCATCTATGAGGAGACACTTACAAAGCATGGTACTGTGCAGAACCCTGTTTCTACAAGTTTCCCCACTGGCGCTGGAACCCACAACTATGACGGCTTTGACAATATCTATGTTGCATACGACCTTGAGTATATTACTAATGGCGCATACAGCATAAAAAGAGATGTCGACCGTAGAGAATTTGTACGCGACTATTTCACCGCACTTGTTCAGAACGAACCGACAGAGGTTAAGGATGCTGTTACGGATGCCCTGAATGCATTGAGCAAGGAACCTACAGTTGTTGAAATAGACAATGTATATAAGGCTTTTAAAGCTCTTGAACCTGCCGACAAATGGGATGGCAAGTTGCTTACGTTTACTAATGTCCAGCAGAATGGCACAGAGCGTACTCTTTATATAGATAACAATAACGTGCTGAACCTTAGCACATCCACCCCGGAGGAGTTGGGGGTGGCAGCCCAGTTTCTCTGTACAAAGGAGATGAGCGGAAAGTATAGCTTCTATAACGAAGATAAGAAACTGTATATGATATGGCGTGCCGGCAACAATTATGGTTATAATAACAACACTGGAACACTTGCTGCATACAATGCCACATATTGTGATTGGAGCATAAATAATGGAAGTGTTGCCGATGCATACTATCTGGTGAGTAAAAGAAATGATGGTTCAACAGATGGCTCGTTGATAGTTATGGCTTCGGGTGCTTTCGATGCATTTTCGGCTTCCGAGGGTTATACATCCACTTACAGTAATCTTTTTCGTATAGATGTTATTGAGAATGCTACTTCGATAACTGATGTCAAAGAGAATCCTGTTGCGAACGGTATTTATGACCTTCAAGGGCGCAAGGTTGAAAAAGCAGAAAAAGGGATTTATATAATCAATGGAAAGAAGATTTTGGTAAAGTAAAACAAAGCTGACTAAAAAGGCTCTTTTTGCGTTACGCTTGCTCTCAAAATGCTCATTTACTTCAAGTAAACTGCGCTTTTTCGAGCTTCGCAAGCCTTAAAATAGCTCTTTTTATTCAACTTCAAAGCAACTAGAGCGACCTCGGGGTCGCTCTAGTTTTAATAATTGATGAACAGCAGATATTCTCCCGTTGCATTGATTGTGAATGTATCGGCGGTACATTCGTTCAACGTTCCCTGCCACCAGTTTGTAAAATCGTAGATGGGATATAATAATCCATTGGCACTCATATCCTTTGCCGTTATGCTGAATATTGATACCTGTTGACCCTTTCGGCATTTATGTGTTGTTGTGCCGTTGCAGGGGATGAACACTCCATGGTCGGTAAATGATTGGACCTCTGCTCCTGCGCGCATATATTCGATGAGCAGGCTTATATTGCCTATTGTGTGGTCCTCGCGCTTGCCTGTAGCGGAAACTATGGCTATGCGCTTCTTCCCTTGTTCCATGCAGAAACGTACCGCCTTTGTCTGGTCGTTACTCTCCTGTTCGCTTATTATATGCAACAGGTGTTTGTATTTTTCTTTGTTTTCTGCGCCGATGGAGTCGCCGTCGCCCACAATTGCATTGGGGATATTGCCTGTTGCAATGAAGTGGTCTGCCGCGCCGTCGCAGCACACAATATAGGTCGCATCTTCTATTATCTGTAACGGCAGTCCGGCTGTAGGATATTCGCCTCCACCTATAATTACCGCATCAGGATTGTTTATTTTCATACTGCATCAACTTTTTCCATTTGAAGTATCCAAAGATAGCAATTATTGCATAAAGAATATATAGCGCAGCTGTAAAATACAACTCTTTGTAGATATACAGTGCGCTGCTCGAAATATCAACCACGCACCACACCCACCATTGCTCAATATACTTGCGTGCAAGCATCCACATTCCTACAATGCTCAACGCTGTTGTAAATGAGTCGGCGATGGGTACGGTGCTGTCGGTGTGGTTGACAAGTAACCATGCTATAAGGAACTGTGCAACAATGTATGTCGAAATTATTTTGGCAAAGGCTTTTTTAGGCATACGGCTGATGGGCAGTTCACGTTTCTCTTTGTTGCCTTCGGTGAAGCTGAATCCGGTTTTCCATGCTATCCATCCGTACAATGCAATTACAAGGTAGTAGATGTTTATGCCGAAGTCGGCATACAGCCCGGCATTATAGTATATGAACAGATATATTGCCGGCATTATTATTCCTGCAATCCACAGATATATACTTGCCTTGTATTCGAGCCATATATATATAAGCCCGACCAGGGTTCCCAAAATTTCGATATACAGTTCCATTGTATTAAAGTTCTATGCTTATATGTCCTATTGCATTTATACCTGCCTGTGCGGCATATCCGGCGTAGTTGTAGCGTTGGCGCTGTCCGTTTTCGTCGGTGTAATATCCGCTTCCGGCATAACCGTTGTTCTCGTACTCTTCGTTGAACAGGTTATATATTGTTGCGCCCACAGTGATGTTTTTCACACCTTTCAATTTGAATGAGTAAGCCAATCGCAGGTTCGTTACAAAATAGGCATCAAGGATATGTTCCTCGATTCCGTAATTGCTCATATACTGTTTGCTCACATATTGGGATTGCAATGCGGCTTCCAAACCTTTCCATTCATAAGAAAAGCTGTTGTTTACAATAATGTCGGGCGAAAAGGCAAGCGGAGTGTTGTCGTGGTGGATTTCCCACTTTTCATAAGTGTAGTCGTCGTACAGAACCTCGGTGAAATCCTTTATCCTGTTACGGCTGAATGTTGCATTGGCATTCCAACGGAATCCGCATTTGAGTGCAATTCCTGCGGTGAGCTCAATTCCTGCACGATAGCTTTTGGGAATGTTGGCTGTAAGCGGTTCGCCAATCTCGTTCAGTTCGCCGGTGAGAACCAATTGGTTCTTGTAGTCCATGAAATAGAGATTTGCTCCGGCATTGAATATACCTTTAGACAGGTTGTAGCCTATTTCGTAGTCGATAAGTCTTTCTGCTTTGGGGCGTTCGTTGAGCTTGCCGTCGGTGTAGTTGTTGCGTGTGGGCTCTTTGTGCGCAACGCTTGCCGATGCAAAGAGTCTGTTGCTGTTGTCTATCTGCCACGAAATTCCTGCCTTGGGATTTAAGAAGTCGAACTTTTCATCTATCTCCAGGTTTTGCAGGGCATCTGTTGCGTCGTTCCATTTGTCGTTGTTGCCGTCTATGGTGTAGCGTATATGGCGATATTGCAGGTCGGCATATATGTTCAGACATTCCATTGCCTTGTAGTCGGCTTTCAGGTATATGTTCATGTCGTTCTTGCCACCGTTGTTGCGGTAATACTCATGGTCGGGCACAAGGTTACCAATGTAATCCTTTACCCAAAGGACCTGCCCGAAATGTCTTCCGAAGTATCTGTTTGCACCGCCACCCAATATGGTGTGAATGCGGCTGTTCTTATATGACAACGAGAATACTGCTCCGCCAAAATGGTTGTCCATGGCTTTTTTGCGTATAAGGTCGCTCTTCTTTACATTGTTGCCGTCGAGAGTGAATGGCTGCAGGGCATATTCTTTCAGTTTGCGTCCGGTTTTGTATTCCTGATAATATCCGTCGCCCTTGGTGTAGTGCAAGCCTATGTTCATGTTCAGGGTGTTGCTGAAACTATGGTCGAACAGCAGCTGGTAATTCTGTTGAAAATAATTGTCGGTCTGTCCGTCATAGTAGTGTGCCTTGCCTGTTTCGTCGGTGAACATATATCCGCAACTGTTATAACGTCTGCCATACAGTTCCATTTCCTCTTTGCTTGCATAGTTCCAGGCGTGGTATGTCTCCTCCTTGCCGGTGAATGTTATGAAGCGTAGGGTGGTGTTGTCGGCATAGTATGCACCTTGCAGGTAGTACGACTGCAGTCCGGCTCTTGCGCGGTCTATGTAACCGTCGCTTCCAATGTTCGAAAATCTTAAATCAAGGCTCCAATGGTCGGCAAGTATACCGGTTCCGGCAGCAACGCTCTCCTTGTGTGTCATGAATGAACCGAACGAGAAACCGGCTTTTGCATACGGAAGCGTATTGAAAGTGCTTGTGCGCAGGTTCATGCTTGCGCCGAAGGCACCGGCGCCGTTAGTGGATGTTCCTGCACCGCGCTGTATCTGAATATCCTTTACCGATGAGGCTATGTCAGGCAGATTTACCCAAAAGACATTGTGGCTTTCGGCATCGTTCACCGGAATATCGTTTATGGTAACGTTTATGCGAGTGCCGTCGGTGCCACGAATACGAAGGCTTGTGTAGCCGATGCCTGTTCCTGCATCACTTGTTGCAATGGCACTTGGAGTTGTCGATACAAGATAAGGCAGGTCGATGCCCGTGTTCGACTTTGACAACTCCTTTTGACCTATTTCGCTGTATGCCACAGGAGTGGTCTTCGTGGCTCTTACAGACAGGATTTCAACTTCCTGCAATGCCTGCAGGTTCTCTTGTTCCTGTGCGTGCAGCACAGGAAATGCCGTTGCCATAATCAGGCAAGCGACAATTGATTTTCTTTTCATTTTAATTCCAATTTGTGGAGCCTAATGCAAAAAATAAATCCACCATGCTCCGTTGTTAAACAGAAAATGGGGATTTTTCCTGTACGCCTACATATATTGGAATGTGTATGTAAACTTTTTCCTACGCCGGCATTACCCGGATCAGGTTCTTGGGTATGATCTCAGCCCATGTATTAAGGCACCCCGTTTTTGAAATCTGTTGCAAAATTAATGTAAGTTGATAGGAGAACAAAATAAAATCCGATTTATTTTTTCTTTTGAGGGACTATCTGCTTTATATATAAACCATTATCAATTTGCAATAATAATCCTTTTTTGTTGCGAAAAATTCAACGAATATTGCAAGAAATATTAATTTTGTGATAAATCATTAAAAAATATGTTGCAAAATGTTTTTTTATCGAAAAAAGTAATACATTTGCATAAGTCGTAGTCAGATGTTTTTCTGGGCTTGCGTATATTTATTAACTCAAATATTTAGATTTATGAAAAAGACTTTTAAATTTTCAGCATTGTTGCTTTCTGCAGCTATCGTGTTGTCTTCTTGTATCGGTTCTTTCCAGTTGACAAACAAAATTAAGACATGGAACGAGGGTATCGGCAACAAGTGGGTTAACGAAATTGTTTTCATTGCATTCCACATTGTTCCTGTATATCAGGTAAGTATCTTTGTTGATGCTGTTGTTTGCAACTCTATCGAGTTCTGGACAGGCAAGAAGGCTTTGGCTAATGTCGGTGAAAAGAAAATAGTTAAGAATAGCGAGGGTAAGAATGTTGAGATTACTGCAATGGAGAATGGTTACAACCTCACAGACGGTGTTTCTTCAATGAACTTTATCTTTGACGAGGAGACTCAGATCTGGAGTGCTGAGTACAACAACCAGTCAACAGATCTTATCAAGATTATCGACGATAACAACGCTCAGTTGTTCTTGATGGATGGCGGTGTTATGGATGTTACTCTTGATGCAGAGGGTATCGACATGGCTCGCATGTATATGAACAACAGCTTTGCTATGAGCAAGTAAATAAACTTTAAATGCTTGATATTGACAAGGTCGCCGTTTTTTCGGCGACCTTGTTGCATTTATATATTATAATAAGTATCTTCGCACCAAAGAAACGGTTATGGAACATCCCGAAAACAGTACGGAATATAAGGGCTTGAAGGTAAACGAGGGAGTGGAATCACTCGGCTCGGTGAATCCTTACCTAGGGCAGATGCGCAAACGGCGTGCATCGCTTTTGTCGGTGGATGAGTATGTGGATGGCATACGTCGTGGTGATGTTACGGTTCTTAGTCGTGCCGTTACTCTTGTGGAGAGTGTTCTTCCCGAGCATCAGGCTATAGCGCAGCAGGTTATAGAGCGTTGTCTGCCTTATTCGGGAAATTCGGTGCGTGTGGGAATAACCGGTGTTCCGGGTGCGGGAAAAAGTACTTCCATTGATGCTTTCGGAATGCATGTCCTGTCGCAAGTGGGTGGAAAACTTGCTGTTCTGGCGGTAGACCCAAGCAGTGAAAGGAGCAAGGGAAGTATCTTGGGTGACAAGACCCGTATGGAGCGTCTGGCTCTTCATCCGCGTGCTTTTATCCGTCCGAGCGCGTCGTCGGGTTCTCTTGGCGGTGTAGCGCGTAAGACCCGTGAGACAATAATACTTTGTGAGGCTGCCGGATACGATACTATATTTGTGGAGACTGTGGGTGTGGGGCAGAGTGAGACTGCTGTCTGCTCTATGGTGGATTTCTTTCTGCTGATACAGATTGCCGGTGCCGGCGATGAACTTCAGGGTATAAAGCGCGGTATTATGGAGATGGCTGACGGCATTGTAATCAACAAGGCTGACGGGGATAATATAGAGGCTGCGCGACGTGCGGCTGTGCACTATCGCAATGCTTTGCAACTGTTCCCGATGCCGGTGAGCGGCATACGCCCGTCGGTGCTTACATACTCGGGCTTTTTTGATATAGGTGTCAAAGAGGTGTGGGAGATGATTTCGGCATACATTGCCGAGGTCAAGAAAAACGGTGCTTTTGAATTACGTCGAAACCAACAGCAGAAGTATTGGCTTTATGAGAGTCTTGAAGAGCAGATAAAGCAACGTTTCTATAATGTACCCGGTATGGAGGAACTTTTGCGCAGATACGAAGAACTTCTGCTTGAGGGAAAAATAACATCATTTGCGGCGGCAAGTAAGATACTTGAGTATAATCCATAAAAAAACAGCCCTGAGGCTGTTTTTTATTATGAAGCAAGAATCTCCTGCGCACGAACTGTGTCCTTGTCGATAGGTTTGTCGTCCTTTATTGCCTTTGTGAAAGGAATGTATACAATCTCGTTGTTTCTTAATCCTACCATGATGTTGCGCTGACCTTCGAGCAAAGCGTCGATTGCCGCAACACCCAGACGGCTTGCAAGGATGCGGTCGTTTGCTGTGGGGCTTCCGCCACGCTGCAGGTATCCAAGAATTGATACGCGTACGTCGAGCTCGGGGAAGCGCTGGCGCATGCCTTCGGCAACTTCCATGATGTTGTAGTCTTTTTCGCGACCTTCGGCAAACAGCACGATACTGCTGCTCTTTGTTCGGCGCAGACCGTTGGCGATGAACTGGTTGATTTTCTCGAACTCGGGGTCGATTTCGGGAAGTACGCATGCCTCTGCACCGGTTGCTATTGTACCGTTGAGTGCAAGGAAACCTGCGTCGCGTCCCATAACCTCAACAATGAACAGACGCTCGTGCGATGATGCTGTGTCGCGGATTTTATCCACGCACTCCATGATTGTGTTGAGCGCAGTATCGTAACCGATGGTTGTATCTGTTCCGTAAAGGTCGTTGTCGATTGTGCCGGGGAGTGCGATACATGGAATGTCGTGCTCGCGTGCCAGATTGTATGCACCGGTGATTGTGCCGTCTCCGCCTATTACAACCAAAGCGTCAATACCCTCTCTCTGTAGTGTCTCAAATGCTTTTGCGCGACCTTCTTCGGTCTTGAACTCATCACAACGGCTGGTCTTGAGGATTGTACCGCCTCGCTGGATGATGTTACTTACGTTTTCGGTCTTGAACTCCTTGATTTCGCCTGTTATCAAGCCTTTGTAACCACGATAGATAGCCTTTACTGTTATTCCGTGGTAGATACATGCACGTGTCACGGCACGTATAGCAGCATTCATACCGGGAGCATCGCCACCCGATGTGAGTATTCCTATACAACGAATCTTGTTTTTCATGTTGTTTTGTTATTATGGTAATTTATAATTGCTTTCTTGCAGTTCTCCATAAGCCATTTGGGAGTTGATGTCGCTCCGCATATGCCTATGGTTTCAATCTCTTTAGTCAATTCAAAATCAATATCCTCGGGACCTTCAATCTGATGTACATTGCTGTTTACCTTCTTGCACTCGTTGAAGAGAATCTTGCCGTTGGAACTTTTCTTTCCGCATACAAAGAAAATCAGTTGATGTGATTTCGCGAATTCTCCGATGCTGTTCATACGGTTTGCCACCTGTCCGCAGACGGTGTTGAACGATTTGCAT
The DNA here is from genome assembly GCA_904502235.1 of uncultured Bacteroidaceae bacterium. Taxonomy (GTDB): domain Bacteria; phylum Bacteroidota; class Bacteroidia; order Bacteroidales; family Bacteroidaceae; genus HGM04593. The sequence continues at coordinate 45,070 of CAJGDP010000006.1, forward strand.
TCTTTGTCGTCGTTAACCCGTTCCTTTATTGCATCTACAATCTCTCTGTAGCCTTCGAGCGATTTTGTGGTCTGTGAATATATATATGTATCCTTGTCCTCAGCTATGCGGTCGAGCTGTGCCGGCGTTTCCACAACAATGGCTTCGCCGTGTGTCTGTCCCACAAGTCCAAGAACTTCGGCATGACCGGCCTGACCATGTATTATTATCTGTCTTTCCTTGCCTGCCGTCTCCTGCCACATGTTCTTTATGCGTTGTTGCAGTTTAAGTACAACGGGGCATGTGGCATCAATGAGTTCGAGATTGTTCTTTCTGGCTGTTTCGTATGTCTGTGGCGGTTCACCGTGTGCCCGCAGAAGAACTTTTGCGTTATGCAGTTTACCGAATGCCTCATGGTTTATGGTTACAAGCCCCATGCGCTTCAGACGGTCACATTCGATACTGTTGTGTACAATATCGCCAAGACAGTACAAAGTGCCGCCTTTCTGCAATTCCTCTTCGGCTTTCTTTATGGCTGTTGTTACACCGAAACAGAATCCTGAATATTCATCAATCTCAATGCTCAGCATTATTTTGTGAGTTTATTGAATTCGTCAATCAGCCAGTTCATCTGCTCCTCGCGTGTGAGGTTGCTGTTGTCGAGCAACAGGGCATCATCGGCTTTCTTCAAGGGGCTGACTTCGCGTGTCTGGTCCAGATGGTCGCGCTGGAGCACATTCTCGAGAATCTCGTTGAAGTCGGCTTTGTCGCCTCGTGCAGTGAGTTCGTCATATCTGCGTTGTGCGCGCACTTCTGCCGATGCTGTAACAAATACCTTCATCTCAGCATTCGGGAAGACGGTTGTGCCTATATCGCGGCCGTCCATTACGATACCTTTGGTATTGCCCATTTCGCGTTGGCGGTTAACCATCTCTTCGCGTACGAAATCGAGCTTTGCCACCTGGCTTACAAGACGCGAAACTTCCAATGAACGTATTTCGTGTTCCACGTTTGTACCGTTCAGGAAGGTAATGGAGTTCTTTGTCTCGGGGTCAACCTCAAAGGAGATGTGTATGTTTTTTATTTCGGCGCGGAGTGATTCCGTGTCTATGGTTTCGCCCTGGATAAGGTTGTTCTGCATGCAGTAGAGTGCTGTTGCACGATACATTGCACCGCTGTCGAAATAGAGATAGCCTATCTGTCGTGCCAACGCTTTTGCCATGGTGCTTTTACCGCATGACGAGAATCCATCTATGGCGATTATTATTTTTTTCATACGAATATTGCTTGTTTCCGATATTTTCCGTGAAGGTAGTAAAAAATCTTTCATTTTCAAAGCGAATATGAAAGATTGAACAACAATGAGTGCGATGCTGTGTGCAACTGGCTGTAGGATGCGTTGAATTTTACCTTGTTCAGATGAAGACCGGCACCTATGCTGAAACCGTCGAGCCCCTTGCCGCTTGCCGAAAGTTCACGGCTCGCACGATAGTTGTATCCCAATGAAATATCAAAATTCTTGCCTATGAGAATGTCTGCTCCTATTATAAAATGTTTCAGCAAAAGCTCACCGAAGCTGTCTTTGCTTCCGTCGGCATTGTAGAAGTGGCTCTTGTCCCAACGGTGCATGTTGTTCAGGAGTGCAGATATGCGTATCGGGGCGTGCCTGAATCCTTTTGTTATACCCAGTTGAAAGTCCATGGGCATTGTTTCGAGTTCCTCTTCGAAAGCCTTTACCTGTCCGCCAAGATTCTTGCATGCCAGTGAGAGCGACAGGTTTCTGTCAGCGTCGTAATAGTTGATTCCAAGGTCCACACCAAGCCCTAGTGCATACATGGTCTCGTATTTGGAATATATGAGTTTTCCTGATACACCGCCGCTCCAACGCTCTCCAAGCAGGTAGCAGTATGTGAATGTAAGGTCCATGTCCTTAGCCGAGAATGTTCCTGTGTAGATGTTGTCTTCGGTATATCCGTCGAATTTTCCATAATCCACATATCGTGCGAACACGGCAAAAGAGGAGCGTTCGCCGAATGTCTTGCCGTATGCGGCTCCGCCCACATTGCAGTCGCCCATATACGACATATAGGAGATGTTCATTGTGTTGTCACTTACATTCGCGAGAAGGGCAGGATTGTGCATGGTAAGCGTGATATCGTCCTTTATGAGCGATATGTTGTCTCCGCCAAGTGCCGCCGCGTGCGAAGAGTAGGGCAGGCGCAGAAAACCGAATGCATATTCACCGCTCTGTGCCGATGCTGCAAGCGGCAAAATGAGCAATATATAATAAATAATGTGTTTTAATTTCACTTTACGGATATTTTGTATAGTTTTGCAACAGGGTTTCACCGAATTGCCTTGCGAAGATAATGCTTTTCTTTTATTATTCGCCAAGCAAATACCATAACCCGTGAATATTTATTATTCAATAACGCGAAAAATGCAATTTTATGTTGTTGTTTGAAATAATTTTAAACAATTTGTGAAAAAAGATTGCATTTCATCGTGCGTATTGAAAAATATTGTTTATTTTTGCCCGTTGGAAAATATATACAATTTTACGATATGAATACAGAGAAAAATCAGCAAGTTAAGGACGGTGCAAACCGTAAATTGGAACTTGAGGTTAAGAAAAGTGCCAAAGTAAACTTGGAACAGCACACTTCTACATGGCTCTTGATGGGTTTTGTGATTGTTTTTGCTGTTACATTTGCGGTAATTGAGTGGACAACATTCGAAAAGGCGGAAAAGAAAGAGAAGAAAGCACAGCAGCAGGCTCTTGATATTCCTATTGATATTTTGGTGCCTTTCACAATTCCTGAGAAGAAGGTGGTTCCTCCTCCTCCCGAGGCAAAGAAGATCGTTGATATCATCGAGATTGTAGAGGACGAGGCAGAAATCGAGGAGAGTGACCTTGTTTCTATCGAGGAAATGGGTGATGTTGTCGAGATTTCAGACAATGCCAACATTGTGGTAGAGGAAGTTATTGAAGAGGAGCAGGTGTTCCAGGTTGTAGAACAGCAGCCTGAGTTCCCCGGTGGTATGAAAGCTCTTATGAAATATCTTCAGGACAATATCAGCTATCCAAGAATTTCACGCGACAACAACTCACAGGGTCGTTCATTCATCCGTTTCGTCGTTAACTCCGACGGTTCAATCGAAGGCGTTGAGGTGTTGAAGAGTTCAGGTGATATCTATCTCGACAAAGAAGCTATGCGTGTGGTTAGCGGTATGCCAAAATGGTCTCCCGGTAAACAGGCCGGTAAACCGGTACGCGTATTCTTCACCTTGCCGGTAGTATTCCGCTTGCAGTAAGAAATAAGATACAATAGAAAGAGGCTGCGATGCAGCCTCTTTTTTTAATACAATAAGAGATGACTATGTATACTTGGGAAGAATTGAGGGATAAAGTAAATCTTTTCATAGACGAGTTGAAATTTGAGCGTGAACCGTTGGAACTGTATGCTCCAATCAGATACACTTTGGCACAGAGTGGCAAGCGTGTGCGTCCGGTGCTGTTCCTTATGGCTTACAATATGTATAAGGAATGTGTTCAGGATGCTTTGTATCCGGCAGTGGCTATGGAGACATACCACAACTACACTCTTATACACGACGATGTGATGGACCGTGCCGATATACGCCGTGGCAAACCTACCGTTTGTGCCAAGTGGGGCGATATACCTGCAATCCTTTCGGGTGATACAATGCTTGTTCTTGCATACGAGTTTCTTGCTCATGTGCCTGCCGACAAATTGCCCGGCATGCTGGCTCTTTTCACCGAGACCGCAAAGCAGATTGGCGATGGTCAGCAGTACGATATTGAGTTCGAGACACGCGACAATGTAGCCGAAGAGGAGTATATCGAGATGATACGTCTCAAGACATCTGTGCTTCTTGCTGCATCGTTGAAGATGGGCGGTATGCTTGCAGGTGCAAGTGAATCGGACCTTGAGAATCTCTATGAGTATGGCGAGAAGATGGGCTTGGCATTCCAGTTGCAGGACGACCTGCTCGATGTGTATGCCGACCAGTCTCTGTTCGGAAAAAAGATCGGCGGTGATATCTGTTGCAACAAAAAGACATTCCTTCTTATAACAGCATTGAATGTTGCTTCACCCGAGCAGTTTGCCCAAATGAAGGAGTGGATTGATAAAAAGGAGTTCGATGAGCAGGAAAAGATAGCCTTTTTTACCGATATGTACAACAGACTCGGTGTAAGAGAGATCTGCGAAAAACGTATTGAAGAACTCTTTGCCATGTGCGATGCCTATATCGACCGCATATCGGTTCCCGAGGATAAAAAGGCAAACCTGAAGACTTTTGCCAACTCTCTGTTGAACCGCAAACTCTGATTCTATGCCTTATCGCCGATTGCCCAAGACCGACCAGGCTCGTATACGTGCATTAAGGGCTGCCGTTGAAAGCAGTACACAGAATGGCGTGTTTACCAATGTACTCTCTCATAATACATATCACCGTGCAAAGGATTTCCTTGAGCGTTTTTCGCGAGAGGTGGCTGTGTACAGACGATGCGTAAGCGAACAGTCGTCGAAAAGGGGCAACAAGGAGTACGAGGCAGCCTTGAAGAAGGCGCGAATGTATGTGTCCCATTTCATTCAGGTGCTCAGCATGTCCATAATGCGTGGGGAGATTGCACGTAACAAACGTCCATATTACGGTTTGCCCCAGGATGAGGATTCCGTCCCCAATCTGTTCTCTGAAGCATCGGTTCTAGAATGGGGTGTAAAGGTTATTGAAGGCGAGCGTCGTCGTCAGAGCGAGGGTGGAGTACCCATATATAATCCCACAATGGGACGTGTGTCGGTTGTTTTTGAGATATTCAGGGGAATGTACGAAAGACAGCACACACTTCAGCAACGCACCAACGAGGCCCTGCGTAATATATCGGATATGCGTTTCGAAGCCGACGAGATAATATTCGAGGCTTGGGGCGAGATAGAAAAGGCTTTCGCCGTTTTTCAGGGCGAGGAGCGTATCAGGAAATGCGCTTCGTACGGAGTGATATATTACGACCGCCCCGACCGTAAAAAAGATAAGAATGATTGAATTCGTTGATACACATACGCACCTTTTTGTAACAGAATTTGACGAAGACAGAAGAGATGCCGTACAGCGTGCTTTGGATGCCGGTGTAACAAAACTCTGCTTGCCCTCCATAACTCTGGAGTCGGTTCCTGCAATCAATGCAATGTGTGAGGAGTTTCCCGGAGTCTGTTATCCAATGCTTGGCTTGCATCCGACAGAGTTGGGTGATAATTACAAGGCTACACTCGATACCATGTATTCGCTTTTGAAAAACGACGGACGCTATATCGCGGTCGGAGAGGTGGGGCTTGATTTCTATTGGGATGACACTCGCAAGAAGGAGCAATTCGATGCGTTCGATACGCAGATTGCATGGGCTGCAGAACTGGGCTTGCCTTTGGCAATCCATTCGCGTAGCGCATTCAATGAGTTGTATGATATGATGGAAGCTCATAGGAGCAAAGGGCTTACTGGAGTGTTCCATTGTTTTTCGGGCAGTGAAGAAGAGGCACGCAAACTTCTTTCGTTCGACGGTTTTTATCTGGGTATCGGCGGTGTGGCAACATACAAGAAGTCTACATTGCCCTCTGTGTTGAAGAATGTACCCCTCGAAAGAATAGTGCTTGAAACCGATTCGCCTTATCTGCCTCCGGTTCCTTTCAGAGGAAAACGCAACGATAGTTCTTACGTACCATACATAGCAGAGTTCTTGGCAGGGGTGTATGGCTGCACCGTTCACGATGTGGCACGCATAACAACGTCCAATGCCAATAATCTGTTCCCTAAATTGTGTAAATGATGGAATTTGAGAAAATAGATATTTTCAGTGATGGCAAACGCCCCGTGCTTATTGCCGGTCCTTGCAGTGCCGAGAGCGAAGAGCAGGTCTTGGCTGTGGCATCGGCACTTGTGGACAAGGGCGTAACGCTTTTCCGCACAGGAGTGTGGAAACCGCGTACACGTCCCGGTTGTTTCGAGGGAGTGGGGCAGGAGGCTCTGCAATGGTTGCAGCTTGTAAAGAGTGAATACGGAATGCCGGTATCAACAGAGGTGGCAACGGCAGTCCATGTGGAGCAGGCTCTTGCTGCAGGTATCGATGTGCTGTGGATTGGCGCGCGTACAACAGCCAATCCGTTTGCGGTGCAGGAGATTGCCGATGCTCTGCGTGGCGTGGATATTCCTGTGCTTATAAAGAATCCCGTAAATCCCGATGTGGATTTGTGGATAGGAGCGTTCGAACGTCTTAATAATGCCGGTGTAAAGCGTCTTGGTGCAATACATCGTGGCTTTTCGGCATACGGAGAGAAGTTCTATCGTAATGCCCCACAGTGGCAGCTGCCCATTGAATTCCGTCGTCGCATGGGAACTGTTCCCATGATTTGCGACCCAAGCCACATCGGTGGAAAACGCGAACTCGTGCTCTCGTTGTCGCAACAGGCACTGGACTTGAATTTCGATGGTCTTATGATTGAGACACACTGCAATCCTGTTTGTGCCTTGAGTGATGCCCGACAGCAGGTAACCCCTGAGGAACTTGCACTTATTCTGGCACGTCTGGTGCATCGCTCTTCGGAGAGCGTGGATGCCGATTTCATGTCGTATCGCAGCCGTTTGGACGAGATTGATGACAAACTTATGGAACTGCTTGTGAAACGCATGGCTATTTCCCGCGAGATAGGTGCTGTAAAACGCGACAAGGGGCTTACCGTGTTCCAACCGTTCAGATACAACGAAACAATTGAACGCTACACCAGATATTGTGCAGAAAGCAAGATAGACATCGAGGCAGTAAAAAGCATCTTTGAGGCAGTCCATACCGAGAGTATCCGTCAGCAGCTGCATATTGTCAACGATACAGAAAAATAACCGTATGATGCGTGGATTGTGGCTTGTTCTTCTATCTCTCTGCTTTATGATTTCGTGTAACAGCAGAGATGTAGAGCCTGTAGAGGGCAAACAGGTGGAAATCCGCTACTCTTCGCTGCTTGCAATATGTGAAAGCAACGGTTATACCGTTGTGGATGTGAAGAATCCTTGGGGCGAAGGATTGCTCCGACGCTATATTCTTGTACCGTCCGACAGCGCATTGCCACAGAACCTGCCAACCGGAACTCTTGTACGCACCCCATTGAGCAGAACGGTTCTCTTTTCGGGTGTCCATGCCCTGTTGTTCCAGGAACTTGAAGCCCTATCGGCAATATCAGGAGTTTGCGACTGCCGTTATATCTATTCAACGGGGGTGCAAAGTGGGCTTAAGGAGGGCACAATACTTGATTGTGGCAGTTCACTCGATATAAATACCGAAACAATTGTCCGGGTTAATCCCGATGCTATATTTGTCCTGCCATACGAAAACGGCGGTTATGGCAAACTCGACAGATTCTCTTACCCTTTGGTTGAGTGTGCCGACTATATGGAAACATCCCCCCTTGGCTGTGCCGAATGGGTGCGCTTTTATGCACGTCTGCTTGGTTGCGACGAAAAAGGCGACTCCATCTTCAATGCCGTCTGCAATGAGTATGAGACTTTGCGTGGCAAGGTTTCGGATGTGAGCATACGCCCAAAATTGATGTGTGAACTCAAAAGCACTTCGGCATGGTATGTCCCCGGTGGCAGTAGTACAATGGGGCAGATGTATAAGGATGCCGGAGCCGACTATGTTTTTGCAGATTATGATACCAACGGTTCCGTGCCTCTCTCGGTTGAGGTGATGCTCGACAAGGCTGCCGATGCCGATGTCTGGTTGTTCAAATACAACTCTTTAACCGACAGGACATACACCCAATTGTTGGGAGAGTATGCCGGATACGCGCATTTCAAGCCCTTTAAGGAGAAGAATGTTTATGCGTGTAATACTCATAGGAAGAATGTTTTTGAAGAGACTGCTTTCCATCCCGAAAGGTTCTTGAGGGATTTAGTATCGTTGTTCCATCCGTCGTTGTTCCCCGAATACAAAACAGTATATTATGAAAAGATGCGTTGATAAAAGAATAGGCTTTCTGTTGCTTACACTTTTTATTGTGCTCCTATTTCTGGCAAATCTTGTTTACGGTTCGGTGGATATACCGTGCAAGGATGTACTGTCGATACTGCTTGGAGGCGACAGCGAACGCGAAGCATGGAGGCTTATAGTCCTTGAAACACGACTTCCGCAAGCTTTCACAGCCTTGCTCACTGGTGCGGCAATCTCGGTTGCAGGCTTACTGTTGCAGACACTCTTCAATAATCCTCTCGCAGGCCCCGAAGTGCTCGGAATCAACAGTGGAGCAGGGCTTGGCGTGGCAGTTGTTATGCTGTTCATGCAGGGCGTGCTTGTCGCAGGCGGTATGGGCGTAACCGCTTATTTTGCAATATTTTTCGGAGCATTCCTGGGAGCGGCAGTTGTGATGGCAGTTATATTGCTTTTGTCTTCAATCCTTAGAAATAAAGTTCTTCTCCTGATTGTGGGCGTAGCGGTGGGCTATCTGGCATCGTCGCTCATATCGGTGCTGAACTACTTTGCAACATCCGAGGGAGTGCACTCCTATCTTGTTTGGGGAATGGGAAGTTTCAGCGCAGTGTCTGCAGCGCAACTTCCGCTCTATGCCGTGCCGGTATTGCTACTGCTTGCAGTTGCACTATTCATGATGAAACCGCTGAATGCCCTTCTTTTGGGCGATGCCTATGCCCATAACCTTGGCGTGAATGTCAAGCAAGTGCGTGGAGTATTGCTCACTGTTACGGGATTGCTCACAGCTATGGTAACAGCATTCTGCGGACCGATATCCTTTCTTGGACTTGCAGTCCCCCACATAGCACGTCTGCTATTTAAAACAAATAACCATCACCGCCTTCTCCCTGCAACAATGCTTACAGGCGCATCCACAGCACTTGTCTGCAATCTTGTGTGCCAACTCCCCGGCGAAAGCGGCTTGCTCCCCTTGGGCGCAATAACACCCCTCATCGGCGCACCAGTGATAATATATGTGGTGCTCAGGAATAGGGGGATGTGATTGGGGAGAAAGCATTCTTATGCTGTCCGATCCAAAAGTATCTTCGTGAAAATTCTTTGTTTTTTATGAATTCTTATTATTTTTGCTTGACGAAAAATTTGTGCCCTGTGCTGAATGGATGTGTAGATTTAGGTTGGTGTAAATGAATAAACTATTTAAAATATGTGTAGCAAAGAATTTGGTTATGTTTATATATTGACTAATCCCAGTTTTCGTGAAGATTGGGTAAAAATTGGCAAAAGTTCTCGCCCTGTAGATGTGAGAAGTAAGGAACTTGACAATACTGCAGTTCCTCTCCCTTTTGAAATTTATGCTACACTCAGAACCTCTAAGTATGACAAGGTGGAAAAGCAGATTCATAAACAGATAGATCGTCTTACCGATTTGCGTATACGTCAGAAACGTGAGTTCTTCAATATTGCTCCATCGGTTGCTCTTGATATAATGCGCGACATCGCAGACTTGCTCGAAGATGCTGAATTGGCAGTGTATGTTGACGGCAAACCTGTTATAAGTGGTAGTAAAGATGAAGATAAGAAAATCGATGCTGCAAATGAGGATAAAAAGCGTAAAAAGGCGAAGCCGGCATTTAAATTTCACATGGTAGGGCTTAATGTGGGTGATACAATTGTTTTCGATGCGCTTAATCTGTCTGTAAAAGTGGCTTCTGATGATAAAATAGAATATGAGGGACGCTTATGGTCTCTTTCTGCTTTTACAGCTGAATTTCTTCCAGAGAATATACAAAATACTTCCGGAGCTTATCAGGGTCCGAAGTTTTTTAGCTATGGGGGTAAAACTTTGTCGCAGATGCGATTGGAGGTTGAAGAGACTATGAATAAATAACAACGCTGAACAAAAGTGCCTAATACGAAATAGTCTTCAGTGAATTTCTTGAAAATGCCGTGTGTATCATTTAATGAATTACATATTTTTGAACAAGACAATTCGTCAGTTGTCGACCGATGAATTTACAAACGTTTCTATTTAAGGTGTTTTTTATCAATAGGATATTCTTTAATCAATCAACCTTAGAAATTTTGATGATGTTCCAAATGTCGGTTGACTAAGCTACCGCGTTATTTTGTTTTATTTTGTCAATTAAACATGCTATTTCTCTTTTAAAATTCTTGTATAAACTGAAAAAAGAGTTTATTTTTGCAATCTTAATCGAGAAAACGGTAATATTTGTATTTTATAGTCCTGTTTCGGCTGTTTTTGGTTGAAAATGGGGATACATCTATTTTGAATGCCTTTCTCTTTTTGGGGAAAGGTTTCTTGTTAAAATTAATGTTATGAAGATAAAGTTAAGAAGTGCGCAGTCGACCGAAGGTCGCCGTATGGCGGGTGCCAGAGCTTTGTGGATTGCCAATGGTATGAAGCGTGAGATGTTCGGCAAGCCTATCATTGCGATTGCGAATTCGTTTACACAACTTGTTCCGGGACATACTCATCTGCACGAGGCTGGTCAGATTGTGAAGGCTGAAATTGAGAAGATGGGTTGCTATGCGGCTGAATTCAATACTATTGCCATTGACGATGGTATAGCAATGGGACACGATGGCATGTTGTACTCTTTGCCTTCGCGCGATATTATTGCCGACAGTGTGGAGTATATGTGCAATGCGCATAAGGTTGATGCTCTTGTGTGTATATCAAACTGCGACAAGATTACTCCGGGTATGCTCATGGCTGCTATGCGCCTGAATATCCCCACAGTATTTGTGTCGGGTGGTCCTATGGAAAAGGGTACTTGGAAAAACGAGAGTCTTGACCTTGTAATTGCTATGGTGAAGGCTGCCGACAATACTGTGAGCGATGAGGAACTTGCTGAAATTGAAAAGCGTTCATGTCCGGGATGCGGTTCATGTTCGGGTATGTTTACTGCGAATTCAATGAACTCTCTTACCGAGGCTATCGGACTTTCGCTCCCAGGCAACGGTACTGTGCTTGCCACTCACGAGAACCGCGTTCAACTTTTGAAGGATGCTGCAAAGCATATTGTTGAGAATGCCATGAAGTATTATGGTGAGGGCGATGAGAGTGTTCTTCCACACAGCATTGCAACACGTGCGGCTTTCATGAATGCCATGACTTTGGATATAGCCATGGGCGGTTCCACAAATACTATCCTTCACTTGCTTGCTGTTGCGCAGGAGGCGGGTGTGGATTTCAAGATGTCGGACATTGATGCTCTCAGCCGCAAGGTGCCTTGCTTGTGCAAGTTGGCTCCTAATGGTCCTAAATACGGCGTTCAGGATTGTGGCCGTGCCGGTGGTATTCTTGGAATACTTGGTGAATTGGCTAAGGGTGGATTGCTCGATACATCGGTGAAACGTGTGACAGGTGCTACGCTTGCCGAGGATATTGCCAGATATTGCATTACTGGCGATGCCGTGGATGCTGAGGCTGCAAGGGTGTATGGAACTGCTCCTGCAAATGTGTTCAGCAATGTTATGGGTTCACAGAACTGCTATTATGATACTCTTGACACCGACCGCGAGAACGGTTGTATACGTTCTCTTGAGAATGCCTATACCAAGGATGGCGGTCTGGCAATCCTTTTCGGAAATATTGCTCAGGATGGTTGTGTAGTAAAGACTGCCGGCGTGGATGAGAGTATATGGAAATTCAGCGGAAAGGCTAAGGTGTTCGATTCGCAGGAGGCTGCCGTTGAGGGTATTCTTGGCGGTGCTGTGCAGGCCGGTGATGTCGTGGTAATCATATACGAAGGTCCTAAGGGTGGCCCGGGTATGCAGGAGATGCTTTATCCTACATCGTACATCAAGTCGCGTCATCTTGGCAAGGAGTGTGCGCTTATTACAGACGGACGTTTCAGTGGTGGTACATCGGGCTTGAGCATAGGTCATATTTCACCGGAGGCTGCCGCAGGTGGCAATATCGGTAAACTGCGCGACGGTGATATCATTGAAATTGATATACCGGCACGTACTATAAATGTGCGTCTCAGCGACGAGGAACTTGCTGCGCGCGAGATGTTCCCTATGACACGCGACCGTGTTGTTTCAAAGAGCCTCAAGGCATATGCCAATATGGTTAGTTCTGCCGACAAGGGAGGCGTAAGAATTATTGATTGATTTTATGAGTAAAGAGATTATATCAGGTGGTGAGGCGCTGATGCGCTCTCTTATAAATGAAGGTGTTGATACGGTCTTCGGTTATCCCGGTGGCTCTATCATGCCTGTATTCGATGCCATGTACGACCATCGCACCGACTTCCGTCAGGTGCTTGTGCGTCATGAGCAGGGCGCTGTGCATGCGGCGCAAGGTTATGCACGCAGTTCGGGTAAGGTGGGTGTTTCCATCGTAACCAGCGGACCCGGTGCAACAAATACATTGACAGGTATCAGTGATGCTATGCTCGACAGTACTCCTGTTGTGGTTATTGCAGGTCAGGTGGGATGTGCGGTGCTTGGTACTGATGCTTTCCAGGAGATTGACTTTGTGGGTATCACACAGCCTATTACAAAGTGGAGTTATCAGATACGTCGTCCCGAGGATGTGGCTTGGGCGGTTGCACGTGCTTTCTACATTGCACGAACAGGTCGTCCCGGTCCTGTGGTTCTCGACTTTACAAAGAATGCGCAGGTTGCCATGACTGAATACGAGCCTGCTTTTGTGGATGCTGTAAGAAGTTATATCCCTTATCCCACACCATGCCGTAAGGCTGTGGAGGAGGCTGCGGCTCTTATCAATGCCGCTGAGCGTCCGTTCATGATTGTAGGTCAGGGTATTGAACTTGGTGAGGCTCATCAGGAACTCAAGGCTTTTGCCGAAAAGGCAAATATCCCTGTGGGAAAGACTTTATTGGGCTTGTCGGCTCTTCCAAGCGACCATCCTCTGTGTGTGGGTATGCTTGGTATGCATGGTAATTATGGTCCTAACTACAACACGAACCAGTGTGATCTGCTCATTGCGGTGGGTATGCGTTTCAGCGACCGTGTAACTGGTAATGTGGCTACATACGCAAAGCAGGCAAAGGTTATACATATAGACATAGACCACGCGGAAATCAACAAGAATGTGGCAGTGGATGTTCCTATTGTGGGCGACTGCAAGGAGGTGCTCCCAATGCTTACAGAACTTGTAGAGCAACGCGACCATAGCAAGTGGGTGGAGAGTTTTGCCGAACTGAATGCCGTTGAGTATGAAAAGGTGGGCCGTAAGGCTTTGAATCCAACCGTGGGTCCTTTGCTCATGGGTGAAGTGGCACGCAAGGTTAGCGAGGCTTCGAACAACAGTGCGATATTGGTAACTGATGTAGGTCAGAATCAGATGATGTCGTCGCGCTACTTCAAATATACTCTTCCGCGCAGCATCCTTACATCGGGCGGTCTTGGTACAATGGGTTACGGTTTGCCTGCGGCGATAGGCGCAAAGATGGCTATGCCCGAACGTACCGTGTGCCTGTTTACCGGTGATGGTGGTTTCCAGATGAATATTCAGGAACTTGGTACAATAATGGAGCAGGGTACTGCCGTAAAGATGATTCTGTTGAACAACAACTATCTTGGCAATGTGCGCCAGTGGCAGGAACTCTTCTTTGACCACCGTTATTCATGGACTCCAATGCTCAATCCCGAATATTCATTGATAGCAAAGGGCTATGGTATCCCATCGCGTCTTGTCATTGAGCGTGCGGAGTTGGATGATGCCATCCGTGAGATGTTGTCAACTCCCGGTCCGTTCCTTTTGCATGTTGCCGTTAAGGAGGAGGACAATGTTATGCCTATGACACCTCCGGGAGCAACGGTAAGTGAAATGATTTTTGAATAAGCTGCTATGGAAAAGAAATTATATACAATAATCATATATACCGAGAATATTGCCGGTATGTTGAATCAGGTAACAGCGGAGTTTACCCGTAGAATGATGAACATCGACACAATTACAGCGTCGTCATCTTCGGTTGAGGGTGTTCACCGTTATACTATCACTCTTTGGGGTGAGGAGGATTCTATACAAAAGGTAACAAAGCGAATAGAGAAGAAAGTGGATGTGCTTAAGGCGGACTATTATGTTGATAAGGAAATCTTCTTCCAGGAGGTTGCGCTTTACAAACTTTCGACTCCGCAGATTATGGAGAATCCCAAGATTTCTAAACTGATACGCCACAATGGTGCTCATGTAATTGAGATGAATGCCAACTATACTGTTGTTGAAAAGACCGGTTCAACCGATGATATTCTTGAACTCTATAACGAGTTCGTTGCACAGCAGTGTATGTTGCAGTTCGTCAAGTCGGGACGTGTCGCAGTTCCGCGCGATTCAATAGAGAATCTTACAGAACTGCTTTTCAATGAGGATTATAAAAGAAAACCAATAATATAAAGAACAATTATGGCAGAAATGAATTTTGGTGGAGTAATAGAGAATGTTGTTACTTCACAGGAGTTTTCTCTTGAGAAAGCTCGTGAGATTATGAAGGACGAGGTTATTGCAGTTCTTGGCTATGGTGTTCAGGGCCCAGGTCAGGCATGCAACTTGCGCGATAACGGTTTCAATGTAATCGTCGGTCAGCGCGAAGGTGCTACATACGACAAGGCAGTTGCTGACGGCTGGGTTCCCGGTGAGACACTTTTCTCTATCGAAGAGGCTGCTCAGCGCGGTACAATCGTTTGTATGTTGCTTTCAGACGCTGCTCAGATTGCAATATGGCCAAAGGTTAAGGAGTATATGACAACCGGCAAGGCTCTCTACTTCTCACACGGTTTCGGTATCAACTGGAACGACAGAACAGGTATTGTTCCTCCGGCAGATGTGGATGTAATCATGGTTGCTCCAAAGGGTTCAGGTACATCTTTGCGTACAATGTTCCTCGAGGGACGTGGCTTGAATGCCTCTTATGCAATCCATCAGGATGCTACAGGCAAGGCTCTCGACCGTGTTTTGGCATTCGGTATCGGTATCGGTTCGGGCTATATGTTCGAGACTACATTCGAGCGTGAGGCTGTATCTGACCTCACAGGTGAGCGTGGTTCGCTTATGGGTGCGGTACAGGGATTGTTCCTTGCTCAGTACGAGGTTCTGCGTGAGAACGGACACACTCCTTCCGAGGCTTTCAATGAGACAGTTGAGGAGCTTACACAGTCGCTCATGCCATTGTTCTCAGCCAAGGGTATGGACTGGATGTATGCGAACTGTTCAACCACAGCACAGCGTGGTGCTCTCGATTGGATGACTCCTTTCCACGATGCCATCAAGCCTGTTATGTACAAGTTGTACGAGGCTGTAAAGTGCGGCGAGGAAGCTCAGAGATCTATCGACTCTAACTCTCAGCCCGACTATCGCGAGAAGCTCAACGAGGAGTTGAAGGCTTTGCGCGAAAGCGAGATGTGGCAGGCTGGTGCGGTTGTACGTCAGTTGCGTCCCGAGAACAAGTAATTCTTGCAGAGTTATAGGGACAGGCATTTTGCCGTCCTGAGTTCAAATAGGGAAAATCCTTCGGTTTTGTAGGGATTTTCCCTGTTTTTTGCTTTTCTTTGTAACTAACTTCGTACCGTAAAAAAGTATGAAGGTAAAATAAAAAGATATAATGTTATGAAAAGGTTGTTCTTATTGTTGCTTATGGCATTTCCGTTCGTCGCATCGGCACAGCACGACGATATCTATTTTGTTCCTAAAAAGGGCACAAAAGCTGTTGTCGTGAAGTACGTTGATGAATATGACGAATACGATGAATATGATGATGAATGGTACGACGAGGATGAGAATGTCTGCTATACAAACGATCTGTATGATTTATATGACGAGGATTATCGTTATTCCAGAAGAATCGTACGTTTCCGCAATCCGCACAGCAATGTAAGCAGTCCGCTATATTGGGACCTGATGTATGGTTGCGGTGTGAACGACTGGATGGTCTACGACGACGGATATTACCTAAACATATATCCTACATATACCAATCCGTTGTATTATTGCTCGGGAACATCGTACAATTATTGGAGATGGAATACATGGCATTACCCTTACAATTATCTGAATTATGGTCATTGGGGATATCACCATCACTATCCTTCGTATCATTGGCATGGATATTACCCTCATCATATGCATGGCGGTTATCATCCTTCCTATATCGCAGGCAGTTCGTGGCGTCCAGCACACAAGATACACAAGGGCATTCCTGTGAATGGTGCGGGTAAAGGACACAATATTGCAGGAAGACCTGCCGGCAACCGTCACACTGTACACACAACAGACCGTGTGGGCACGAACAGACCTACAGACAGAGTGAGTGCTGCAAACCGACGTAATGATGCGCGTACTGTCAACGTGGTACGTGGCGAGAACCCGCAGCGTAACCAGCAGGCCCGTCGTCCGTCTGCACAATCTTCAACAAACAGAAGCGGAAATGGCAAAAGCACGGGAACACAGGTGCGTACAAATAGCGGAAGCAGGAGTAAATCATCTTCTTCAAGCGGCAGAAGTTCTTACCGTAGCAGAAGTTCCTCTTCTTCGGGTGAGTACAACCGTCCGAGCAGTACAAGCGTTTCGCGTGAGCGCAACTCTTCATCGGGCAGCTTCAGAAGCGGCAGCTCATATTCCGGTTACGGAGGCGGTTCCGGTTCAAGAAGCGGTTCCGGCGGTTCCTCTTCCGGCTCAAGAGGCGGTGCTTCAAGACGCTGACAATAATTAGGGCATAATCTATTACTATGAAAAACACAATACTTATGAAACGGGCAATATATATGCTTTTTGTGATTCTGCCGTTTGCGGTAAATTCACAGAATATGTATAACATTACTGATCTGTTCGATGACGCACCTTCGGGTACGGCGCGATTCATGTCAATGGGCGGTTCTATGTCGGCACTTGGCGGAGACTTGTCGGTTATGGGTACAAACCCGGCAGGAACGGCTGTATATCGCTCAAACGATATAAATCTGACAGGTATTTTCGATATTGTGAACAACAGTGCCAAATATGAAAAGAGTGTTTCTCCATCGGGTTATAATGGTGCGGCTCTTGGTAATCTAGGCTTTGTAGTCGCTTGCGAAATTGAGGATTCCTACTTGCGCTTCCTGAACTTTGGTGTAAACTACCGCAGAAAGAACAATTTCCGTAACAACTTTGCGATGGAGGGTCCGTCGGGTGCTTTTTCGCAGCAATATGTGTTTGACTATCTGTATAGCCTGAATCCATTCGATCCCACAAAGATAAATTCGGGAATGTATAGCGGATTTGACTACAACTGGCTTGCATTGCTTGCGCATAATACCTATGTGTTTGATGAAGAGGGTTACTTCTATACTCCTGCCAAGCTTGGCTATAGCAGTGTGGTGCGCGGTGGCTTGAATATGTGCGATTTCAATCTCTCTGCCAATATTGATGACAGGGTGTATATAGGTGCATCTTTGGGATATTACAATCTTGACTATTCGCGCAGTTCATATTATTACGAGGATGATGAATTCGACAAGAGAATATATTCCTTGAATAATGAATACAGAATCAGCGGTGCAGGATACGATTTCAAATTGGGCTTGATAGTACGTCCGTTCGAGTATTCGCCTTTCAAGATTTCCGCGTTTGCGCATACTCCTGTAATGTATAGATTCATGGATAGATCTTCGGCATATATGACAGGGCCGGAAGGTCATGTCTTTGATACGGCACATGAGGATTGTTACGGTGATGATGTGTATGTAACCTATCGTCTGAATACTCCATGGAAATTCGGTGCCGGTGCTTCATATACATTCGGCAGATATCTTGCTTTGAATGCCGAGTATGAATACAGCAATGTTGCAGGAACGTCCTTTACTAATGGCGAAGGTATTGACATTGCGCAGAACGAGGAGATTTCGTACAATCTTAAGGCACAGCATAAGGTGCGTATCGGTGCAGAGGTGCCTTTGAAGAAATTCGCGTTACGTGCAGGATATAACTATATATCTTCACCGTTTACTGCCGATGCTTACAAATGTATGAGCAATGCTACTGTAGTTGATACATCAACCGAGTATATGAACAAGTATTCAAAGAATGTCTTTACATTCGGTCTGGGATATACGAGCAAACTCCTCTACATTGATTTTGCATATATGTGCCAGAAGCAGAAAAGCGATTTCTATCCTTTCTATGACGAGGATTATGTGAATCCGTCGGCTGCGGTGTCAACAACCAGTCATTCAATTGTGGCTGCCGTGGGTATACGTTTCTGATAAGTTATGCAGGTGTTCATTTCCTGCGCAGGAAGTTGAAGCCGGCATAGATTTTGAGATATCCGAATCCGTTCTGTACGGAGAGCGAAGGCTGGGTGTATGAATAGGTATGTGAAACCAACGATGCGCCTGCGAAGTATCTGCCGTTGTTATATACCAGCGCCAGACGCGAGATAAGGTCGAAGTTGATACTTGATACAAACTCCTTGCTGTTGCTTATATTGAGCTTCAGCGAGGTGTTTTTGTAACTTATGGCTGGTGATACCGAAATGTTGGCAAGGAAATTCTTTGCAAATACCCAGTTGTAACTGTATCCCAGATTTATGCTGATATCCCTATAGTCAACACACTTGAACTGCAGTTCGCTTTTCATCAGTTTCTCTATTGCCGGGTCTATTCTTGTGTGGTCGAAATCGAATTTCTGCTCATTGTAACTTAATCCCAGGATTAGCGAACCTGCGTTTCGGCGCTGGTTGGTTGATTGGCTGAATGCCGCAGGGAACGAGAATTTCTTGTAGTTGAAAACGTAGAACAGGTTCGCACCCATCTGAGACGTGCTCAGTCCGTCGAAATCCCTCTTGTAGTTTACAAGTGGCAAATCGTTCTCAATGAATCCTTGCAGGTTTCGTATCTTGAAGCCGTCGCTGCGTTTGCGGTAGAAGAGTTCCAGGCCCAGTCTTGAACAGTATAGGTTAAGGTCCATGTCGAATTCCGGCTGGCTCTTGTTTAATGCGAAACTGTATCCGAAGAAGAGCCAACGCCATCCGAAGTGCAGACCAATCTTGTCGTTCGATGACGGGGCAATGGTTATGCTCTGTGATTTGTCTTTGGTGGAGAAACGGTAGTAGTCGTAACCGTGTGTGTATTGTGGCATCACGGTAAAGTTGTATCTGTTCGGGGCAACATACAGTGTATCCTGTTGCAGTTGTCTGTCCACAAAGTTCACTACCTTCCAGAAGAAGTTCTCTTTTCTTGCGCTCTGTGATAGGGAAACTGCAGGAATACAGAGCATCAACAGGAGAAAAAGAACCGCTCTTCTCCCTTTTTGTGTGTTATTATGTATACCCCTTGTCATGGAATTACAATATTTTGCCCAGTACCTTGTCCAGAACCCAGTTGGTGGGTGTTGCACTTATGCTGTCGCACTTGCAGTTGCCCTTGCCTTGCAGATGTTCAACAATGTTTCTTATCAGGGGCAGTTGCACATATGGCGGGTTGGGTATATTGAAATGTTTTGTTCCTTCAGCACTGCGCAACTCAATGGGCTCGAATGTGAATACCGAGAATTTTATGCTTCCTTTGCTTCCGAAGATTTCGATATGGTCTTCTTTTGACGATTCGTCCGATACAAAGCACCACGAACCTGAACCGGGTATGCCTGAATCGAATTTGAAACATGCGCTAACTGTATCTTCCGCCTTATATAGTCCTCCACGGTTGGTGGCATATCCTTCGGCATGCAGTATGCATCCGAACATCTCCTGCAATAAATCTATCTGGTGGGGTGCAAGGTCGTAGAAATATCCTCCTCCTGCAATATCGGGCATAACGCGCCATGGAAGGTTCTCGCGATTGTAGTCGAGGTCGCGCGGAGGCACTGCAAAACGTATCTGCACGTTGAGTACGTTGCCTATCTGGGGAAGCAGTTCCTTAACCTTTATAAAATAGGGGAGATAACGTCGGTAGTATGCCACAAAACATGGTACGCCTGTCTCTCGCGATATGCGGTTTATACGGGTGCAGTCTTCGTAGCTTGCGGCAAGCGGTTTCTCTACATACACGGGTTTGCCGGCTTTCATTGCCATAATGGCGTATGTGGCATGCGATGATGGTGGGGTGGCGATGTATACGGCATTTACTCCTGGGTCGTCGATAAGTGCCTGCGCATCGGTGTACCAGTGTGTTATGTTATGGCGTTTTGCGTAATCCTTGGTTCTCTCCTTGTCGCGTCCCATTACGGCAACCACTTCAGAGCCTTTTACCAATGGAAATGCCGGACCGCTCTTTTTCTCGGTGGCCTCGCCACAACCGATGAATCCCCATTTTATCATACTCTTTTCCTTGTGTTAGTTATAGAAATTCCACGAAATGCCAAAACAGAATATTGCCGGGCTTATAGGGTAGTGCGGCGCGAGGAAATATTCCCTGTTGCCGAGACCTTTGTTCGCATGGTAGTATTTGACATAGAATCGTGCCTGTTTCAGCAGGAAGTTCGCATATACACTCGCTACAGGATAGTTGCCTATTGCAATCTTGTTTTCCGGATTCTGCTGTACATACTGTCCCAATGCAGGTGAATAGTCGGGCGCATAGTATTTTGTGAAATATCTTGCGTCTGCTCCTATCTCCGTATTCAACACCTTTGCAATCCTGAATTTAAGGAATATGTTGGCATATGCGTTTATCATTGGCAATGGCAGAATGTCCTGATTACTGCTGTGCTGATAGGTAACCTGGGTGTTCAGATTGAATATTCCGAACTTGAAGTCCTGCTTGAGCGTTGCCGAGAATATCTGTATGTTGGCATTGTCCTGTCGGACATTCAGACGCCAAAGGTATCTGCCGACAGCTCCGGTTGGCAATGATTCGTTGGCTATGTATGTGTAGTTCTTTACATTCTCTAATCCGGCGTTGAGTCTTGTTCCCCACGAAGGTATCTCAAATGAGGCTTCGATGCGTGTCTTGAACTCTTTCTTGAGTTGGTTGTCCCACCAGAAATGCTCGGAATGATAGTGGCGGTAATAGAACGACGGGCGGTTGTTCTTTATGAATGCATTTGCTTTCAGCTGCATATCTCTGTTCCATAGTCTGAAGTGGAACTGTGCCTCTCCGTCAAAGGAGAATGCTCCGAACTCTTCGCCTATAAGCGATGCCTCACCGTTGACGTTGTATTTCAGATGTCTGCCATGTGTGCTTGATATTGAACCTCCCACCTTAAGAATGTGCTCGTTGTATTTTTTCTTGAATTCCTTGCTTTCGAGAGTAGTATCGGGCAGGGTGTATCTTTCGTATGTGTGTTCTGCAAAAGCTGTGATATCGGCGAATGCATATTTGCTGAATCCTTCGCACAGGGAGAATGCAATACGGTTCTTGACCTTAAGACTTGTGGTGAAGTCGGTTGAATCGTATGGCAGGAAGTTGTCGGCATAATAGTTGTACATCTGCTGATGGTTTATGAAATCATGCTCGTGATATTTTACATCGGCAACATGTGTGATTCTTGCCACGCGTACGAATTCATTTTCCACGGAATCTCTTACAACGCTGTCTGCGTCGGCCACCATCTTTTCGCGATAGAATCCCATGTTGTAACCCTGTGTAAAGAAAAGGTCGTATGTGGTGTTCCTGTTCCATGTTGAATAAAGGTATACCGGAATGTCCGACGGGGTGAAGTTGCTGTTCATACCATCGGTCTCTTCGGGACGTGTGATGTAACGGTCGTCTGTTATACCTCCATTCTCTGCCTGTTTCATGCGGTAGTGCGATACAAGCAGATTGTAATCATAGTGGTCGTTCTTGTAATATGAGAACAGCGAGAAATTTGTCAGCGATGTGGCCTGTTTGTCGTATCGTCCGCGTGCGTAAAGGTAGTCGATAAGGAAACCTATTCCGAAGTGTTTGCCGGCATTTGTAGAGAAATATGCTCTCACGCGGTCGTCGCCAGTCTGTCTGTTGCCCGAAGAGTGGTAACTCAGATTGGTGTATGGCGACTTGGTGTCTATGAAAAAGAAATTGTCCGGACGTAAATAGAAATAGTCGTATGGCTGCAGGAAATCGAATTCGGTTACAGTAGGTCGATTCATGAATATCCTGCTTTGTCGTGGTGTGCCCATGTTGCCAAGAAAATTGTATTCTCCGTTCATGCCTTCGGTCAAATGCCAGTTCTGGAACATGAATTGCAATGTGTCGGCATTGGTGGGTATTATTTCGCCGGTGTGTCCGTTGACGTGCCATTGACGGATATCCATGGGGACTTTCAGGTTGTTCTTTGTGGAGTCCTTCGGGTTGTTCCTGAAAGGATTGAACACTTCACCGCTTCCCAAACCGGTTCCACTGAGACTCTCATGCTGATGTTGCAGCACCTGTCCCAAAAATGTAACAGGTATCAAGCAGAGAAGTAGTGTAACAAGTTTCTTTTTCATGGAATGGGGGCTTGTCAGTTTACAAAACGCAGAATGTACTCAAAAACTTTCAGGGTAAGCGCAGTAATACCGGCATAGAAGAAACTTTTGCTGTCGGTTATGTACATGATGATTGTGACAACTGCCGCTAAAAGAAACAGTACATTCAAAATGAATCTTATTCTATCTTTCAATTTCATCTTCTGTTGAGTCTTTCTTTAAGGTCGTTTACAAGGATGTTCTTGAGCTCCAAGGTCTTGTTACGGAACTTGCCTTCGAACTTCTTTAATTTCCCTTTCTTGTTTATTGCATTCTCATCGGTAATCCACTCCTCGGCAATCATCTTCAGACCGCCTTTGTCGTCCTCGTCGTCATACCAGTATGTTATGCGCGACATGTTGAATGTGCAGCTTCCGTCATTGGCTGTGAGAGTGAGGAAATAGTAGATTCTAGCTCTTTCAAGCACCCATACGGTCCTTTTGAATACAAGATATTCCTCGCTTTTCAGCACAGTTGTTCCGGGCTTTCCGCTGTTGAACTGTTTTGCAGAGATTACGGTGGGCTTTACAAAACGTTCCTTTATCCAGGTGCCGATGATTTTCTCTATCTGCTCCTTGGTGTAGCCTTCTGCCGGAATGGTCTCTTCGAATGTAACTTTTCCGTTCTTTACATGGATTGTTACAGACTGTGTATTCTCAATGTTGCCGGTGGTGTTGTCTGATATCTGCGCCTGTAGCGTAAATATGGTGAACACGGCAATTGCAAGTGCTGAAAGTCTCTTCATATGCGCGTTTATAATCTATATAAATTATTCTGCGAAGATAATACAAATAAAATGAAAATGCGGGTATTTTCATCTCAATTATATGCATTCCCTGCTCGAGATGATGAGTTTTTCAAAAAATGTACCTTAATTTTGTTAATCCACTCAACTTATATTAATTTTGTTCCATAAAATGCCAAAGAACGGATATCAAAATTAATATGGGTAAAGCAAAGAGCGGAAAAAAGAGTTCCAAATTCAAACTGGTGGTGATAAACCTGCTGGCAATGCTGGCAGTGGTTGTTATCGTGCCATATATTGTTCTTGTGTGGATTGACAGCTATACTAATCATGGAGAATCGTGCCCTGTGCCCGATGTCTGCGGTATGCAGCTCGATGAGGCAAAGGAACTGTTGCGTAGCAAGAATTTGGATCTGGAGATTGTGGACTACAAATACAAGAAGGGAGCGGCTGAAAACGAGATTGTTGAACAACGTCCTGTTGCCAAATCCCTTGTGAAGGAAGGACGCAAGATAATGCTTGTGATGAACTCTCTGAACAAGCCTATGGTTGCTTTGCCGAGCGTAACCGACAACTGCTCACTGCGTGAGGCAGAGGCTCGTCTCAAGTCTTCGGGATTTGTGGTGTCGGGTGTCCTGCAACAGGATGGTGAAAAGGACTGGGTGTATTCTGTACTTTGCGATGGCAAGGAACTGCATAATGGCGAGAATGTTGCCCGTGGCTCGAACCTTGTACTTGTCGTAGGTAATGGAAACAATCCTGCGCGTAAGGAATCTGTAATTGATGAAGGCTATTTTGAATAACCGATGAAGGAACTCGACAATATAGAGGATTTGGATTTGCTTGACGTGGATGAGGGATTCGAAGCAGAGGAATCGCTCTTCCGTGAGGTGCATATAACTGTTGATAGAGGGCAGTCTTCTGTCCGCATAGACAAATTCTTGATAGACCACCTTGCGAATACTTCGCGCAATAAGATTCAGCAGGCTGCCGATGCCGGTGCTATCAAGGTCAATGGCAAGGTTGTAAAGAGTAACTATAAGGTAAAGCCTCTCGAGGAGGTCGTAATCACATATAACACTCCTGCATACGATAATACCATAGTCCCCGAGGATATACCGCTCGATATTGTCTATGAGGATGATTCCCTTATGGTAATCAACAAACCGGCAGGTCTGGTTGTTCACCCGGGCTGTGGCAACACACATGGTACGCTTATCAATGCCGTGGCATGGCATCTTAAGGATAATCCGGAATTTGATCCGAACGACCCACAGGTTGGTCTGGTACACAGAATCGACAAGAATACTTCGGGACTGATTGTTGTTGCAAAAACCGCTTTTGCGAAGCAGCATCTTGGTTTGCAGTTCTTCAATAAAACCACAAAGAGAACATATAATGCCGTAGTGTGGGGTAATGTAAAGGACGATACGGGTACGGTGATTGGAAACATAACACGCAATCCGCGCAACAGGTTGCAGATGTGCGTGTCGGCAGATGATTCTGTCGGCAAGCATGCGGTAACGCACTATAGGGTGCTCGAACGCTTGAGTTATGTTTCGTTGGTTGAGTGTAATCTTGAAACAGGACGTACTCATCAGATAAGGGTGCATATGAAACATATAGGTCATATACTCTTCAATGACGATGTCTATGGAGGTGATGAGATACTGAAGGGCACCAACTTCAGCAAATACAGCCAGTTTGTGCGTAACTGTTTCAAATTGTGTCCGCGTCAGGCTCTTCATGCAAAGACTTTGGGATTCGTGCATCCTGTTACAGGAGAAATGATGTTCTTCGATTCGGAACTCCCTGCGGATTTCATTGCTATGGTAGAGGCATGGCGCCGCTACTCAAGCGCAAGCGCGGCATATCTGGAATAGCTTATCTTGTCATATCCCGTAGGTGATGAATGCAAGTTGAATAGTGGCTTTGCGCCACTATTTTTTTGAATGGAATGGCCCTGGATTACAGTTTTTTTTTTTGATTATTTTTGTTTTAGAAGTAAATAAATCCATTTTTTTTTTTTTTTTTCTACCGGTTTTCTTATATATTTACAAAGTTAAATTACAATAACTATAGATAATATGAAGAAAAGTAATGCATTAATGCTTTTCGCCGGTATCCTTCCTGCCATGGCGGCAGCACAAGAACGCCCTAATATTATATATATTATGTGCGACGATATGGGTTACGGCGATTTGGGTTGCTATGGTCAGCAATTGATCTCTACACCCAATTTGGACAGAATGGCTGCTGAAGGTATGCGCTTCACCCAAGCTTATGCCGGTAGCCCGGTGAGTGCCCCGTCGCGTGCCTGTTTCATGACTGGCCAACATACCGGACACGTTCACGTGCGTGGTAACCGCGAGTACTGGCAAAGTGCACGTCGGGAAAATATGTTCGGCTCAAATCCTGACTATCATATCATAGGTCAGGAACCTTATAAGAATACACACAAGATTGTGCCCGAATTGTTCAAGGAAGCAGGCTATCGCACAGGTATGTTCGGTAAATGGGCCGGTGGTTACTACAATCTGAACTATCCCGATACTTACAATGTGGATGCAGATGGCAACACCATCACCAGTGCTTATGCCACCAGCAGTTCGGCTTCGTTGCCCAATAAACGTGGCATCGATTGTTACTATGGTCCTATCTGTCAATTCCAGGCACATACATACTATCCTAACTTCTTGAACCGCTACGACCCCGAGAAGTATGGCGACAAGCATATTGTGGTGGATACATTGAAGCAGAATATCCAACACCGCGACGTGTCGTCGGGAAATGCCGACTATGAAAATCGTGAGCAATATACTGCCGATCTCATCCATCAGTACGCATTGGATTGGATAGACCGCCAGAAGGAAGGCGAGCCATTCCTAGGTATCTTTACCTATACTTTGCCTCATGCCGAGCTGTGGCAGCCTAATGACAGTATCTTGCAGAAGTATACCCAGGCATTTGCTTGCGACGATAGTGGTTTTGGCGGTGCTTTCGGCTCTTGGTATTACAAGAATGCCAATAGACATGCCCAATTTGCGGCAATGATTACTCGTCTCGATACTCAGGTGGGCGAAATCTTTGCGAAGTTGGAGGAAAAGGGACTTGCCGACAATACTCTCGTAATCTTTACATCGGACAACGGTCCTCACGAAGAGGGTGGTGCCGATCCTGCATGGTTCAACCGTGACGGTCTGTTGCGTGGTACCAAACGTTCTACACACGAAGGTGGTATCCGTGTGCCGTTCATCGTCAAAGGTCCTGGTGTACCGGCTGGTACAGTGAACGATCACCAGTTGGCTTTCTATGACCTGATGCCGACACTTCTCGACTACGCAGGCCTCAACGGTGATGCTTATAGTCGCAAGGCAAGCACAGATACACAGAAATGGGACGGTGTGTCGTTCAACAATACCCTTCGCGGTAACGATGCGGAACAGGAAAAGCACGAATTCCTCTACTGGGAGTTCCACGAAACCAACATGATGGCGTTGCGTATGGGCGACTGGAAACTGGTGGTGAATGGTGGTGCGACACTGTTGTACGATCTCTCTGTGGATGTTCACGAAGACGTTGACGTGGCGGCAGAAAATCCTGAAGTGGTGCAAAGAATGGTACAGATCATTAATCAGGAGCATATTACCAGCGATTTGTTCAAGGTTACTATGCCCGGAGAAACAACTAAGAGATAATGTAATGGTTACACCATTTTAAACATAAAAAAATATCCCTATGAAAAAGATATTCATCCTATTCTTGTCTCTGGTCGCAGTTTCCCAAACCTGGGCCTTTGAACAAGACAAATATTACACAATCAACCGCAATGGCGAATCGGGCTCGTATATCTATGCTGCAGACGGCGTGATGCAGACCGGTACGCTCAATGCAGACAATGGCGTGTATGTGTGGCAGTTTATCCCTACAGGTAATCCCGACTGCTATTACATAAAGAATGTAGCGACCGAAACCTATATACAGTCGTCTAATATAGAATTGAGTACTAATGTGGCTCTGGGTAACGACCCTGTGGAATATTATGTAAGCACCGGTGCAGGCACAACGACATATTTCCTGGCTTCCAATGACCAGGGTACAATCAACTATACCGAGGATGCGACACTCGGTCTCAATAAAGGTGCTACAGGTGTAGTGGCTTACTATGTGAAGACAGGTCGTGGTAATTCGTATTGGGAAATCAATGAGATTAGTTATAATACAACAGCTCCGGAGCCTCCTGCAGACGAGGATCCCGATGTCTGCTCTTCTATCGCGGCTTACAGATTGCCATGCGGAACCTATTCAGCAAAGACCCGTCTGACTCAAGTGGATATCACCGGAGACGGAGTATTGACCGAATTACACTACAAGCCTGCGACTACAGGACGCTATACACTCTATACACAGGAGCGTGCTGAACTGATGCACGAAGGCAATGTCAAGTTGACAGCGAAACTGGTTGGTGCAAGCGAAATGGGGCTGGTAGTGACCGTATGGGCTGACTTTGATGGCGATGGCGCTTTTGAACAAAACGTAAAACCGTCTTTGGGTGAGTTGATTGAGGCTGAATTCACTGTACCTGCTGGCAATGCTGCAAACGGACGTTTCCGAATTCGCGTAGACCAGAGTGGTGGTGAGACAGCCAATGCCGATTTTTATGGTACAATGTATGATTTGCCATTCGATTTTGGCGTGGTACAGACCCAACGTACATTGAAGGTCTCAGCCAATGCTGCCGATCGCGGCACAGTGAGCATCAAGGATACAGATGAGAAGATGTTGACTGTCGATCCCGGTACAGAACTTACTGTAGTGGCAGAGGTGAAGGAAGGTTATTTCTTCCATGGCTGGCGCAAGGGCAGAACAATCGTTTCATACAAGCCTGAATACACTGTGATAATGACTGAAAACAAAGACCTTGTAGCTGTTTTTGCGACAGTTGAGGGTGAGGTTGAAGTAGAGGATGACGGCACTTATCCTGTCAACTTCCCGAAAAATACCACAGCGACACGTACCGACCGTAAGCTTACCGCTGTATCGTTGACTGCAGCTGGTGGTGAGAAACAGACTCTGGAAGTGACAGGCAGTAAGATATACAACGACTTGACTACAAGGGAAAGCAATTATTTGAAGTGTATGCCTGGTGATGCTCTGACCGTAGAATTCACATATACCGGTGTATGGATGCATGGCTATGCGTTTGTTGATGAAAACGACGACAAGCAATTCTCGTTTACCGAAGGCAGCACCGATCAAAGCGAAACCGAAGTGAAGAGCTTCAGTTTCTATTCCGGTAACTTCAATAATGATGCAAGCGGCTACAACTCTGCCGGTTCTTATCTTACAGGCGATAGCCGTAATACCTTGTCTTGTCCTTCATTCCAAGCTCCTGCTGAAGCGGGTAACTACCGTATTCGCTTCAAGGTAGACTGGAATAGCATAGACCCGGGTGGACAGTTGGCTGCCGACGGTACTGCAACCGGTACCAATGGTATCATTGCCAACGGTGGTTTTATTGTTGATGCAGTCCTCAGCGTAGGCGACACAACAGGGATTGAAATTGTGGAAACCGCAACCGATGTGGTCATCTATACCATTGACGGTCGTCGCGTAAACAATTTGCAAGGCCTCCCCAAGGGTATATATATCATTGGCAACAAGAAGGTTTATGTGAAGTAACAAAGAGTATGTTCAAATAAATCCATATAACGACTCCTCTGTTCCATTCATGGGACAGAGGAGTCTGTTTTATTCCGGGATATTCTGGTTTTCACGTTTACTTTATCCTGAAATTTTCGAGTGCCTCAGTGTTTCCGTTGAAAATGTTTATGTCGACATTACGTCCAATACCCGGCAGACGGCCACGGTCGGAGCATTGCCATATGGTCCAGTTCTGCTTTACTTGGAGCGTATCGACGTAATAATGGGCAACCCACACAGGGTAACGTTCAAAATAGATGTCGTTAAGGTAACGTTCCATGTATTTCTTGCCTGAATAGATTATGGGTTTTACACCGTAATGTTCTTCGATTTTTGCAATAAAGATTTTTAGCTCCTGCAGGAAAATTGCTTTGTCTTTTGGTTTTTCCTCTACGTCTATAACGGGAGGCAGGTCACCTTTCTCTATCTTTACGGTTTTTATGAACATGGTGGCCTGTTCCAATCCGGTGGAATAAGGGCTGAAATAGTGGTATGCACCTCTTGTAAAACCATGTTCTTTCGCTTTTTTCCAGTTTGTGTCGAATTGTGTGTCCTTGTGGTCGCTTCCCTCGCTGGCTTTCATGTATATGAATCTTATGGGATTCTCCTCGGGGTTCTCTTTTGCGAGTTTTTCCCAGTCTATCTCTCCTTGGTGATGGGAAATGTCTGTTCCGTATATGTCATATCCCTTGGGGATGCATGTTCCGTAAATTTTTACTCCTTCGCAACTGGTGAAGCGGAAAATTATCTGCTTGAATATCAGATGGTATGCAATGAATAGGACGATAGCTGTTACAAGTGTGGCTATGATAAGGTATTGCCAATGTGGCATATCCTTCACTTGCTTGCGTGATGATGAACGGCGGGCGGAAGTTTTGCCCTTCCGTCCGCCGGTTTCTTTTATTATGACTTTTTTAGCCTTGGCCATCAAAAATTATTATTTCTGCTGCTCAAGAGCCAAAGTCTTTGTTGTCTGGTCGCAAACCTCTGTAGGTCCAAAGTATTGGATAGGACCGGGATAAACATAGCATGTCTCCTTAGCCCACTGCTCTCTGTTTGCTGCAAAAGTCTTGAAAGGTGCACCGTTGAGGTCAACAAGAGCCTTCTGGATAACAGGCTTCATTTCGCCGTGACGACGCTCCATGTTCATCATCATAGTGATGGGGATACCACCTGCAACCCATTCTGCAGCAGGAGCTGTTGTGTTGCGAACCGATGACATGTAACCTGTCTTGCCGGCTGCGATGAGCTGTGAAGCATTGTAACCAAGAGCGTAGCAGTAGTCTGCATCGTAGTTAGAAGGAGCCGCGCAACGACCTTCGTAACCGAAGAAGTGGTGCTGTGCGTTGAACTTGCCAACATACTTGCCTTCTGCCTTCCAAGCTGCGAGCTTGTTTGCTACCATCTCTGACAATAGTTTCTCTGTCTCGATGAGTGATACCTGTACGTTACCGTGTGGGTCGCGGTCCATAGTCAACTGGCGTGCAACACCTGCAGGGAGGCTTGCATATACCTCAGCATTCTCCTTAGAGAGCTGGTTGATGATGTACTGACGCTGTTCCTCGGGAGCAACTGCTGCGTACTCTTCGCCCTTAACTGCCAAAAGGTCGTTAAGCTCGGCGATAAGAGCCTTCATTGCAGGAACGAACTCGATAAGACCTTCAGGGATAAGAACTGTACCGAAGTTGTTGCCTGCTGCCGCACGTGAAGCAACAGCCTCTGCGATAGAAGTAACGATGTTGTCGAGTGAGAGAGCCTTCTCCTGTACCTCCTCAGAGATGATACAGTAGTTGGGCTGTGTCTGCAATGCGCACTCAAGAGCGATGTGAGATGCTGAACGGCCCATCAATTTGATGAAGTGCCAGTATTTCTGTGCTGAGTTACAGTCGCGCTGTATGTTACCGATAACCTCAGAGTATACTTTACATGCGGTGTCGAAACCGAATGATGTCTCGATGTATGCGTTCTTGAGGTCGCCGTCG